>JAJDVI010000033.1 GCA_022826195.1 Acidobacteriota bacterium
GCTGATCCGGCTGATACGCTCGAAATCTCGTCGCCATCAACGGCCTCCGCGCTCTCGCCCCGCTAACACAACACACTCACGAGCCCATGACAACCCCCCTTATCGCCGCCGATAGAAGTTCCTGCGGCGCAGGCTCCTAGCACCAACATCGCTTCCGGCTCCCGCCTCGACAGCTCTTCGCGGTGACGATCCCCCGCAGTTTTCCACCATCAGCGCCCACAGCCAGACTGCCGACGCCGCCGCCACATACAGGCCCACCACCCACGGCCACCTACGACGCGGCAACATCCCTAAACGTCGCTTAGTCCGCTCCGTCTCTTTGCCGACCTGGCGGATGTGCAGCCCCAGGTCCTCCGGGCGCTTGGCCTGCATCTGCTTCAGGAACCACTCGTACCACGTCGCGGCCTCTCGCGTCGGCAACTCAACCAGGTACACCATCCGAACGACAGCGCCCGCCGTCACCTCGTTCTTGTTGTTGGGATCCTTGTGTCCGTCCAGCCGTCCCGGCGGGTCCTTTGTGTGTCCCACGTACCGCAAAACGCCGTCCTTGCCTCCGCCACGCAGTCGGATATCCACCGGCCTCGGCGGCGGGGCATCGAATTCCAGTATGTAGACGTAAAACGACCGAGCCCCACGGTCCTCCTCCTTCCATTTCTCGGCCGGCTCGAGCTCAAAATACTTGCCCCGCTCCAGATCGGGAATTCTCCACTGGGCCATACACACGAACTAATCGAGCAATCGTTGCGGCGGCCGTGCGGTCTGCAAGACCAGTCGCGTCGGCCCCGTCACCCGCGCCACATGGTCCCCGCCCAGCACTCGCAACTGGTATTCCGCTGTCGCGGCATACCACGCGACTCCCCACACGGCTGCCTCCACCGCCTCACCCGCTGCCAGCTCCACGTCGACCGCGTCGCCGAACGCCACTAGCAGCACCAACCCTTCACCGGTCAGCCGGTGCATCACCAACGGCCAGCGCTCCCCTTCGTTGCGAACCTTCTCCACCAACGCCACGTCCACCTGGACGCTGGCGCCAGCCGCCAGCAATGCCGGCGCGGCAACCACCAGGTTGTCTGCCCTCGTGAGTTCCACCGCCTGAACCTCCGCCGGGCCCCCCGCGGCGAATGCCACCTCTCCAGGTCCCTCGTAGCGGCTCATTCGGCTTGCCAGGCCAGCCGCGCGCCGCTGGATTCGGTTCACCCATCCCCGCACGCGGCCGTTCTCTGACCCCGCCAGGGCGCACGTCACCCCGTCTCCGCGATACAGCAGACGGTCGGACTCCGCCACCACCGCCTGGCCCTCCGGGATTCCGACGCGGGCGCAACCGCCCTCCAGGCGGTACCGCATCCCCCCGGAAGCCGTGGTCCACTCCTCCATGATCCCCTCCGGGCGGCGGTGCCTGCGCGGCTGATCAGCCCTCGAGGGCACTACCGCGCCGCTCCCGAGCTTCGCGCCGCTTTGTCTGTCGCCGGCGCATCCTCCCCAGAGCGTTCGCCATCTCCCTTGCACGGCGGTGCAGCCGTCCCAGGTCCAACGGCTCCTCGCGCTGTCCCCCATGTCCGCGGCGCGCCTCGTGCCATTCGTCCAAGTCTCGTGCGAACTCCTGGATCATCGCTTCGACCCGGTCCAGGTCCTGTCGATCCACTTTCGAAAGCGTCAGCGCTTCGGCCATGTAGGCAATTCTATGCCTGCTTCGGCCGAATGCTCCTCCCGGGCCTGCCACCGTGCATACCGTATGCCTTACATACGGTATGCTTTCATACGGTATTGATCGTGCGTACCGTGAAGACCTCCAGCCCGCGCGCCACGGCGCTGGCCCGCATCGTCGTCCTCGCCAACCAGAAAGGCGGACCCGGCAAGACCACCCTGGCCATGTGCCTCGCAGGCGAACTCGCCCGCCGCGGACATCGCGTCCTGGTCGCCGACGCGGATCCACAGGGTACGGCGACACGCTGGGCGGCTTCCGCGCCGGACACGAAACCCTTTCCCGCCCGCGTCCTCGCCACCGGCGCGAACCCCGCCCGCCTCCGCGCCGAGCTGCGATCCCACCTCCACGACTACGACTTCATCATCGTGGACTGTCCACCCTCGGCCGACTCTCCCCTCTCGCACAGCGCGCTGCTCATAGCCGATCTCGCCGTCGTGCCCGTCATTCCCTCGCCGCCCGATCTCTGGGCCGGCCTCACCATCCGCCACGTCATCGCCGGAGCCGCCCGCGTGCACCCCGAGCTCAGGGCCCGCATCGTCGTGAACCAGCGCAAGCCGGGTACCCGGCTTGCGGCCAAGACCCGCGAGCTGCTGCCCGAGTACGGGATTCCGGTCCTCAACACCCAGGTTGGAGACCGTGAAGCCTTTCGCCACGCGGCCGCCGCCGGCGCGACCGTGGCCGACCTTCCCCGGGCGCAGCTCGCCCAGGCCGAGGTCTTCAGCCTCACCCACGAAATCCTCGACGTTCTTGAGGAGGACACGCCACCATGACCTCAAAAGACCCTGTCGCCAACCTGGGCCGCACGCTGACGGATGCGGCCGCAGCGGCCGAACGGCGTTTCGACGACGCGGACCGCATCATGGGAGGGCGCTCACCCGCCAGGCGCGACGCGAACGCCGTCCGCGCCACTTTTTCCTTCCCGCCCGACGATCACGCACTGCTGGCGGATCTCCAGGCGCGCTGTCTTGCCGCCTCGTTCCAGGCCAGCAAGAGCGAACTCGTCCGCGCCGGACTCCATGCCTTGGCCGCGCTTCCGCAGGACGCCTTGCGGGAGACCATCGACGCACTCACCAAATACCAGCCCGGGCGTTCACGTTGGACCGCCCCCGACACCCCCGCCCCGCGCTCATGAGTTCCGGCACCCCTGATTTCCCGCTCGAGGACGCTCGCCCGGGCGATACCCACCTTCGCCAACTCCTCCTCGAGAACAGTCAGGACCTCCGCGGCGTGCTGCGGGAGATCGTCGAGGCCACGGCCGACCTCCGCACCGAACTCCGCCGGCACCGGCGAACCGTGTACCGCCGCTGGATCTTCCGCTTCGTCTTTGGCCTGGCGATCGGGCTGGGCATCGGCGTCCAGATCGGTTTCCTCGCCGCCCGTTGACCCTGGCGCTTTTCTCGATCCTTTCCCCAATGGCTGCACTCGATCTTCCGCCGCACAACGCCGCGCTCTTTTCGCGGGTCAGGGAGCCCCTGTCCAAACACCTCGGCGGGGAACACCACCTCTGTCTTGGTGGCGGTACGGCCCTCGCGGCACGCTGGGATCACCGTCACAGCACCGACCTCGACTTCTTTGTCGATTCCAAGCCCTACCGCCGTCTCTACGACAATGCCGACGCTTTCAAGCGTGACCTCGCGCGTGCCGCCGGGGGTATCAGCACCGGCGGCATCTCGCCGGGATCGGCAACGATCATCCTCGCGGACGGCGCGGAGATCAGCCTGTCTTCGACGCTGCCCCGGATGGCACACCCGCGCTCGACCGACACCATCCGCGGCTCCGCGGTTCCCTTGGAAGCAACCGAGGAGATCCTGGCCCGAAAAATCGGGGGCCGAATGCTCATCAGCAGTGTTTTTGTCCCCCGCGACCTCTACGACATGGCGGTTGCCAAACACTACGATCCTCTCGCGCTGGACCGCGCACTCGGGCACTTTCGCCCAGACGAACTGCAACGAATCAGCGACGAACTCCGAGCCCTCCCACGGGACTGGCTCGCAAACCAGTCGGAGCAGATCCTTCACCCCGCACGGCCGCTGACGGCTGAGCAATGCGTACAGCGCGCCGCCGAAATCCTCGAGCCACCCCGCTCCCTTCAGTGGACGCGTTAACCCCATGCTCGACCTCGAACAAGTTCGCCGCGCCTACTTCCACCCGCCACCCGACGAACACCTGCGCCCCGCGACGCGCGAGGAACACATCGCGCGCCGGGAGCGCAACGCGGTCCGGCGTTGTCTTGCCGCCGGCAGAGATCCGCGCGCCGAAGGCCTCGGGGAACATGGCTCTCTCATCGGCGGCCCGGCCAAGCCCCTCCGGTTCGCCAGCCACGATGCGAAACTCCATTACGCACAGCCCTGGACGCCACTCCCCCTCTCATGGTTTTCGTATCCCAAGGCCATGGCGCGTCCTCCCGGCGGCCCTCCGGCAGACCACCCCCTCCTCGATCTCTTGATCGGAACCCACCTCGCCGGCTATCCGGATCGCCCGACCGGCGAGGAACTCGCCCGCATATTCCGCACCGACGATCCCGGCGCCCGGGATCGCTCCATCCTCTACCACGTCCTGGGCTGTATCGACCCCTGGCATCTGCCCCGCCTGCTCTTTGACGAACGGCTCTCCATTTTCGAACTCGCACGCGCGATCCACCTCTCCCGGATCCGGCGCCCGCAGGTGATCGACTGGCTCCACATGTTCGCCGTCCCGCCACCCGACTCACCGGATGAGCCTTCGTAGCGCGTGCGCGCACCGTGCATACCGTATGCCGTGCATACGGTATTGATCGTGCACACCCGTGATAACGTTCACCCCGCCTTCGCGCGCCGCCAGTCAACACGCCAAGGACACGTCGGCCTCACCGTCGGCCAACTGGCCAGCGAATAATTGAGCACCATGAAAAAAACCATTCTGATCACGGGGCTTCATCCGGCATGGGCCGCGAAGCCGCAATCCTCCTGGCCCGCGAGGGCCACCGTGTCTACGCTGGCGCCCGCCGGCTGGACCGCATGCAGGATCTCGCCCAACAAGGAATCACAGCAGTCGAGATGGACGTCACCAGCTCGGACCACAACGAGCGCGTGGTTAGCCGGATGATGAAAGACGAGGGGCGCATCGACGTGCTGATCAACAACGCCGGCTTCGGCCTCTACGGCCCGGTCGAGGACGTCCCGCTCGAGGACGCCCGGTATCAGCTCGAAGTGAACCTCTTCGGCCTGGCTCACCTCACTCGCCTGGTCCTGCCGCACATGCGAGCGCAGGGCTCGGGTCGGATCATCAACACGTCGTCCATGGGTGGCAGGATCTTCACGCCCTTCGGAGCTTGGTATCACGCGACCAAGCACGCCCTGGAGGGATGGTCAGACTGCCTGCGACTCGAGACCGCACCCTTTAACATCCAGGTCGTGCTCATCGAGCCGGGCCTGATCCGAACCGAATTCGGGCAGGTCCTGGGGGGCGGACTCCAGAAGTACTACGAGGGTTCCGCGTACAAGGCTCAGCTCGATCGGCTCTTCGCCATGATGTCCGATCCGAAGGCCGCGAACCGCGGCACGGACGCCGAGGTTCTCGCGCGCGTGTTTCTTGAAGCAGCGACGACCGCCAAGCCGCGCCGACGCTACGTCAAGGGAGCAACGGCACGGCCGCTGCTCTTCATTCGGAAGTGGTTTGGCGACGGGATATATGAATCCGTGCTCCGTCGCACTTTCGGATAACCGACCACGCGGGAGAGAGGCGTGAATTAGGGGGCTGCCGTCTCTTCCGGGCCCGCGCTCCGGACCCCGCTGCCGCTGCCGCGCCCTTCCCGTCCTGGGCCAACCCCCCTCGCCCGCCGGCGCGATCGGCTCATGCCTCGCCTGGTCGCGGCTTGTTGCGCCGGCGTTCCCGCCGTCTGCAGCATCCAATCCTCCGTGAAGCCGGCCGGCAAGCGGCTCCTCGCCATCCCTTGATGCTATCCCTCTACGGTTCGGATAAAAAGGATTATCGCAGCCCCTTTGCTACACTCACCAGCAGGAGTTCCTGATGGCCTTCACACTCGACACCGCCGCTGCGACCGAGCGGATCACCGCTGCCGGAATCCCGGCCGCCGCTGCCCGCGCCATCGTCGCGGAAGTGGCGCGCGCTGATGAAGGAATCGCGACCAGCGCCGACCTCGCCGCCGTACGGAGCGACCTCGACGCCACCGCCGCCCGCTTGGAAACTGCCATGCTCCGGCTCGAGCGGCGGCTGATCCTCTCGGGCCTCGCGGGACTCGGGTTGCTCTTCGCCGCCCTCCGGCTCACCTGATGAGCGAGACTACGAGTCCTGATGGCCTACACCATTGACACCGCCGCCGCTACGGATCGCCTCACCGCTGCCGGCATGGATGCGAAGACCGCGCGCGCGGTCGTCGCTGTCATCGCGCAGGCGAAGCAAGCGAGTTCCGATTTCCTCACGAAGGCCGACCTACGGGCCGAGCTGGCCCGCCTTGAACAGCGAGTCATTCTGTGGGCCGTTGTTCTCGCTGGAGTTCTGTTCGCCGCCCTCCGGCTGACCGGATGACCGTCCGGACGGCTGCGCTCGTTCCCTTCGAAAACCCGGCGCGGCTCGCCGTCCTGCGCGACGCCGGACCCCAGGCCTGTTTCGCCGCGGAGGAATTCTTCACCGCGCGGATCCGGAACCCGCACACCCGCAAGGCTTACGCCATCCCGGTGAAGCGCTTTCTCCACTGGCTGGCCGCCCAGGACATCTCCCTCGTGGACACCACCCCGGGACACGCCGCGCGCTTCCTGGACGCCTACGGCGGCTCCATCCCCACCCAGAAGCTCGCGCTTTCCGCGCTCCGGCACTTCTTCGACCTTCTCACGCTCCGCCATGCGGTCGTCATCAACCCCTTCCAGTCCGTCCGGCCACCGCGTTCCGAATCCCGCGAAGGCAAGACCCCCGAGATCACCGTAGCCCAGACACGCGACCTCATCGCTTCCATAGACCCGTCCTCGAGGCCAGGGGTGCGGGACCGTGCCATCCTCGGCACCCTCATCTATACCGGCGCCCGGGCCGGCGCCGTCGCCGCGCTCCGACTCCAGGACCTCCGCAACTACGGCGACCACCGAGCGCTGCGCATGCGCGAAAAACGCGGCAAGCAGCGCGAAATCCCCGTCCGCATCGACCTCGACGCCTGGATCGCCGCCTACCTGGCCGCCGCCCAGACCCGCGACCAGCCCCAGGACACCCCTCTCTTCCGCGTCATCGCCCCGGGCTCGCCCACGGGATTCGGCGACGCCGGCATCGAACCATGGACCCTGCGTTCCATGCTCAAGCGCCGGCTCCGGACGGCCGGACTCCCGAGCTTCATCACCGTGCACAGTTTCCGGGCCATGGTCATCACCGACCTCCTGGACCAGGGCGTCCCCATGGAGGACGTCCAATACCTGGTCGGCCACTCGGATCCCTCTACCACCCAGCTCTACGATCGACGGAGCCGATCCGTGAGCCGCAACATCGTCGAACGAATCTCCGTCTGATGGCCGAATACGACCTGCCTGCTGGGCCGGCCGAACTCTTCGAGGCGGTCCGCGAGGCTTTCGGCAAGCACCTGGGCGGAGAACAGCACATGCGCCTCGGCGGAGGGACCGTCCTGGCGGCCCGCTGGGCACACCGCCACAGCACGGACGTGGACCTCTTCACCGATACGGAGTCTTACGTCCGGCTCTGGCAACGCCGCGATGCGTTCCGGCGCACCATCGAGCGACGGACCGCGCCGCGGGAGCTCAGCGTCCGCCAGTGGAACACCAAAATCATCCTGCCGGACGGCGAAGTCACCCTGTTCACCAGCCCTCCATTCACCAACCAACCCCGCTCCGCCGACACGGTCCGCAACACGTCTGTGCCGTTCGAGACCAACGCCGAAATTCTCGCCAAAAAGCTAGGTGGACGGATGCTCAACACGGGCGCGCTCGTCCTCCGAGACCTCTACGACTTCGCCGTCGCACGGCACCACGACCCCGACGCAATCAAGACGTTCGTGCAGCGCATTGATGTGTCTGATCTCAAGCAGCTGAAGCGCGAGATCGACAACCTCCCGCATGACTGGGCTCGCTCTCCCGGCCAGCGGCCGCTCATCCGGCCGGTCCACCCAGCCGAGGCCTCCAACCCCGCCCCCTTTGTCGCCGACCAGATCCGGCGCGAGATTCTCTCCAGGGTGCCGGCTCGCCCCCGCCGCTCCCCTCCTGCCTGGGAGCGCTGAAAAGCGCACGATGCTCGATCTTGCGGAGGTTCGCCGCCTCTACTTCAACCCGCCGCCCGACGATCCGGATCGGGTTCCCTCCCGCGAGGAACTCTACGCTCAAGCGGAGCGCCGGCAATTCGATGACTGTCTGCTCTCCGGCGACGACCCGCGCGAGGAAGGTGTCGGCGAACACGGCTCCCTGATCGGCGGCCCCGGCAAACCGAGCCGCCACTTCACATGGGATCCCGAGTTTGCCCCCCGAAGTCGCATTCCCCTCCCGCTCGCCTGGTTCGACCACCCGCAAGCCCATTCCCGCCCGTCAACCCCGACGGACGAAGTTTCTGTCTTCTTCGCACACCTCTCCGGCGCCCACCTGGCGGGCTACCCGAACCGCCCCACCGGCAACGAGTTGGCCCGGATTTTCCGGGCCATCCAGATGACGGACGTCGAACGCGACCAGGTATGGCACGTCTTCGCCTGCATCCACCTGTGGGACCTTCCCGGGCTCCTCTCTGCCGGAGGCATGTCCGTCTACGAGGTCGCCCGCGCCATCCGTCTCTCCCTGACGTTACGACCCCACGTCGTAGCCTGGATCAACCTCTTCGGCGTTCCGCCGGAGGAGAGTGCCTGACCACAATAGGTGTGTGAGCCCCACCATGAGACTTAGAGCTCTCCTCCTTCCTCTCGTTGCCCTGATCCTCGCCGGTTGCGTCCTGCCGACACCCGACGAATTCCAGGAAGAACAGGCCAGGTTCAACCGGGAGTTCGCCAAGAACCTCCGCGCCTCACTCAAGGAGCTCAGGGGCCCCCCGCCCCGCCCGATCGAGGAGATGCGGGCCGACGCGATAGCCGAGTTCAATGCGCTTGAACGCCTCCGCGACGAGGCTCTTGCGCGCCTGGGCGAACTCGAGCGCAACCCCGATGCCGGCCCCGACCAGCGCCGCTACGCTAGAAACACGGCGAGCGACATCCAGCTCCGACGGCGTTTGCTCGATGACAACGCACGCCGCGGCATTGCCTCGGACGACTGGAGGTCCATCCAGCACACCACAAACCAAACCTACAACCGAAGACTGACGGTCGAGCAGCGCCTGGCGGAAACGAAACGCCGCCTCCGGCGGCTGGGCGGCTCCGCCGCCGCCACATCGCTCGGGTCCGTTTCGCCCACAGAACAGCGCCTTTCGGATGCAATTGAAGGAGTTCGCGCCAAGGCCTCCGCCGCCATGAATGAGGTCGAGACGCTCCACGACGAGTTGATCCGCCTCCTCGAGGCGCGGATCTCCGCCTTGGGCGACGACGCGGCAAAGAAACGCGTCACGGACGCCATCACTCTCGCGCGCCTCGCCAAACGACAAGACATGGACCTGCTGCGCGGCGACGTCGCTGCCGACGCACAGTGGCGCATCGAAGGCGCACTCAGCAAAGCCGCGATCATCCGAGACCAGCTCCAGGCACAGATTGCCGACCTGAAGCACTGACCTCGCCCCCCAAGGCCGCTAACGGAAGACTGCCCTCGGGGCGCATGACCGCTCAGAGCGCGTCTGTGCCATCTCGATTTATGTCAAATCGGTCGAATTCGCCCGGATCTCGCCGGCGCCGGCGTGGATCCGGGCTCCTCGAGGAGCTGCGCAGGCCTGCAGGAGGCCAAATTGGGGCTGCCCGGGCCCACCAGGTCCGGACGCAGGTTCCGATAACGGCTCCTTGCTCTAGTCCGTTTGGGGGCGCTGCGCACCAGCCGGCGGCGGAGCGAGGAACGGGAGCGCCCCTGCAATCCGGGCGACTCGCTGGGCGAGATCGTGGAGGTCCGTCTGACTTGACGCTCCCCGGCCCATTCAGCTAGTACGCTCCACCCGAACCGTGCCAACCCGGCGAGCCGCAACCGATCCCACGATCGGACGATGAGCACCCCTCCCAAAGACTGCCCCGACTGCGGCGACACCTGCTGGGTCGCCTCCACGCGCCCCGACGGTTCCCCCGCCGTCGCCCCCTGCCCCGCCTGCGTGCCCGACACTCCGGAGTCGCGGCCACGACACAAACGCCAAGAACGCCTCCCTCTCGCCGCCGATCCCGTGCGGCTCGGCGCCCTCTTCGGGCTCCCTGACAACGTTGCCAACAACCCCACCGGTCCTCCCCTCGCGCAATCCGCCGAGCACCGCCAGCAGCCCCCGGCCGCGCGCGCACGCAACGCTCCACCTGGACCGTACTCCTCCTTATCGGAAGCTGCGAAAGCAGCTTTCGATAAGGATTCGCGCCCAATTCGGAACGAAGCCACGCCTTTCGCAGCATCCGATAAGAGCGCGGTGCTTATCCGAAGTTGCTGACGCAACATCCGATAAGCGCGCGCGACGCCCGGCCGGATCTACGGGCCCCCGGGGTCGCGAGGCGGGGTTCGCTGCGGCCGAGGCAACTCCAGAGGCCAATGTCGGCGCGCCGACATTCCCGGCGAGGACCGCCGGCCGCGTGCCGTCAGTCGTCCGGTGAACCGAACCGCTCCCGGAGCCGCGCCGTGCGATACGCGAAGATCCGTTCGAGGTCGGGGGCCACCAGGTAGCGGTCGATCAGCCAGCCTCCAGGCGCCTGGTAGCGCACCTCGTCGGAAGCGATCACCATCGGTCCCCTGCCCGGGCGTTCCCGCACTTCGAACCGGTGCTCGTGAATCCAGCTTCGGTAGGGCCCGATCACCTGTTCGTCCACGAAGCGATGCGGCGGTTCCCAGGCGGTGATCTCGCTGCGCCAGCGAAGCGGTAGACCGTGAAGACGCAGCCGATAGTCGATCTGCGTGCCGCGGGTCATCCGGATCTCGCCTTCGGTCAGGACCCGGAAGCGGAGCCAGGGCGGCGTGAGCACTTCCAGGTTCCCGGCATTCGAAAAGAAGCCAAACACCGCATCCGGCGGCGCCGCCAGTGCTACGGAACATCGAAGGACCGGCATGCGTTCCTGATGCTAACCTTCCCCGGTTACTCCTCTTGACGCGCTGAGCGGGCGGCGCCAGACCGGTGGCCTACCCACCCGCCGTCCTCCGAAACGAAGTCCCGGCCGAGAGTGGCGGGCACGAGGCAACATTCGGCATGGCGGACAACGTAGCGGCCCCCGAGGCCCGGATTCCCGGCATCGACTACGAACCGAAGCCGGGCGGGAACGAAAACGCCAAGCAGAAGGCGAACGGCTCGGCCCCGGCCTCCTATTCGATGCTCGAGCCCCGGATGAAGGCCATCTACGGTCAGTTCTACAAGGAGACCTACTTTTCCGAGAACAAGCATCTCGAGCCGAAGGTCCAGGAACTGATCGCCCTCGCCTGCTCCCTGATCGCCCAGTGCGAGGGTTGCCTCGACGGCCACGTGAAGAAGGCCCTCAAGCTGGGGGCTACCAAGGAAGAGATCAGCGAGGCCATCGTGATCGCGATCGGCATCAACGCCGCCGCGATCGTCGACCAGACGGACCGGACCGCGGCGCGGCTCGGGCTCAACCACTTTCCGGCCAAGACCCGGCTCTAGGCTCGGAGCGGGCTAGGGGCCGAAGACCCCCTCCCCCGCGCCGCCCGGCTCGGGCCGGCTGGTGCGCTGCGAGGCCAACGCCTCCCGTTCGGCGTCCGCGACTTCCGCTTCGACCCGCGCTTCGATCTCCTCGAGCACGGTGTCGGCCACCGGCGCCCCTCCGGCGCCGCCCTGCCGCAGAAACGCGCGATAGGTGCGGACCGGGTCCCGCCGGCCGTAGTGCGCGAAGAGGTCGGCCGGGAGGATCCTCCGGCTCTCGCCTTCGTCGTGGGTGGCGTGCCCTCCCATCCGGAATGTGTCCGCAACCACGAACACGGGCCGGGAATCGGCGAGGGCCTCCCGTCGGGCGAGCGCGGCGCCCGCGAACACGTCGAGCACGTTGTTGCCGTCCACCCGCAGGCCGGCGATTCCGTATGCGCCGCCGAGTTGAGCGAGCCGTTCGTCCCCGCCCTCCGCCAGCGGCGTCCCGAGCGCGATCCGGTTGTTCTGGATCACCACGATGAGCGGCGCCCGGAGCGCCACGGCGGACACCATCCCCTCATGGAACGCGGCGGTACCCGTCGTGCCGTCTCCCGCCCAGGTCAGCGCCACCCTCGTTTCTCCCCGAAGCCGGAAAGCGAGGGCCAGCCCCGCGCACACCGGCACGAGGGAGCCGACCATGCTGATCGGGGCAACGATGCCCTGGCCCAGGTCCCCGAAGTGGAGGTCCCTGCCCCGGGCCGGCCCGTCCTCGGTACCGAGGGCCCCCCGGAACATGGAGGCGAGGCTCATCCCCCGCTCATGGCACGCGCCGATGTTGCGGATCATCGGTCCGACGACGTCTCCCGCTTCAAGCGCGTGGCACGCCCCCACCGTCACGGCTTCCTCACCCGGCCCGAGCCACGCCTTGGACAGCACTCCCGACCGGACCCAGCGCTTCAACTGGAGGTCGTGGGACCGGTTCCGGACGAGACCCTCGTAGAGCCGGAGTCTTGCCGGCTCCGTGAGCCCGCGAACGATGGGAGCCCGCCGGGCGTCCTCCAGGGCGGTCGCCCCGAATTCACGGACGAGGTCCGGATCCTCGGTCCAGTCGAGGTATTCGGGAGGATCGAGTCCGGGGACGGCCCTCACGCCGAGCGGGAAACGCCGTTCCAGCGGACGAGTTCCCCCGCGATCAGGTTTTCGACTGCGTCGGCGTTCCAGGAATTGCGGAGGCCGTTCGTCATGACCGAAAAACCAAGCGCCCGGTTCTCGGCCGCGAGCGGAAAAGCGACACCCGAGAGGGAACTGACGCCGCTGAGGGTCCCCGTCTTTGCCATCACCCGTCCGAGGGTTTCTTCCCCCCACAGACGTCGGGCAAGGGTGCCGTCCACCCCGGAAACGGCCAGCGAACAGAGAAAGTCGGTCCGGAGTTCCGGTTGGCTGTAGAGGTCGCGAACGACGGCGACGAGGAGGCGCGCACTCAGGCGGTTCTTCCGCGAGAGTCCGGAGCCGTCATCGATCGTGAAACTGCCGGCCGGAAAGCCGAGTCCCACGAGATACTCCTCGATGGCCCGCACGCCCTTCTCCCGCGTTCCGGGCGGTCCCCAGCGATGGGCTCCGACGGCGAACAGGAGCTGTTCGGCGGACCAGTTGTTGCTGTACTTGCCGAGTGCCTCGACGACCTGCGTCAGGGGTGCCGACTCGTGGCGGTACAGCAGGAGCTTTTGGCTGCCGGCGGGGACGGGGCCCCGCCTCGGTTCGCCGGTCACCCGCACGCCCCGCTCGACGAGCTTGCCCTTGAGGGCGTAGCCGAAATAGAGGGCCGGCTCGGTCGCCGTGAAGCGGGCGACGCGTTCGTTGCCGCCCCTGAGGATGCGGCCCTGGAGCCGGATCCGGCGCTCGCCCCGGCGCTGCGCCAGGATGTAGGGGCGCCCCGAGTTGCGCAGCACCATGCGGTTCTGAACGGCGTAGTACCCATACCCCTCATCGCGAACGGCCGGCTGCTGGCCGTCCCCGGGCACGCCGGCGACCTCCACCCGGTTCCAGTGGTAGCCGAGGGCGCTCTGGATGGGTTCCTTGTACCGGATCCGCCGCCTCACGAGCGCCTGGTCGGTTTCCTGGACTTCCAGGAAAGAGTCGTCCAGCACGATATCGCCCCGGATCTCGGTCAGCCCGAAGGCCGCCAGGGAGTCCGCGATGAAGTCCATGTCGTGCCGCTGGAGACTGGGGTCCCCGGAGCCGATGACATGGACCGGCCCCTCGATGACCCCTTCCTCGGTGGGCGGCGCATCCACGAGCAGACGGGTGGGAAAGCGGTAGCTCGGTCCCAGATAGTGGAGACACGCGCCCGTGATCGGCAGCTTCATCCCCGAGGCCGGCACGTAGCCGCGGTCCGCGTTGTGGCTGAAGAGCGCGGCCCCGGTGGCCAGATCCTCCACGTGGATGCCGATGGCGCGACGGAGGCCGAAACGCCTCCGAACCGCGTGGAGGCGCCGGTCGAGTTCAGCGAGCGAGTCCTCGGAGAAAGGCGCCGCCCGTTCTCCCGCGAAGGCCGGCCCCCCGGCGGCCAGCAGCGCCCCGCCGGAGAGGACGCGCAGAGCCCGGCGCCGATCCACCCGCCAGTCGGCGCCGGGATACCGGGGACGGTGACCGCTCACGACGCGGGATCCTGATCAGGCTGGGAGGCGGCGCCCACCTCGGCCACCGCCGCGAGGAACACCTCCTCCGCCTGGGCCCCCAGCACCGAGGTTCCCTGCCCCACGAGTCCGGCTCCGTCTTCCAGCGGTTCGACGACGGTCAGCGGCACGGAAGAAACGGAATAGGTCCGGGCCAGATCCGGGAATTCCTGGACCATCACGATGTCGGTCGTCACCTCGGGGCTTGCCACCGCGAACTGGACGGCCAGACTGGCCGCCGGAGCGCACCAGGGTCAGGTGGGGGTCGTGAAGACCTTGACGTGGACCGGACGCCGGAGCGTCGACAACTGCTCGGCGGCGTCTTGGGAAAGGGTCAGCGGCGCTCCGGAAACCCAGGTGGCCGCGGTGATCAGCGAGCCGAACTCGTGGCCGTCCGGCAGCCCCAGAAAACGCACCCGCCCCCTGGCGGCGCCGGTGAGTTCGATCGTCGGCAGGCGGACGATTCCCGCGTCGCGCGCCACGTCCGGCGCCTTGTCCACATCCCGGATCTCCACGGTGAACCGGTCGGAGAGCTCTTCCACCTCCCGCAGCAGCGCTTCGGTCGTGGAACACGTCTGGCAGGGCGTCCGTCCCGGGACCGCCAGAGGACTTTCCCGCTGCGAATAGACGGTGGCGGAGACGGGGCCGGCAAGGTCCTCGAAGTGTTTCCGGACCGCCGTGCGATCGGCTTCGCGAAGCAGCACGGGGCATAAGGATACCCCGGCCGCGCCGGGGTTTCCCTGGGTCCCCCTCTCCACGCCGCGCCGGTAGAATCGGAACCCGGTCCACCAGAGCGGAGGTTGCTCATGGCCAGACGCGCTCCGAAACTCATCACCCGCCGGGGGCTGCTCGGCAGCGCCGCCGCAGCGCCGGTTGCGGCGCCCCTGATCCTCGCGGGGTGCAGGACCGGGCCGGACCCGGGCGCCGGCCCCACGGCCACCGCACTCGGGTACGCGAACAGCCTGCTCGATCGTCCGCTGCCCACGGACCGGCTGTCCACGATCCTCCCGGCCGTGCGCATGAACCACGCCTTCTTTCGCGCCGTTCGGGAACTCGACATCCCGGACCTGGTGGAGCCCGCCGTGACCTTCGTCGCCCGTGGACCGGGGGCGGCGGACTCCGGGGACTGATCCGATGATCCCCGAACTCTGCCGGCTCAGCGGCCGGGCGCTGTCGGAACGCATCCGCAGCCGCGAACTCTCGCCCGTCGAGGTCGTGGACGCCCACCTCGCCCACATCGAGGCCGTGGATCCGACCATCAACTCCTTCATCACGGTCACCGCCGGCCATGCCCGCGAGCGCGCGCGGGAGGCGGAGGCCGAGATCGCGGCCGGCGACTGGCGCGGACCCCTGCACGGGATCCCCTACGCCCCGAAGGACATCCTCGCGACCGCCGGCATCCTCACCACGAACGGCTCGCAAGCCACCGCGGACTGGGTCCCGGACTACGAGTCCACGATCACCGCGCGACTGAATGCGGCGGGCGCCATCCTGGTCGGCAAGCTGAATCTCCTCGAGTTCGCGATGGGCAGCGGGGTGCTCTCCGGATTTGGCCCGGCGCGCAATCCCTGGGCGACCGACTACACACCCTCCGGGTCCTCCTCGGGTTCCGGCGCCGCCCTGGCCGCCCGCCTGGTTCCGCTCTCGATCGGGACCGACACCGGCGGATCCATTCGGGGACCCGCAGCCGCCTGCGGCATCGTCGGTCTCAAGCAGACCTACGGCCGGATCAGCCGGTTCGGAGTCACCACGCTCAGTTGGACGCTCGACCACGCGGGGCCCATGACGCGCACCGCCTGGGACGCCGCGGCGATGCTCGGCGCGATCGCCGGCGCCGATTCCCGGGACCCGACGGCGGCCGACGTGGCGGTTCCGGACTATCTCGCGGGGCTCACGCCCGAGGTCTCCGGTCTCCGCATCGGCGTACCGGTCTCGGGGTTCTTCGAGGGTGCGACCGAGGAGACGCAGCAGGCGGTCCACACCGCCATTTCGCTCCTCACGGCGGACGGGGCCGAAATCGTGGAGGTCGAAGTGCCCCATGCCCACCTGGCCGGGGGCGCCGGTTGGATCGTCGCCATGGCGGAGGCCACGACGTTTCACGAAAAACGCCTTGCCGAGCAGCCCGAGGATCTCGATCCGCTGGTGCGCGAGCGGCTGGAGGTGGCCAGGTTCTATCCCGCCACCGACTACATCAAGGCCCTCCGGTTGCGCACCATCCTGCAGCAGGAGATGGCCGGGGTCTTCCGCAACTGCGACGTGATGATCGTTCCCAGCTCCCTCTCTCCGGCCGATCCGCTCCGGTCGGAGGCGGCCGCCTCGAGCGATGTCCGCGCCGGGACCGATCCCGACGAACTGGACAGCCGTCCGGGGAACACCTTCATCGGCAACATGACCGGCTACCCGGGCCTCACGATGGGGTGCGGGTTCACGTCGGAGGCGCCGAAGCGGCCCCTCGCTCTCCAGATCTACGGGCCGCCGTTCTCGGAGGGCCGGCTGCTCCAGCTCGCCCACGCCTACCAGGAGCGAACGTCCTGGCACGAGGAGCTGCCGCCCGTCTAACCGCCGGCGGGAAGCTCGGAGCGCCGGCCTCCGGCCCGCATCGCGGCCGCAGGCCGCGAAACCGCGTCCCGGGTTTCCATCTCACCGCAAGTCCGCAGTGTGGCGGGAACCGGCTATCGGATGATTTCGCAGCCCGCGCTGGTGCACGAGGCGACCGGGTCGCCGGAACACGCGCCGCCCAGGAACGCGAGATCGAGACTCTCTTCCGCGTCCTCCTCGAACCACTCCTCGCCGGACCAGTTCACGTCCAGCTCGTGCACGATCGCCGCGGATTCGGTGCGGACGCTCCACCGATTGATTCCGAACGCCGACACGGATTCCGCGATCCGGCCGTAGGTGCCGAGATCGAAATAAGGCCCGAGGATCTCCAGCCGGGCACCCGCGCCGCCCGCGCCGATCTCCAAGTGCAGGGTGGTCGCGAGCATGTTCGCCACGTCCTCGTCCGGAGACTCCTCCTCCCGCCAGGGAAGCCCGATGACGGTGATACCCGGACAGGGCGAGGCGCCCGCGTCGAGGATCGAGATCTCGATGGGATCACCCAGATCGGCCGGCCCGCCGGAATAGGCAAAGGCGAGCGGCAGGACTTCGGCGCCCTCGGTGAAGAAGAGGTCGGCCAGGGCGGAAACATCAAAGCTCGCCTCGCCGGCGAGACCCTGGCCCGCCGGGATCTCGACGGAATCCACCCCGAGCTCGTAGTCGGCTTCCGAGGCGACGTCGTGGGAGGCGCTGAGACGAACCTGGACCGGACCGGGTAGCTCCCGAACCTCATATTGCACGCTCACGGCGAGGGTCTCCCCCTCGCGGACCTCGAGCGCCGTCTCCGCGAACGAAATCCCGAACGCCGGAGGCGGGGGAGGAGGAGGCGGCGCGACCGGGGCGCTCTCGCCTCCGCCGCAGGCGAAGAACGCCGGCCCGGCCAGCAGGGCGACGAGCGTGATCCTGCGGGTCATTCGCGCCGGAAGGGGGACGCCTCGCGCCCCGCCCGCAGGGAAATCGGAGGAACCCGGGTCACTTGGCCCGCCGCGACTCGCACCGGTTCCAGCAGGTACTGGTCGGTCGAGCCGAGCGTGGCTCCCCGGTCGACCAGTGACGAGTTCCCGCTGATGTCGCCCATGGCGCCGGCGGCCAGCAGGTAGCCCCCGGGCGAGAGTCCCTCGATGGCGAAGAAGCCCTCGCCGTTCGTGAACGTGTTGGCCGAGGCGACGACCTCCTCGCCGGAAATCAGCGTCGCGAACACCGGGACGTAGCGGGCGGGCCGGCCGTCCACGGTCACCTGCCCCGCAATGCTGCCGACCCGGTCCAGCCAGCCGGGCGCGGGCCGGAGCAGCGAAGCGCCGATGCGGTCGTCCGGGGTCAGCGCGGGCTCGGGCAGGTAGCCGTAGGACATCACCGGATCCGCGTCCCAGAGGGCGGGCCGAAAGGCGTGACGCCATCCCCAGGTGTCCCACGTCGGAAACATCGCTGAGTGCGCGAGGCCGAGGCAGTGACCGAACTCGTGAATCAGGACCTCCAGGGCCCGGCCCTCGAGGTCCTGGGTGTGCCGCGGATTCAGAGACACGTCGCACTCCACGATCACGCCGTTCCGGTCCCAGATATGGGCATAGGACGCCCCGTGACCGAACGGGTGCATGCGGATGGCGTTGACGTGGTCGCGTTCCGCATGCAGTTCGCCGCCTACCCCGGTCACGGCCCAGTGGATGTCCGTACTGGCGGGCGCCGACCAGTAGGCGAGCGCCTTCCGGGCGAATGGGATCACGCCTGCCGGACTCGCGAACGGCGGCTCCTGCTCTTCCCCGCGAGCATCCTCCCAGGGCTCCGTCCATCCCGGTGAATCGGCAACGACAAACTGCAACGTCCTTCCCGGCCCCCACACCGCCGGGTCCCAGCGGGCGGCATCCGCCGCGACCGGCAGGGGCGAATCGTCCACGGTTCGCCAGTAGAACCGGTAGCCGAAGGCGTCGCCACCCGGAACGAACACCGCGGCAAGCGCCACGAGGGTCGCCATGGCGACGGGCCGGCTGCCGCGAACGGCGGCTCGGGGGGGACGGTGAACCGGCGGCACGACGAACTCGGAGCTGCCGGAATCTTGACACCCTTCCGCTCGCCTGGGGAAGACGGCGAGACGCCGGGTCGGTCGCCGGCTGGCGCGCGGCCGGACGGGATGGATATGCTTGAAGCATGCGCGGAGTCGAGACACCAAGCGCTCGGGCCGGCAGGATCGCCGCCCTCTCGCTGCTGGTTGCCGGAAGCCTCCTGACGGCCGGGGCGTCCGCAGTGGCGCAGCGCGGTCCGTCGCCGGAGAACGAGCGGTTCCGGAATCCCTACGCCTGGCCGGGGCTTGCCGAGCTGGTCGAGAACTCGGACACGATCGTCGCCGGCGAGGTGCTCGACACGCGTTCCGCGTGGACGGCCGACCGGCGCGAGATCTTCACCACCGTGACCCTTCGCACGGAACGCCGCTTCAAGGGCGGCGGCCGGAATCTGGTGCGCTTCCGGGTGCCGGGCGGCACCGTCGGGGACACCCGGATGACCGCGACCCACTCGGCGCAGTTCATGGTGGGAGAAAGGGCGCTCGTGTTCCTCACCGGAGAGAGCGGGCGGCTTCCCCGCGTGACGTCCGGCGAGGCGGGGAAGCGGCACCTCCGCACCGGCGAGGACGGTAGCGACCGCATCCTTCCGGGATTCGCGCTGGTGGAATCGGACCCGGGACGCACAGGGTTCGACACGCTCGACGACCTGGCCGCCGCCCTCTCCGGCCCGCTGACCGCACTGTCCCGTTAGTCCGGGCGCGATAATCGCCGCCTGATGTTCTCCGCACGCCGCCACGCCGCCGTCTCTCGCGCTCTTCTGGGCTTGTCCATTCCGCTGCTCGCCGCCGGCGCGTGCGGCGGAGGCGGCGACGGCGCCCCGCCCGCGTTTCTCAGCCTGGGGACCGCACCTCCCGGCGGGGCATTCTTCGTGGTCGGCGGAGCCCTGGCGGAAGTGCTCGGGGAGGCGGGCCTCCGGGTCACTCCCGAAGCGACCAAGGGGTCGGGAGAGAACATCCGCCGCCTGGCTTCCGGCGAACTCGATTTCGCAGTCTCGAATTCCGCCGTGACGTATTTCGCGGCCCGGGGTGAGGACGGCTGGGGCCGGGCGTATCCGGTGCAGGCCGTCATGACCCTGGCGCCCAACGTGGCGACCTTCGTGTCTCCCCGCCGGCACGAAGTGAACCGGATCCAGGATCTCGCCGGGAGGCGGGTCGTCGTCGGGGTGGCCGGCGCCGGCTTCGAGCACTTCATCCGGCCGATCGTGGAGGCGCACGGCGTCACCTACGAGGACTTCATCCCGCTCTACAACACCCAGGCGGGCGCCGTGGACATGCTGAGCGACGACTCGGCGGCGGCCGCCTTCCTCGGAGGCGCGGTTCCCACCGCTTCCATCGTCCAGGCGACCGCCGGGATGGACACCTTGCTCGTTCCGTTGGACCCGGAGATTCGCAGCCGGCTGCCCGAGCAGTATCCGTTCTACCGGGAGGCGGTCATTCCTGCGGGGACCTACCGGGGCCAGGACGAGGACTATCTCGGGCTCGACGTCGGCTCGATGCACCTCATCACGCGGGCGGACGCCGATGAGGAGACCGTCTACCAGGCGACCCGTGCGCTCTGGGAACGGCGTGAATCCGTCGTCGAGAAGCACCCGGCCGGGCGGGCGATCAACGAGAACAACGCTTCCCGCCACACCGGCGTCGCCTTCCATCCCGGCGCCGTGCGTTTCTACCGGGAAGCCGGAATCTGGGCGGATCCCTGACCGAACTCCGGACGCGCCGCCGCGGTGAGTGAATCGGTCCCGCGGGAGCCCTCCGGCGTTCGCGGCGCTGCCGTCGCGATCCTCACGCTCCTCCTGACGGCCTTCGTTCTGGTCGAGGTCAATCGGCCGGCACTGACGCCTCAGGCCCAGTTGGCCGCCTTCGCGCTTTTCGGCCTGCCGCTCGCCTTCCTGATCCGGATGAAGCCCGGCGATCCCTGGTGGCGGCGCGGGCTCGACCTCCTCGGTCTCCTTTCCGCGGTCGGGAGCTGCGCCTACGTCCTCTATTGGAGCGGCTTCGGCCCCTCGACTCTCGGTGACCGCGCCGGCGGCGAGACGGGCCTCGACATCGCGCTCGGGCTCCTCGGGCTGTTCGGCGTGCTCGCGGCCACGGCGCGGGTGATCGGGCCCGCCCTGCCGATCCTGGCGGGCCTCTTCCTCCTGTACGCGGCGATCGGCCCCCACCTTCCGGAACTCCTCTTCCCCCACCGGGGGTATTCCCTCGCCCGCATCGCCTCCCAGGGCTTCCTGCAGAGCCAGGGGGTCTTCGGGATCGCGATGAAGGTCATGTTCGCCTACGTGTTCCTGTTCGTGGTCTTCGGGGCGATGCTGCAGGCGACCGGAGCCATCCGGTTCATCACCACCTCGGCGCGCCGTCTTTTCCTCGGTACGGTGGGAGGAGCGGCCAAGGTGTCGGTGGTCGCGAACGCGATGATGGGATCGCTTTCCGGAAGCGCCGTCGCCGACGCGGCGACCACCGGCACGGTGACCATCCCGCTGATGCGGAGCACCGGTTTCACCGCGCGCGCCGCAGCCGGGATCACCGCGGCGGCGAGTTCCGGGGCGGCCCTCGTTCCCCCGGTGATGGGCGCCGCCGCCTACATGATGCTCGAACTGGTGGACCCGCCGGTGAGCTATCTCCAGGTGGTGCAGGCGGCGATCCTCCCCGCCCTTCTCTACTACGTCGCGCTCATCGCGATGGTCCACCTGCACGCCCGCCGCCACCTGGTGACGGCCGCGGACGAGAGCGGGCTGGAAACGTCGGGCGAGAAGGTCCCCCTGCAGGCGGGCATCGTGTTCGGGGTCGGCCTCGTTTCGCTGGTCGTGGCCCTCATCGCGGGGCGGACCGTGTTCCGGGCGGTCAGCGTCGCCCTGCTGATCGTGGTCCTGGCCTCCCTCTGGCACCGCAGCACCCGTCCCGATCTGCGAAAGCTGCTGGATGCGCTGGGCCGCATCGCACAGGGGGCCGCCCCCCTGGTCGCGGCCGCGGGGGCCGTCGGAATCATCCTGGGAATGGTCACCCTGACCGGCCTCGGCACCCGTTTTCCCGCAGCCGTCCTGTCCGTCGCCGGCGAAGGACTGCTCCCGGCCCTTCTCCTCATCATGGTGGGGTCGATCGTCCTGGGCATGGGGCTTCCCTCCGCCGTTTGCTACCTCCTGATGGCGATCCTCATCGGGCCGGTGATCGGCCAGCTCGGTGTTCCACCCCTCTCGGTCCACTTCTTCATCTTCTACTTCGGGATGATGTCCATGGTGACGCCGCCGGTAGCGCTCGCCGCCTACACCACCGCCGGAATCGCCAACACGCCGATCATCCCCGCCGCGCTCACCGCGTTCCGCTACGCGCTCGCGGGGTTCGCCCTGCCCTATTTCTTCGTGTTCCGGCCGGAACTGCTGTTGATCCTGGACACGGGCCGCGGTGTCCCCGGGGCGGTCGTCGCCGTCCTCCTCGGCAGCGCGGTCGTCCTGCTCCTGTCCGCGGGGATCGTGGGCTGGTTGTTCGGCCCGCTCACGGCGCCCGTTCGGGCCGCCGCCCTGACCGCGGCCGCGCTCCTGCTATGGCCGCCGGCGGCCGGCGAACTGTTCGCTCTGCCCAACTTCCTGGGAATCGCGGCTTCGGCGGCGCTTCTCCTCTTCGCGTACCTCGGCACGCGGCGCATCCGGACGGCGACCTGATCCCGGCGGCCCGAACGGCCGCTCAGCCGCCGATGCAGTAGAGCGCTTCGGCAGTCCTCAGGTAGATCCGGCCCCCGGACATCGCCATGGAGCTGAGGGTGTAGGCCTCCATGTCGTTGGTGGCGAGAATCTCGAGGGCGTCCGGACCCAGCCCCACCACCGTGGCGACGCCGTCCTCGTTGATGATGTAGATGCGATCCTCGGCCAGCACCGGCGAGGCGCTGTAGGTGCCGGACGGCAGGCGGGTCGGTCCGAGGAGGACCTCGCCGGTCTTCGCGTCGAGCGCGTACATCACACCGTTGTCGGTCACCACGTAGAAGCGCTCGCCGTCGGTCACCGGACTCGGGACGTCCGGCCCCCGGTCGAAGGACCAGATCCGGTGCGAGTCGGTGATGTCCCCTTCCCCGCCCGTACGGAGGGCGAGCAGCGGCTTTACGCGGGTCGGGGCGTAGATGATCCCGTCCTTGACCACCGGTGACGCCACGATCCGGTAGGCGCCGTTGTTCTCCGGGTTCAGGCCGTCGGAGCGCCAGCGCTCCCGGCCGGTGTCGAGGTCGTGGCCGGTGACGACGTCGCCTCCGGTGATCACCAGCTCGAAGCGCCCGTCCACGTCGTGCACGAAGGGCGTCGTATAGGAATCCGGAGATTCCCGGATCGCGTCGGTCGGCCGCTCCACGTGCCACTCGGTCTCGCCGGTCGCCTTGTCGATGCGCAGGAGGTAGGACGGGTCGTCGGTCTTCATCCCGTGCAGCACCTGCACGTAGAGCGCGTCCCCGAACAGCAGCGGGCTGCTCGCGTACCCCCAGTTCAGTCCGAAATCGCCGTAGTCCGCCGGGATGTTGCGCGACCAGAGCTCCGTCCCCTCGAAGTCGAACGCCTTCAGCACGCCGGTTCCCGTGAGCACGAAGACGTGCTCGCCGTCGGTGACCGGCGAGGGCGAGGACATGTTCTGCTTGCGGCCGCGGGTGTCCCGGTCACTCAGGTGCCGCTTCCAGCGCGGCGTCCCGTCGGCCTTGTCGAGCGCCCAGAGTTCGATGTGCCCCGAATAGGCGACGTTGCCGCGGCCCTCCACGGCGCCGCGCCGGCGGCGGTAACCCTCGGAGGGGTTGGCGGGGACTCCGGCCGCGTCCTCCGGGATGGAGACGTTGAGGAAGATCGTGTCTCCCGAGATGATCGGCGTCGCGCCGCTCCAGGCGGGCATCGGCACCTTCCACACCACGCCGTTCTCGGTGTCCCATTCCACCGGCAGGCCGGTTTCGGCGCTCACCCCGTCATGCGTCGGCCCTCGCCAGTGGGGCCAGTCCTCGGCAGCCAGGGTCACCGGGAGGAGACCGGCGATCAGAGACGGCAGGAGAGTGCGAAGCGGGAATCGGAGCACGGTAAAACCTCCGCGGGTGGCGTCCATTGTAGAAGCCCGCGCCGGGCGGCGTCGAACTACCGCGTGATCCCGAAGAGGCGATCGATCGCCCGGATGACGAGCACGCCGCCGCTGGCCGCCGGGGACGCCATCACGATCCGGTCCACGCTGTTCTTCGCGAGCAGCTCGTACTCCCGTCCCGCCCGCACGACGAAGGTCTCCCCTTCCTCGGTGGTGAAGTAGAGCCGGCCGTCGGCGGCGAACGGCGAGGCCGCGTAGGAGCCCCCGATGCCCCCGATCCGGGCGCGGTACAGACGCTCTCCGGTCTCGCCGTCGTAGGCGGAAAGGCGGCCGTTGTTCGCGTTCAGGTAGAGGACCCCGCGATAGAAGATCGGCGAGGGGATGTACACCCCGCCGCGGCTCTTGCTCCAGGCGATCGCTTCGCTCGAGTCCTCGCCGGGAGCGAGGCTCAGGTCACCTTCCATCCCGGGACGGATGGCGTAGATGGGCCGGATCGGCGGATACCCGGCCTGCACGAACAGGAGGCCGTCGCCGAGCAGCGGCACGCTGATGGGGATCTCCGAGTTGGGCCCGAGCCGCCAGCGTTCGGCGCCGGTGACGGCGTCGTAACCCCGGATCACGGTGCCGTTCACGACCACCTCGGCATCTCCTCCCACGTCGTGGACGAACGGCGTGGAGAAGGTGGAGACCTCGTCACGGGGGGTCCGCCAGAGGGGTTCGCCGTCCTCGAGATCGAAGGCGCCGAGAAAGGCGTCGCCGTGGACGTCCGCCAGGACGATGACGGCGCCGCCGTGAATCACCGGTGAGGAAGCGTGGCCCCACTGGTAGTCGGGGTCGTAGAACCAGCCGCTGTTCAGGATCCCGACCTCGCGCTCCCAGAGCAGGTTGCCCTCGAGGTCGTGGCAGAGCAGCACGCCCATGCTCCCGAGCAGGGTGACGATCCGCTCGCCGTCGGTCACCGGGGTCGCGTTGGCCTGGCTCGACTTGGTGTGCCGGCGCGTCATCGGAACCCCGCGGCGGAGTTCGGTCGTCCACAAGGGAGCTCCGCTGCGCAGGTCAAGGGCGCGCAGCTCGAAGCGGTGCTCGCTGTCGTTCTGGACCGGCGCGACGTCGCCGTAGAGGCCGATCCGGAACTCCGAGTCCTCCGTGAGGCTCGCGGCGATCACGACGTACACGCGGTCCTCCCACACGATGGGGCTCGACACCCCGAGACCCGGGAGGGCGGCTTCCCAGGCGATCCCCTCGCCTTCGGCTGCGTTCCAGCGGAGCGGGACCCCCTGCTCATCGGCAATTCCGGAGCCCCGGGGACCGCGGAACTGCGGCCACGGACGCGCCCGGACCGGCGCCAGGTCCCCGGGTGCGGACGCCGCTGCCGCCGCCACGGGCGCCTCGGCAACCTCCCGCGCCGCGGCGCGGCTCTCGGCCTCGCCCTCGGGTCCGTAGGCCACCGTCTCACCGCCGGTTTCCACGATCAACCGCTCGACCATGCCCCCCCGGCCCGGAAAGGCGTAACGGGCCCCGCTCTCGGTGATGAAGGACCGCGGACCGCCGCGCGGCGCGAGCGCGACCGGGGGACCGCTGAAACGCTCGTTCCCGGAATCGGCGTCGCGCTCGAAGCTCCGGGCCCGGAGCACGCCGTCCTCGGAGACGATCCGCACGCCCCGCTCCGCGGTCTCGTTCCAGTAGCTCCCGGCGAGCCGCCGCCGGGCCTCTTCGGTGAGTTCGGGCGCCGCCACCGCCCGCGCGGTCCCCTCCCGGAGGAGGGCCGCGATGTCCTCCGAGTCCGCGGACTCCCGCGCCGCCGCGAGCGCGTCCTCGTCGAAGTTCCCGTTCTCGAGGACGGCGCGGAGCAACTCCTCGTCACCCTGCCGCGACGCCCGCACCAGCAGCCCGCCGGCACCGGGCGCCCCGCGGGCGAGCAGGAAGAAGACGACTTCCCGGTGTCCGGAACCCGCGGCCCGGCTGAGGGCCGTCATCTGGTAGAAGCGGTCCTCGAGGTCGAGGGCGGCCCCGGCATCGGCCAGCCGCCGGACGACGTCCAGGTGTCCCCGGTCGGCGGCGAAGAAAAGCGCGGTGGCGCCGTAGCGGTTGGGAGCGTCCACGTCCACGCCGGCGGCGAGCAGTTCTTCGATGCGGCCGACGTCACCCTCCCGGGCGGCGCCGCGGAGCGCCTCGCCCTGATCCTCCTGAGCGGTTGCGGAAGGTGCGAGAAGCAGCGCGAGCGCCGCCAAGAGGACAGAGAGTGTTTTCACGTCGGCTCCTCCGCTCGCCTGGCTTCGCTCCCGTGAGCCGTCCGGCTCGCCGCGGTAGCGAAAGTCCATGGTGGCGAGCCCATTATCCCGCCCGCCGCCGGATATGCTCGACCGGCGTGGCCCAGTACGACGCGATCGCCGCCGCCTATCAGGACTCGAAGCAGCTTCCGTTCCGGAGGCACGTCGAGCGCCACACGCTTTTCGAGGCCCTCGGCGATGTCCGCGGGCTGCGCGTGCTGGACCTCGCGTGCGGCGAGGGGTTCTACACCCGGCTGCTCAGGATCACCGGCGCGGCCGAGGTGACGGGGGTCGATGTCTCGGGAGAGATGATCCGGTTGGCCGAGCGGCAGGAACGCGAGAACCCTCTCGGATGCCGCTACGTCTGCTCCGACGCCGCCGAGTACCGGCCCGAAGGCACGGTGGACCTGGTCGTCGCCATGTACCTCCTGCACTACGCCGGGAGCGCCGCGAAGCTGCTCCGGTTCCTGGAGGTCGCTCGAGCCGCGCTCCGCCCCGGAGGCCGCCTCGTCGGGTTCAACGACAACGTGCTGAGCCCGCCGCGGGGAACCGTCTCCTGGAGCAAGTACGGCATCGTCAAGACCGGGCCCGCCGTCCCCACCGCGGGCGCGCCGATCCGTTACCGCCTCACGAACCCGGACGGTACGAGTTTCGAGTTCGACAACTACTACGAGAGCCCTGAAACCTATCGGCGGGTCTTCGGCGAGGCGGGATTCCGCGAGTTCCGCTGGCTGGGGGTGTCGCTCGACCCCGCCGAGCGCGGCAACCCCTTCTGGGACGCCTTCCTCGAGAACCCCCCGGTCATCGCCTTCACGGCGACCCGGTGAGGACCGGGCCCTCCGCCGGTTAGCGGAGCGCTGCTACTCCGGGCCGAACGCGTAGAGCGCCTCGACCGTTCGGAGGTAGAGGCGCGAGGGGGCGATCGCCGGGGTGGCGTAGACCGCCTCCCCGAGCGGGTTCACCTGGACGACGTCGAGTTCCGGGGATTCCTCGCCGGGATCGAGGGGCCGGACCACCGCCGCGAGCCCCAGCTCGCTCACGAAGTAGATCTTGCCGTCGGCCGCCACCGGGGAGGCGTAGTAGGCATCCACGGCCCCCTGGAGGCGGTTCTGCGAGAGCATCCTCCCGCTCGACGGATCGAGCGCGGTGACGATGCCGCCGTCGTTGACCATGTAGAGGACGCCGCCGTAGAGCAGCGGTGAGGGAAGCTGCGGGACCCGCCGGCGGTAGCTCCAGACCGTGTTCGGCTCGGTCAGGTCCCCGGCTTCGCCGGGGGCGCCGGGCCGGATCGCGAGGACGCCGTTCTGGGAGGACAGCACCGCCTCGTAGTAGGCCCAGTCGCTCGCCTCCAGCAGTCCATTGCTGCTGAGGTCGATCACGTCGAACCAGAAGTCGGAGTGTCCGGCGGCCTCCTCGCGGGCGAGCACGCCGTCGCCGTTGGCGTCGGAGGCTTCGAGGGCCTCGGCGAACGTCGGGGGGGTGATCTGGTTGCCGGGCTGGTTCACCGGCGCCCCGTAGCCGTTCACGTACACCAGGTCGCCTTCGAGCAGCGGGGTGGACTTCATCTCCCAGGGAAGTCCCCGCACCCACCAGCGGGCGGCCCCGTCGGCCACGCCGTAGGCGGTGAGGAGGAAGCTCCCCGGCGCCAGGATCTCGAGCCCGTCCGCGGTTTCCCGCAGGACCGGCGTGGAGTGGCCGCTGGTGGCCTCGGGCCGCGGGGTGCGCCAGAGGATCTCGCCGCTCCGCCGGTCCACGGCGAGGATCTCCGAGTTGAGGTTCTGGTCCAGAACCAGCACCACCGTGTCCCCGGCGAGGATGGGGGACGCCCCCATCCCGTAGTAGTTGTCGAAGGGTCCGAGCGGCTGGCGCCACTGCTCCCTGCCCTTGCCGTCGTAGCCGATCAGCCCGAGATCGGGGAAGAACGCATACACCCCGTCGCCGGTCGCGGCCACGCTCGGTGAGGCGGCGTTGTTCCGGGAGTCCACTTCGGTCACTCGCTCCCGCTTCGCGACCGCGCGCCACAGCTCCTCTCCGGACTCGGGATCGAGCGCGATGGTCAGGAACTGGTCCTCCTCGAACGCGGTCACGTGCACCCGGCCGCCCGCAAGGATCGGCGAGGAATGCCCCGGCGGGAGGGGCGCCCGGAAGATCAGCGCCCGGTCGGGCCCGAAGACGACCGGAAGTTCACCGTCGGGGCCGATGCCGGTGCCGTTGGGGCCGCGGAACCGGTCCCACTCGGACCCGGTCGCGGCCCCGGGAACGGCGAGACTGACGAGCGTGAGAATCGATGCGAGACGCTTCATTGCCGTTCAGACTCTAAAGCCCGGAGCTGCCATACGGAAGTTGCCGGCCCGGCGCGCCGCGCGTGCCGGGCTGAGTCCGCTGCCGCGAGAACCGGCCGGGGTCCCCTCCTACTGGAGGTGAGTCTCCAGGAAACCCAGGATGCGGTCGGCGCTCTCGATGCGGTTGTCCCGGTTGCGGAACCCGTGTCCCTCGTCCGGAAAGATCACGTATTCCACCGGCACGCCGTTCGCCCGCACCGCCTCGACGATCTCGTCGCTTTCGACCTGGAGCACCCGCGGGTCGTTGGCGCCCTGGACCACGAAGAGCGGCCGCACGATGTTCTCGGCGTGGAACAGCGGGGAGATCGCCGTCAGCCGTTCGAGGTCGGTCTCCGGGTCTCCCAGCTCGGCGTAGAGCGAATCGCGCGCCGCGCCCCACCAGGGCGGGATGCTGGACAGCGTCCGCACCCAGTTCATCACCCCGAAGATGTTCACGCCCACGTCGAACACCTCGGGCTCGAAGGCCAGCGCGGCGCCCACCATGTAACCGCCGTAGCTGCCGCCGATGATCCCGATGCGGCTGTCGTCCACCCAGTCGAGCGATTCGAGATAGGAGCGGGCCTCCACGCAGTCCTTCAGGTCCACGTCGCCGTGGCGCTTGTCGTCCAGGTGGAAGAAGGTCTTGCCGTAGCCCGAGGAGCCCCGGTTGTTGACCGCCAGCACCGCGTAGCCGTTGTTCACGAGATGCTGGATCTGCGCCCGGTACCCCTTGCGGCTCTGGCCGCCGGGGCCGCCGTGAACCCAGACGAGGGCCGGCACCCGCGTGTCCGCCGTCGCTTGGTGCGGGCGGTAGAGGACCGACGGGATCTCCAGGCCGTCGAAGCTCGGATAACGGATCACTTCCCCGTCCACCAGGTGGTTCTCCTCGATCTCGGGGTTCAGGGTGTTCGTGAGGCGGCGGTGCTCTCCCGTTTCGAGGTCCCAGACGTAGAGGTTCGACGGCGAGGTGTCGCTGTTCACGTAGAAGGCCAGCTTCGTCTCGCTCGGGGAAAAGCGCACCCCGGTCACGTCGCCTCCGGGAACGTCGGGAAACTCGACCGTTTCGCCGCTCCGGGTGTCCACCACGGTGACCTCAGTGGAGGCGTCCACGTTGACGGCGCTCACCCGGTACGTCCCCTTTTCCGAGAAGTACACGGTGAAGACGTCCCAGTCGGCCTGCACCACCGGGCGGTGTTCTCCGCTTTCCAGGCCGTAGGCCCAGACCTCCGCGAACTCGCCGTGGGCGTCGGTGCGATAGAAGAGCTCCCGGACGTCCGGGTCGAAGCTGACCGGGCCGTGCGAGGCATCCCCCTCGTGCGGGGTGATGTGACGCGGCTCGGCGGAGGCGTCCTCGAGGTCCACCAGGAAGACGTCGCTGTCGGCGTTGTTCCGCGCTTTGGTGACGGCGAGCCAGCGCCCGTCCGGACTGACCGGCCCCGGCTGGAAGCCTCCCGGATTCTCGAAGACCAGACGCCGGGTCAAGTCCTCCACGCGGTATTCGTAGAGATCGAAGGCCTGCGGGTTCCGTTCGTTCGTGGTGACGAAGAACCGCTCGCCGTCCGCGGTGAAGCCGCTGAAGCCGGCCTTGAGGTTCTCCCCGGGAGTGATGTCCTCGGGCGTTCCGCCGGGCGCCTGGACATAGAGGTGGTTCAACTCGTTCCCGCCCTGGTCGGCCGTGAAGAGGATCCGGTCGTCATTCGGGAAGAACGCCATCCCCAAGTTGGCGTCGGTGCCCGAGCTCGTCAGCGCCTCGGGCTCCCCTCCGGCGATCGGCTGTGCGTAGACGTTCATCACGCCGGTCCGGTCCGAGGTCATCAGCAGGCGGGTCTCGTCCGCCGAGAAGGAGGCGCCGAAGACCTGTTCGGTGTCGTAGAAGGCCCGGGCGCTGTAACTCGGGATCTCCGGCGCCGGGGGCGCGCAGCCGAGCAACAGCGAAAGCAGGGCCGCGGCCAGCGCTACCGGGCGGTATGGGCCCATGCGGAACTCGTTCGGGGTTGGGAATCTCATCGGCGCGCCTCCCTGGACATGCCTGCCGCCCTCGGGCGGCTGCCGTTTCTCGTGCGGATACGACGAGACTCGGACAGGGGTTCCCGCGCTGAGGCGGAGCATCAAGGCTCTGAACCGGCGGCCGCCGCCGGTTCGGCGATCGCATACAGGTGCTCGGCGCCCCGCAGGTAGATCGTGCCGTCCACGACGGCCGGCGAGGCCATCACCGGCTCGTCCAGGGTGTTGGTCGCCAGGACCTCGAATTGCGGCCCGGGACGGATCACGTGGGTGTCCCCGTCCTCGCTGGTCAGGTAGATGAGCTCGCCTGCCACCACCGGGGACGAGAAGAACCGCGAGGGAAGCGGCATCCGGCCGCCCTCGTAGATGACTTCGCCGTTCTTCCCGTCGAGAGCGGTCAGGATGCCGCCGTCGCTGACCAGATAGAGCACGCCCCGGTGGAAGATCGGCGACGGCACGTACCCCTGTCCCTTGCGGTAGCTCCAGCGGAGCGATCCGTCGGCCAGGTCGAGCGCCAGGATGTTCTTCCGGGGATAGCCCGTCACGGCGAACACCAGACCGTCGCCGGACGCCACCGGACTCGGTACCGCGTTGCCCCCGAGTCCTTCCACGCGCCAGCGTTCTTCTCCGTTGTCGGCCCGGTAGGCGACGATCTCTCCCGTCCCCATGGCGACCACCGTGGCGGCCCCGTCGTCGGACTGCACCACCGCGGGAGTTGCCCAGCCCACCCGCTGGGTCCGCTCCGCCCGCCAGCGAATGGTCCCGGTGGCGATGTCCAGGGCCGCGATGAAGGACCCGTCGCCCTCCTCCACATCGCTCTGGACCACGACGAGTCCGGCGGCCGCGACGAGCACGGGAGAGGTGGCCACCCCCATCCCCAGGGTTCCGACGCCCCCGAAGTCCTGGGACCAGAGGAGGTCTCCCTCGAGGGTGAAGGCGTACAGGCCCTGCGTTCCGAACCAGGCGACGACCCGTTCCCCGTCGCTTGCCGGGGTGGGATTGGCGAACGAGCCGATCCGGTGACGGTTGTCGTAGGGAAGCGCGCCGGCGCGCACCTCCCGCCGCCAGCGCAGCGCTCCGTTCCTTCGGTCGAGGGCGAGCAGCAGCACGTCGAGCCGCTGGTCGGCGCCCAGGCTGTCGGGGTGGAGGAACTCCTCGCTGCCGAGGAAATGGATGATGGCCCCGTGCCCGGGAACCTGTTCGCCCGAGATCGCGCTGGTCAGGAAGATCAGGTCCCCGACCACGATCGGTGACGAATGCCCGCGGCCTTCGATCGCCGCTTTCCAGACGACGTTCTCGCCGGCGCCCCAGTGGAGCGGGGCGCCGGACTCCGCCGTGGCCTGTCCGCCGGGGCCGCGCCACTGGGGCCAGGCCGCCGGCGGATCCTGGGCGGCGCCCGCGGTTGCCAGGCACACCGACAGGACGGCCGCGATCCTGACGGCGCGATCCGGCGAAAGCGTCACTGGGGTGGTGTCGTCTCCCCGGCGCCGGAGGACCGGAACGCGTAGAGGTGGTCCACGCCCCGCATGAAGACGGTTCCCCCCGCCATGGCCGGGGAGGCCCAGATCGCTTCCGGCAGGGAACTCTCGGCGACGATCTCGAACTCCTCCTGGGCCCGGAACACGGTCAGGTCGCCCTCCAGGCTGCCGATCAGGACCTGTCCTTCGTACCCGACCGGCGAGGAGTTGTAGCGGCCCGGATTCGTGGGGCGCGCCTGGAAATGGAGCGAACCGTCCTCCGGGTCGAGCGCGGTGATCACGCCGCCGTCCGACAGGAAGAACAGGATTCCCTGGTAGAGGAGCGCCGAAGGGAGGTATCCGGTCCCCCGCTCGTAGGTCCAGCGAACGCGGGGTTCGACCCCCGGCAGCACCTCGAGGGCGCGCATTTCCTTGCCGGGATAGCCCGTCGAGACGAAGACGAGACGGCCGTCCCCGAGGGGTTGGTGGACGGGGGTGTGGACCGGGGCCGAGTCCTCGAAGGGCGCGGTCCGCCACAGTTCGACGCCGTTTCCGGCGTCGTAGGCGCCGAGGAAGTGGTAGCCGGGCACGAAGAGCTGGGTGACGTCCCCGACCGGCAGCAGCGCCGGAGTCGCCCAGCCTTTTCGCGCGTGCCGCTCGGTGCTCCAGGCGATCTCCCCGCTGCGCCGGTCCACCCCGAAGATGCGCGAGCCCTCGCCGTCGTCGTTGTCGTGGACGAGGATGAGGGTTTCGCCGTGCAGCACCGGATTGATCCCGTGGCCGAGCCCCCAGACGCCGTAGTCGCCGAGGTCGGTCGCCCAGACGGGGTCCCCGTCCAGCGTGAAGGCGAAGAGACCCTGATTGCCGAAGGAGAAGTAGACCCGGTCCCCGTCGGCGATCGCCGTCAACGACGCGTAGGTGTTGCTCCGGTACCGGTTGTCGTAGACGGGGCCGTCATGGACCGTCCGCCGCCACACCTCGCGTCCCGTCCGCGCGTCGTAGGCCAGCGCCAGCAGGGTGTGATGGAGGTTCCCGGCCGTGCTCCCGCCGTGCAGGTAGACCTCGCCGTTCCGGATGTGCACCGGCGGCTCCCGCCCGGGAATCGGGTCCCCGGCGATGGAGGCCGAGACGAACACGAGCTGGTCCCAGACGACCGGTGACGAGTGCCCCTCGCCCGGGGTCGCGGTCTTCCAGAGCCCGTTCGTGTCCGGGTCGAAGAGGACCGGCAGGCCGGTCTCGGTGGAGACGCCGTTCGCGGCCGGCCCGCGCCAGGCGGGCCAGTTGGCGGACCAGTTCACCGGTGCTGCTGGAGTCTCCGGCGCGGACGGGCCGGAGGCGGACTGTCCCCCGAAGGCCGCTCCCGAAACGGCCAGGGCAAGGATTCCGGCGGCGAGAGCGGCCGCGGACATGCCGGGACGCGGGAACTTGCACACGGTGGCCCGTATTCTGTTCGCTGGCGCGCGGTTTGCCTAACGCGCGGCGTTTTCCGCCGCGAGCGGTCCGCTAGACTCGCGCCCCGCCATGGTTCCCGGAACGAAGTGCACGGCGAGCCGCCGCGAGAAACGCTCCTTGTCGCGATTGAATTCACCGGTGCAACGCAGGAAAGGGCGGGAAGTCATCCTGCCGGGACTCCTTCTGCTCCTCCTGGTCGCCGCCGGCGCAAGCGCCCAGGACTGGCCGATGTGGGGTGGAACTCCGGACCGGAACATGGTCTCCGACAGCCCCGCCCGGCTCCCCTCCGAATGGGACGTGAACAGCGGCCACAACGTGCGCTGGGTGGCGGCGCTCGGTTCGCAGACCTACGGGAACCCGGTGGTGGCGGGAGGCCGGATCTTCGTCGGCACCAACAACGAGGCCCTCTACGACCAGGAAGTCGTGGGCGACAAGGGAATCCTCCTCGCCTTCGATGCCGCGACGGGAGAGTTCCTCTGGCAGATGGTTTCGGACAAGCTCGTTTCCGGCCGGGTGAACGACTGGCCGTACCAGGGGATCTGCTCGTCGCCGCTCGTGGAGGGGGACCGCCTCTACTACGTGACGAACCGGGGCGAACTGCTGGCCCTCGATGTCCATGGCATGGCCAACGGCAACGACGGACCGGTGACCGACGAAGTGCGCCAGTCCCCGACCGACGGAGACGTCATCTGGCGGCTCGACATGATGGAGGAGCTCGGCTCCTTCCCCCACAACATGTCGAACTCGAACCCGGTTGTCCACGGGAACCTCATCTTCGTGAACACCTCGAACGGCCACGACGAGAGCCACGTGAACCTGCCTTCGCCGTCCGCCCCCGCGATCATCGCGGTGGACAAGGAGACCGGAGAGCTCGTCTGGGAGGCGAACCAGGTCGGGGAGAACATCCTGCACGGGCAGTGGTCCGCCGCCGGGGTGGCCGAGGTGGGCGGCGTGACCCAGGTCATCATGGGCGAAGGGGACGGCTGGGTCCGGGGGTACGAAGCCGGAAGCGGCGAGGCGCTCTGGTGGTTCGACACGAATCCCAAGGACTCGGCCTGGCCGCGCACCCGGAACAACGTCATCTCCACTCCGGTCATCGCGGGCGACCGGCTCTACATCGCCAACGGACAGGATCCGGAGCACGGTGAGGGGGTCGGCCATCTCTACGCCATCGACGCCACCCGGCGGGGGGACATCACCGAAACCGGCCGCGTCTGGCACTACGACGCGATCCGCCGCAGCATCTCCACCGGCGCGCTCAGGGACGGCATCTTCTACCTGCCGGACTTCTCCGGCTTCCTCCACGCCATCGACATCGAGACCGGGGAACCGCTCTGGGTACACGACACCTTCGCGGCCGTCTGGGGATCGCCGGTCATCGCCGACGACAAGCTGTATCTGGGGGACGAGGACGGCGACATCGTCGTGCTCCGGCCGGGCCCGGCCGAGGAGGTCATCGCCGAAATGAACATGGGCGGCTCGGTCTATTCCAGCGCCGTTCCGGCGAACGGCGTTCTCTACATCGCGAGCCACAACCAGCTGTTCGCCCTCGAGGACCAGGACGCGACCGCCGGGGGACGCTGATCCGGGTCACGGGACCGGCCGGGAGGGGAACGCCGACCGGCGTCCGTCTCAGCCGAGTCCCAGTTCCACCAGCGCGTCGCGCCAATGCAAGCACCACACGCTGCCGATCCGCAGCCGGGTCGGGTCGCGGCTGATGCACAGCGCCGAGGGATCCGTGAAATCGCCCGTAAAGCGGGCGAGGCCGCGCACGTCCCGCTCGCTCACGCGGTCCGCGGACTTGATCTCGATCAGCGCGGCCGGCATCCCGGGGCGCTCGATCACGAGATCAACCTCGGCGCCCCCGCCCGTGCGGAGGTAGGACAGCTTCCAGTCCGGGTACCGATACCGCGACAGGTGACGGATCTGGGTCACGACGAAGTGTTCGAAGGCCCGTCCGTAGTCGTAGGTGCCGGGTTGCAGGGGGATCGTGAGCGTTCTCTCCAGCGCCCGCTTGACGCCGGGATCGAAGCAGTAGAACTTGGGACTCGTGCGCTGCTGTTTCCGGATCGAACGATGAAACGGGGGCAGCAGGAAGCCGACGAGAGTGTCCTCCAGAATGCTGAAATAGGAAATGACCGTCTTGGGGTCGGCGCCGACGTCGCGGGCGATGTTGGTGAAGTTGACGATCGCTCCGTTCGACTGCGCGGCGACCTCGAGAAAGTGCCGAAACGGGTCGAGGCGCCTCACGATCTGCTCCGCCACGATCTCTTCTTGCAGGTAGGTCCGTGTGTACGCGCGCAGGTAGGCCTGTTTGTCCTCTTCGGACGCCAGCGCGAAGACCCTGGGCAACGTACCCCAGCGCAGGGCTTCATCGAGGTCGAACGCGTCCGCAAGCTCCGGTGCGGTCAACGGAAACAGGTCGTACACGAACGCCCTGCCGGCCAGCAGGTTCGAGGCCCCCCGCCGTAGCTTTCGGCCGCTAGACCCGGTGAGCACGAAGCGCCTGGAGCCGTCCTCGATCAGGCGCTGGATCACGTCCAGCAGCCGGGGCGCGCGCTGGACCTCATCAATGAGAACCCACTCCACCGGCGCAGGCAGCGCCCGGACCTGGCTCTCGAGGCGACCCGGATTGCGGCGGTAGCGATCCTGTTCCTCGGGGTCGAGCAGATCCACGTAGAGGGCGCGATCCGGATGAAACGCGCTCCGGATGTAGGTCGTCTTGCCGGTTCCGCGGGCGCCGAAGAGAAAGAACGAGTTGCGCCGGGTGGGGCTCAGGAGGCGGCGGAACACTCCGCTATTGTATTGGAAACATGGATCATGATCCGTATTTCCCTTCGAATTATGGAGAAATGTCCATGATTCCGCACGCTGAATCCCCTCGACGGGTATTCTGTCCCGGTGATGGATGCCATCCCGACCCCATCCGGTGGCGCGGCCGGTGCGGGGTTTCCACCCGGGAATCCCCGGGGCGCCTGGCGTCTCCCCGCCGGTCCCTCGCCGCTCATCCGTTCTGGAAGCGGAGCCCTTTCCGCCCTCGGCGCCGTCGCTCGTGAACGCGCCGTTCGCCGCACGCTGATCACTTCGGACCCGGGCATCGCGGCGGCGGGCATCACGGGGAGGGCCCGGAAGAGCCTCGAGAGCGCCGGCGTGGCGGTGGAGGTCTTCTCCGATTTCGCCGAGAACCCCACCGAGTCGGACGTGGCCCGGGCAGCCCATGCCGCCGGCGCCATGCGCGCCGACGCCCTCGTAGGGGTGGGCGGCGGAAGTTCGCTGGATGTGGCCAAGGGCGCCGGCTTCCTCCTGGCGGGCGGCGGCCGGATGGAGGACTACCGGGGGTACGACAGGTGCCCTCACCCGCTCCCGCCGCTGATCGGGGTTCCCACGACCGCCGGCACCGGGAGCGAGGCCCAGTCCTACGCCCTGATCTCACGGGACCGGGATCACCAGAAGCTCGCCTGCGGGGCGCCTTCCGCGATGTTTCGCGACGTGATCCTGGACCCGGCGCTCCTCCCCTCGGCGCCTGCGGAGGTGATTGCGGCGACCGGCTTCGATTCCATCGCCCATGCGGTGGAAACGGCGGTGACGTCCGGGCGGACCGATGCGTCGGTGGCCCTCAGCCACCGCGCCTTCGCACTGCTGAGCCGGGCGTTCCCGCTCGTCACGGCCGGTGACGCTACGCCTGTCGCCTGGGAAGACATGCAGCTCGGCGCCTTCCTTGCCGGCGCCGCGATCGAACGGTCGATGCTGGGCGCGGCGCATGCCTGCGCAAATCCCCTGACCCGGCGCTTCGACGTGGCGCACGGCCGGGCGCTCGCCATTACCCTGCCCCGGGTCGTCCGCTGGAACGCGTCCTCCGCGCGGGACGCCTACCGCGATCTGCTCGGCGCCGCCGGAATTCCACCGGGAGACGATCCCGCGGACACCCTCGCGAGCCGGCTCGATGCCTGGGTGGCCATGGCGGCCTTGCCGCAGGACCTCGCCGGCGAGAGCCTGCACGTCCGGGACCTGCCGGCGCTCGCGGAGGAAGCCTCCGCCGAGTGGACCGGCCGCTTCAATCCGCGTCCGTTCGACGCCGCGGGCGCTCTCGCCGTCTATCGTTCCGCGGTGGCATGAAGTTCCGGCTCGTTCTCGCGCTCATCGTCTTGATGCCGGCGGCCGGCGCCGCCGCGCAGGGCGGTGACGACTGGCCCCAGTTCCGCAGGGACGCCGCGCTCACGGGCATCGCCGCGTCGCCGCTCGGCGACGAGCTCGAACTGAAGTGGAGCGTGCCGCTCGGCTTCTCGGTGGAGTCCTCTCCCGCCATCGCCGACGGATTCGTCTATGCGACCTCGCTCCCGGGGGTGCTCGTGAAACTGAGCCTCGCGGACGGCGCCGAAGCCTGGCGCTATCGGCCCGGGGCCGGGGAAGCCGAGGCCGGCGAGTTCGAGGAGGACCGATTCGGGGAGTCGTCCCCAGCCGTCGCCGGGGACACGGTGTACGTCGGCGACCTGCTGGGGGTGCTGCACGCCGTGGACGCCGAGTCGGGAGAGCCCCGCTGGCAGTTCCCGACCGGCGCCGAGATCAAGTCCTCGCCGGTGGTGGCCGGCGACCTGGTGCTCATCGGCAGCTACGACGAGCAGTTCTACGGCGTGGACCGCGCGACGGGCGAGGCCCGCTGGTCGCTCCAGACCGAAGGCCCCGTGCACGCCACCCCGGGACGCCATGACGGTCTCGCCTGGGTGACGGGGTGCGACGCGGTGCTTCGCGGGGTGCGGATCACGGACGGGACCGAGATGCTTCGCTTCGATTCCGGCGCCTATACGGCTGCCTCGCCCGCGATCGCGGACGGAACGCTCTACTACGGCACCTTCAACAACGAGGTGCTGGCCGTCGATGTCGGCGCCGGCGAGTTGCGCTGGCGCTACGAGCATCCGGACCGGCACTTCCCCTTCTACGCCTCCGCGGCGCTCGCGGGCGAGCTGGTGATCGCCGCGGGCCGGGACAAGCTGATCCACGCCCTCGACCGTGAGACGGGGGAGGCCCGCTGGACGTTCCGCGCCCGCGCCCGTTTCGACGCCTCGCCGGCCGTCGCCGGCGACCGGGTGTACGTGGGGAACGCGGACGGCCGGCTCTACGTGCTCGACCTCGGAACCGGCGAGAAGCTCTCGGAGTTCCACGCCGGCGCCGCGATCATGGGTTCTCCCGCGGTCGCGGGCGGGCGGATCGTCTTCGGCACCCAGGACGGCACTCTCTTCGCGCTCGGGCCGGTATCCGAATGACACCAACTCCGCCCGCCCGGTAGCGGCGGTCGGTGCGCTCGCTGTCTGCGGCCGGCAACCCGGCACGGGCGCGGCGCTTTCGCCGTCTTACTGGTAAGATTAGAGCCGATGAGCGACATCGTGACCACCCGCTTGTCCTCCAAGGGGCAGGTTGTAATTCCCGAACCGGTCCGTGAACGAATGCGCCTCGCGCCAGGCACCCGATTTGTCGTCGTTGGAGGCGAGGACGCCATCGTGCTGAAGCCGATCACGGCGCCTTCCATGCAGGAGTTCGACGACATCCTCGCCGAAGCGCGTAGTGCCGCACGGGCAGCGGGATTGCGTCCCGCTGACGTCTCCGCCGCGATCCGGGCTGTCCGCTCGCGGTGAGGGTTGTTCTCGACACAAACGTCTTCGTCTCAGCAGTCTTCTTTGGTGGAGTCCCCGGAGAAATCCTCGCCGCGTGGCGCCGTGAGGAAGTCCAGCTTGTCCTTTCTGCCGAGATTGCCGACGAGTATCGGCGAGTCGGTGCTCGTCTGGCCGCGGATTTCCCAGGTGTGAACCTGGGCCCGATCCTGCAACTGGTCCTCTCTAACAGCGAATTGGTATCCACGCCGCCGCTCCCCGAGCCCCTGTGTCGCGATCCGGACGATGACAAGTTCGTCGCCTGCGCCGTGGCCGCTGAGGCGCAGTTCCTGGTGAGTGGTGACCAGGATCTGCTCGCGCTCTCCGGTGTCATGGGAGTGACGATCCTGAGCCCGCGCACCTTCCTGGACACCGTGCTGCGGGGGACCGGCTCGTAGCGCGAAGTCGACGCGCGGCGTGAACGGCGCGGTTCTCGTCGCCTGTGCCGGCCGGATGTCTCTCAGAGCCGGGTCATCTGGTCCAGGAGCGGCCAGAACTCGAGCTGCTCCACCGCGTGGCTCCGGTAGATCCCGAGCCCGTCCATCCCGGCGCCCCGCGCGATGCGGGCGGCCTCCATCATGGCCTCCGGCGTCTGGAGGCTTCCCGGGTGGTAGCAGGAGAACTCGGCCATCGTCGGCACCCGGCCGGCCACCGTGTCCACGAAGTGCCGGCAGTGCCGTTCGATGGTCGGCAGGTCGGTGGTGGAGCGGAACCAGAGGTGCATCTCGTCGCAGAGCCCCTGCTCCACCCAGGCCGGCCAGTCCTGGATCCGCGGGACGTAGCCGTCCGCGTCACGGTTGATGACCGTGATCGTGAAGACCGCGTCGGAGCGCACCGCTTTCACCGCATCGCGGATGTCCCGGACCATGTCGGTCCAGCGGTCGGCGCGGAACTGCACCCACTCGGGATCGTCGTTCGGCAACTGGAAGGGGTCGCGTCCGGTGGCTTCGCGGAAGGCGCCGGTGATGGACTCCTCGTATCCATCGGTGGTGACCCCGTTCTCGTCCTCGTTGATGGAGACGAACTCGGCCTGGATGCCGCGCCCGCCGCTTCGGGAGAGGAGTTCGGAGAACGCCCGCGCCTCCTCCGCCCGTCCCTCCGGCAGTCCGGGACTGAGGAAGACCCGCTCGTAGGGCTGCAGCTCGTCGGTCCGCGCCCGGTTCCGGTGGCGGTGCTCGGGGTTCTCGCGGACGAAGTCGCTCAGGCTCTCGATCCGCTGCGGGTGGCTCCAGATGGGCCGGTGGGCGTTCAGCGTCTCCCGGCCGGCTTCGGTGCCGAAGCGCGGGACCATGAAGTTGCACGACCACGCCGGATACATCCGGATGCCGCCGGCGGAGGCGACCGCCTTGTAGGGATGGACCTCCACCCCCACCGCGGCGCCGGCCTCTACCAGTTCCGCGGACGCGCCGGGGGCGAACACCCGCGAGACCCCGTGGTCCGCGCACTTCCGGACGTAGAGCTCGACCTCCGTCTGGCTCCCGTCCCCCTGGTACATCTCCCCGAGGCCCAGATCCTGACCCCAGATGGCGACGCCTGCCGGCGGCCCCGGCCCCGCGGGGGGCTGGGTTCCCGGAGCGGCGTCTTCCCCGTCGCCGCCGCACGCCGCCGCCGCCGGCAGCGCCGCCATCGCTCCCTTCAGGAATTCACGGCGGCGAACGCCGTCTCCCGAGCTCACGCCGACACCCCGTTCCGGGCCGCGTCCTCGATCCCGGCGGCGAAGAGATCGATCTCCTCGAGCGTGCTGAAGACGCTCGGCGAGACCCGGATGCAGTCGAATTCACCTCGAACGAAGCGGGGCCGGACGTGGATCCGGTACTTCCGCTCGAGGAAATCGGTCAGTTCGCCCGAGTCCACCCCCTCGATCCGCATCGCCCCGATCCCGCAGGCCTGCTTGATGTCCGGCGGGTTCAGCACCTGGACTCGCGGAAGCTCCTTCACCCGCTCGGCCCAGCGGCGCCGCAGGTACACCAGGCGCTCGGCCTTCCGCTCGGCGCCGAGCCCCTCGTGGAAGGTCACCGCCTCGGTGATGGGCCCCCGAACCGCGATCGGGTTTGTCCCGATCTGCTCGAACTTGCGGATGTCGTCGTCCTGGCTCTCGGGGGCGCTCATCAGCGGCCACACCTTGGGGATCTTCTCCTTCCGGACGTAGAGGAACCCGGTGCCGACGGGCGCGAAGAGCCACTTGTGGAGGCTCGTCCCGTAGTAATCGCAGTCGAGGTCGTCCCGGGTGAAGGGGAAGTGCGCGAAGCCGTGGGCGCCGTCCACCAGCGTCTCGATGCCGTGGCGGCGCGCCATTTGGCAGATCTCGCGCACCGGGAAGATCTGGCCGGTGGTGAAGGTGGTGTGGCAGATGAGCAGGAGTTTCGTCTTCGGCGTGATGGCCCGCTCCAGGATCCCCGTCAGTTCGGAGAGGTCCTCCGGCGGCGTGGGGTACGGGACGGTGCGCAGCACGATCCCGTCACGCCGCTCGCGCTGGCGGAAGGTCATGAGCATGCGCGGGTAGTCCTGGGTGGTGGTCAGGACCTCGTCCCCGGCCTCGAGCGGCAGGCCGAACTGCACGATCTCCATCGCCTCGCTGGCGTTCCGGGTGAAGGCGAGCTCGTCGGTCCCGCACCCGAAGGTCTCCGCGAGCCGGCGCCGCGCCACCTCGATCCGTGGCCCGAGCAGTTCGTCCACGTAGAGCGACGGGCCCATGTTCATGATGTCCCAGTACTGGTCCATCGCGCGCTGGACCGGGACCGGCGCCGGGCTCACGCTCCCCGAGTTCAGGTTGATGTGGTTGCGGTCGATGGTGAACGCCTCCCGCACGCGGAACCAGAAGTCCTCTTCCTGCGCCGCGGCCTGCGCGGTGCGGGCGCCCAGGCGCGCCACGGCCTTGCCGACCCGCTCTCCCGCATCGGCGTGGAGCGCGGTCAGCGCGCCGCCGGTTGCTGCCAGAAAAGCCCTTCGATGCATGCGTTTTCTCCTTCGCCTAGCCGCTCACGGCTTCCCGAACATACCATCGGGTCCGGAGGACTCTTCCATGACTCAGAGACGCGTTCGCATTGCGGTTCCGGCCGCCGTCGCTGCCTTCGTTGCCGGGTTCGGCACCGCCCAACCGACCGTCCCCTACCTGCCCGACGAGGACGGCATCCTCCCGCAGCCTCACGTGGCGCTCGTCAACACCCAGGTGGTGAACGTGGTGGACGGAACCGTCCTCGAGGACGCCGTCGTGGTGGTGCGGGACGGGCTCATCGAATCCGTGGGAACCGATCCGCCTCCCGAAGGGGCCCATGTGCTGGACCTGGGCGGCCGGCACCTCATGCCGGGCCTCTTCGACGGCCACTGGCACGGGCGCACCCTCGACGGTCTCTACCGGGCGCTCGAGTCGGGCGTCACCACCATGAAGAGCGCCGCGGTCGGGAGCTTCCTTGACGTCCGGATGAACGACATGGTCGAGAAGGGCCATCTGGCGGGGCCGGAGATTTTCGCGGCCGGGGTTTACGTACTGCCGAACCTCGGCCAGTCGGCCCTCGCCGATCCGCGTCTCTACAAGTACCTCCACAACGAGGTGAAGGGCGTTGAAGCGGTCCGGGAGGTGGTCCAGGTGGACGTGGACCGGGGCGCCCGCTGGATCAAGACCCGCTCCGGGGGCACGACGTCGGGGCCCGATGGCCCGGACCCCAAGATGCTCGTCTACAGCGCCGAGGAACTGACCGCGATTGTCGAGGAGGCCGATGCGCTCGGCGTCAAGGTGGCCTGCCACGCGCACGGCAGGGAGGTGGTGCGGAACGCCATCGTGGCCGGCTGCGCCACCATCGAGCACGGCTCCTACGTGGACGAGGAGGGGCTCCGTTTGATGCTGGAGATGGGAACCGCCTGGGTCCCGACCTACACCTCGGTGGTGGGGTTCCTCCTGCCCCACGACGACTACAACTCGTCGGCGAGCTTCCAGCGCGGCAGCCACCTGCTGCACTACCTGCAGAAGGGTTTCCGGCGGGCCCTCGAACTGGGAGTCACCATCCTCACCGCGACCGACACCCAGTACGGACCGAACACGAACGTCCGGGTCTACCGGGAGATGACCCACTTCGTGGAGATGGGGATGACGCCGCTCCAGGCCCTCCAGTCCGCGACCATCCGCTCCGCCGAGGTGTACGGCATCCGTGACCGCACCGGCGCCATCGAGGTTGGCCTGGAGGCCGATCTGGTCTCCGTGGACGGGAACCCGGTCGAGGACATCTACGCCACCCACGAGCCCATGTTCGTGATGAGCAACGGCCGCATCGTGTTCCACCGGACCGTGGATCCCGACCACTACATTCCCCGCCGGGTGGGGGTCACCGGCTTCGGCACCGGCGGACCGCGTCCCTGACCGGCCGTGGGGAGCACGCAGCCGGTGCCATCACCGGCCTTCTGGATCGGACTGGCGCTGGCGGCGCTGGTAGCGGCGGTCGCCACGTTTTCCGCGGAGTGGATCGCTCAGTCGCTGCTCGGACTCGCGGGCACTCCGATCAGCCCCATCATGCTGGCCATCGTCCTCGGGATGGTCGTCGCCAACCTCTCCACCCGGGCGCAGGCCGGGGCGCCGGGACTGCGATTCGCCTCGACCACGATTCTGCGCCTCGGCATCGTGCTGCTCGGCTTCCGCCTGAGCCTCCTCGCCGCCGGCAGGTTCACCCTGGCGGCCCTGCCCTTCGTGGTGCTGGCGGTGGCCGCCGGCGTCAGCGTCGTCCGGCTCCTGGGACCGCGTCTCGGGCTCTCGCGGACCCTGGCCGGGCTGATCGCCGCCGGGACGAGCATCTGCGGCGCCACCGCGATCGTTGCGACCGCGCCGCTCATCCGGGCCCGGCAGGCCGAGGTCACCTACGCCATTTCCTGCATCACGGTGTTCGGGATCGCCGCCATGTTCGGATACCCGATCCTCGCGCATGCGATGTTCGGCGGCCAGCCGGAGCTCGCCGGACTCTTCCTCGGGGCGTCCATCCACGAGACCGCCCAGGTCGCCGGGGCCGGCGCGATTTACCAGGTCCAGTACGGCGCTCCCCTGGCGCTCGACGTCGCCACCGTGACCAAACTGGTGCGGAACCTCTCGATGCTGGCGTTGATCCCGCTGGCCGGCATTCTCTTCGGCGAGACCCGGTCGGTGGACTCCCCCGGCGCCCGGGGCTGGCTGCGCATGATTCCGTGGTTCGTGGTCGGGTTCGCGGCGTGCTCCGCCCTCCGTACCCTCGGCGATCACGGGGACCAGGCGTTCGGTCTTCTCGACCCGGAGGCCTGGGGGGCGATGGTGGCGTTCTTCCGCCACGCGGCCGAGATGTGCCTACTCGTGGCGATGGCGGGCGTCGGGCTGCAGACGAGCTTCGCCGGCCTCCGCCGCATCGGCCTCCGCCCGTTCCTTTTCGGGCTCTTCGCCGCCGCCGTGGTGGGAGGCGTCAGTCTCCTGCTGATCGTCGGATTAGGGTCGCCGGTACTCGGCCTGGTCGGCTACTGATCGGGAACGAATCAGAACCGCACGCGGACGCCCACCGTCGGAACCCTGGGGAAGCCGAAGCTCGGGATTTCCTCGACCGTAGGAACGCCGCCGGGATTCGCCACCACCTCGGTCTCGATCGCTACCCCGTTCTGCCGGTTCAGCGCGTTGATCACCTCGGCGTAGGCCGACCAGCGGCCGCGGCGGTAGGTGAGCCGCAGATCGAGCCGGGCGTAGAGCGGGAGCCGGGCGCGCTGCAGGTTGTCGAGCCCGCCGAGGTCTGCCGCGTAGGCGAGGTTCCCGTTGTCGTCCGTCTCCGGCACCAGCCGCCCGCGCTCGTCCTCGACGGCGGCGACCCGCACCCCGACCGCGGGGGTATACGGGAACCCGCTCGCCAGCCGCCCCGTGGCGGCGAGGCTCCAGGACTCGGTGATTCCGATGCGGCCTACCACGTTCAGCGCGTGGGGCCGGTCGTACTCGAACGGGTAGCGTCGGCCGTAGGTCTCCCGCTCCGCCCGGCCGTAGGCGTAGGAGATCCACCCCGCGATCCGCGCCGAGGGGTCGAGCCGTTCCAGGTACACGTCGAGGCCGCGCGCCACCCCGGCGCCCTCGTTGACCGGGTTGATGGTGATCCGGGCGTCGCGCGGCACGCTGCCCGCGAGCTCCGCCGGGAAGTCGTAGTCGGCGAGCCGGCGCATCCGTTCCGCCTCGGTCTCCAGCCGCCCCACCAGCAGGTCGTCGAAGCGCTTCCAGTACCCCTCGACGCGCAGCCGGGTCCCGCCCGTCAGCTCCTTCTCCAGTCCTGCGACGGCGTGCACCGCCCGTTCGTGGAAGAGGTCCCCGATCGCGTTCAGGTCGAGCAGGTAGTCGGAGGAGACCAGCTTCTCCCACCCCGGGCTCTGGGTGTAGAGCCCGCCCGCCGCGCGCGCCTGCACCCCGGCCCCGAGGTTCCAGCCCGCCGCGAGGCGCGGGGAGAGGGTGGCCCGGCCGTTCAGGGTGCTCCAGTCAAGGCGCAGCCCCGGCTCCACGGTGAAGCGGTCCGTCACCCGGTAGGCGTCCTGCACCCAGGCGCCGCCGCGGACGCCGGAATGCTCGGAGACCAGCAGGTCGGGCAGCGCCGCTCCGCCCTGGACGCTGCTCGGGTTGGCCGCGCTCTCGTTCCGGGGACCCTGGATGACCTGGTCGAGCGAGGACTCGAGTCCGTGGAGCTCGAAGCCGGTCTCCAGGAAATGCCGCGCGCCGAACTGGATGCCGATCTCCTGGCGCAGCGAGAGGTCGCGCACCGCCCGCTCCCGCTCGAACGCGATGCGGGTGGGCAGGTCGCGCCGCTCGGGGTCCTCGACGTTCACCACCCGGTTCTCGGTGAAGACCTCGGCATCGAAGTCCAGCACCTCGGTGTTGCGGTACCAGGAGAGGATCGTGGTGGCGGTCACCCGGTCCGAGAGCAGCGCATCGAAGCGGGCCGCGCCCAGCTCGTTGCCGATGTCCCCGAGGAAGTCCACACGCTCGCCGGCCTCCGTTCCCTCGTCCTCGGTAAACGAGAAGTTCGTGTCCTCGCGGCTCGAGAGTCCGACGAGCGACAGCCGGTGTCCCGGCCCGAACTCCCAGTCCGCCCGCAACTGGAAATCCTCGAACGAGGGGAAGTCCTGGTCCAGCACCCTGCCGACGACCACGTCGTAGTAGGTGCGCCGGGCGGTGGCGAGCCACGAGCCGCCCCCCGGGAGCGGTCCCTCGAACACCAGGTTGCCGTCGGTGATGCTCAGCGACGAGGTTCCTCCGAAGGCGCGCTCGCCGGGCCGGTTGCGCACTACCAGGAGCGAGGAGAGGCGGTCTCCGTACTGGGCGCCGAAGCCGCCGGCCGCCAGCGAGAAATCGGAGACGGTCTCCGGGTTGAAGGCGCTCACCAGCCCGAAGAGCCGGTAGGGGTTGTGGATCTCCACCCCGTCCATCAGGGTGAGGTTCTGGTCGGGCGTGCCGCCGCGCACGGAGAGGAAGCTGCCGAAGTCGGTGGTGGGCGTCACCCCGGGCAGCGTCGCGAGCGCCCGGAAGATGTTGTCCACCGTGCCGGCGGTCTCGAGCACCTCATCGGGCGCCACCCGGGTCGCCGCCGGGCGCTCCAGTTCGGGCGCCTCGGCGGTCACCTCGACCGCTTCCTCCTCGAACGTCCGCGGAAGGAGCTCGATCAGGACCGGACCTTGCTCCGGAAGGGGCACCGCGTTCTCGAAGTAGCCCGGCGCCGCGGCGGATACCGAACGGGCCGCCGCGGCGACGGTGAGCTCGAAGGATCCGTCGTCCCGGGTGGTAGCGCTCCCGCCGCCGGCGGCGACGGTTGCTCCGGCGACCGCCTCTCCGGTCACGCTGTCCACGACCCGGCCGGTGATCTCCCGCGACGGCACGCCGGGGCCCTGCACAGCCTGGGCGGGCGCAGCAGTGGCAGCGGCGGCGCCCGGAACGCTTGCGGCCAGCCATCCGGCCACGAAAACAGCGTGGGCCCCGCTCATTCGCGCTGGGAGCTTAGCCCGCGCCCGGACCTTCCCCAGAGGGATTCAAGCGGTCGCCGATGGCTCGTCGTTTGCTTGCGGATCCTGAAGACGTCTTCTGCGGGAGGAGCGCGATGCCGGTTCACCGTTTGTTTCTGCTCGGGGCTCTTGCGGCTTTCCTGTGGTTGGTGCCAGCGGGCTTCACGGAGGACCTCCGGCAGGAGGCGCACAAGGGCTGGGACCTCTCGGCGGCGGAGGCCGCCGAGCTGGAACGGCGCCTCGCGGCAGACCCGGAGGACCGGCCCGCGCGGGCGCAACTCCTGGGCTACTACTTCCGGCACCACCGGACCGATCCCTCCCGAAAAGCGGGACATGTCGTGTGGTTCATCCGGAACGCGCCGGAGGCGGAGGTGCTCGAGGGACCCGAAGGACAGATCATGCCCGTGCTGGACACCGAGGGGTTTGCGGAGGCGAAGGAAGCGTGGCTGGACCAGCTCGAAAACGAACCGCGCAACGTCACCTTCCTGCGGCACGCGGCCGCTTTCTTCACCCTGTCCGACGAAACGCTGTCCGCCGAGCTCCTGGAGCGGGCGGAAGACATCGAACCCACGAATGGCGAGTGGGCGCGGGAGCTGGGCCAGATTCACTGGCGGGAAGCACGACGGTTCCCCGAGGGCTGGGACACGGCGCAGGCCGCGCGCGCCCTCGCGCACTTCGAGCGCGCCTACGCGCTGTCCGGAGCGTCCGGGCGCGGATCGCTCCTCGCGGACCTGGGAATGGCGGCGTTCGTCGTCGGCGACCTCGACAAGGCGCGCACCCATGCGGGGACGATGCTTGCGGACATTCCGGACGACTGGAACCGGGGGAATCGCGTTCACTACGGGAACCTGCTGCTCGGCCGGATCTCACTGGCGGACGGCGACCTTCGCGGCGCCGGTCAGTACCTGTTGGCTGCCGGCCGCAACGGTGGGTCCCCGCAGTTGAACTCCTTCGGTCCGGACATGGCCCTCGCCCGGGATCTCCTCGAACGGGGAGAAACGCAGACGGTGCTGCGATACCTGGAACTGTGCCTGGACTTCTGGGAGATGGGCCAGGACCGGCTGAAGAACTGGATCGCGCTCATCGAAGGGGGCCGCACGCCCGACTTCAGCCGTCACCTGAGATTCTGAAGGACCCGATGGCCGGCGCCTGGGGTAAGAGGCCGGTTCCGTCCGGCCAGGCGATTCTCCTTGCCCTCGCCATCGTGATCGGGGTCGGTCCGGCCGCGCCGGCACGGACTCAGGACCTGGGCCAGGAGGCGGAGAAGGGCCGCGGCCTGAGCGCCGCGGAGGCCGCAGCCCTCGAACAGCGGCTCCTGGACAACCCGCAGGACCTCGGTGCGCGGGCGCAACTCGTCGGCTACTACCACGCCGGCCGCCGCACCAACCCGCGCCGGCACACGCAGCACGTCCTCTGGTTCATCCGCAACCTGCCCGAGTCCGAAGTGCTCGCCAGCCGGCGCGCCCACATCAGTCCGATGTTCGACGCCGACGGCTACCTGGCGGCAAAGCGGGCGTGGCAGCGCCTCGTTCGGCGGGAACCGGACAACGTCGCGATTCTCCGCCACGCCGCCGGCTTCCACGGCTCCAGCGAAGCGGCCGTTGCCGCCGCCCTGCTCCGGCAGGCGGAGGGCGTCGAACCCTCGAACCCGGAGTGGGCGGGGGAACTCGGCCGGCTGGCATGGCGTGAGGCCCGGCGCTTTCCCGATGGACGCGACCCGGCGGGCGCCGCCCGGGCGCTCGTCCACTTCGAACGTGCGCACGGTCTCTCCGGTCCGGCGGACCGCGTCGATCTGCTACCGGATCTGGCGCTGGCCGCCTTCGCCGCCGGCGATCACGAGAAGGCGCGCACCCATGCGGTCGCCCTGCTCGAGTCGGACCCCAACCTTCGAGACCGCGGAGATCCCCTTCACTACGGCAACCTCGTGCTGGGTCACATCGCCCTGAGCGCGAACGACCTCGAAGGCGCGGGAACTCACCTCCTCGCCGCGGGCCGGACCCGGCGGCTTCCGATCGAAAGGACCGGGGCTCCGGACATGAGCCTCGCCAAGGCGTTGCTGGAACGCGGGGAATCGGCGGCCGTGCTGGAATACCTCGAGCTGTGCCTCGACTTCTGGCCAGCGGGGGAGGAGCGCCTGAAGGACTGGATCGTCCTCGTTGAAGCGGGGCTCGTGCCTGATTTCGGTCCCCTGGCGTTCTGAGGGCTTCCTCTTCCGCGGACGCCGCGCTACCGGAACCCTGGCCGGCGGGGGCGGCGAGCGGCGTCCGCGGCGTGGAGTACGCCCCGGGGCGGAGGTGCGGGCGGGCGTCCCGCGCCGGCGGCGAGCGCCGGGCGGGTGCGCGTCTCGTTCCACTGCAGGAGTGCTACGGGCACGACGATCAGAGTGAGCGCCAGCCAGACGCGGGGTGAGAGGTCCTCACCCAGAACGAGACCGCCGAGCAGGACCGCGATCAACGGGTTTACGAACGCGTAGGTGGCGGCGAGCGCCGGCTCCACGTGCGCGAGGAGCCAGGTATAGGCCACGAAGGCCACGATGGAGCCGAAGACCACGAGGTAGAGGAGTGCCGCGAACGCCGGCGCGCCGACGTCGGCGAGGGTGACCTGACTCCACTGGCCGGAGACGGTCCCCAGGAGCAGGAGCACGGTGCCGCCCACCAGCATCTGTGCCCCGGCGGACAGGGGCAGACACCGCGGCATGGACGGCCGGCGCGACCAGAGACTCGCGGTGGCCCAGGCAATCGGCCCGAAGAGCATCGCCGTCACCCCCGCGGGGTCGAGCACCGCCTCCGAACGCCACGGCGCGACCAGCACCACGACGCCCGAGAAACCGGTGAGGGTGCAGAGAATCGCAACGAGCGAGGGACGTCTCCGGGCCACGAACACCGCGTCGAGACCGGCGATCCAGAAGACCACCGTCGCCACCAGCACCGCCGCGGCACCCGAGGGAATGCGGACCTGCGCCCAGTGTCCCAGCCCGTGAGCGGCGGTGAAGAACAGGACGCCCGCCAGAGCCGCCTCCGCCCACTCCCGCCGGGTGAGCGGCGCCTCGCCGCGCCGGGCGACGAGGAAGAGGATCGCGCCGGCGGTGAAGAAACGGACACCGGCCATCAGGAAGGGCGGGATGTCCCGGACTCCCACACCGATTGCGAGGTAGGTGGAACCCCAGATCAGGTAGACGGCGGCGAAGGCGAGCAGCTTCCGCACCGTGGGCGGTCCTCAGCGGGGTCCTTCAGGGTCCGGCCGGACGACGGGGCCCGGCGGCCCCGTCACGCGCTCAGCGCAGTGAGGCGACGATCCGCTCCGCCTGCCGGACCTGTTCGGTGAGCGAAGAGAGCGCCTCGCTCACCACCCGCACGTAGAAGCGCGCGGCCTCCCACTCCTCCTCCTCGATGCCCTCCCGGACCCCGGGGATCGTCTTCACGCCGTAGCCGGTGTAGAACCCGGGCGCATAGACCTGGTGCCGGAACCACTCCCGGTTGGGGAGTCCCTCGTCGGAGCCCAGGCGGCGCTCCGAGGTGTAGAGGAGCTGGTTCAGCTCGGAGACGCTGGCGTTCCCGAGCACCGCCTCGGCGGAGGCGCCGGTGAGTCCGGAAAGCGCCTCCTCATACCCCTGCCCCGCTTCGCGGAGGGCGTCGAGGGCGCCCTCGATCGCTTCGAAGTCGATGTCCTCCGGCGACTCCATGGCCGCGTGGGTCTCGCGGATCTCTTCCACGTAGGTGGACATCGCGTCGGCCAGGTCCGTGAACCCGAACGGCAGGATCGCGGCGTTCGCGAGCCGCCAGATGGCGGTCCCGATCAGCCGGGAGAGCGTCCGTCCGAACACGTACTCGCTGTCGGAGAACTTCTGGTACCAGTGAAACGAGTCGTAGTTCGAGTGGTACACCCCGCCGGGGCTGTCGCCGCCGAAACCGAGGTTCAGGGAAGCCATCGTCAGGTGGTCGATGAACACCGTGTAGTCCGAGCCCGATCCGAGGGCCGCGAGCCGCAGGTCGTCGCTCTGCTCGATCTCGCGGCGGGCGTCCGGGTTCGCGGCCGTCTCGAGTTGCCGCGCCCGCGCCGCCTCGAAGACGCTGACGCCGCGCTCGGGATCCTCGATGTCCCGCGCCACCTCGTTCAGGAAGCGCTGGAGGGTGTGGCTTCCCGCCATGCTGAGCCAGCCCTTTCCGGTGCTGTCGGTGTTGATGTAGGTCACGCCCTTCTCGCCGAGGTCCGCCCGGTGGGTCTCCGCCCACTCGGTGGACCCGAGGAGACCCCACTCCTCGGCGTCCCAGAGCGCGAAGACCACGGTGCGGCGCGGACGGATGCCCGCCTGCAGCAGTTCGCCGAAACCGCGGGCCGTCTCCATGAGCTGCACCGCCCCGCTGATCGGATCGGTGGCGCCCGCGCACCAGGCGTCGTGGTGATTGCCGTGGACGATCCACTCATCGGGATAGGTGGAACCTTCGATTCGGGCGATCACGTTGTAGATGGGCCGCACCTGCCAGTCGTAGGACGTGCGCATCCGGACCGTCACGGGTCCCGGGCCGATGTGGTACGTGATCGGCAGCGCCCCTTTCCAGTCGTCGTTCGGCGACGCGGTGCCGCGGAGCTGCTCGAGGATGGGCAGCGCGTCGCCCCAGGAGATCGGCAGGACCGGGATCTTGACCAGGGTCCGGGCGGTCTCGCGGGTCAGCTTCTCCCGGTCCTCCTTGGCGCCCCAGCCGGGAGTCAGGGGATCGCCGGGATGGACCGGCATGTCCATGATGGAACCGCGCTGGACGCCCCACTTGGGCCGGTAGGGGCCTTCGGGATAGGTGAGCCCCTGGTAGTAGCCGTCCTCTTCCGGATCGGAATAGAGCAGCGCGCCGAGCGCCCCGTTTTCCTGGGCCAGTTTGGCCTTGATGCCGCGCCAGCTCCGTCCGTAGCGGGCCAGCACGATCTTCCCCTCCACCGAGATGCCGAGTTCCGCGAGCTTTTCGTAGTCCTCGGGAATCCCGTAGTTGACGTAGACCACCTCCGCGGTCACGTCTCCGTCCGCCGCATAGGGGTTGAAGGTGGGGAGCCGCCCCGCGTCGGAAGAGTCCTTGTCCTCGGGGACCCCGAGTTCGGCCAGCCGCATGGTGTAGGGCTCCGGGCCCAGGACCTCGACGTGCCGGTCCACCGGGAGCGGCATGAGCGCCTCGGTTTCCTCGATGGTGGCGTCGAGCCCGAAGGAGAGGAACTTCTCGAGCGCGTAGTCGGCAACCCGCTTGCTGCCGTGCCCGAAACCCCCGATGTGCGGCTCCTCGGTCATGTACTCCATGTACTCGCGGAGCCGCGCCGGATCGGGGATGGCCCGGAAGCGCTCCTCGATCTGCCGTTGTTCCTCCCACTGGCCGGCCAGGAACCCCCGCGGGGGATCGGCAGACTGTGGCCGCGCTTCCGGCGGAAGCGCGAGAGCGGCGAGAACGACGAGAAGGGCAGGAACTGCGGTACGGCTCATGGGGCGAAATCGTATCCCTCCCGCGCCCCCCGCCCCCGGATAGACTCGCCCCTCTCGGGAGGGATCACGATGCGAAGCCATCCCCGCTGGAGCGCGCTGATCGCGCTTGCGGTCCTCGTCGCCTCGGCGGCCGCGGGCCAGCCCGAGCACCCGCGGGCGCCGGAGATGGAGTCCATCACCGCCGCCGACCTTCGGGCCGACCTGTTCTTCCTCGCCTCGGACAGCATGCAGGGGCGGCTCAGCGAGACTCCGGAGAACCGCCTGGCCGCGGAGTTCGTCGCGAGCCGCTTCGCACGGGCCGGGCTCGAGGCTCCCGGGGGCTCCTTCTTCCAGGACTACCGGCTCGCCCACAGCGCGCTGGGTGAGGGGAACCGGCTGGAGATCCAGCGGGCCGTGGTCCAGACGGTCCAGCTCGGCGAGGGTTTCTATCCCCAGCGCTTCTCCCCGTCCGCGGAGGCCGAGGGGGCCGTGGCATTCGCCGGGTTCGGCATCCAGGCGCCCGCCTACGGCTGGGATGACTGGGCGGGCGCCGATCTCGCCGGCCGGATCGCGCTGATCCTGGATCACGAACCCCGGGAGTCCGACCCGGCCAGCCTCTTCGACGGGCTCGTGTCCTCGGAACCCTCCCGGGCCTTTCGGAAGGTGGTCGCCGCGGCGGGCGCCGGCGCCGCGGGGGTGCTCTTCGTCCGCGACGTCCACCAGCATCGGGGCGCGTTCGACTTCGCCGCCAGCGCGGCCGGCGCCTGGCCTGATCCGCCCCGGCGGGTTCCCCGCGTCACGCTCGCCGAATGGGTGGAAGCGGTCGAGATTCCCGCGGCCGTGATCTCACCGCGGGTGGCCGAGACCCTCCTCGCGGGAAGCGGCCACAGCCTGGCGAGCCTGGGCGCGATGGCGGACGCCGGCATGAGCGCTCCGCTGCTCCTCGACACGCGGGTCCGGCTCGCCACCGCGGTCACCCGGACCACCACCCCCGACCGGAACGTGGTGGGTCTCCTGCGCGGGAGCGAGACACCCGACGAGTGGATCATCCTCTGCGCCCACTACGACCACGACGGCGCCGACGGCAATCTCGTCTGGCCCGGCGCCGACGACGACGGCTCCGGTACGGTCGCGCTGATCGAGATTGCCGAGGCGCTGGGGCGCGCCGCCGCCGGGGGCGAGCGCCCCCGCCGCTCCATTTTGCTCGCCGGGTGGAACTCCGAGGAGCGCGGCCTGCTGGGCGCCTGGGCCTACACGCTGAACCCGCTGAACCCGCTGGACCGGACGGTCGCGGTGCTGAACATGGACATGATCGGGCGGAACGAGGAAGTCCGGCGTGGGGGCGGGAGACGGTTCCGGGGCCTCGAGCCCCAGACGGCCGAGTCGAACGCCAACGCCGTGAACGTCCTGGGCCACAGCTACAGCCGCACGATGACCGAGATGGTGCGGGCCGCGAACCGCGAGGCCGAACTCGACCTCAAGATGCGCTACGACAACAACGAGTCCAACCTCCTCCGCCGGAGCGACCAGTGGCCGTTCCTCCAGACCGGCGTCCCCGCCCTCTTCTTCCACACCGGGCTCCACCCCGACTACCACACGATCTACGACCGGCCCGAGAAGATCGAGTACGAGAAGCTGGAACGGATCGTCCGGCTCGTCTACCAGCTCGCCTGGGATCTCGCGGACTCCGACGTCCGGCCGGACTTCACCGGACCGAACCGGGGCGCCTCGTTGCCCGCCGCGACCGGCCCCGGCCGCTGAGGAGGCCCCCGATGCGAAGCGGCCGGACACTCCGCCGGGCGCCGGGCTGGATCCTGGCGGCAGCTGTTGCCGCCGGGTGCGCGGCCCCGGAAGCCGAGCCGGAACAATCGGGCACGGGGGTGGTCCCGGCCGCGCCGCTCGAGGCGGACCATTTCGTGCCGTCGTCCCCGGAGAACGTGAGCTGGGGCTGGTTCCCGATCGACAAGGAACCCGTGCTCCGGGTCCGTCCCGGGGAGATCGTCCGGATGGACACCCTCACCCACAGCGGGGCGGTCCAGGACGAGGAGCCGGTCGCCTGGCTTACCGCGCTCGGTGTACCCCGCGAGGAGATCCACCAGGACATCCTGGACTTCTGGGCCTCCCGGGAGGGACGGCCTCGCGAGGGCCGCAGCGGCCACGTCATCACCGGTCCCGTGTACGTCGAGGGCGCCGAGCCCGGTGACATGCTGGAGATCGAGATCCTCGCCGTCGAGACCCGGATGCCGTGGGGCGTCAACAACACCTCGCCCCGGGGCGGCGTCTTCTCGGAGAGCTACCCCGGCTTCCGCCCGGAGGACCCGGCGCTCGACATCCCCCCGGGGACCCGCCACCTGATCCGGACCGGTTGGGTGGACGGGCGCGAGGTCGCCTTCCTCGCCGAGGACATCCAGGTTCCGCTGGCCCCGTTCATGGGGATCCTCGCGGTGGCTCCGGACCCCGTCGTCGGACAGCCCGGCGTGACCGTTCCCGGCGTCCAGGGCTCGCGGCCTCCGGGGCCTTTCGGCGGCAATCTCGACGTGAAGGACCTGAAGGCGGGGACGACGGTCTATCTCCCGGTCTTCCACCCCGGCGCCCTCTTCTACGCCGGCGACCCGCACGGCGCCCAGGGGGACGGCGAGGTCAGCGGCACCGCGATCGAGCAGTCGCTGAGCGGCGTGTTCCGGTTCGCCGTCCACAAGGGACGCGCTCCCTCCTCACCGCGGGCGGAAGACGAGGACTACTACATGGTCATGGGGATCGACCTCGATCTGGACCGCGCCGCCCGGCAGGCGACCTGGGAGGTCGTCCAGTTCCTGGGCGAAGAGAAGGGCCTCTCCCCGGCCAAGGCGCTCTCCCTCGCGAGCATCGCCGTGGACTTCCGGGTCAGTGAAGTCGTGGACCTCACCCAGGTCGTCACCGGCTACATCCCGAAGCACATCTTCGTGCGCTGACGCGCGCACCCGGCTTGGAACGCCGGCCAGTTCTCCCGGTGGGGGCCTCCAGACCGGCACCGCGGCGCTCCGCGCCGCGCACGTCGCAACCATCAGCAAGTCAGCGAAAGGACCGCCAATGCCCGCCTACGTAGTGGCCATGATCAACGTCCATGATCCCGAAACCTACCGGGAATACACCGCCCGTACCCCGGCGACCCTCGCGAAGCACGGCGGCCGCTTCGTGACCCGCGGCGGCGCCGTCACCGCCCTCGAAGGCGACGGGTTCGACGCACGCATGGTCATCCTGGAGTTCCCCGACAAGGCCTCCGCAGAGGCGTGGTACGCGGATCCCGAATACGTCCAGGCGAGGACCTTCCGCCACGCGGCATCGACCGCGCAGCTCTTCGTGCTGCAGGAAGGCGCGACCGAAGCTGGCGCGCCAGCCAACGGTTCGTGACCATGGTCATGACCATGTAGAATAGTGGTCACAAACATCCCGGGAGCACCACGATGAATCAGCACGGTCAGCAGTCCCCCGCCACGCGGACCATGAAGGCATCCGAATTCAAGGCGAAGTGCCTGAAGCTCATGGACGAGGTGGCCGAGAGCGGTGAGGGGATCGTCATCACCAAGAACGGCCGTCCGGTGTCCCGGCTCCTGCCCTACCGGGAGAAACCGAAGCCGTGGTTCGGCTGCGATCGCGGCCTGATCCAGGTCCACGGCGACATCGTCGGGCCCCTGGATGTCGAATGGGAGGCGGAATCGAATCCCGATCGCGTGCTGAATCCGTGATCCTCGTCGATACGCATGTCCTGCTCTGGATGAGTTGGGGTGACCGCCGTCTCGGCGCGCACGCGCGCCGACGACTGGAGCAGGCTCGAACCGCCGAGGACGCCGCCGTGTCCGCGGTTTCCTTCTGGGAAATTGCGACGTTGGTCCGCAGGAGGCGGCTGACGCTGCCTGCCGATCCAGCGTCATGGCGCCGCCGGCAACTGGCGGACGGCCTCGTCGAGATTCCGGTCGATGGGGAGGTGGCGACTCGCGCGGGTCTGCTCGCCGATCTGCATGGCGATCCCGCGGATCGCCTGATCGTCGCCACCGCGCTTGAAGGACACACGCTGCTCACCGCCGACCAGCGGATACTCGACTGGCCGGGCGCCCTGGTGCGAATCGACGCCCGGAGTTGAACCTCCGGCCGGGCCCGGCTACCCCGCCCGGAGCGATGCCAGGATCGGGCGGTTGGCCGCGGCGCGGGCCGCGAACGCGCCCGCTCCCAGCCCGAACGCGAGGATTCCCGCGAGGAGCAGTATCAGGAGGGTGATGCTGCCGCCGGCGTCGCGCTGACCGAGCACCGGAAGGATCGAGATGACTGCCGCGACGCTGCCGGCAGCGAGTCCGGCGCCGAGCAGGAGCGCGTTCTCCCAGAAGCCGAGCTCCGCGAAGTCCCGCCGCCGGTAGCCGGCGGCGCTCAGCAGCGCCCACTCCTGCCGCCGTTCGTCCGCGTTCCGCAGCAGCACGGCTCCGAGTCCGAAGGTCCCGAGCAGCAGCCCGAGGCCGCCGAGCGCCTGGAAAGTGGACAGGTAGGTGTTCTCGACCTGGTGGAACTCCGCGAGCCGGGCGCGGGTGGACGTCGAAACGGGCCCGTAGTCGATGAGCGCTCCCCCCACGATGTCGGCGGCCTCCGCTTCCGCGGCGGCGAGCGCCTCCTCGCCCTCGGGGGTCTCCTCCCACGCGGTGAGGAAGAGCCGGTAGCCGTCCGGGACCGGCAGCGTCTGGAGCAGATCCTCCTCGGCCATCAGGAGCTCGCCCTGGAAGACGCTGTCCCAGAGGGTGCCGACGAGCCGCAGGCGGACCGGCGCACCGCCCTCGCCGATGGGAAACTCGCGCTCCTCGCCCACCGGCCACTTGAGCACGTAGGTCATCGAGTTCTGGTCGCCGATGACCGGGATCGGCGCGCCCGCATCGCGGTCCCGCCAGAGCAGGCGCCAGGGATTGTCGACTTCGTCGGGGCTTTCGCCCATATGCGCGGCGAACGGAAACCGGTTCTCATCGGCCAGTTCCCGGGGAATGCCGATGACGCGGGGCCGCGAAGGCCGGTACAGGTTCAGACAGCTCGCATCCTCGTCGCCGGCCAGCCGGAGCGGCTGGATGCGGAGTCCGATGTCCTCGGGCGGGAGGTAGAGCGCCTCGGACCCCTCGGGGTCCCGCGGATCCCAGGGCGAGCCGAAGACGGTCTCGGTGATGGAGACGAACCCCCCGACGCCCGCCGGGAGGACTCCGGGATCGGACCGCTTCCGGAACGCCTCGACCGCCACGAGAGTGAAGGCGGCGAAGGCGACGAGGACCATCGCGGCGAGACTGCGGCCGGGCCGGAAGGTGGTGGCGCGGAAGGCGAGCCCGCGCAGGCCCGCCCTGCCCTGCCCGGTAGCCGCGCGCCGCCCCGGATCGGCCAGACCCTTCAGCCGCGACCACGCCGCCAGGAACGCCGTCAGGAGGAACGCCGCCCCCGCGCCGAAGAAGCCGCCGGCCTCCGGAATCGCCTCCGCGATCCCCAGCCCGAGCAGCAGCAGGCCGCCCGCTCCGGTGACGACGGCCCAGCGGCGGCCTCCCGCGCCGGGGGAACGCGCGGGCGCCAGGCCGGGCCAGGCCGCGAGTTCCCCCGCCGGTTTCCCCGCCAGGAGGCTCCGCGGCGAGCACCGGACGAGCTTCCTCAGGGTCCACCAGGCAGCCCCCGTGGCCATCACGATCCCCGACCAGGCGCCGGCGGCCACCGAAGACCACGTCACGGAGACTCCGAGCGCCGTCGTCGCGCTCCCCTCGCCGGAAACCGCGGTGAGGGTCCCGGCCACCGCGCCTTCCCAGGCGCCGGAGAGCAGGCCGATCATCCCGGTGGCGTAGCCGATGCCGATGAACGCCCCAGCGGCCGCACCGGCAACCGCGACGACGGCGGCCTCGGACAGCAGGTTCCGGGAAACCTTGCGCGGAGACCAGCCGCACGCGAGCAGCATGCCGATCTCCCGGAGCCGGCGTTCCACTCCCAGCCGGTAGAGGAGCGCCAGCAGGACGAACGCGGACACCAGCAGGAAGTACGAGAAGTAGAGAAAGTAGAGCCCGAAGTCCGTCGCCCCCCGGGACGCTTCGAGACCCTGCTCGCGCACCGGCACCGGCACGAGGCCGAAGTCTGCGGCGGGGAGGGCGGCGACGAGCGCGTCGGCAGTCTCCGTCTCGCCGGGAGCCGCCTCGTCCGGAACGAGGCGCACCGAGGTGGCGCTTCCCTGGCGCATCGTCCAGAGCCGCTCGGCGACCGAAAGGGGAACGAACGCCTTCGGCAGGGTCCGGAACTCCTCCCAGTAGAGCTCGTCGCGCTCCCGAATGCGGCTCAGGTCCACCGGGAAGGGCGGATCCCAGTCCCCCATCCGGGCCGAGTCGCTCACTCCCGGGAATTCGGGAGCCAGGGTCCGGTCCGCGAAGAGGGCCTCTCCCGGCACCGCCGGTCCGGCCACGAACGGAGCCGCGGCGGAGTGGAAGCGGCCCTGCTCCTCCCAGACGAGAAACGAGAGGTCCAGCGGGTCCCCCGGATCGAGCCCGAGATCGTCGGCGAGCCAGGGCCCCGGGTAGAGGACGTTGTCGCCGTCCCGCCGCCCGCTCTCCGGGAGCAGCGCGGCCGGAAGCCCGCTGACGAGCGAATAGGGGGTCTCCCGGCCGGCGGACCGGATGGAGGTGGCGAGATACGTCAGGACGGGGACGGCCTCCGCTCCCGTCCGCCCGGCCGCCGCGAGCGCTCCTTCGACCACCCCGTCCGCGAGCACCAGGCTGCGGCTTTCGAGGACGAATCCGCCCCCGGCCGCCCCGGTCAGGCTCAGGCCGCGATCGTCGAGGGAACTGTCTTCGGCGAGCGCCGCGGACAGCGCCGCGGCCTCGTCTTCCGGACCGCCGTCCTCCTGCCCCGAGGCGCGGATCAGGAGAGCGTTCGCCCGCGCGACGGAAGCGCGATCCCTCCCGGAATCGGATGCATCGACAATCCGGCGCAGGTCGTCCAGCGGCAGGAACACCGCGCGGGAGGCTCCCTGTTCCGGGAAGAGCGCGAAGTCCCCGGAAGCCACCCCGGGCGCCGGGTTCGGCCACGCCGCGACCTCGCGCCGAATCGTGATCCCGGCGTCGTCCTTCTCGCCGAAGAGCGACGCCGCGGCGATCTCCTCGTGTCCCCCGATCCCGACCAGCACCCCGTCGCCGGGAACGAAGCCGAGGCGCCGGACCCCGCTGCTGATGCGCACGGTCCCCGGGTCAATGACGTCTTCGAGCCCGTGGAAAGCGAAGTAGCGCTCGTCCACCCCGAAGACGGTCGCCGCGACGGTCGCGCCGTCCGGAGCCGCGACCGTGCCCGGCAGGCGGTAGACGGGAACCGCGGGTGCGAACCGCGCCCGGTAGTCGTCTCGTGCACCCAGCCGGGCCGCGAGCCCGGAATCCGGGTCGTCCGAGAAGGGGTGGAGCGGGAGGACGGCGTAGTCGGTGGCGCCGAGGCGTTCGGTGAAGGCCGCGCGCAGGCTGCCGCGCACCGAGTCCCCGACCACCAGCGCTCCCACCAGGACCGCGACCGCCACCGCGGTGGCGGCGGCGACCAGGACGTGTTCGCGGAGGTAGTGCCGGAGACCGCGCCGGGCGAACTGGACTACCCCGAAGGCGGTGGCCATGGAGTCCTCAACCCCCGGAGAGACGCCCCCGGGTCATGCGGTAGCGCTTCGGGAACCGGCTTCCGAGCTCCGCGTCGTGCGTTACGAGGACAACGATGCGGCCCTCGTCGAGCGCGCCGGCCTCGAGAAGGAGGTCGGCGACGCCTGCTGCGGACTCGCCATCCAGGTTGCCGGTCGGCTCGTCGCAGAGCAGGAGTCGGGGGGCCCGGATCAGGGCCCGGGCGATCGCGACCCGCTGCTTTTCCCCTCCCGAGAGTTCGCCCGGCAGGTGGTCGAGCCGGCCCGACAGCCCCACCCGGTCGAGGAGCGCCGCCGCCCGCGGGCGGTCATCCGCGCGCGGCTCCGGGAGCGTGGGCGCGAGCACGTTCTCGAGCGCCGTGCACTGCGGCAGCAGGCAGTGATCCTGGAACACGAAACCGACCTCGTCGCGGCGAAACCGGGCCTGTTCGTCGGCGGAGAGTTCGTGAGGGTCCACGCCGTCGAGCCGGACGACCCCGTCGGAGGGGGCTTCGATCGCGCCGAGCAGGAAGAGCAGCGTGCTCTTGCCGCAGCCGGAGGCGCCCATCACCGAGGCGGCCTCTCCGGGCCGGAGGTTCAGGTCCACCCCGTCGAGCACCCGGAGGAACCCGGCCGGCGCCGGGTAGTCCTTGACGAGATCGGTGACTTCCAGGCCCGCGGGTGTGGTCACCGCTGATCAGGTGTGCTGGAACGCCCGGGCCCGGTAGAGCACGTCCAGGATGTTGCCCTCGTGCGGTTGCAGCCAGTTGAGCCGCGTCGTCGGAATCGGCCCGAAATTCAGGCGGTCGATCGAAGTCGTCTCCAGCAGGTCGGCCCGGAAGGCGGCGTCTTCCGTAATGGCGGTCGCCACCAGGGTGTCCCCGATGTGCCGCAGCATCTCTTCCTGGGGGCAGCGCACGACCGAGACGAAGGGGAACATGTATTCCACGTTGGCCACGGCCGCCTCGGGACTGTCGCAGTGCACGACCGTCGGCCGCAGCCAGGAGGCGCGTCCCTCTTGCGCGAGGCGGGGGCCGTCCCGCAGGGGCGCCGTAAGGTCGGAGGCTCCCCCGCCACCGAGCCGTTCCTCGATGTCCCGGTCGATGGCCTCGGCCATCCCCGGCACGGTGAAGGCGGCGAGCGCGCTCTCGGGATCCTCCGGAGGCCGGGGCGCCACCGGAGCGAGGCGCTCCGCGAGGGCGGCGGCGATCGCTTCGGTGTGCCGGGAAGCCCAGATCCCCGAGCAGGAGATGCAGCTCCGGCCGCTGTTCAGGAAGACGCTTTCGAACAGGACGTCCAGGTGGTCTTCCCACTGGTCCACGACGTCGTCGCCGAGGAGGATCTTCGAGAACCCGGGGCCGTGGACCCGGACCGACGGGTTGCTGCGATAGCGCTCCACGGTGGCCCGGCTGCCGAAAATGAGCGTCTTCGGGGCCGCCTCCACCACCGCTGCGCCCACCTCGGCGCCGCCGGGATAGACGGCGATCGCCTCCCGGGGGATCCCGGCGGCGAAGAAGGCCTCCGCCATCCGGTAGGGCGTCCAGGGCTCCTCCGGCCCCGGCTTGAGCACCAGGCCGATCTGCAGCGGGATCACCGGCAGCCAGAGGGTGTGGACGCCCGGTGAATTCGACGGCAGGACGCAGGCGAGCACCGGGGTCTGCGCCTGGTAGGAGATGGGGACGCCGCGCTCCTCGATCCCGTGCCCGGCCGACAGCACCTCGAGGTCGAGGCCGCGGGTCAGCGCGTCGAGGACCTGGTCCATCCGTTCGAGGACGAAGCGGTTCTTCTCCATGTTCGCCCGGCACATCGCCTCGGGGAGGCCCGTGGTGGCCGACTGCGCGTGGACGAACTCTTCGGGCGTCTGGACACCGTCCCCGAGCGGGAGATCGGCCTCCATGTAGAGGCGCGCGGCCTCCCTGATGCGGCCGAGCAACTCCGGGATCGAGGCTTCGCGGAGCGCGGCCCGGGCGCGGCCGGCGCGGCGCAGGTCCCGCTTGACGATCCCGCCGGTCGCCTGGTCCACCTCGGCGATCGGCTCGCCGGTCAGGAAGTGCGAAACCGTCGTCGTCTCGAGGCTCCGGTAGGGCTTGCCCCAGCGGAGGACGGGAACTCGGATCACAGGGCGACGGAGTGTAGCCGGGGAGCGCCGGACGCCTTCCGCCGATGGCGTCCCGTGGGCCTGACTGGTACCTTGGCCGGCCAACTTCAGTCCTCGAATGGAGGAGTCTCCCCATGCTCAGGATCGCGTCGCTCGTCACCCTGGCCGCCGCGCTCAGCCTCCCCTCCGCTGCGGCGGCGCAGACGCCGTTCCAGCCGATGGACGTGTTCGAGCTCGAATTCGCGGCGGACCCGCAGATCTCGCCGGACGGAGCGCGGGTCGTCTACGTCCGCACCTCCATGGACATCATGACCGACCGCCAGCGAACGGAGCTGTGGATCGTGAACGCCGACGGCGCCGGCCACCGCCGGCTGGACACCGGCGCCGGCCCGCGCTGGTCGCCGGACGGGACCCGGATCGCCTACGTCGCGGACGGCCAGATCCGGCTGCGCTGGATGGACACCGGCGAGACGGCCACCCTCACCCAGCTTCTCGAGTCCCCGAGCGGGCTCCGCTGGTCGCCCGACGGCCGGCGGATCGCCTTCAACATGCTGGTGCCGTATCCCCCGCCCCAACTGGTCGCGCCACCGAAGCCGCCGCCGGGGGCGGAATGGGCCGATCCGCCGATCATGGAGGACCGCTTCAAGAGCCGGCAGGACGGGATCGGCTATCTCGATTTCGGCTTCAACCACATCTTCGTGCTCTCCGTGGAAGGCGGCACGCCGGTTCAGGTGACCTCGGGCGACTTCCAGCACGCCAGCCCGGCCGCCTGGACCCCTGATGGCGAGCACCTCGTCTTCTCCTCGAACCGGAACGAGAACTGGGAGCGCGACTACCGGAACTCGGAGCTGTACATCGCGCCGGCCGCCGGCGGTGAGATCCGGGCGCTGACCGATCGGAACGGGCCGGACCACAGCCCCGCCGTGTCTCCCGACGGTAGCCAGATCGCGTTCGTCGGGAACGAGGACCGGTTGCGCACCTACCAGGTCCGCCGGCTCCAGGTGATGAACCTCGACGGCAGCGGGCGGCGTGACGTCACGGCCGACCTCGACCGGAGCGTTTCGAGCCCGGTGTGGGCCGCCGACGGGCACCGCATCTACTTCCAGTACGACGACGAGGGGAACCGGAAGGTCGCCTTCACGACCCTGGACGGCGAAATTGCGGTCCTCGCGGACAGCGCCGGGGGGTCCTCCTACGGCCTTCCCTACGCCAGCGGCTCCTTCTCGGTCGCGAGGGACGGCGCCTTCGCGCTGAACCAGACGCGCCCGGACCAGCCGGGCGAGGTGGCGGTGGGCGCGCCCGAAGCGGCGGTGCGGCGGATTACCTCGCTGAACGAGGATCTGCTCGGCCAGCGGACGCTCGGCGAGGTCGAGGAGATCTGGTGGGAGTCGTCCGCGGACGGGCGGCGCGTCCAGGGGTGGATCGTGAAGCCGCCGGGCTTCGATCCGGGGCGGAAGTACCCGTTCATCCTCGAGATCCACGGCGGACCCATCTCCCACTACGGGGACCGATTCTCGGCCGAGATGCAGATGTTCGCCGCCGCCGGCTACGTTGTCCTCTACTCGAATCCCCGCGGCAGCACCAGCTACGGCGAGGAGTTCGGGGACCTCCTCTACCACCACTACCCGGGCAACGACTACGACGACCTCATGTCCGGGGTCGACGCGGTCATCGCCCTCGGTTACGTGGACGAGGACAACCTGTTCGTGACCGGCGGCAGCGCCGGCGGGATCATGACCGCCTGGATCGTCGGGAAGACGGACCGTTTCCGCGCCGCCGTGTCGGAGAAGCCCGTCATCAACTGGATCAGCAAGACGCTGACGGCGGACAACTGGTTCAACTACTTCGGGAACCGCTACGAGGGCCTCCCCTGGGAGGATCCGGAGCCCTACTGGAAGTTCTCGCCGCTCTCCCTGGTGGGGAACGTGACGACGCCGACGATGGTGCTCACCGGATCGCTGGATCTGCGGACGCCCCTTTCGGAGTCGTACCAGTTCTTCCACGCCCTCAAGTTCCGCGGCATCGACACCGCGGTGGTCCGCATCCCGGGCGCCTTCCACAACATGAGCCGCCGTCCCAGCGAGCTGATCGCGAAGGTCGCCAACCAGATCGCCTGGTTCGAGAAGTACCGGACGTCGTCCGGGAATTGATCCGGCCGGCCTCTGCTACCTTCGGAAACCCCCCTTCCCCCAACCCGAGAATCGCCACATGCCCAAGATCACCAGAGTCCTCGCCCTCGCCGGCGCGCTCGCCCTTCCCGCCTCCTCGAACGCCCAGACGGCGTTCGAGTCCATGGACGTCTTCCAGCTGGAATGGGCGGCCGATCCGCAGATCTCGCCGGACGGCAGCCAGGTCGCCTACGTCCGCAGTTCGATGGACATCATGCGCGACCGGGTGCGCTCCGAGCTCTGGATCGTGAACGCCGACGGTTCCGGCCACCGCCGGCTCGGCGACGGCGGTTCCCCGCGCTGGTCCCCGGACGGCACCCGCCTCGCCTACACCGCGGGCGGACAGATCCACCTGCGCTGGATGGACACGGGTGAGACGGCCACTCTCACGCAGCTCCTGGAGTCGCCCAGCGGAATCCGCTGGTCGCCCGACGGCCGGTCGCTCGCCTTCAACATGCTGGTTCCCTATCCGCCGCCGCAACTCGTGGCGCCGCCGAAACCGCCCCCGGGCGCCGAGTGGGCCGACCCGCCCATCATGGAGGACCGCTTCAAGAACCGGCAGGACGGGGTGGGCTATCTCGACTTCGGCTTCCACCACATCTTCGTCCTGCCGGTGGAGGGCGGCACCCCGGTTCAGGTGACCACCGGGGACTTCCAGCACCAGAGCGCCGCCGCCTGGACGCCGGATGGAGCGCACCTGGTCTTCTCCTCGAACCGGAATGCGGACTGGGAGCGCGACTACCGCAACTCCGAGCTCTACATCGCCCCGGTCGCCGGCGGCGCGATCCGGGCGCTGACCGACCGTAACGGTCCCGACCGCAGTCCGGCGGTGTCCCCCGACGGGCAGGCGATCGCGTTCGTCGGGTACGAGGATCGGGTCCGCACCTACCAGCTCAGCCGGCTGTGGCTGATGAATATGGACGGGAGCGGCCTGCGCGCGCTCAGCGCCGGGCTGGACCGGAGCGTGTCGAGCCCGGTCTGGGCCGCGGACGGCAGCGGCGTCTACGTCCAGTACGACGACGAAGGGAACTCCAAGGTCGGTTTCGTAACCCTCGACGGCGAGGTTGAGGAACTGGCCGGAGACCTGGGCGCGGTGTACGCGCGTCCCTACGGCGGCGGCTCGTTCTCCGTCGCCGCCACCGGCGCCTTCGCGTTCAACCAGAGCCGCCCGCACAGCCCGGGCGACGTGGCGGTGGGTACGCGCGGCGGCGCGGTCCGGCAGATCACCGCACTCAACGAGGACCTCTTCGCCGGCAGGACGCTCGGCGAAGTGGAGGAGATCTGGTGGGATTCCTCCTTCGACGGCCATCCCGTCCACGGCTGGATCGTCAAGCCGCCGGACTTCGATCCGGGCCGCCGCTATCCGCTCATCCTCGAGATCCACGGCGGGCCGATCTCCAACTACGGCGACCGCTTCTCGGCGGAAATGCAGCTCTTCGCGAGCGCCGGCTACGTCGTGCTCTACGCCAACCCCCGCGGCAGCACCAGCTACGGCGAGGAGTTCGGCGACCTGCTCTACCACAACTATCCCGGCGAGGACTACGACGACCTGATGTCGGGAGTCGATGCGTTGATCGCCCGCGGCTACGTGGACGAGGACAACCTGTTCGTGACCGGCGGGAGCGCCGGCGGCATCCTGACCGCCTGGATCGTCGGGAAGACGGACCGGTTCCGCGCCGCGGTCTCCGCCAAGCCGGTCGTCAACTGGATCAGCAAGACGCTGACCGCCGACAACTGGTACGGCTACTACCACAGCCGCTACGAGGGCCTGCCCTGGGAGGACCCCGAGCCCTACTGGAAGTTCTCGCCGCTATCGCTCGCCGGGAACGTGACGACCCCGACCCTGGTGCTCACCGGGGCGGCCGACCTGCGCACGCCGCTCTCCGAGTCCTACCAGCTCTTTCACGCGCTCAAGTTCCAGGGAATCGACACGGCGGTGGTCCGGCTGCCGGGCGCGCCGCACTTCATGGGGCGGCGGCCGAGCCAGTTGATCTCGAAAGTCGAAAACATCATCGCCTGGTTCGAGAAGTACCGCACCCACCCCACCACGAACTAAGGGAACGCCGGCCGGTTCTCGCGGTAGCGGCCTCCAGACCGGCACGCGCGGTGCTCCGAACCGCGCATGTCGTCACTCCCCCCGAAGCAGGCGGTTCCCGCCTCGGCGCGGGGCTCCAGCGCGCAGGTGGCGCCCACGGCCTGCAACGCCGGCCGGTTCTCGCGGTAGCGGCCTTCGGACCCACACGGGCGATCCTCCGCACCGCGCACGTCGTAGCGTCACCCGGCCTCTCGCGGCCTACGGCCTGGGCTGGTCCCCCGGCCGTAGCCAGCCTCGGTATCCTGCCGCGTGCCTTCCGTCCGGTTCGTGCGCGTCGCGGCGCTGCTGCTGGCGAGCGCCCTAGCCCCATCGGGCGCCACCCCCGCCCTCGCTCATCCGCTGGCGTTCACGGAGGTGACCCTCACGCTGCGGGACGACGGCGCCTTCGAGGCGGACCTGATCTACGACCTCGACGCGCTCGCGCTCGGCGTACCCCTGAACACGGACGACGCGGAGCTGGCCGCGGTGCTCGAGCGCCTCCCGCCGGATGAATTCGCCGCGCGCGTCGCCGGCCTGCGGGAGCTGTTCGAGCGGCGGGTCCGGGTCCGGTTCGACGGCGAGCCCACTCCCTTCGAGGTCTCCTTCCCCGACTACGGCACGCCCCGCGCGACGGACGCCGAGATCCCGACCGTGCTCGGCCTGACCGCGCGCCTGACGGGGAGGGTTCCCGAGGGTGCGTCCACGGTGGGGTTTTTCGCGTCGCGGGCGTTCGGCGAGGTGCACCTGACCATCGTCGACGCCGGGCGGGCGGTGGAGATCCGCTCGCTCCTCGAACCCGGGGCCCGGAGCGAGCCGCTCGAGCTGACGGGACCGATCGCGCCGCCAGGCCGCCTCGAAGTGGCGACCCGTTATGCGTGGCTCGGGTTCGTCCACATCGTGCCGGAGGGCACGGATCACATCCTGTTCGTGCTGGGGCTCTTCCTGCTGAGCGCGCGGCTCCGGCCGCTGGTCTGGCAGGTGACCGCGTTCACGGTGGCGCACGCCGCCACGCTGACGGTGGCAGCGCTGGGCGTCGTCTCCCTCGCCCCGCGCGTGGTGGAACCGCTCATCGCGCTCTCGATCGCGTACGTCGCCGTCGAGAACGTCCTGACGGATCGTTTGACCCGCTGGCGGCCGGTCGTCGTCTTCGGTTTCGGCCTGCTGCACGGGCTGGGCTTCGCGGGGGTCCTCGGCGAACTGGGCCTGCCGGAGGGAGAGCGCCTCCTGGCGCTCGTGACCTTCAACGCCGGCATCGAGTTGGGACAGCTCGCGGTCCTCGCGGCCGCCGCAGGGTCGTTCGGCTGGTTCCGCTCGAAGCCGTGGTACCGGGGATGGCTCGCCGTGCCGGCGTCGGCGGTCATCGGGTTGATCGGAGTGGCGTGGGCCATCGAGCGGGCGTTCACCCCATGACCGGCCGGTTCGTCCCTGGCTGCTAGAATCGCGCGCCGGCGCACCGCCGACCCCCATCTCAGATTTGCGAATGACCAGGGCGATTCACGGCGCCGCCGCGCGCGTGACGCTCGTCGTTGCGCTCCTCGCGTTGCCGGCCGGAAGCGCGGCGGCCCAGGATTGGCCGAGCTGGCGGGGCCGGATGCAGAACGGTGTCTCGGACCAGACCGGGCTCGTGTCGAGCTGGTCGGTGGCCGGCGAGAACCTCATCTGGTTCCGGGAGTACATCGGCCGTTCGACTCCCGCCGTGTTCGACGGGCGCGTCTGCGCCAACGGCCGCACCGGGGACGGGGTGGCCAAGAAGGAGATCGTCACCTGCTGGGACGCGGAGGACGGCGCGAAGCTCTGGGAACACACCTTCAGCGTCCTCAACACGACCGTTCCCTTCAACCGGGTCGGCTGGGGCAGCGTCACCGGCGATCCGGACACCGGCACCCTCTACGCGCTGAACGTGGACGGCCACCTGCACGCCTTCGACCGTGACGGGGCGGTCGTCTGGAGCTGGCGGCTCGGCGAGGACCTCGGCCGCGCCTCCGGGTACGGGGGGAGGACGTCCACGCCGATCATCGACGAGGACCGGCTCGTGCTCAGCGTCATCGGCTCGGCCTGGGGCGACCTCGGCGGGCCGCCGCGACACCGCTACGTGGCGTTCGACAAGGCCAACGGAGACGTTCGCTGGGTCGCGACGCCCGGCGGCCAGCCGGCCGACCTGAACACGCAGTCGGTGCCGATCGTGGCCGTGGTGGGCGGTCAGCGGCTCCTCATCGACGGGAACGCCGATGGCCGCATCTACGCGATGCAGGCGCGCACCGGAAAGAAGGTCTGGGAGTTCCACCTCAGCAAGCGCGGCATCAACGTCTCCCCCGTGATCGACGGAGACACCGTTTACATCGCGCACAGCGAAGAGAACCTCGACGTCGGAGCCTTGGGACGGGTCGTGGCCATCGACGCGACCGGCAGCGGCGACATCACCGCCACCGGCGAGAAGTGGCGGATCGACGAACTCGCGGTCGGCTTCGCCTCGCCGCTCATCCGGGACGGCCGGCTCTACGTTATCGACAACTCCGCGAACCTGGTGGCCATCGACGCCGCCAGCGGCGCCGTCATCTGGGAGCACAGCGTCGGGACCGTCGGCAAGTCGTCGCCGGTCTGGGCGGACGGCAAGCTCTACGTTACCGAGGTCAACGGCAACGTTCACATCCTGGAGCCCGGCCCCGATGGCGTCACCGAGCTCGACAGCGAGGACATCGAGGTGGCTGACGGCCGCGAGGCCGAGATCTACGGTTCGTTCGCCCCGGCGTACGGGCGGCTCTACGTCACCGCCGAGTCCGGCATCTACTGCATCGGCGATCCGGACGCGCCCTTCGATCCGGCGCCGGCCGCGAGCCCGGTCCTCGGAGCCGAGACCGCCCCGACGGGAACGGTCGCCAGCCTGCAGGTGGTTCCCGCCGAGGTCATCGCGTCCGCGGGGCAGACGGTCGACTTCCGGCTCCTGGCGTTCGATGCCGCTGGGCAACCGGCCGGGGAGCACGCCGCCACCTGGACGCTCGATGGCCTGACCGGCTCGCAGCTCGGCGAAAACGGCGCGTTCCAGGCGAGCGCGGGGACCGCCAACCAGGCGGGCCGGGTCATCGCGACCGTGGGGGACGTATCGGCCGCCGCCCGGGTGCGCATCTTCGCGCCGCTGCCCTGGACCGAGGACTTCGCGAACGGGCGCCCGCCGCACTGGATCGGCGGGGGCGGCAGCCTGGCCGCGGTGGACGAAGGGGGAGAACAGCTCTTCCGGAAAGGCGCGTCGCGTACCGGCATTCACCGGCACGCCGTCTACATCGGCCCGTCGACCCTGTCCGACTACACCGTCCAGGCGGATGTGATGTCGACCGAGCGGGGCCGGCGGCGTCCCGACATCGGACTCATCAACAGCGGCTACACGATGGACCTGCAGGGGAACCACCAGCGGATCGAGGTCCGCTCGTGGGCCGCCGAACTGCGGATGGCCGAGCGGTTCCCGTTCGCGTGGGATCCCGACGTCTGGTACACGCTGAAGCTTCGCGTGGACACCGACGGTGACCGGGCGCTCATTCGCGGCAAGGTCTGGCCGCGCGGCGAGGCCGAGCCGGACGACTGGACCGTGACCGTGGAGGACCCGGAGCCGGTGCGCCAGGGAAGCCCGGGCCTGATCGGCTACTCCCCGATCGACATCTACTACGACAACGTGCAGGTGATGGAGAACCCCAGGTAATGGAAATACGACAGGCGCTGATTCTCGGAGCCCTGGCGGCACTGGCGGCGCCCGGCGCGGCTTCGTCCCAGGAAATCGCGATGTTCGGCAACACGCCGTCCCGGAACATGGTGTCGGACGAGACCGGCGTCGTCGGGGAGTGGGACGTGGACACCGGCCGGAACGTCCTCTGGTCCCAGCCGGTCGGCTCGCAGGCCTACGGCGGCCCGGTGGTCGCAAACAACCGCGTCTACGTGGGCACCAACAACGAGGGCCTCCGCGACCCGTCCATCGAGGGCGACCGCGGCGTCGTCATGGCGTTCGCCGCGGACACCGGCACGTTCCTCTGGCAGATGGTGCACCCCAAGCTCCCCGCCGGACGGGTCAACGACTGGCCGCGGCAGGGAGTCTGCTCGACCGCGTACATGGAGGGGGACCGCATCTACTACGTCTCGAACGAGGCGCACATCGTCTGCCTCGACGCGAACGGCTTCGCCAACGGCAACGACGGCCCCTTCACCGACGAGGAAGACACCGGCGAGATCGCCGGAGACATCATCTGGTCCTACGACATGATCGGGGAGCTGGACGTCTTCCCGCACAACCTCGCCACGGGATCGCCGCTCATCATCGGCGACGTTCTCTACACCGTCACGAGCAACGGCGTCGACGAGGGACATGTCAACGTCCCGTCGCCCTTCTCCCCCGACTTCATCGCCCTGGACAAGAACACCGGGGAACTGTTGTGGGAGAGCACCCCGGTCGGCGAGAACGTCCTGCACGGCGCCTGGACCAACCCGGCCTACGCGGTGATCAACGGGCGGGCGCAGGTGATCTTCCCCGGCGGCGACGGGGTGATCTACAGCCTCGACGCCGCGACGGGCGAGCTCATCTGGCAGTTCGACTGCAACCCGAAGGACTCGGAGTGGATTCTCGGCGGCCGCGGAACGCGCAACAACATCCTCTCGACGCCGGTCGTCTACAACGACAAGGTGTACATCGGCGTCGGCCAGGATCCGGAGCACGGCGAGGCGCCGGGCCACTTCTGGGTGATCGACGCGACCGGCGCCGGCGACGTCACCGACACGCACGCGGTTTGGCACCGCGGCGGTGAGGACTTCTACCGCACGATGTCCACCGCGGCCATCGCCGACGGCGTGCTCTACATCTCCAGCCTGTCGGGCTTCCTGCACGCGCTGGACCCGGAGACCGGCGAGGAGTTCTGGACCTACGACACCTACGCGGCGGTGTGGGGCTCCCCGTTCGTCGTGGACGGCAAGGTCTTCCTGGGCGACGAGGACGGCGACGTCGTGGTCCTGCGCGCCGGCAGGGAGCTGGAGGTCCTCGGGGAGTACAACCTCGGCGCCTCGGTCTATTGCACCCCGGTGGTCAAGGACGGCGTCCTCTACATCCTCACCCGCAACCGGCTCTGGGCATTCCAGGAAGGCGCCCAGTCCGACCCCCTCTGACGGCGGCGCCAACTCGCCTTTTCTTCCACGCCCTCAAGTTCCAGGGGATTGACACGGCGGTAGTGCGGGTACCCGGCGCGTTCCACAACATCGGCCGCCGGCCCAGCCAACGGATCGCCAAAGTCGCCAACATCCTGGCCCGGTTCGAGAAGTACCGGACGCATCCCACCACCAACTGAGGGGGCGTCGGCCAGTTCTCTCCCGGTAGATTGCCGGACCAAGAGATTGGTGCGGCCAAATCCGCCGTCTCGCGGCCGGTCAATCTGAGACAACCGGGCCGGGGCGACACCCGTCAAGACACGGGTAGCCTGAGGGCTTATTCGGCGGAGGACAGATTTGCGGCGTGCGTCTTGCCGTTGCTTCCGACCTGAACCTCGTACGAGACTTTCTGGCCTTCGCGAAGCGAATGCAGTCCGGCTTTCTCAACCGCCGAGATGTGTACGAAAACGTCCTTTGAACGGTCTTCGGGTTCGATGAACCCGAAGCCTTTCGCTGCGTTGAACCACTTTACAGTGCCGGTAGCCATGAATCGTTCCTCGAACAAAACGTGTTGATTGGGCGCCCCGCAGTCAGTGCGGGCGCGCTCAGTTTGAAGCTCGCATCGTCAGGGGATCGGGAAACAGGTCGCGGTAGCGACTGCTCCGGATCGCACAGGACCAATGCGTGCAAGAAGGCGGGAGAAGAAACCCCAACCGCCCGGAAGTCAAGGATGCGGTCCCAAAAAAGAACCCGCGCTCCTCTCGGTGCGCTCGCCAGACGTCAGCGGTCCGGCAGGCGCCGCCCGAGAGCCTAGCAGCCCGTGGATGGTGAGGTGAGAGCAGAGGCTGGCGGGAGGCTCGGCCGACCCGGTTCTTCCGGTGGGGCGGCTCGCGAGGCCCCCACCGGGAGAAACGCCCATGATCGGGCGTTCCTGCGCACACCACCGGTCATGAAAACGGCGGAACGGCCTGGAACGCCAACTCGCCTTTCGGCGTCGCCGGATTACCGAGGGCCGCCCGCTTCCAGCCTCCCGTCCACGAACACCCAGTCCGGCAGCACGCGGTAGTCGAAGGGATGCCCTTCGAGGATGACGAAGTCCGCGTCCTTGCCCGGCTCGATGCTGCCGATGCGGTCGCCGGCGTCCGCGAGCTCGGCGGCGTTGAGCGTCGCCATCCGGAGCGCGTCCACCTCGGGGACGCCGTTGCGGAAGGCCCACGCCGCGTTGAGGATGGGCTCGCCCCCCAGCCGCCCGATGGGTGAAGCGCGACGGGAGGCGCCGGGGCCGAAGAACGCCACCTGGACGCCGGCGCGGTTCAGGATGGCGGGCCCCTCCACGCTCCAGCCCTCGCCGCCCCCGCGGATGTCCGAGGCGTAGCTTCCGGAGTTCCCCAGAATCACGCCCGCGCCGGCCGCGGCGAGCCGATCGGCAACCCGGTGCGCCTCCACCCCGCCGGTGATCACGAGCCGCAGGCCGTAGTCCTCCGCGAGGCCGAGCGCCGCCTCGATCTCGGGCACCCGGTCCGCGTGCACCATCGCCGGCACCTCGCGCCGGAGCAGCGGCAGGAGCGCCTCGAGACGCGCGTCGTACTCCCGCGACCCCTCCGCCTCCGAATAGCGCCGCGCAGCGTCCAGCGCCTCCCGGATCATTGCCGACGCGCTCTCGAGCGTCAGCGCCGTTCCCGCTTCGTCCGTCCACTCCCGGAGCGCCGACGGGGTGAGGGCGAACACCATGCTCGCCGGCTCGCGGCGCACCATCTTCTCGAAGTCGATGCCGGGGGTCTTGACCAGGACGCCGTTTCCGCCGACCAGGTTGCGCGTGCCGGGGGTGACGTGGATCGCGGTCACCCCGATCGTGGTGTTCACCCGGTACGACGGGAACCAGGGGTCCACGGCGTAGAGGGCGTTCATCTCCGGCACCACCGGCTCGGTGATCTCGTCGTTCTGCACCTGCCACTTGAGGTCGCCGATCCAGTCGTTGGGAAAGGCGCGGGCGATGACCGTTCCCGGCATGACCACCCTGCCCCCGATGTCCATGACGGCCAGCCCCGCGGGCGGGGCGGCGTCCGCCTCCACCGAGGTGAAGCGGCCGCTCTCGACGACCAGGGTGGCGTTCCGAAGCGCCCCTCCGCTCACCGTGAACACGTGCGCCCCGGTGAGGGCGAAGGCCTCGTCCTCCGCGGTGATGGCGCCGGTCACCGGGCGGAACGGCCCCACTGCGCGCGGCCGTTCGGCCTGGAACACGCGGCCGCGCTCGTACTCGAGCCGCCCGTCCACGAACACCCGCTCCACCCGGTCGGCGGTCAGGTCGAGGAAATGCCCGTCGAGGAGCACCAGGTCCGCGTCCTTACCGGCCTCGATGCTGCCGACCCGGTCCTGGAGCATCATCGCGCGCGCTCCGTTGATGGTCATGATCTCGAGCGCCTGGTCGTCGCTGAGCCCGTGCCGCGCCAGGAAGGCCCCGTACTCGCGGAAATCCTTGAAGTGCTGGTTCGACATGTCGGTCTGGATGCTGGCGTGCACGCCGGCGTCGAGGAGGTCCTTCAGCAGGTTCAGCGGCTCGGGATCGCCCCAGTACTGGACGATCATCATCGGGCCGATCACGGGGACGATCTGGGTTCCGGAGAGCAGTTCGGTGAGCGGGAAGATCTCCTCCGCGTGCGCGAGCGCCAGCCGGTCGAAGAAGCCGTACCTGCGCGCGAGGCGCAGGACCATCATCACCTCGCTCGGGTAGTGCGCGTGGGCGTGGACCATGACCTCGCCCCGGATCACGGCGGCGAAGGCTTCGAGGCGCTCGTCCCGCTCCGGCGCCGGTCCGGACCCGGCGGTATGCGCGTCCTGCTCGCGCACGTAGGCTTCGGCCCGGCGGAAGTACTCGTCGGCGGTGGCGTACCACCCCATCACCGTCTGCGGCGTCTCGCCGGGCCGCAGGTTGATGAGCGGGCGCACCGCCATCTTCAGGTCCACATAGGGCTTGAGGATCATCTCCGGGCCGGGACTGCGCTTCAGCTTGAGCGCCACCGCCTGTCCGCTGGAAATGATCCCGCTGCCCGAACGGGTGACGAGCGACGTCACGCCCCCGGAGAGCGCCACCTGGAGCATGGGATCCGACAGGTCGAGGTGTTCCACCGCCTTCCATTCGGCGGTCACCGGCCCGGGGATGCGCGAGCGGCTGGAACGGTCGAGGGCGACGTGCGCGTGCGCGTCGATAAGGCCCGGGATGACCACCTCGGCTTCGTACACCGGGGTCCCGGCAGGAACCTCCAGGGATCCGCCGACCGCCTCGATGATCCCGTCCCGGATCAGGATCTCGCCGTCCCGGAGGGTCCCCCCGGTCACGGTGTGGATCGTCCGTCCCCGAACGAGGACGGTTTCGGGCTGGGCGCCCGCCGCGGCGGCGGCGACAGCGGCCGCGGCCGCCAGAATCGCCGTCCGCCGTCGGCGCCCGGCCTTTCGGCCCGACGTTCGCCAGGTCATGTGCCCCGCCGGACCGGACCTCAGTAGACCCCCACGGTGGTGCCGCCGGCGAGCTGGCCGAACGGCCGGACCCCGCTGACCCCGTCCCACGCGTAGGGTCCCCAGGGCGGTTCCCGCTCGCCCTCGTCGCGTTCGAGGAAGCCCGGGACGAAGAACTCGCGCGTCAGTGTGGTGAGCCGGACCCGGCCGGTTTCCCCGTAGTCCACCACCTCGCCGCTGTCGGGGTCCACGACCTCCAGCACCGCGCGGGGCATCGGCGGGTAGTAGGCGATCTTGTAGCCGTCCTCCGCCGTCGGCGGGCGCGCCGGCGCCAGCCCCATCAGCGTGTTCCCGTAGGTGGGCTGGAGGAACACCCCGTCCAGCAGCTCCTCCATGGCGAACCGCGTCCACTGGGGGGTGAACTCGGTCCCCCCGGAGAAGATGCCGCGGATTCCCGTCTCCGCCAGGGTCCTCCCTTCGTCCTCGAGCCGCAGGCAGAGCGCCTCGAGGAGCTTCGGCGTCGTGAAGAGGCACCGGATGTCGTGGCCGGCGGAGAGAACGGTCAGCGCCTGGTCGACGACGTGCGCCTGGTAGGCGAGCAGATGCTCGGTCCAGCCCTTCTTGATCAGCTTGATGACCCAGCGCGGGTCGAGATCCACCGAGAACGCGATGCCGCCCCGGAACTGCGCCAGATGCTCCACCGCGAGCCGCAGCCGGCGCGGTCCCGAAGGCCCCAGCATGAGCCAGTTGGATCCCGGCGGGAAGTGCTCCTCGGACAGCACCGCGCTGAACAGCTCGTAGTCGATCCGGAAGTCGTCCACCGAGGTGCGGCTCTTGGGGATGCCGGTGGTTCCGCCGGTCTCGAAGACGTAGAGCGGCCGGTCCTGGTACGGCGCCGGAATCCAGCGGCGCACCGGCCCGCCCCGGAGCCACTCGTCCTCGAACGGTGGAAACCGCTTCAGGTCGTCGAAGCCCTGCACGTCAGCCAGGGGATCGAAGTCGAGCCGCTTCCGGAAATCGAGCCAGAAGGAACATCCCGTTTCCTCGGCAAAGTGCCACCGCACCATGTCGCGGACGTGCTCGTCGAGGTCGTGGCGCGCCGCTACGGCGGCTTCGGAGTCTTGCAGGCCGGTTTCCATGGTTCCTCCCTTGTCAGGCGGCGATCGCGCGCGCGAAGGCCGCTTCGGCGTCTTCGGCCATCCGGTCGAGCGAGTGCTCTTCCCGCACCCGCCGGAACCCGCGTTCCCCAACGCTGGTCCGCCGCTCCGGGTGCAGCACGAGCTGCGAGAGCGCCGCCGCGAAGTCCGCGGGTTCGCTGCTCTTCGCGAGGACCCCGCCCTCGGCCCGATCGAGCAGGGCGGGATAGGCCCCCTCTTGGGGAACCACGATCGGTGTCCCCGCCATCATGGCCTCGATCGCCGGGATGCCCTTCGGCTCGGGAAACGTCGCGGGAATGCCGATGACGTCGGCCTCGCGCAGGAAACGGATCTTCCCGGCGTGATCCAGCTCGCCCAGATACTCGAAGGAAACGCCGGCCCCGGCCGCGGCGAACAGCCGCCGGACCCCCTCCAGATACCCCTTCCCTCCGCGGCTCATCCACCCCGCCGCCCGCACCCGGAGCGGCGGCGCTTCCGGTTGTCCGGCCAGTTGGAGGGCGGCGCGGGCCAGCCGGTCGAGCCCCTTCTCCGGAGCGATCCGGGAAAAGAAACCGATCGTCACTTCCCGCGGGCCGGTCTCGCGGCCCGGGGCCGGAGGGACCTTCGGTTCCAGGGGATACCCCTCGGGATCCACTCCCAGACGCACGAACGACACGCGCTCGCCGGGGATTCCCAGCGTGTCCGCCATGTCGCGGGCGTGATGCTCGGTAACCCCCACGAAGTGGTGCGCGGCGCCCGCGGCCTCCCGCATGAGGTCCAGCGCCCGGCCGCGGTCTTCGGAGGGCAACTGGGCCAGGAACAGGTCCTCCCCCGAGAAGGTGACGACCACCGGGGCTCCGGTTGCCGCGGCCAGCGGGCCGGCGAGGCCGAGGAGCAGCGAGTTGGGGAGCACCACCACGTCGGGGCCGGCATCCCGGACGGACTCCGCGAGCGCCTCGACCGCGCGCCGGGCAGATCCCCGCGCCCCCTCGAGCGTGGTGACGGTGAGCGGCCCGAGCCTGGTCGGGTCGGTGGACGACGAAAAACGCTCGACGAGGCCGAGCAGCGCCGGGGAGTCGAGGATCCGGTCGAGTCCGGGGACCGCCCCGAAGAGCGGCGCCGCGTGCTGCAGGTACACCGAGATGCCGCCGAAACGGACCCGGTCCTCCGAGACGCTCGTTTCGTCGGTCCGGCTGCGCTGGTAGAGGGGCACGAGCTGCACGTCGTGCCCGCGTCCGGCCAGCGACCGGGCGAGCGCGTTGTCGCGGATGCAGCTCCCGCAGAGCATTTCTCCCGCTCCGGCGGTGAAAGTCAGGATCCGCACGCGTTCGGATGGTGCCGGTCGCGGTGGCGAGGACTCAGAACTCCGGCCAGCCGGTGACCGGGCTGCGCCAGATGCTGTAGTTCATGCCGCCGGAGTAGAGGTGGGGCGGCCAGTCGTCGGGGCCGGTCGCCTGCGACGGGTACAGGTGGTAGCGCATCCCCAGGGCGCCCCAGATGCGGCGCCAGCGGTTCTGGAACTTCCTTGCCGGGGGATGCAGGTCGCGGGGATCGTCCACTTCGTACCGGAAATCGAAGATGCTCGGCGGACGGGGCTGCTCCTCGCCGTCCTCCGCCGGCGCCTGCGCCGCGGCGGTGGCGCCGAGGCAGAGCGCGGCCCCGGTCACGAGGAGCGCGGAGAAGCACCGCCACCGGGCGGCGCGGCGGTTCCGAAGCAACGGTCCGAACGTCCCTCAGTCCGACGCGCTCCCCTCCAGGAACGGCTCCATCGGTTCGGACCGGGGACCGTTCTCGTCGCAGACCGCGTAGCTGGAGCGGGCGCTCGTGTACATCGAGACGCCGGCGTGCACGCCGGCCTTGTTGACCACGTAGAAGGAGAGGCCGAAGGCCGGCAGCCCCCGGCTGTTCAGCAGCCGCTTCTCGACGGTGTTGTCCTTGACGCGGGAGAGCGCGGTCATCGCGGCGTCCTTGGGGTGAGCGCCGCGCCGCATCTCCTCGACGATGAGGAAGGAGCAGAGCCCGTAGAGGTTGGCCTCGCCCCGCCCGGTGGAGCCCGCCGCGCCGACCGCGTTGTCCACGTAGAGCCCGGCGCCCAGGATCGGCGAGTCGCCGACGCGTCCGGGGATCTTCCACGCGAGACCGCTGGTGGTGGTGACGCCCGCCAGGTCCCCGTTCGCGTTCAGGCCGTCGCAGTTGATGGTGCCGTAGTACTCCTCCTCGTCCATCAGTCCGTCCCGGACCATGGAGAGGCCGGCGGCGTGGCCCGCGGCGGCGCGCTTCTTGGGATCGAGGTAGTGACCGGGATCGATCCGGCGCTTCCACTCGAGCCACATCTCCCGGGACCGGGGGGTGTTCAGGTCGTCCTCGACCTTGAAGCCCATGTTGCGGGCGAAGTGCTGGGCGCCCTTCCCCACCAGCAGGTGGTGGTCGGTGACCTGGAGGACCTGGTAGGCGACGGACGCCGGGGTCCGGACGCCCTCGATCCCGGCCACCGCGCCGGCGCGGCGGTTGGGGCCGTGCATGCAGCACGAATCGAGCTGGACGACGCCGTCGGCGTTGGGACGGCCTCCGAACCCGACGCTCGCATCCTCGGGATCGAGTTCGGTGATCTTCACGCCTTCGATCAGGCTCTCGAGGATGTCCTCTCCCTCGGTCATCATGCGGAACCCGCGTTCGACGACGACCTCGTCCCCGCCGTTCTTGTAGCGGTTGCCGTTCCCGGACGCGATCACCACGGGCCTCGGGCCGGACGACTGGACGGCCGGCGCTCCCGACGCCGCCGCGCCAAGGGCGGCCGCGCCCGCGGCGCCGGTCTGGACGAACTGCCGGCGGCTGATGTTGCGGCCGGTCCAGGGTGTTCTTTTCTTCATCGGTCTTCCCTCACCCGTCTCTTGCATGCCCGGCCTTCCGGCGGCGCGGGACGGTTCTTCCAGACGGGAGCCGAAGTGTATTCGACGGTCGTGGATGCGACTCGCGCCTTACCATCCCGCCGTGCCGTCCGAACCGACTCCGCGGGGCATCGAAGCCGCCCTCGCCGCCATCCCCCGGGAGTTCCGGGATACGCCGCTGTTCGCATCGGATCCGCTCGGCGCCGCTACCGGCTGCCGGGTCACCGTCAAGGTGGAGTGCGTCAACCCGATCCGCAGCTTCAAGGCCCGGGGCGCCTGCTGGTTCGGCGCCCGGCGGGGGCCGGAGGCCGAAGCGCGGCTCCGCGGCCTCCCTGCCGGAACCCCGGGCTGGGTGACCGGATCGGCCGGAAACTTCGGCCAGGGACTCGCCTGGGCGGCCCGGCGGTCCGGGATTCCGCTCACGGTGTTCTCTTCCGGCCGCGCCAATCCCGACAAGGTCCGCGCCATGCGGGACCTCGGCGCCGAGGTCCGCCTCGTCGGGGACGACTTCGACGCCGCCAAGGCGGCGGCCCTCGCCTTCGCCGGGGCGACCGGGGCCGAATTCGTGGAGGACGGTCGCGAGCCCGAGATCACCGAGGGCGCCGGGACGATCGCGCTCGAGTGCGTCGAGGCCGTTTTTGACGCCGACACCGCCCTGATTCCGGTTGGGAACGGTGCGCTCATCGGGGGCATGGGGCTCTGGCTTCGCCACGCCGCTCCGGAGGTGTCGGTGGTGGGCGTGGTGGCGCGCGAAGCGCCGGTCATGCGCCGCGCCTTCGAGTCGGGGGACCCATCTCCCGCGCGGGCCGCACCGGCCACGATCGCGGATGGGATCGCCGTCCGGGTTCCGGTACCCGAGGCCATTCCCATCATGCAGCGGGTCGTGCACGAAGTGGTGGAAGTCGGCGAGGGGGCCCTTCGCGAGGCGGTGCGCCTCCTTCACCGGACGCTCGGACTCGTGGTGGAACCGGCGGGGGCCGCCGGGATCGCAGCGCTCCTCGAGCATCCGGACCGGTTCCGTGGCCGCGCGATCCTCACCCCCCTCTGCGGCGGCAACGCCGACCCCGCGCTGCTCGGCGAAGTTCCGCGTGTCGGCCAAGCGCCGTGACCGCGTCGGAGCGCCGGCCTCCGGCCGGCATCGCGCGGCAGCGCGAAACCTGCGCTGACAACGCTCTTTCCGTGGACGGGGCCAGGTTCCGCTCGCTTCGGGCGGCGCTGCCCCGTTCCCGGTTCGGATCGCGCCGTGGGAATCGGTGGTGGCCCGCGTTTCGCGGCCTGCGGCCGCGATGCCGGCCGGAGGCCGGCGCTCCGAGCCCGAGCTGTCCCCGTCATTTCCATTCCGCCGCGGTGCGCACGACGACACGTTCATGACCGTTTCGCTGCGCGAGCAGGTCCCCCTGCCCGGCCGCTCGCGCGTTACCGGGAATCGCGGGGCTGTCACCGCCATGACCGCGGGCGCGGCGCGCGCCGGCGGCGGGATCCTGGCCGCCGGCGGCAACGCGGCCGACGCGGCGGTGGCCGCGATGCTGGCGGCGGGAGTGGTGGAGCCGGCCATGAACGGCCTCGGCGGAACCGCCTACGCCGTGGTGTTCGAGCCGGGGCGCGGCCGGGTCACCGCGCTCGACGGCAGCGCGCGGTGTCCCGAGGGGGCTCAGGAGGACATGTTCGAACCCCTCGAAGGGGTCGGGGGAGGGCTCTACGGCTTTCCTCCCACCCGGGGAGACCATGCCGAGACCGGGGCGCTCAGCGTGCTGGCGCCCACGGCCCCGGCCACCCTCGTCGAACTCCACCGCCGGTTCGGCCGGCTCCCGTTCGCCGCCGTGGTCGAACCCGCGCTGCGCCTCGCGGAGGAGGGGTTCGTTCCGGACTGGGTCTTTTGCGTACACGTGGCCGCGGGCTACCGGCGGCTCCGGCTCTCGCCGGCGGCGTTCGCGCTCTACACGCGGGGCGACGGCCTTCCCTTCGTGCCCGGCGGTGAGGAAGACCGGCTGCGAAACCCCGAGCTCGCCGGCTCGCTCCGGGTGCTCGCCCAGGAAGGCCCCGAGCCCTTCTACCGCGGACCCATCGCCCGCCGGCTGCTCGACACGGTGAACGAGGCGGGCGGCATCCTCTCGGAAGACGACTTCGAGGCCGCCGCCGTCCGCGAGGTTCCGCCGCTCGACTTTGGCTTCCGGGACCTCACGGTGGCGACGCTGCCCGACAACTCCGGCGGACCCACGCTCGCGGCGGCGCTCGCGCACCTGGACGCCTTCCCGCCGGCGGGCCCTGCCGCTGGGGACGTCGCCGATGAGGTCCGTCATCTCCACCTGGTCGCGGAATCGCTGCGCCTCGCGTTTCGGGACCGCTTCGCGTATCTGGGCGACTCCGAGAGCGTGCCGGTGCCACTCCCGGGCCTGCTCGACCCCGACTACCTGCGCGAGCGGCGCCGGGGAGTCAGCCAGGACGGCCCCCGCCTCGACGTCCCGAATGAGCCCCCGCCGCCGGGGACGGCGGGAGACGCGGGCGCTCCGCGGTCCGGTGCGCCGACCTCGGACTGCACGACGCAGGTGAACGCGGTGGACGCGGACGGCATGGCGGTCTCGCTCACCGGGACGCTGGGCGGCCGCTTCGGGTCCGCCTTCGCCGTTCCGGGACTCGGATATCCCCTGAACAACGGCATGATGTGGTTCGACCCGCGGCCGGGGCGACGCATCTCGCCCGCACCGGGCCGCCGGGCGCTCCACGCCGCGGCGCCGGCGATCCTGCTGCGGGACGGGACTCCGTGGGCGGTCGTGGGATCCCCGGGAGGGCGCCGCCTCATCTCGGCGGTCGTGATGGGGATCGCGCGCCTGGTGGACCGCGGGGCATCCATCCAGGACGCGGTGGGCGGCCCCGGATTCCATGCCGACGTGGGGCCGCTCACGCTCGACGAGCGGACGCCGGACTGCGGACGCGTCGCCCGCGGCCTTGCAGCGCGTGGACACGAGGTGCTCGTCCGCCGGGAGACGGCCTTGAGCGGCCATTTCGGCCGGGCGAGCGGCATCCGGATCTCGGACGCCGCGGGCGGAATGCGGTTCGAGCCCGGGGTGGACCCGGTGCGCGGCGGCACGGGCGTGGCCGTGGAGGCGGACTGAACTTGAAACTCGGTTTCAGAATGTAGACTTCCGCGCGCCGGGCGTCCCGCCCGGTTTTGCTTCTTCCCCGGCTGGATCGTTCCCGCCTCACCCCACGGAGTTCCTTGGTGCAATTCCCCGTCCGCCCGCCCGCCACTCTTCCCCTTCTCGCCGGCCTGCTGCTTGCTGCCGGGGTCGCGATCACGGCCTGCGGCGACGGCGATTCCACCCCCGTGGCGCCGACCCCCGCGCCCGCGCCCGCTCCGGCGCCGACCCCGCCTCCGCCACCACCGGAGCCGGAGACCGCCACCTACACCTTCGACCAGCCGGTGGCGCAGTTGGGCCCGCGAGTCCCGGGTTCGCTCCCCGAGGGCGTGGACTTCGCGTTTCCGCTCGCGATGATCGCGCACCCACGGGACGCCGCCCCGTGGACGCTGGGCGAGCCTGCCTCCGATGGCCTGAAACTGCTCGCGGAGACGGGAGCGTCGGCGGCGCTCGTCGCCGAGGCGGAGGCCGCCGGAATGGAGGTGATCGCCACCAACCTCGGAGAGTTCCTGCAGATCTTCCTCAGTCCCGACCCTTCGATCGAGATGCACCTGGAGCGGCCCTGCCTCAGCTACGCCCAGGCGATCGCTCCGAGTCCGGACTGGTTCATCGGGCTCAGCAACGCCTGCGCCACGGACGAGGAAGGCCGCTGGCTCGAGGACATGAGTGTCGACGTGATCGCCCATGACGCGGGCACCGCCGAGGGCGAGGACTTCATGGTCAAGTCGGCCGACACCGAACCTCGCGCGCCGATCACCGTCCTCGACGCCCCGCCTTACCTCGCGGCCCCCGCCGTCGCGTATCCGCTCACCGCGACGCGCAAGCCGGAGTAGGTTCGGTAATGGAGAGGTTGGCACCCTCTTTTGGTAGGTGGGCTCGAGCCCGCGATGCGGTACGATTTCACCGTAGTGGAATCGTTACGAAGACGAACACTTCGCGACCCAAAGGAGGATCCGCGATGAAGACACGAAACATCTGGATGGGGGTCGCGCTGCTGCTCAGCGTGCTGCTCTTGGCGACCTGCGGAGGGGACTCCGGGACCACCCCGGCGCCCGCGCCCGCACCGCCGCCGGCCCCGGCGCCCGCGCCGGCCCCGGCACCCGAGCCCGAGCCGGAAGGGCCGACGATGGCCACCTACACGATCGATTACGACCCGCACTATTCAAACAATCCACTCTTCCAGCTCCTCGGCGCCGTCCCCTACCCTGTCAAGGGCGGGGAAGCCTCGGAGGAAATCGCGTTCGTCGCCTACCCGCTCGGCGAGACACTCTGGGAGGAAGGCGGCATGGCGTCCGAAGGTCTTGAGCATCTGGCCTACGACGGCCACGCGCACGACCTGGCGCATGAGGCCGAGGAGATGGGCTGGATGGTCCTCGCGGAGAGCTTCTCCGAGATCCAGGCGTTGCTCCAGACCCAGGAAATCACCCTGAGTTCGGAGTTCCCCTGCCTCAGCTATGCCCAGAGGTACGGCCCGAGCCCGGACTGGTTCATCGGTTTCAACGTCTGCGCCGCCCATGAGGACGATGGTGAACTCCACTGGGAGGACACGATCACGGTGGAGGCCCAGATGTGGGACGCCGGAGTCCGGGACGGGGAGCCCAACATGGCGGCCACCGGCACGACGGATCCCCAGGAGCCCATCACCAGGGTGATGACGATGCCCTGGGACACCGAGTCGGTGTCCACCATCACGGGCACCCTCCAGGAGTAATCTTCCGCTCACCGGTTCGCGCGGCGCCGGACGCGAGATTCCACTCCGGCGCCGCTCCCCGATGCGTCAGGCGTCGGGTCTGAGGGCGTAGCGCGTCCGGACGCCTTGCCGCCATGCCTGAACGCCTCCCGGAACCCGCCGCGGAGAGCGAAGCGGCGCTGCCGCACGACCTCCCCCGGGTCGTCATCGTCGGCGCCGGGCAGACAGGCCGCGAACTCGCGCGCCAGCTTGCCGGCGAGCGCCGCGTGGCGGTCCTTGACACCGACTCGCAAAAGCTGGAACGGCTGCGCGAGGACGCGCCGCACCAGTCGTTCGAGACTTTTCTTCGCGACGGGACCAGCGCCCTCGCCCTTCGGGACGCCGCCCGCGACGGCGCGGAGTGGGTGATCGCCGCCACCGACCAGGACGCGGTCAACATCGAAGTCTGCCGGGTGGCGGCCGAACTGGACCCCCGTCCGTCCACCATCGGCACGCTCCGGGAGTCGCACCGCACCGGAATGCTGCGCGCCACCGGCGCCGAGAGCATCGCCCGCCCCGGCGTCATCGCGAACCAGATCCGCAACCGCATCGAGCGCTCCCACCAGGTGGCGACCAGCCTCGGCCTCGGCCGCGGGGAGATCCGGGAGATCCAGGTGTTGCCGACCTCGCCGGCGGTGAACGTGAAGCTCCGGGACCTCGGCGCCCGGAAGTGGCTCATCGCGGGGATCTACCGGGGCGACCGTTTCGTCGTTCCCGACGGCGACGCGGTGATCGAGGCTGGGGACCGCCTCCTGATCACCGGCGAGCCGGAAGTGGCTCCCGGCGCCGCGGAGTTCCTCCGCGAGGGCAAGTCGCTCTTCCCGCTCCAGTTCGGGAGCCACATCGTGGTGTTCGCGGAGCGGGAACTCCCCGAGGTCGCTTGGCGGGAAGCGGAGTATCTGTTCCGCACCTCCCGGGCGCGCCGCTTCCGGATCGTGGCGCCCGAGGGAGTGGAGCCCCCCGCCGACTTCGGGGTCCCCGCCGACCGCCTCGCCCGCATCGTGCCCGGCGACGATCCCTTCGCGGCGGCGCGGCCCGACGCCGGCTGCGTGGTGATCGACCACGGCGAACCGTCCTTCCTCGCGCGCATCGGCCTGAACGCGGCGCGTTTCCTTTCCACCATGGCGCGGTACTCCTGCCCGGTGCTGATTCCCGGCGCCAGCTTTCCGTGGGAGCGCCTCGTGATTCCGGTCACCGACGTGGAGGGCACGCTGCGCGCCGCCGACACCGCCATCGGCCTCTCCCGGCAATTCGGCATCCCCCTGGCCGCCGTCGTCGTGACCCCTCCGTCCTTCATCGGCCGGGGACTCGAGGGCGGCGCCGACGTGGCCTCGGTGGTCTCCGCCATCGAGCGGATGGCGGACCTCTACCGGGTGCGGGTTCCCATCGTCCGCGCCGAGGGAAATCCCCCGCGACAACTCGCCCGCCTCACCGGTCCCCGGGACCTCCTCGTCCTGGGATACGACCAGGGACACGCCGGGTCGTTCTTCCGGCCGGACCCCGCGGTCCACATGATGATCCGGGCCCGGGCGTCGGTCCTGGCCCTACCGATCCCGCCGCACCACTGACGGAGCGCCAGCCTCCAGCCGGCATCGCCGACCGCAGGGAGGCGAAAGGCACGGCACAACCCGGAGAACCGGCCGTGGCCTCCGTTCACGGGAAGGAGCGCCGCCGGCGCGGGTTTCGCGCTCCCGCGCGATGCCGGCCGGAGGCCGGCGCTCCGACTGGCGCTCCTGCCGGCGCTCCGGTCAGCGGCCCGGTCGCCTCGTTCCCGAAGCGTTCGCGCCGCCGATGGGTGAACCCTGGGGGCGCTCCGGCCGGCTGGCGTTCGGGTCGAGGCTCGCGTCGCGGTCGGCGAAGCGCCGGATGTCGGCGACGGCGAGGGTCTCGTGGGGCGTCGCGTCGGCCATGCCGGCGAGCGTCCCGCCGAGCGCCATGAGGCGGTCCTCGATGATCGCCCGCACCCGCGCCGGGTTGTCGGGGTTCATGGCCTCGCGCATCATGCCGTTCAGCACGCTCCGTTCGGCGGCGTCCTGCACCATGCGGCGATAGCTGTCCTCCGGCTCCGCGTTGCCCCAGGTCTTCTCCACCATCCGGTCCAGGACCTCACCGAGCCCCGGTTGGTCCGAATCCATCGCGTGGTTGTTCACGAGCCGCGCCATCCGCTCCGGGTGGAGCAGGAGTTCCACGGTGTAGTCGGCCGAGGTGTCCGCCGCGGCCAGCGGATCGAAGACGAGCCCGGTGTGCCCGTCGAAACCTTCTCCGCCCGATTCCCGGTAGGCCGGGGGTGGAATCAGCTCCACGATCCGCTCCGGCAGCGCCAGGAAGTCGGTCTCCAGCGTACGGAGGACGGTCTCCAGCGCCTCCCGCTGGCGCTCGCCGGGGATCGGCGCCACCGGCCGTTGCCCGTCGCCCCGGACCGCGTAGTAGTACTCCTGGCCGCCGACGGTGTTCAGCGCCGCCTTCATCTGGAAGCGGTGGTGGAGGTAGAGCGGGACCAGCACCGGCTCGAGCAGCGACATGGCCTCGCCCGGCCGGATCACGTTCTCGCCGAAGGCGTCGAGTCCGGCCTGGCGGATCTCGATCTCGCGCCCCAGGTGCCGCACCAGGTCCTGGCCGTTGTCCCACACCGAGGCCAGCGGATGCGCGCCGGCGCCGATGTAGTTGTCGGTGTGGGCCATGAACCGCGTTTCGGACATCAGCCCTTCCTGCATGATGGCGTCGAGCGCGGCGGCGGTCTCCTCGGGCGGGAAGTGGCCGTAGGCCCAGCGCACCGAGAGGATGTCGTAGGAACCGACCCCGACCCCGTAGGCGTCATCCAGCTTCACCACCCCGTCCTCGAGCACCGCAAGCGGCGCCGGGTAGTCCATGACGCTGGCCCGGCCGCCATAGGTGGAGGCCATGTAGTTGTGCGGGAACCCCAGGGTGTGTCCCACCTCGTGGGCCGAGAGCTGCGCCACCCGGGCGAGCGCCATGTCCAGCGGGGTGGCGCCCTCCCCGACCTGCGCGAGGTAGGAAAAGCCCGGCGCCGCCGAGAGGCCGCAGGAGTGCGGACCGTCCGGATCCGGCGGCAGCCCGATAGGAGGTGTGCCGGAGGCGCCGCCGTACGGCGTCACCATGCCGACCCCGAGCAGGTGGTCCTGCCGGAGGCGCAGGCTGCCCAGGTTCACGTTCCCCTTGATGATCTCCCCGGTGCGGGGGTCCTGGACCCCGCCGCCGTAGGACCAGCCGCGGGTGCGGCGATGGGTCCAGTGGATCATGTTGTAGCGGATGTCCTGGGCGTCGGCGCCCTCCGGGAGCACCTCGACCCGATAGGCGCCGATGAAACCGGCCGCCTCGAACGCTTCCGCCCACCAGCGGGCGCCCTCGAGGAGCGCGGTCCGCACTGGCTCGGGAACGCCGCGGTCGAGGTAGTAGACGATGGGTTCCACGACTGCCGACCGCTCCGCGGAGGGATCGGTCTTCTGGAGACGGTGGCGGGCCGCCAGCCGCACCGTCATCGGCTGGTCGATCGGGGTGGCGTAGTCCATGTAGGTCGGACCGTTCACGCCGATCCGCGGGTCCGCGACCCGGATCTCGAATCCGGGCCCCGGCAGGCGTACGAGCGAGTGGTGGTGCCGGAGGGTCACGGCGTCCCCGCTGGCCGCGACGCCGGAGACCAGCCGACCCGGGTTGTCGCTCGTGAAGGTCAGCATGGTCTCGACTTCGGTGTTGTCGGGGAAGCCCTTGGTGTTCTCCAGGTAGAAGACGCTGCGGTCCCGGTCGAGCCGGAAGGTCCCCTGCCCGGCCCGCGCGATCCGCGCCGCCGAGCCGTGGGCGTCCCGCAGAAAGAAGTCCGTCATGTCCACGAGGACGCGGCCCTCGGTCTCTGCCTCCACCTGGAAGCCCCAGTGCACCGAGGGAGCGAACGCGTCACGGACGGCCCGGATCTCGTCCGGGTTGTCGCTGACCGCCCGGTAGCGGTAGTTCGGCTCCATGAGCAGGATGCGAGGGCCGACGCGGATCGGCATCAGCACCGCCCGCCGGCTGATCTGCCCGCGGTCGAGGCCGATCGGGTTGCTGCCGAGGCCGGAAGCCGCGGAGACGGAGTACATGAACTCTTCCTCCATCTCGGCGAATTCCGCGAACAGGTGTCCGGTGCGCTCGTCCCAGTAGAGGGGCACGAACCCGGAGATCGCGGTCATCCCGGCGGTCTTTTCCTCGATGGTGGGAGGCGCGTCCTGCGCAAGGGCGGGGACGCCGAGGAGAGCCACCGCCAGCAAGCAGAGGCCCAACCGGAGCGGCAGGCGGGGCGGAAGCATCGTCGTCATCATGGGGCTCAACCTTTGCGGAGAAAGAAAGCGTGGCCCCGAATCATGCCGGAAACTCCCGGAGCGCGGCAATGAGGCACGCGCTGGGCAGACCTGTCGCGTCGCACTCCGGGTCGGGGAACCCGGAGTGGACGGGCCGGCACTCAGCGCGAGCGGCGCAGAAAGTCGAGGAACTCGCTGTCGCTGCCGATGACCAGGGTGACCCCTTCGTCCAGCGCGGTCCGGTAGGTCTCGAGCGACTTCATGAACCGATAGAAGTCGGCGTCCCGCTGGTAGGCGCGGGCGTAGATCGCCGAGGCCTCGGCGTCGGCCCGGCCGCGGATCTCCTCGGCCTGGCGGAACGCCTCCGACTCGATGGACTTGAGCTCACGCTCGCGCTGTCCCCGGACTTCGGCGGCGCGCCCCTGCCCCTCGGAGCGGCTCCGTTCCGCGATCCGCTGGCGTTCCGAAATCATCCGTTCGTACACCTTGGCGCGGACTTCCTCGACGTAGTTGACCCGCTTGATGCGGACGTCCACGAGTTCGATCCCGAAGCTCGGAGTCACCTCCGACGCCTTCTCGAGGATGTTGCGGGTGATCCCGTTCCTCCCGAACTCGATCTCGCTCGGCAGTTCCTCAGTCGCGAAGGAGACGAGGTCCTCGGTGAGTTCGAAGTCGCGGTTCGTGATCCGCACGATCTCGATCAGGTCGTAGTTGGCCACCGCGTTCCGGGTCTCGCCGTCGATGATGTCGTCGAGGCGGCTCTGGGCGCCGCGCTCGTCGCGGACCGATTGGAAGAACAGCAGCGGGTCGGCGATGCGCCAGCGGGCGTAGGTATCCACCCAGATGAACTTCTTGTCGCGGGTGGTGATCTGGTTCGCGTCCCCGTCCCAGGGCAGCCAGCGCTGGTCGAAGCGCGTCACCCGGTGGATGAACGGCAGCTTGAAGTGGAGCCCCGGGTCGGTGACGGCGCCGCCCACCGGCTCGCCGAACTGGGTGATGATGGCCTGTTCGGTCTCCCGAATGGTGTAGGCCGAAGAAAAGAGGAGGACGAGTCCGGCGAGCGTCCCCAGGACCGGTAGCGCGCGCTTCACTTGGGGTCCTCCCGCTCCGGCTGCTGGCCGGGGTCCGGCCCACCCGGGTTGGGTGGCTGCCGCCGTTCGCCGTTCAGATTCAGGAGCGGCAGAATGTTCGCGCCGCTCTCGTCGAGGATCACCTTCTGCCCGAGCTTCGGCATGACCTCGGACAGCGTCTCCAGGTACATCCGGGCCCTGGTCACCCGGGGTGCGTTCCGGTACTCGGTATAGACCGCTTCGAACCGCGCCGCCTCACCACGGGCCCGGTTCACCCGCTCGGCCGCGTAGCCTTCGGCCTCCTGGATGACGCGCTCGGCATCGCCGCGGGCGCGGGGGATCGCCTGGTTGTATTCGGCGAGCGCCTCGTTCGTGAGCCGCTCCTTCTCCTGGATCGCCTCGTTCACCTCGTTGAAGGACGGCTTGACGAGGTCCGGCGGGTTGACGTCCTGGAGGACGAGCTGCTGGACGCTGATCCCGGTCTCGTAGCGGTCGTTCATGTCCTGGAGGAGGTCCTTGGCCTGGGCCGCGATCTGCTCGCGGCCGACGGTGAGGACCTCGTCCACGCTGTGATCGCCGACGACGTCGCGCATGGCGGCCTCGCTCATGTCCCGGAAGGTCGAACGGATTTCCCGGACGTTGAAGAGATAGGCCCGCGGATCCTGCACCTTGTACTGCACGATCCACTCGACCACCGCGACGTTCAGATCGCCGGTGAGCATGAGCGACTCCTCGAGGAACTGCCGCTCGTCGTACATGGTGCGCACGCCGGCCTCGACCGTCCGGAAGCCGAACTCTTCCTTGAGCTGGCGCTCCACCGGCACCTTCGTCACCGCTTCGAGGAACGGCACGATGAAGTGGAGCCCCGGGTCCGTCACGCGGGAATAGCGGCCGAACCGGGTGACCACCCCCGCCTCGTCGGGCTGGACCTGGTAGACGGACATGAAGAAGAGGGCCACCGCCACGACCCCCGCCGCGATCCGCAGGGCCGTCCGGCGGGCGTTTCCTCCGAAACGCCGCAGGAGCCCCTCCAGATCGGGCATGGCAGGCCGTTCCCCGCCGAGTCCCCCCCAGGGTCCGTTGCCCCCGGGATTGTCATAGAACGCCATTCGCTCTCGCCTCCTGCATTGCAGCCGATGGCCCGGATCGTAGCGCGCGCCCCGGCCGCTACCATGCGCCGCATGCGCAACCCCGTGATCTCTCTCGGACTCGTGATCCTTCTCAGCGGCGCCTGTGGAGCCCCGTCAGGTTCCGATGGGTCCGGCAGCGCGGCTCCCGAGGAGCGTCACGCGGTGACGCCGGAGGAGGCGGCGGCCATCGCGGCGGACATCCGCGCGCTCATGGAAGCGCAGGCGGGGGCCTGGAACGAGGGAGACCTCGTGCGGTTCGTGGCCGACTATCTCGACTCCCCCCGGATGCGGTTCGTCTCGGGGGGAAGCGTCCGCTACGGCTCGGAGGACGTGCTCGACCGCTACCGGCGGAACTACCCGGACCGGGCGGCGATGGGGATGCTCACCTTCACCGATCTCGACGTGCGGGTGCTGTCCGAGGAGTACGTGTTCGTGTTCGGCCGTTACGACCTCGAGCGGGACAGCGACGCCCCCACCGGGCTCTTCACGCTCCTCTTCGAGCGCACCGCGGACGGCTGGAAGATCTCCCACGACCACACGTCGTCGGGCTGAGGGTCCCGGAGGCCGCGGGCCGGTGGCGCGGCCGCGGTGATACAACCTGCCGGCATGCGAACGCCTCTCCTTTCCAGCGCTCTTCTGATTGCCTCGCTGACGTTGCCCGCGGCGGGACCGGCCCAGACCGGCGAGCCGCCAAGGCGGGATCCCCGAATGTACGACCTCCTCGAGGCGGTCTCCGCGGAGCGCATCGAGTCCGACATCCGCACCCTGGTGGGGTTCGGCACGCGGCACACCCTCTCCGAGACCGAGAGCGAGACCCGGGGGATCGGCGCCGCCCGGCGCTGGATCCACGCGGAATTCACGTTGATCTCGGATGCCTGCGGCGGCTGCCTCGAAGTCTCCTACCAGCGGAACGTGGTGCCGGGGCGGGAGGGAAGCCGCATCCCGGTGGACACCGAGGTCGTGAACGTCCTCGCGACCCTGCGGGGGACGAGCGAGCCGAACCGGATCGTCATCATGTCGGGGGACATCGACAGCCGGGTCTCCGACGCGAACAACTTCACCGACGACTCACCGGGCGCCAACGACAACGCGAGCGGCATGGCGGGCGCCATCGAGGCCGCCCGGGTGCTGAGCCGCCACGCGGGTTCCTTCCCCGCCACCATCATCCTGGCCGGGCTCTCCGGGGAGGAACAGGGGCTCTACGGCGGCCGCCACATGGCGAGCGTCGCCGTCGACGAGGGCTGGGACATCGAGGCGGTCCTGAACAACGACATGATCGGGAACATCGAAGGGGTGGACGGGGTCATCCGGAACGACGTGTTCCGGGTGTTCTCCGAACCGACCCCGGTGACCGAGACCGAGGAGGCGCGGCGGCGGCGGCGCGTCACCGGCGGTGAGGTGGACGGCGTCTCCCGGCAGCTCGCGCGCTACGTGGCGCGGATGGCCGACCTCTACATCCCCAATCTCGAGGCCAAGATGATCTACCGCCTCGACCGCTTCGGGCGCGGCGGGCACCACCGTCCCTTCAACGACGCCGGGTTCCCGGGCGTCCGGATCATGGAGACCCACGAGAACTACCGGCGCCAGCACCAGGACCTCCGGGTGGAGGACGGGATCGAGTACGGGGACGTGATCGAGGGGGTGAACTTCGACTACGCGGCGAAGCTCACCGGCGTGAACCTCATCACCCTCGCCGGGCTCGCCTGGGCGCCGGCCCCGCCCACCGGGGTGGGGATCGCCGGAGCGGTGCGGGCGTCCGCCGTCCTGTCGTGGGATCCGGTGGCTTCCGACAACCTCGCGGGCTACCGCGTGTACTGGCGGGACACCACCGCGCCCCAGTGGGAGCACTCGCGCTTCGTGGGGGACGTCGCCGAGTACACATTCGAGAACCTGGTGATCGACAACTACCTGTTCGGGGTGGCGTCGGTGGGGACGGACGGGAACGAGAGCGTCGTGGTGTTTCCGACGGCGCGGCGGTAGTCGGGGGGGCGTGCGTAGCCCGCAAGGGCGGAAGGAGTAGCGACGTGCGCGGCGCGGAGCGCCGCGGCGCCGGTCTGGTTGCGATGTGCTGTTTCGCAGCCCTCTCGGGCTGCGATGCCGGCCGGAGGCCGGCGCTCCGAGGGTTCTACGTCGGGCGGCGGCTCAGGGCGCGGAAGTACTCCTCGACCATGTCGCGGTAGGCGTCCGGGGCGCGGTCGTCCGACCCGGTGAGGACATCCGCTCCGGAACCCCCGGCAAGCGCGCGGCGCAGCTCGAACTCGAGCTGCCGCAGGGTGTCGAGCACTTCGGCTTCAAGGATCTCCATGCCGCGGGGATCTCCGGTCAGGCGCTCGGGGGTCAGGCCGCGGAGGGCGTCCACCACCTCTCCCAGACGGTCGCTCCCCCGGTCACCGCTCGCCCCGATGCCGGTCAGTTCCCGGCGCAGCGCCTCCGCATCCGCCACCCGCCGGTCGAGTTCACGCCGGAGTTGACGGGCCTCGCGCCCCTCGCCGCCACCGCCGCCTCCCTGCCCCTCAGCCGATTCCTGTCCCTCAGAACCCTGCGACTGCGAATCGGACTGCGACCCCGACTCCTCCGCGCGGTCGGCGAGACGGTTCCGCAGACCCTCGAGCCCCCGGACCAGGCTCGCCGCCCGGTCGAGGACATCGTCGCGGCCGGCGCGGTCGGAACCTTCCACCAATTCCCGGGCCGCGGAGAGATCCTGCTCCAGCGCTTCGAGATCGTTCGCGATCATGGCCTCGAACTGATCGGCGTAGTCCGGCGACCGCTGCGCCGCGACCCCGCGGGAGTAGTGGATCTTCTCCTTCAGCTTCCGGTCGCGGATCCCGTCGGCGGCTTCGCCGACCGCCGCGGCGGCTTCCGGTTCATCGCGGCTCCAGTCGCGGCGGACCTCGTCGAGGTGCTGCTCGAGCCGCTGGACCCGCTCCGCGAGGTCCTGCTTCTGCCCGGAAACCTGAGCGATCGCTTCCCGGGTCCGCTCCTCGTCGAGATCCTGAACGGCGGAACGAATCCGGTCCTGCGCGGCCCGGAGGCGCTTCGTCTCGTCGAGGGCGTTCTGGACGTCGCGCCCGAGGCGTTCCCGCCGCTGCCCATCCAGGTCGCGGCGGGCGTTCCGCAGCTCGTTCGCGGCCGACAGGCCGCTCTCGAGTCCCTCGGAGCTGTTGCTGGCCGAGCGCATGTCCTGCGCCGCGTCGCGGAGCCTTCGCGAAACGGCCGCGAGATCCGGGCGCGAACGCTCGCGGGCCAGGCGTTCGAGCCGCCGCGCCACGTCCTCGGTCTCCGCGGCGAGCTGGTTCTGGGCCGAGCCGGCGCCGCCCCCCGGCTGACGCACGCCCCGGCGAATCCGCTCGTTCTCCTGCTCCTGACGGCGGGCCAGTTCCGCCAGCCGCTGGAGGAGTTCGTCCACCTCGTTGTCCGCGGACGAGCGCTGCTGCTGCTCCACCGTCTCGTACTGGTTGCGGAGCTTGTCCATCTCGAGTTCGAACAGACTCGCCAGGTCCTCCGCCTGGGCGCGCGGGCCACCACCGCCGCCGCCTCCGCCGCCCTGACCGAACGCGACCTGCACCTCGCGGAACACCGCGTCGGCGCGCTGCAGGTGGGTCAGCGCCTTCTGCTCCCGGGGAAGGGCGGCCTCCGGGTTGCCGGCAATGAGCAGCTCTTCGGCAACCGTCATCTCCACGAGCCCGGCATCGAGATGCTCCACGATCTCGGAGAACTCGGGGGTGGCTCCGATGCCGCGGTTGCGGAGACGGCGGTTCAGGGTTGCCACCTGCTCCCGGAGCCGTCCCTGGGCAAGACCGATGGTGGCGACGGTCTCGGTGACGGCGCTGGCCGGCATGCCGTCGCGGTCGCGGAGGATCTTGAAGGTGGCGACGACGATCTGCTTCTGGCGCAGGCTGAGCGTGCCGTCGAGTCCGTCGCCGCCCCCGCCGGCGCCCGCGCCCGGCATGGTGTCGCCCTGCCGGTAGGTCCGGTCGAACGGCCGCACCGCGATGAAGAAGATGTCGGTGGCGGCTTCGGCTCCGGCCCCGTCCCGGGCGACCGCGTAGTAGGAAACGAGATCACCCGGCACCAGATCGTGTTCCTCGAGGAACAGGGTGTGCCCGGACTGGATCTCGTCCCGGGCCCCTCCCGAGGCCAGCACCTCCCGGGTTTCCTCGCCACCGTTGACGGAGACCCGCATCTCGACCCGCCGCAACGCATAGTCGTCTTCGGCGAGGACCTCGGTGAACACCTCCTCCACCGGGTTGGCCTGCGTATCCCTGCCGGGGCGCACGAACCGCACGATGGGAGGCAGGTCCTCGAGCACCTCGATCAGGTAGTCCCGGGAAGCCGTCCGCAGGTTCCCGTCCGGCCCGGCGAGCGCCACCCGGTAGGAGGCGCTCTCCGCGAGCCGGAGCGTGGCGGTCAGCAACTCGGCGCCCGCGCCGGTGGGCGAGTCCTCCGGCGCCTCGGGGACCTCGAGGGGGATCTCGACCGGCCCCGGCTCCATGCGCAGCACGCCGGCCGCCGCCGGCACCGTGGGAACCACCGTCAGTTCGATGACCGTGCCGGCCACGGCGGCGATGTCTCCCCCGTCCTCGACCTCGCGGGAGCTGAGTCCGGTGTGCTCCGGATAGCGGTAGCGAAGGCCGATCCGCTCCACGTAGGGCACGTCCTCGACCTCGATCCGGAATGTCGGGGAAAGAACCCCGTCCGCGTCCACGTAGTAGTCCGTCGCCTCCGGAATCCCGAGCAGCAGGTGCCGGAAGGCGCCGTCCTCCGGATCGGCCAGCATGGGGACCGTTTCCCAGAGCGCGCTGCCCTCGACGCGGGTGCGGAGGTCCACCCGTTCCGCGGTGAACCCCTCGAGCCGGGCTGCGATCCACCGGTCCGAGTCGCGCGCCACGGCGGCGTCGCCCGGCTCCACCAGCACCCGGTAGGGGTTCGCGTCGGTGATGTCGCCCCAGGGCGAAAGGAGGAGGGCCGCGCCGCGGAGCAGCGCGGGCGGGGCGAGGAGCGAAGCCACGACGGCCACGCCACCGACGGTGGCGAGGGCGCCTCCGGCCCGGCGGAGCGCCGAACTCTCGACCAGGCGGCCCTCGTTGAGCGTCTCCAGGCGCCGGATGGCCTCCTCCACGACCAGGCGCGTGAGGTCCGTGGAGATCCCGCCGCCGGCGGCGGGGTCCCGCGGGTCCCGCTGCGCCAGCTCGACCCCGCTACTGACCGATTCCCGCAGCGTGGGATCGTGCTCCTCGACGTAGAGCGCCACCTGCTCGTCGGTCACCCGGGAGCGCAGCGGCCGGACGACGAAACGCCAGACGGCCGCGCCGAAGGCGAGCCACGCCGCCGCCTGCAGCCCGCGCACCACCCATGGCGCGTAGCGCAGCGCATCCATCGCCGCCGACGACATCCCGACGACCAGCACGGCGGCCGCCCCGACCATCGTGAACCCGAGGATGAGACGCCGGGTCCGCCAGCGGTTCCGCACCCGCCGGATGACCCGGAGCAGGTCGCCGCCGGAAGACGGTGGCGACGAGTGCAGCCCGAGAGTCGTCATGGGCGGGGGATTGTCGGAGTATAGGCACCGCCGCAGCCGGCCGCCGCGCCGGGCCCCCTTCCGGCAGGACTCATCCCGGGACTCCGGGCGCCACGCTCCGATTCGCCGCCCAGGCCTCGCTCACCAGAAGGAGCAGGAATCCGGCGAGCAGCAGCCATGAGGCGGGCCGCCCCGGCAGGTCCGGGGCGACGGGCGTCGCGGCCGCCGGAGCTTCCCCGGCCGCGGACGCCACCGCCGCGATCCGGACTTCCGCGGCGTCCACCGTGCGAAGGTCCGATTCGGCAAGGGGAGGATTCACTCCGATCTGGCGAAACTCCGCCGCCCCGGGCCGCCGGGCGCGGTAGAAACCGGGTTCCGCCAGCCGCAGCGCGTCCATGCCGTCCAGCACGGTGCGTTCCCCCGAGGGCGAGTCGGCCAGGACTTCCTCCGCTTCGCCGCCCCGCCCGTCCGGCAACCGGAACGCGGCGCCGGGATCCACGCTCTCACCGACCCGATAGGCGATCGGGATCCGTTCATGCCCTGCGGCGACCTCCACCATCCGGTGCAGCAGCGGGACGAACGCGGCGCGCCGGGGGAGATCGGTCCACTCCGCGTCGAGCGAGGAAGCGAACAGCAGCGTCCTCCCTTCTCCCCACGCCGACTCCACGATGGCCGGCTTGCCGTCGTCGAAACGCCCGAGGACCGCGGCATCGGGCCGGACCCCGGCCAGATCCCGGTAACGGAAGAAGGCGAGCGCGCCCAGTACCGCCGAGCCCTCCCCCCCGAAGGGCTCGAAGACCGGGTGCCGGGCCGCCAGGTCTCCGAGCCGGCCCGCCGGATCGCGGTCCACGAAACCCTCCGGCACCGCCGGGATGAACACTTCGAGCTCCTCGCGCGCCGCCCGTGACAGGCGGCGCGGTCCCGCGGCCATCACCAGGCCTCCCCCCGCCTCGACAAAGTTCCCGAGCGCGCGCGCCGCGCCGGCGTCGAGGCGGCCCGGGTCGCGGACGAGCGCCACCCGGGCGGCCTCGAGCGCACCCCGGACCGCGGACTCTCCCCGGGCCGGACCGCGGTCCAGCAGGAACCCGGGCGCCACGCCCACCCCGAGCGCCTCACTGACGTACACCGAGGGCGGACCGCCGCCGAGGTCCGCGACCCGGATCGCCGACTCCGGATGGATCACCAGGTGAAAGCGGTCGTCACCCGGAAAACCGTCTCCCGGAAGCCGCACCTCCGCCGCGAGGGGCTCGCTCGGGCGCAGGACCGGGTCGAACCGGACGGTCGTCATCCGGTCGGCCGCCGCCGTCAGATTCTTGCGGTCCACCTCGCGGCCGGAGAGGAAAAGCTCGATCTCGCCGCTCCATTCCGGCGCCGCCGGAGAAGGCGCGAAGCCCACCTCGGCGGTCACGACGAGCTGCTCCCGGCCCTCGGACACCACCGAGACGTCGGCGATCCAGGCGTTGGCCGGCGGGCCCGCGCTCACCTGCCGCACCCGGAGCTCGACGCCGGGCGGCAGGCTGGGCTGCGGCCGGCCGTCTTCGAACCCGCTCCGCTGCAGATCCGAGATCAGCACCACCTCGCGCCTCCGGCCCGGCGACGCGGGGAGCAGGCGTCCCGCCAGGCCCAGCGCCGGGGCATAGCTCGTCCCGCCGCCCCCCGCCGTGAGGTTGGCCACCGCCGGCGCGAGGACTGCCGGATCCCCGGTCAGTTCGGTGAGCGCCGCCGCCCGCCCGTCGAAGCCGACCACAATGCCCCGATCGTTCCGGCCCAGCCCGCTCAGCTCCTCCTGCGCCGCCTCGCGCGCGGCCGCCATCCGGTTGCCGACCGTCATGCTCAGCGAACGGTCCACGAGGACCGCCCGGTCGAGCGCGGTTCCTTCCCCGCCGGCGAGCGCGCCTCCGCGCAGCACCGGCTCGGCGAACGCGGCGGCGAGCAGCAGCAGCGCCAGGCAGCGGAGGATCAGCAGGGGAATGTTCCGGAAGCGGCGGCGTTTGAACCGCGCCGTCGCGCTGGTCAACTGGAGCAGCAGGAACGAGGGGAACGGCACCGGCTCGCGCCGGCGCCGGGTGAGATGCAGGACGATGGGGACGGCGACGAGGAGGCCGCCCAGGAGGAACAGCGGGGCCAGGAAACTCATGCTGGTCTCGCGCTAGCGCGATGCCGACCGGGGTCGGCGCTCCGGAGGAACAGCGGGGCCGGGAAGCTCATCGGCGGCGCCGGCGGCCTTCCCGCTCGCTCAGGTAGCGGAACAGCGCGAAGTCGAGCGGGGTGCTGGTGTCGGTCAGGACGTAGTCCACCTCCCGCCGCACCAGGCCCGCCCGGAGCGCCCGGGTGTGCTCCGCCATCGCCTCCCGGTAGCGCTCCCGGGCCCGGGTGGGCGAGAGGTCGAGCAGGGCGCCCGACTCCAGGTCGCGGAAGCGCGTGCCCGATTCCTCGAAGCCGGGTACTCCGTCCATGTCCAGGTCCACCTCCGCCGGGTCGAGGACGTGGAACGCCATGACGTCGTGTCCGGTCACCAGCAGCCGGTCGAACGCCGCCAGCACCTGCCCGGGCGGCTCGTAGAAGTCCGACACCACCGCCACCAGGCCCCGCCGTCCGAGCGCGGCGCCGAGCCGGGCCAGCGGCGGTCCCAGTCCGGAGGCGGAAGTCCCTCGCCGCGGGTCCGGCTCCGGTGGCGGGTTGGCCCGGGCGAGATGCTGGAGCACGGTCTCCAGGTGCCGGGCCGACGGCGGGACGTATTCCCGCAGTTCGTGGTCGAAGATGCCCAGGCCCACCCGGTCCCGCTGGGCGCGGGAGAAGGCGGCCAGGCTGCCGGCCAGGAAACGCGCGTAGTCGAGTTTGCGGACCCCGCGCCAGCCGAAGTCCATGGAGCGCGAGACGTCCACGGCGACCAGGAAGTTGGCGTTGGTGTCGGCTTCGAACTCCTTCACGTGGAAACGGTCGGAGCGCGCGAAGAGCCGCCAGTCGAGTCTCCGGATGTCGTCTCCGGGCATGTAGGGCCGGTGCTCCGCGAAATCGATGGAACGCCCCAGGAACGTCGAACGGTGCAACCCGCTGATGAATCCCTGCACGACCATCTTCGCCACCAGCGACAGGTTCGAGATCCGGGCGAGCGCCACGGGATCGATGAATCTCGTCTGCGCCGCCGGCATCGCCCGATGCACCAAATAGGTCCGGAGGGCTCGCTACATCCGCGAGGCGGGCGCCGGGACTTCCTCGATCAGCCGCCGCACGATGGCTTCCGAGTCCACCTTCTCCGACTGCGCCTGGAAGTTGGGCAGCACCCGGTGCCGGAAGATGGGCGGCGCCAGCGCCCGTACGTCCTCGATCGCCACGTGATGGCGGCCGTGCATCAACGCCCGTGCCTTCCCGCCGAGCACCGAGAACTGCGCGGCGCGGACGCTGGCGCCGTACTGGACCTGCTCGTTCACGAAGTCAGGCGCGCCCTCCTCTCCCGGCCGGCTGCGCCGCGCCAGCTCGACGGCATAGGCGAGCACCGGTTCGGAGACCGGCACCCGGCGGACCAGCCGCTGGAACTCGAGGAGTTCCTCTCCCGAGAGCACGTTCTCCAATTCCGGATCGAGGTCCGCGGTCGTCGCGCGAACGACCTCGCGCTCCTGGTCCACCGGCAGGTAGTCGATGATGATGTTGAACAGGAAGCGGTCGAGCTGCGCCTCCGGAAGCGGGTAGGTGCCCTCGAGCTCGATCGGGTTCTGGGTGGCGAAGACGAAGTAGGGCTCGGGCAGCGGATAGGTGCGGCCCTGGACGGTCACCTGGTGTTCCTGCATCGCCTCCAGCAGGGCCGACTGGGTCTTCGGCGGGGTGCGGTTGATCTCGTCCGCGAGCACGATGTTGGCGAACACCGGCCCGGGAACGAACACCAAGTTGCGTTTCCCGGTCTCCGGGTTCTCCTGGATGATGTCCGTCCCAGTGATGTCCGAGGGCATCAGGTCCGGGGTGAACTGGATCCGCTGGAAGCGGAGGGCGAGGACCTCGGACAGGGTCTGGACGATCATCGTCTTGGCGAGTCCGGGAACGCCGGTGATGATGCTGTTGCCGCCGACGAAGAGGCTGATGAGCACCTCCTCCACCGCCTGCTCCTGGCCGATGATCCGCTTCCGGATCTCGCCGGTGATGCGCTCGGCGGCCTCCCGCATCCGTTCGGCGAGATCGCCGTCGGAAAGCTCCGGCGGTTCGGCGACCGCGGCCGCGCCCCCCCCGGGGTTCAGGTCCTGATCTGACAAGAGCTCCTCCGTTTCGACCACGCTCCGGTGGTCAGTGGATCATTCCGTAAATCACGTAGTTCACGCCGAGCTTGAACGCCTCGTTGGTGAGGTCCACCGGCCAGTAGGCGTTGCCCGACCACTCCCAGTAGTCGCCGATGTCGTGGTTGTAGTTGGCGATCACCATCAGCCGCTGGTCGGGATCGTCGTTCTCGAAGAACCCGTAGTACACGGGCACGAGATCCGGACGCACGGCGTGCTCGAAATCGAGCGTTTCGATGTGGAAGAAGGAATCGAAGATCGGGTGCGAAACGTCGAGCTCCACCGCCGTGTAGCCGGGAAGGACCCGCTCCATCTGGAAGAGGAAGTTCTCGAGCTGGCGGGACTGCACGAAGTCGTCCACGACCAGGAAGCCGCCCTTGAGAAGCCAGGCGCGCAGGTTCTCGGCCTCCTGGTCGCTCGGCTCCCAGAAGCCGACTTCGCACAGGTAGGCGAACGGCCGCTTGAAGAGCGCCGCCTCGTTGAGCGAGTAGATGTCGCCGCCCCCCTCGTTGAGGGTGAGCGATGTGTATTCCCCCAGGATCCGGGTGAAGTTCTCCTCGCCCCACGGATAGTCGTGGTTCCACTTCAGATCGAGTCCCCAGTAGAACGGCCCCCGGCGGTAACGCGGGGGCTCGAAGCGGATTCGGGCGAAGGTGAAGCGGTCGCTGTAGGCGAAGTTGTCGTAGTCGAGGGGGAGTTCCACGGCGTTCGGGTCGGGACGGAAGGTCGCGGTGAGCCCGAACCGGTCCCGGGTTCCCGGAGGATCCTCCGTCGCGCTCTCCAGCCGCCCGGCCGCGAACAGGCCCGCGCCCGCCGCGCTCAGCAGGACAGCGGCGACGCCGGCGCGCGCGGCCGTCTTCCATCCCCGCTGCGGCGTTGACATTCAGCCCTCCCGCCGGAGATCCAACAGCAGCCGGAGGGCCGGGTCGAAGGTGGGAGCGATCTCGAGCGCCTCGAGCACCCGGCGCCGCGCCGCGTCCCGGTTCCCGGCCCGGAAGTGCGCGAGCGCCAGCGAATAGAGAGCGCCGGCGCGGTCGGGCGCGCCGCTGGCCAGCGCCGCCTGCCGTTCCCGGACCTCCAGATCGGCAAGGCCCTGCGCTGCCGCGGCCTCGGCGAGGCGTTCGTGCGGCTCGGGCAGCATGGGATACGCCTCGATGGCGGATGTCAACGCGGCTCCCGCTTCCCGCGGTTTTCCGGAATCGGAGTAGATGGCCGCCAGTTGGAGCCACTCATCGTATGCCGCCGGGAATCGCTTCAAGTGGTCGTGGAGGGAAAGCCGCGCCAGATCGGGTTCACCGGCGTCGGCGTACAGGCGGGAAAGATAGCGGTAGGGCCCGTCCGGGCCACCGTATTCGGGGGCAAGCTCGGCGGCGTGCTCGAGGCGTTCGGTGGCCTCGGCGTTCCGGCCCGCTTCCTGAAGGGCGACTCCGGCCCGGATCTGGAGCGCGAAGTTTGCCGGCGCCGCATCGGCACGGGCCACGAGGGCCTCGATTCCCAGGTCGGGCTCCGGCGGCGGCTGGAGCGGCGTCCCCTGCCCCCCGGGGCCCGAATCCTGCAGCCCGCGCGCCGCGTCCCCGAAACGGGCCTCCACCAGGGCATCGACCGCCTCGTCCAGCGCCTGCGGCGTGATCCCCAGGATCGCTTCGATGACCCGCGGGGTGTCCATGCCCTGCCGGTAGCCCTCCAGCATCTCGAGGATTGCGGCAAACCCGTACTCCCGTTCCAGGTGTTCCAGGACGAGCGAGGCGTGAAAGTAGGACACCGCCACCTGGCCCGGCCAGGCCGGCCGCACGAAACCGTCGTCGAGGTGGGGAATGTCGAGGAGTTGTCCGTCCCGGAGCGCGATATAGAACGGGAGGCTGGCCCCGTCGCCGAAGCGCCAGCGCTCTTCGAGCAGGCTGAGTCCCTCCGTGAACCAGCGCGGGACCCGGTTGTCGGTAAGGCCCATGGCCGCCGCGTGCGCCAGCTCGTGCCACAGCGTCGAGGCCCAGTGGTACGTCCCGATCTGCCGCGCCGAAGGGGATTCGAGGGCGATCACGTTTCCGAAGCAGACACCGTGGGCGCCGATCCCGGGGATGCCCACGGTCCGCACCGAGAAGTCGGCGGAGCGGTCGTAGACCTCGATGCGGAGGGTCTCCGGAGGCTCGTACCCGTACCGGTTCCGGAAGGAGTCCACCGCTTCCCGCGAGAGCCCTTCCACATAGGGCCGCAGGACCTCCGCCTCGGCGGCCGGGAGAACGAACTCGAAGGGAGGCGCACTGATTCTCGCGAATCCGTCCAGCTCATCCAGCAGATCGAGGGTGTTCTTCACCAGAGCGTCGAACGGATCGCGCTGAAAGGCGTCTTCCAGCACCTGGCGGCCCTCGCCGACGTCTCCGAGCCGGAGCAGATTGAGACCCAGCAGCCGCAGGGCCGCGGCCGAATCCGGGCTCCGCCGGAGCGCCGCCCGGCTCCGCTCGGCCGCCTCCCGGTACCAGCGACGCCGCTCGGCGGCGGAGGCCAGCGCCAGATCGAGGAGCGGGTCCCCCGCCCAGTTGTGCAGATAGCGGGCCTCCAACTCGAACAGCCCGGGGTCTTCGCCGGCGAGCAGGCGGACCGCCGCGAGCGCGGCGAGTGTTTCGGGGGCGTCCGGCAGCGCGTCCAGGGCGGCGGCCGCGCGCTGCTCCGCTTCCTCGCGGCGGTCCTGCTCGAGCAGTCGCTGGACCTCGAGCGCCCGCGCTGGCGGAAAGTGCGGATTGACGGCGAGAACCTCGGCCAGCGCGTCCGGCGGAGGGCCGCCCTCGGCCAGGACGGCGATCTGTCGATCCTGGAGGCGGGCCGCCAGGAAAAGGCCGTGGGGATGCCGGGGATTGTTCCGGAGCACTGCCGAGATGCTCTCCGCCGCCTCGGCCGTATTGAACTTGTCGAGCAGGAGTTCCGCGGCCAGGAGCGGGGGCAGCGGATCGCCGGGATCCAGCACCGCCGCCTCATCGAAGACCCGCAGTGCGTCGCGGAACAGTCCCGAGCTCTGGAACCCGAGCGCGGCGGCGGCCTGTCCCACCGCGGCGAGTTCGCGGGCGCGGAACACGGCTCCGGGCAGGGTGTTGTAGGCGTCGATCACCGCGTCCAGACGAGCGAGGCCCGCCGGTCGTTTGCCGCGTCGCAGCTCGAGCAGGCCGAGGAGGGTCTCCGCCTCGAGGGAACTCCCGTCAGACGCCGGGCCCTCCCGTTCGATGTGCCGCCGCAGCAGGGTCTCCGCCGCTTCCCCTTCCCCGATCTCGAGATGGATCCCGGCCCGCGCCAGGAGTTCCGCGGGGAGTGGGCTCGCCCCGGCTTCCGGCTCGAGAACCTCCAGCGCCTCCCGGTAGCGGCCGGTCAACCGCAGCGTTTCGGCCAGTCCCAGCCGGGCGCCGGGTTCGGGGAGCGCCGCCCGGTAGGCGGTCTCGGCCTCATCGTAACGGCCGCCCCGCAGGGCAGCGGCCGCGGTTTCCGGCCCTCCCGGCCACCCGTTCGAGGCCGAGACTCCGTCCTGCGGCGCGGACGCAGACGCCGGGAGGGCGAGGAGGAGCGGGGTGAGCACCGCGGCCGCCGCGGCCGCCCGCGTGGGGCCGCACGGCCAGCCTCTCACGGCGTCTTCTCCCGGAGGGCGGCGATCCTTTCCGCGAGTTCGGCGATCTGGAGGAGAAGCGTTTCCAGTTCCGCCAGGTAGGCCTCCTCTTCCATCCCCTCGCGCGTCTCCCGGAGAACATCCACCCGAGCGGCGAGCGCGTCCCGTTCCGCGACCAGGCGGCGAATCTCCGGGGTATCCGCGGACGTGTCCGCGACGGCTTCCCCGGTCCGGATGAGCAGTGCCCGCCGCCCGGCCAGCACCCCGTCCATCCCGGCCGCCATCTCCGGATCGAGGCTGCCGACCCCGTCGCCGTTGTCGTCCAGCAGCGCGTGCTCGGTCCGCAGCAGACCCTCCTGCTCGTACTCGCGTTCCACGCCGCGCCGGGCGAAATCGAAGGCCTCCAGAATCGAAAGGCGTCCGTCCTTGTTCCGGTCCCCTTCGTCTCCGGCCAGCGCGGCGATGAAGTGCCGCGGGAAGCGGGTCTCGTTGGTCTCGTTGGCGCGCGTCGCCGCCAGCACTACCCGTCCGGGTCCGGCGAGAGCCGGCAGGAAGGCCCCCGCAGCGCTTCCGAGGTGCGCGACGGTGACCGGTCCCGATCCGAAGCCGCTCAACATCTCGCCGAGACGCTCCGGAGACAGATCGGGGCCGGGGAGCTGAAAGCGCGGGCTGCTCCCGGCGCTCCCGTGGCCGATCAGGACGAGCACCAGCCCCGTTCCGGTGGCCGCCGGCTCCCGTGCGGCCTCGATTTCACGGGCGAGTTCCTCCTGGGTGCTCCGCGCCACGGGAGCACAGGAGGGGTCCGGCTCGCGGTCCTCGGGAAGGCGCTCCACCAGCACCCGCACCCGGCCCGGAGCGGGGGTCTCCAGTGCGGCGGCGCAGAGGTCGCGGGCCCAACCCGAGAACCGCTCCCGATGCTCGGGAGTGCCGCCGACCCCCGCGACGATGAGCAGCGCGGGGACGTCCGCATTGCCGTTTCCCACCGCTTCGGCCCGCACTCCCGCCAGGGCGAGAGCAGCGAGGACAGCGGCGGTGAAGCACCGGTGCGCCGGGCGCCGGGCAGCCGCGTCGCTCACGGAAGACCCCGCGCGTGCCGAACGCCCCAGTCGGCAGCCAGCAACCCGAACAGCAACAGGAACACCGCCGGCACATTCCAGAGTTCCCGCCGCTCCACGACCGTGGTCCCCGATTCCGCGAGACTCAGATCGGTAAGCAGCTCCCCGGCCTCGTCCGGCTCGAACACTCGCCCGCCGGTGGCCTCCGCGATGCGGGCGAGCAGCTCGGGATCCGCTTCCGCATCGAAGAACTCGTCATCCACGACCCCGGCCTCGAACAGCGTCCTGGCTCGCGGAGCTTCCGATTCCTCTCCCAGTCCGGCGCCGCCGGCGCGGATCTCCACCTGGTGGGTGCCCGGCCCCGTGGCAACGTAAACGCCCGAGTATTCACCGTCTCCCTGCCCGGTCCAGCGCAGCGGCACCCCGGAGATCACGCCGTCGGGCCCGGTGACCTCGGCCTCGACGAAGGCGTCGTTGACGGCGAGGAACCGTTCGTCCTCGACCCGGGCCCGCAGCGTTACCCGTTCGCCAACCAGAGACTTGGCGGGCGCAGCGGAGACTTCCAGCCGCCGGGGGGCCTCGGACGCGAGCCAGCGGAGCAGCCGGCGCGACAGGACCTCGTGGGTCTCGTCCTCGAGCGGAATGCTTGCGTCCATCTGCCACACCCACAGGTCCTGAACCGTCAGACTCGCGGAGCGGCCCCGCCCGAAGCGCTGGACCAGCAACACGGCCTCCGGTTCCTCCGACGCGCCCAGTCCTTCGAGGAGCACCGTCGCCCCCGGTTTCGGCTGACCCAACCGGTTGACCGCCGAGAGCGCCGGCAGGTTCCGGTAGAGGTCCGCGTTGGCGAGCGGATCGGGATCGAGCCGCGCTACCGGGTGGAGCGAACCGGCGCGGGTGGGAAGGACCGAGAGCTCCCGGAAGGCCGCCGGGACCGGACGGTCCCCGGCGTCCGCGGGCGCTGCCGACTCTTCGGGAAGCGCGAGTGGCAGGACTTCCGCCAGCGGGGTGTCGCGGTAACCGCCCTCACCGAAGGCGCTCGTTCCCCCGAGCGTCAGGAGGCCGCCCCCTCGCTGACTCACGAAATCACGGAGCATGTTGAGCTGGTCCTGGCTGAAGAAGCTCGCCTCCACGCTGCCCAGGATCACGCCGTCGTAGCCGAAGAGTTCTTCGCGGGTATCCGGGAAGCCCCCGGCAAGCTCCCCGGCGTCCGCGACGTCCACCCGGTAGAACTTTCCCTCGGCGGTGCGGATCAGGCAGGAAACGTGCAGTTCCGGATCGCCGGCGACCGCCCGCCGGAGGAACTTCAACTCCCAGCGCGGCTGTCCTTCGAAATAGAGCAGCCGGAGCGGCCGATCGTCCACCTCCATCAGCACACTCTGCTCGTTGTTGCGGGTCAGGACTTCCCCGGCGAAAGGGGCGACCCGGAACCGCAGCCGGCGCGTCCCGGCCTCCTCCGCGGGCGCCAGCAGCGTCACGGCGGTGTCGACCGAGTCCCCGGACAGCCGGACCGTCTCCGTGGCGATGATGCGCCCCTCGTCGAGGGCCTCCACGCGCGCCGTTCGCCCGGCGAGTCCGGTGGCGCGGAGGGGCAGCCGGATTTCGAGCAGCGACCCGCGCAGGACGCGCGCGGGCACGTCCGGAGCTCCCAGCTCGAGATCGGCATCGAATTCGGGCCGGCCGACCGCCACCGGGTAGACCCGGATCCCGCGGGTCCTCAGATCGAGGAGCGTCTGATCGAGGTCCTCCTCCCGTCCTCCGGCCACCGTGTCCGCCCCGTCGCTCAGGAGCACGATTCCGGCCACCGGCAGCGATGCGAGTTCGTCGGCGACCCGGCTGAGGCTGCCGAGCAGATCGGTGCGCGCCCCCGTGAACCCGAGTTCCGAAGCGCTTGCCACCCGCCGGGTCTCCTCCGAGAAGCGAAACAGCCGGGTTACGAACTTCTCCCGAAGGAGATCGCCGAGCGCAGCCTCCCCGCGGCCGGCCGCCGCCTCATCGGGGAACGCGGCGAGGAGCGCCTCGCTCCGCGGCCGGCCGTCCTCCCCGTCGGCGATCTGCATGCTCCGCGAGTCGTCGAGGAGGACCCCCACCACGTTTTCCTGCGGTACGACGAGGGACAGCACCAACTGCGGACGAAACAGGCAGAGCAGGACGAGCGCGATGGCGGCGAACCGCGCCGCGCCAAGCAGGAGGCGGCCCGGCTTCTCGAGCCGCCTTCCCAGCCGCCGATACCCGAGCAGGAAAAACACGAGCGCGCCGACCACCGCGGCCGCGATCCAGAAGATCCCCCAGGGCACGAGCAGTTCGATCTGCCCGCGCTCGAACGCGACCGGAGGGCTGCCCAGCAGCCATTCGAACGCGGAGAGGAACACCGGGAGGAAGAGGAGAGGGGATCAGTGCGCCATCGCGTAGATGATGAAGTTGATTCCCATCGCGTAGGCGTAGTTGGAGAAATGCAGCGGGTAGTACGGGTTCTCGGCCCACTCCCAGGCGTCCCCGAGGTCGGTGTTCCAGTTCACGAGGACCATCAGGCGCCCTTCGTCGTCGAAGATGCCCCGCACCACCGGGTTGTAGCCGTCCCTTTCCCAGGTCGGCCCGCCGCGCATCCCCTGGCCCACGTTGGGCACCTGAACGATCTCGTTCACTTCGAAGAAGGCACGGAAGACCGGATGGTCCAGCGAAATGTCCTCGATCGGCCGGCCGGGCAGAACCCGGCCCATCTCGTGCGCGAAGTTCACCCACTCCGCGGTGCCCCAGAAGTCGTCCACGACCAGAAAGCCACCCTGATGGAGGTAACGCCGCAGGGCAAGCACCTCTTCGTCGGTCATGGCCATGTGTCCGACCTCGACCGTGTAGAGGAAGGGGTACCTTCCGAGGTCGGGGTCCGTCAGCAGGACGCTGTTCTCGTTCTCGTAGGAGTCGAGGTTCGTGATCCGCCGCAGCCCGATCAGGAACTGCCGGTCCGCCTTGGGGTAGTCCACGCTCCAGCCGCGCCAGCCGTAGCTCGTGTAGGCCGCCCGCGTGAAATAGAAGTCATGGCCCGGCGGACGGCCAAAACGCGGCCCTCCCAGGTCTTCCCGCATCGCCTCGGCGAGCATCTCGCGGATCTGCCGCCGGCTCGGCTGGAGCGCGGAGGCCGAATTCCACACCAGCAGCGTTCCCCCGAACAGGACCGCCGCCACGAGGAGGAAGGCGGCGGCCAGAATCCCTCGGCGAGACACGTCGCCGGAGCCTATCGCGTCCCGGGCCGGTGGTGACACCCACCTGCGCGGTCCGCCGGCGGGCGTGACGGCGCGGCGGCATTCCGGGCCGTTCGCGCCACCTCCGCGGTTGAGAGAGACGCCGGGACCGCTGGTACCATCCCGGCTCCCATTTCTTGCGTTTCCGAAGCGGGGTACAGCCATGCGGGTCGTTTCACTTCTCTTTGTCGTCGCTGCCTTCGCCGCCGGGCTCGCCTGCGCTCCGCCGGCGGAGGAGCCCGCGGAGGACGTCGCCCCGCCGCCCTTCGCGCCCGGGCCGCCCGCGGACTTCGAGCGCCCGGTCATCCCGGCCGACAATCCCCAGACTCCCGAAAAGGTCGCCCTCGGAAAACAGCTCTATTTCGACACCCGTCTCTCGGCTGACGGGACCCGGTCCTGCTACACGTGCCACCTCGTCGAGAACGGCCTCACCGACGGCAAGCCGGTTGCGGAAGGCGCCCTCGGCCGGGTGCTGACGCGCTCGAGCCCCACGCTCTGGAACATCGCGTACCACACCCAGTTCTACTGGGACGGCCGCAGCGGCTCGCTCGAGGCCCAGGCGCGCGCGGCCTGGACCGGCGGCAACATGGGGGCCGACGCCGATGCGGTGGTGGCGGACCTGAATGCGATTCCCGGCTACGCGGCGCAGTTCGAAGCGGTCTTCGGGGGACCCGCAACTCCCGACAACGTGGTGCAGGCGATCGCCGCCTTCGAGCGGGACGCGTTCTATTGCGGCGACACCGCCTATGACGACTGGCGGCGCGGCGACGCGAGCGCCATGTCGGAGGAGGCCATGCGCGGAGCGGAGCTCTTCACCGCCGGCGCCGGCTGCGCCACCTGTCACAGCGGCGTGCTCTTCACCGACATGAAGTTCCACAACGTGGGCATCGGGATGGACGCCGAGGAGCCGGACCTCGGACGGGCTCGGGTGACGGAAGAGGACGTTTGCAGCACCACCGAGGACGAACCCTGCCAGGGCGCCTTCAAGACCCCCACCCTCCGCGACATCTCGAAGAGCGCGCCGTACTTTCACGACGGCAGCGTGGCGACCCTCGAGGAAGCCGTCCGGCTGATGGCGAGCGGCGGACTGGCCAACCCCTATCTGGACACGGACGAACTGATGGACCGGGAGTTGTCGGACGAGCAGATCGCTGACCTGGTGGCCTTCCTGCACACCCTCGACTGCAACAGCGGCCCCCAGATCTTCGAGCCGCCCGCGCTGCCCTAGAATCCCGCGCCATGCAGGTCAGCTTTGAAGGCCGCGGGGCCCGCTGGGAAGGCGCCGCGGAAATCGCCGAACGGGCCGAAACCGACAAGCACCAACCCTGGTCCCTGAGGGTGGTGTCCGGGAATGAAACGGTCGAGGGCACCATGCTGGTCACCGACCTGGCGTCCAGCGCCGCCGACGAACGGGCCGCGAGCAGCGGAGAGGACGTGAACGCCATCCTGGGGCGCGCCTTCTCGCGCTCGCTGGTCGCGGAACTCGGCCTCCGCCCGCTGGCGTCCGGCTTCCGCTTCGTCGTGGATCACCGCTGGGTGACCGGCTACTAGGAGCACCGGGAGCCCGGCGCGAGTGCCGGCCCGCGTACCCGAAAGACCCGGGACCGCATGCGCCGCTCCGAACTGGCCGCTTTCCTGAGCGAGCGGCCGCGCGTCGGCGACGGCGCCCTGGGCACCGCGCTCTACGCCGGTGGCATTGCCTCCCGGCGCTCTTTCGAGGATCTGAACCGCTCGGACCCTGACCGGGTCCGCGCGGTCCACGCCGCCCATCTCGCCGCCGGCGCCGAGGTCATCAGCACGAATACGTTCGGAGCCAACTCCTGGAAGCTGGGACGGCACGGGCTCGCCTCGGAAGTGGCGAAGATCAACGCGGCCGGCGCCCGGGTGGCGCGGAGCGCCGTCCGGCCCGGGAACCTGGTCTTCGGATCGGTGGGGCCGAGCGGCGAGGTCGTGGGCCCGCTCGACGAGGAGCGGGCTCCCGGGTTCGCCGCCGGGTTCCGGGAACAGATCGCCGCGCTGGTCGAGAGCGGCGTGGACGCGATCCTGATCGAGACCTTCACCAGCCTGGCGGAGGCCCGGCTGGCCCTCAAGGCGGCCCGGGAGGTGGCCCCCGACATCGGCGTCATCGTGCTGATGACGTTCTCCGAGCAGGCCACGACCCTGTTCGGGGTGGCGGCGGACCAGGCGGCCGGGACGCTCGCGCGGGACGGGGCCGACGCAGTCGGCTCGAACTGCGGGGTCGGGCCGGACACCACCCTCACCGCGCTCGAGCGCATGCGGGACGCCGTGAACCTGCCGCTCGTGGCCCAGCCGAACGCCGGCATTCCCGAGCGGACCGAAGGCCGTTTCCTCTACCCGTCGTCTCCGGACTACGTGGCCCACTACGCCAAGCGGTACCTGCGCCTCGGGGTCTCGCTCATCGGCGGTTGCTGCGGAACGGGCGCCGAGCACATCGGCGCGGTGGCCGGGGTGGTCCGGGCGGCATCCGCGGGCGCCCGCGCGGACCGGGTGAAGGCGCCGGCGCGGGCGGTGACCGCGGCTCCGGAGGCAGACGCGCCCGTCGAGGCGCCCGCGGTGCCGGTGCCGGAACGCTCCGGCCTCGCCCGTTGTCTCGCGGAAGGCCGGTTCGCGGTCTCGGTGGAGATGGACCCGCCGCGCGGCGCCGAACCGGGCAAGTTCCTGAGCAAGGTCCGCGAGCTCGCGGACGCGGGGGTCCGCTTCGTGAACGTGGCGGACGGCCCGCGGGCCACCGCCCGCATGAGCGCCATCGCCTTCGCGGCGCTCCTCGAGCGGGGCGGCGAGGTCGAGACCATCCTTCACTACCAGTGCCGGGACCGGAACCTCATCGGCATCCAGTCGGACCTGCTGGGCGCGCACGCCCTCGGCATCCGCAACCTGCTCGCGGTCACCGGCGACCCGCCGAAGCTCGGCGACTATCCCCACGCGACCCCGGTCTTCGACGTGGACTCGGTCGGCCTCGTGCGCATCCTGCGCGGCCTGAACCACGGGCTCGATCTCGCGGGGAATCCACTGGGGGCCGCCCTTCCGTTCCACATCGGGGTGGGTGCGAACCCGGCCGCCGCCGATCCGGAAAGCGAGATGGGGAAGTTCGGGAAGAAGGCGGAGGCCGGCGCCCAGTACTGCCTCACCCAGCCGGTGTACGAGACCCGCCTCCTCGAGCGCTTCGTGAACGAGGTCCGCGGCTACGGCATCCCGGTTCTCGCGGGGGTCCTGCCCCTGGTCAGCTCCCGGAACGCCGAGTTCCTCCACAACGAGGTCCCCGGAATGAGCGTCCCGCAGCCGGTCCGCGACCGGCTGGCGGCGGCGCCCACGCGCCAGCGGGCGCGGGATGTCGGCGTCGCGGTGGCGCGCGACATGGTTGCCGCGGCGCGGGACCTCGCCGCCGGGGTCTACGTGATGCCGCCCTTCAACCGCTTTGACCTGGCCATCCGGAGCGTGGCGGGACTGATTTGAGACCCGGGTCGCAACCCGCTCGCGTCGGCGCCCGGCCCGGTGGGACAATGGCGCGCATGATCCGCCTCGGGACTTTGACGGCAGCCGGGGCACTCCTGTTCACCGCTCCCTCGCTCGGCCAGGAAGCGGAGATCTTCCAGTTCGAAGGAGGCGTGGACCTGGTTTCGGTGCCGGTGGCCGTCTCCACCGAGGATGGCGAGTTCGTCACCGGTCTCGGCGTCGAGAACTTCCGTGTCCTGGAGGACGGGGTGGAACAGGAGATTCTCGTCTTCGGAGCGGGACTCGAAGAGTCGTGGGTGGAGCTGCCCCCGGACCAGAAGGAGGAGCTCTCCCAAAAGCAGGTGATCGGGCTTCTCCTCGATTCGTCGGGCAGCATGGAAGAGGACCTGTCGCTCCTGCACGAAGCGGCGATCAAGTTCCTCACGAACATCCCCAGGACCGAGAACCTGTTCGTCATCAGCTTCGACGAGAACATCTGGCTCTCCGAGTACTCGAGCGACGACCAGCGCATCATCTCGAACCGGATCTACGACATCGAGGCGGAGGGCTGGACGGCGCTCTACGACGCGGTCGCCACCTTTCTGGATCGCGTCTACGACTACGACGGCCGGAAGACGCTCGCAGTGCTCAGCGACGGCGCCGACTCGCGCTCGACGCTGATGTTCTCGGAGGCGCTCGACCTCGTGAAGCTCGGGGAAACCACCATCCACTCGATCCAGTTCGGGGATCGCGCGCGCCACGCCGCGGTCTTCGAGAACGGCCGCTTTCTGAGGGCCATCGCCGGCGCCACCGGCGGGTCCTACGCGCTCGCCTCGTCCCTCGACCAGCTCGACGAGCTCTACGACCGGATCCTCGACGAGCTCTACAGCCAGTACACGATCGGCTACGCCTCGTCGAACACCCGCCGGGAGGGGCGCTACCGCCGCATCGAGGTGGAAGTGACGGCGCCGGGCGTTGACGACGTGGAAGTCCGCGCCCGCCGGGGCTACTACGGGCCCTACGAACCCTCAGGCGATCCGGAAGCAGACGACTAGACTCCGCGCCGATGTTCGCCGCGCTCGAGGAAGTCGTCCGGGAGACTGCCGCCAACGCCGGCGCCCCGGACTTCTCCGTGGTGTCGGAGATTCCCCCGTCGCCGGACCAGGGGGACCTCGCGTTCCCGGCGGCCTTCGGACTGGCGCGCCACCTGCGCCGGCCACCCCGGGAGATCGCCGCGACGCTCGCCGAGGCGCTCTCCGGGCGTCCGGAGGTGCGGCGGGTGGAAGTGGCCGGCCCGGGGTACGTCAACGTCTTCCTGAACCGGGAGATGTGGGTCCGGCAGTCCCTCGCCGGGACGAGCGCCGACGCGCCCGACGGCATCCACGTGGTCGAGCACACCAGCATCAACCCCAACAAGGCCGCCCACATCGGGCACCTGCGGAATGCCGCGCTCGGCGATTCCTTCGCCCGCATCCTGCGTTTCCTGGGGCACCGGATCGAGATCCAGACCTACACCGACGACACCGGCGTCCAGGTCGCGGACGTGGTCCTGGGATTCCTTCGCCTCCGGGGCGCGGATGCGAAGGAGGTGCGCCGGCTCGCCGCGGCGCCGCGCTTCGACTATCTCTGCTGGGACCTCTACACCGAGGTGTCCCGCTGGATCGAAGAGGAGCCGGAGGGGCCGGCCGCGCGCCAGCAGGCGCTCCACGGCCTCGAGCGCGGTGAGGAGCCGTGGGCGGAGATCGGGACGATCGTGGCAAACGCGGTCGCGCGCCGCCACCTCGAGACCATGGACCGGATCGGGGTCCGCTACGACCTCCTGCCGTGCGAAAAGTCGATTCTCCGCCTCCACTTCTGGGAGCGGGCGTTCGAGTTGCTCCGGGACACCGGCGCCATCCGCCTGAGCGAGTCCGGCCGGAACCGCGGCTGCTGGGTCATGGACACCGAGCTCGCCCAGGACGGCGAGAAGGTCATCGTGCGCTCGAACGCCACGGTCACCTACGTGGGCAAGGACATCGCCTACCAGATGTGGCAACTCGGGCTGCTGGACCGCGATTTCCGGTGGCGCCGGTTCCACGAGTATCCCGACGGCAGCCGCGCCTGGATCAGCACCTCCGGGCCGGAAGCGCCCGACACGCCCCGCTTCGGTTCCGCGGCGCTCGTCCATCACGTCATCGACGCCCGGCAGTCCTACACCCAGCAGGTCGTCCAGCAGGCGGTCGCCAGCCTGACGTCCGAATCCGACCGCTCCCGGACCCGGCACCTGTCCTACGAGATGGTGGCCCTGACCCCGGGCACGGTCGCGGCGCTCGGTCTCGCAGCCGCCGCCGGGGATGGAGCGGTGGAGGTCTCCGGCCGGAAGGGCATCGGCGTCAAGGCCGACGACTTCCTCGACGCGCTGGTGGAGCGGGCGGCCGAAGAGGTCGCCGCGCGCAATCCCGACCTCCCGGCGGAAGGGCGGCGGGCCGTGGCGCTCGCGATCGCCGTCGGGGCGCTCCGCTACCTGATGGTGCGTGTCACCAAGAACCAGCTCATCGTCTTCGACCTCGAGGAAGCGCTCAGCCTCGAAGGCGCAACGGGACCCTACCTGCAGTACGCGGCGGTCCGGGCGGCGAAGATCCTGGCCCGCGTCGGACGCGCTCTTCCCGAAGACGCACCCCCTCCCCCCGAGGGTCTCGACGGCCTTCTCGCCGAACGGGACCCGGAGGAGGCCGCGGACCTGTGGGTTCTGCTCCGGGGCGCCCTCGGCCTCCGGGAGGCGGCCGCGGCCGCCGCCGCCAGCGAAGACCCGCAGGTCCTCGCCCGCTGGGCCTACGAAGGGGCGCAGCGCTTCAATGGCTTCTACCACCGCTACCGCATCGCCGGCGAGCCGGACGCCGGCGCGCGCTCGCTCAGAACCTACGCGGTGGAGACCTTCTTTGCCCAGCACCGGCAGGGACTCGCCCTGCTCGGGATCCCGGTCCCGGAACGCATGTGATCCCGCAACCCCGTTTCCTGCGCCCCGCCCTGCGGTTCCTCCGCACCGCGGCGATCGCCGCGGCGGCCGCCTGGGTGCTCATGGCGTATGGCGCGCAGGTCTATCGGATCCAGGGGTCGAGCATGGCGCCCACGCTCCGCTCCGGGGAACGGGTGCTCGTGAACAAGGTCGGGATGCGCCTCGCCTCCATCACCCGCGACGACGTGGTGCTCTTCCGTGATCCGTCGAACGCCGACACCGTCATGGTGAAGCGCGTCATCGGCGTGCCGGGGGACACGGTCCGTTTTCTGGGCAACGAGGTGCAGGTGCTTGCCGGGTCGGGGACGAGCGGTCGGCTCCACGACGTGGTCACGCCGGTGGCGAATGCCGCCGGGAGCGCGGATCCCGGTGCGATCGGCGGGCCGGGTTCCGTCTCGACGACCCTCGCCGCGGGTGAGTACTTCGTGATCGGCGACAACCGCAGCGGCAGCAGCGACAGCCGGCACTGGGGCGCCGTTTCCAGGGACGACATCCTCGGGGAAGCCGTCTTCCGGGTGTTTCCCTGGCGCCGGATCGGGTTCGTGACCCCATGACCCCCGCGGGAACCCTTGACCGGCGCAGCAGCCGGGCCGCCGCGGAGGCTCCCGCCCCGCTCCTGCGGACCCTGCCCTTCCGTCCGGGGACCTTCTTCGACGCCTGGACGCGCAGCCCCGAGCGCTTCTCCGAACTGCTTCCCGATCCGTTCGCGGCGGCAGCCTATGCGCGAATGGAGACCCCCAGGCCTCCCGACGCCGCGAGGGCGGCGGCTGCCGAAGTGATCGGGACGACCAATCGTTCCTGGGGCGCGGATCCGGCGGCCCTCGCTTCGGCGGAGCGCCTGTGCCATCCGGAAGCGCTGGCGGTCGTCACCGGTCAGCAACCGGGACTCTTCGGAGGCCCGCTCTACTCGCTCATCAAGGCGATGTCCACGGTCGCCGCGGCCCGCGAGCTGGAGGCGCAGACCGGCGCGCCCGTGGTCCCGGTCTTCTGGATCGAGGGTGACGACCACGACTTCGAGGAGATTCGAAACGCCTGGCTGCTGGACCGCGCGGGCTCCCCTCACCCGCTTCGCTACGAGCCGGAGGACGAGCACGTCGGGCTGCCGGCCTACCGCCGGGTTCTGGACGACTCGATCGTCAACCTGCATGGGCCGTTGCCGGACATCCTTCCCGAAACCGAATACACTGAGGCACTGCTGCTCGCCGCCCGCGACTGCTACGCGCCCGGCCGGTCGCTTCCGGAAGCGTTCGGCCGCCTGCTCCTCCACCTCACGCGGGGTTCGGGTCTCGTGGTGATGGACCCGACCCTTCCGGAGCTGAAGCGGCTTGCCTTCCCCGTGTATGAAGCCGCGGTTCGGCACGAAGCCGCCGGACGCCGCCGGATCACGGCCCGTACCCGGGAGATCGAGGCGATGGGATTCCAGGGGCAGGCGGCGGCCGAGGGCTACGGTGTCTTCTGCACGGGAGCGACCGGCGTGCGGGAGCGGGTGCGAACCGATTCCGCCGGAGACCCTCCGGAAGGCGTCCTCGACGGCTGCGTCGAGCGCCTGAGCGCCGCCGTCCTGCTCCGGCCCCTGGTCCAGGACTTCCTGCTCCCGACCGCGATCTACGTCGGCGGTCCTTCGGAGATCGCCTACCACGCCCAGATGGGAGATCTCTACGGCCTCCACCGGATCCCGCGTCCGCTCGTGATCCCCCGCCACCAGGTGGCCATCCTCACGCGGTCCCAGCTTCGGGTGCTGGACCAGGACGGAATCGGCTTCGATGAACTCTCGGCCGGCGACGAGGCGGCCCTCAACCGGCGGGCCGCCGACCCCGCCGCCCAGGCCGCCTTCGCTCAGGCCAACGAAGTCGTGGATTCCTCGCTCGAACAGGTCGAGCAGGCCGCCGGCGCCGTCGACCAGAGCCTCACGGCGGCGGTTCGGCGGGCCCGGGGCAAGGTGCACGCGATCCTCGCGGACCTGGAGAGCAAGAGCGTCCGGGCCGCGAAGCGCCGCGACGAGGAACGGCGGCGGCGCTTCCTGCGCACCCGGAACGCGCTCTTCCCCGGCGGCGCGCCGCAGGAACGCCGGCTCAGTCCGCTCGTTTTCGCAAACCGCTACGGGCCGCGCTTCGGGGCGTGGCTGCTGGCGGCGTTCGAAGACCCGGCCGCCGACCGGAGGGCCCGGAACCTGCTGGTCCGCTGACCGGTCAGTACCGGTCGGGCGGCCGCTCGGGGAAGAAGCACACGACGGGCTCCGCCCGCGCCGCCGCCGCGGCGGCCGTCCCGCCGATCACGAAGCCGGGTGGATCCACGTCCACGTCCGTGTTGCCGGGCGGCCGCGCGTACATCGCCTGGGCGTGGAAGATGTCCCACTCGGTGAAGTGCGGCGGCTCGAGTTCCCCGGAGTACCACATGTGGGAGGGCCGCAGGCCGCCCAGCGGGTGGTAGAGCCCCATTACGTGGCCGATCTCGTGATGTACCGCCCAGGTCTCGGGCAGGTGGCGGAACACCACCACGTTGGCGTCGCCACCGACCCGGTAGGCGAACGCGTCCGCCGTCTCCGCGTACTCGGACACCTCGGCCGCGTTCCAGCGGAGGATCACCGTCCCGGGCGTCATGTCCGCCGGCGGGTCCCGCGTCACCTCGATCCGTTCGCCCCGGTAGCGTCCGGCGCTGAGCAGCGGCACCGTGACCCGGATGGCCTCCCTCACGAAGTCGATGGTCTCGGCGGGGATCTCGGCCCCCGTCGTGGGTTCCGGGCGGGCGTCGATATAGAAGGTCGGTTCGGAATCCCAGGGGATGAGCGGTTCCAGTTCGCCGCCCCCGGCCCCGTTGCGCGCGATCTCCCGGTAGAAATCGACGGTCCACGGTCCTCCCGCCGGGATCACGTCGAGCGCCAGCGTCCCGTTCGGCGCCCGGATCGTGGTGGTGCGCTCGACGATTCCGGGCCCGGAGACGGTGATCCGGTGGTCCCCCGCCGGAAGGTCGAGGGCGAAGGATCCATCGGTTGCGGACCGGGCGGTCATTCCTCCGGCGCTCAGCGTCGCCCCCGCCACCGGGCCACCCTCGACCGTCCTGGTGAGGACTCCGCGCACGCTGGCGGATGCCGGGGGCGCCGCCGGCGCGGTGGGCGCGATCGGCTCTCCGCCGCCGCACGCACCCACAACCAGACCGCAGGCAGCAAGCCACCGAGCCTTCATTCGTTCCGTGCGGCTCCCCGGGGGGCGATTTCCCCGGTCGTGGCCCCGGTGAAGATCGCGTTGGAGATCTGACCGGTCAGGTTCCCGCTCGTCCGGAGGTGGTCGAGCGGACGCTCGACGGCCAGCACCAGCGCCGACAGGGTCACCGGCAGGCCCAGCGCGCCGAGCAGGATCGTGAGGTTCACGAAACTCGCCGCGGGCACGCCCGAGACCGCGAGGGAACTCAGGATTGCGGTCACCCAGAGGAGGCCCAGCTCGCCCATGTCGAGCGGGCGCCCGACGAGCTGGGCGATCGCCACCACCGACACCACCTGGTAGATCCCGCTGGAGTCGCGGCCCGCAGCCGCGCCCAGCGGCAACACGAAGCCGGCGACCTTCTCGGAGATTCCGGTCTCGCGCGGGACCGCCGCCATGGACACCGGAAGCGCCGCCGCCGTCGAAACCGAGGCAAAGGCGATGGGCAACGGCTCGCGCAACGCCCGAACCAGCGTGCCGACCGGCTGGCGCGCCCAGAGTCGCAACAGCATCGCGTGAACGCCGCCGACATGCACCAGGGTGGCGATGAGGCAGACCGTGACGTACCAGGCCAGCGTTCCCAGAATGTCCAGGCCGGACTGACCCACCACCGCGGCCAGGATCGCGAACACCCCGGCCGGCGCCAGCCGGACGACCCAGTGGACGACCCGGTAGAGGACGTCGTTGACCGCCTGCAGCACGTCGATGAGCGGCTTTACCCGTTCGCTGCCGAGGGCGTTCACGGCAACGCCGAACAGGATCGCGAGGAACAGGACCTGGAGGACCTCGGCTTCGGCGAACGCCCCCACGACATTCGTGGGAACGATGCCCACCAGGATGTCCATGATGGACCGCGCCTGCCCGGCGGCCGCACCGGCCGCCTGGTCCGTCCCTCCGAGCGCCGAAATGTCCACCCCCCGCCCGGGCCCGAGCCACACGGCGATCCCGATGCCGAGCGCCAGCGCCACCGCGAGGGTGCCGAGGTTGTAGACGATCGCCCGAACGCCGATCCTGCCCGCGCCCTTGCCCCCGGTCCGCGTGAGCGCGAGCGCGAGCGTGACGAAGATCAGGGGCGCAATGATCATGCGGAGCAGCCGCACGAACAGATCGGCGATCGGCTGCAGTACGACGGCCGACTCCCCGAAGAGCATCCCGACGAGCACGCCACCCACCGCTCCCACGACGACCTGAAGGTGAAGCGGCATTGGCGGAGTCCTCCGAAGAATCGCCGATGGTACCCCTGACGGAGGCGTCCGGGTTCTGGTTGCGGATCATCCGAACCTCCGTGCGCTCCTAGACTTCCGGTCGCGTATGAGCGCCACGAGAATCGGCCGGCCCGGATTCCTGAGGGCGATCTCCGAACGGATCGTGGTCTTCGACGGCGCCATCGGAACGATGCTGCAGGCCGAACGGCTGGACGAGGCAGGTTTTCGGGGCGATCTCCTGCGGGAACATCCGAAACCCCTCCAGGGCCTCCACGACGTCCTGTCCCTGACCCGTCCCGAGCTGGTGGAGAAGGTGCACCGCCTCTACGTCGAGGCCGGCGCGGACGCCCTCACCACCAACACCTTCAACGCGAACGCGGTCTCCCTCCTCGACTACGGCCTCGAAGAGCGCGCCTTCGAAATCAACCGCCGCGGAGCGGAGACCGCGCGCCGGGTCGCCGACGCCGCGGGGCGCGACTGCTTCGTGCTGGGCTCCATGGGACCCACCAACCGGACCCTGAGCGTGTCTCCCAACGTCTCGGACCCTGCCTTCCGGGCCATTTCCTGGAACGCGTTGCGGGACGCCTACCGCGAGCAGGCGGCGGGTCTCCTGGCGGGGGGGGCCGATCTCCTGCTGGTCGAGACCTGTTTCGACACCCTGAACGCCAAGGCGGCGCTCGCGGCCAGCCGCGACGCCATCGCCGAGGCGCCGGGGGACCCCGGGCTTCTTGTCTCCTTCACCTCCGTCGATCAGGGAGGCCGGAATCTCACTGGGCAGGACTCCGAAGCCTTCTGGGTTTCGGTGGAGCACGCCCGGGTGACCGCCGCCGGGGTGAACTGCTCGATCGGCGCCGAAGCGATGCGCCCCATCGTCGAGACCCTCTCCCGCCTGGCCCCGGTTCCGGTGGGCGCGGTCCCGAACGCCGGCCTCCCGAACGAACTCGGCGGCTATGACGAGGCGCCGGAAGTCACGGCAGCGGCGCTGGGCGCCCTCGCGGGGGACGGTCTCGTCAACTTCGTCGGCGGCTGCTGCGGCACCACCCCGGACCACATCCGCGCGGTCCGGAGTGCGGTGAACGGCACGCGGCCCCGCCGGCTTCCCGCACGTTCCCGAAGGCTCCGTCTCGCCGGCACCGAGCCCCTGGTGCGGCCGGAATCGGCCTTCCTGGTGGTGGGCGAACGCACCAACGTGACCGGTTCGCGCCGCTTTGCCCGCCTGATCCGGAACGACCAGTTCGAGTCGGCGGTCTCGGTGGCGCGGGATCAGGTCGAGGGCGGCGCCAACCTGCTCGACGTGAACATGGACGAGGGCCTGCTCGAGTCCGAGGCCGCCATGGGCCGGTTCCTGCGGCTGATCGCCATGGAGCCCGACGTCGCCCGGCTCCCGATCATGGTGGACAGCTCGCGCCTCGAGGTGATCGAAGCCGGACTCCGCGCCCTTCCCGGCAAGGGGGTGGTCAACTCGCTGTCGCTCAAGGACGGCGAGGACGCCTTTCTCGAGGCGGCGCGCCGCATTCGCCGGTTCGGCGCCGCGGTCATCGTGATGGCGTTCGACGAGGGGGGACAGGCGGTGGACGCGGAGCGCAAGACCGCCATCTGCGCGCGCGCCTACCGGCTGCTGACCGAACGGGCAGGATTCCCGCCCGAGGACATCATCTTCGATCCGAACGTCCTCGCCGTCGCCACCGGCATCCCCGAGCACGACCGCTACGCCGTCGAGTTCATCGACGCGATCCCCGGGATCCGGGCGGCCTGCCCGGGATCCCTGATCTCGGGGGGCATCTCCAACCTGTCTTTCGCCTTTCGCGGCAACGAGGGCGTCCGGCAGGCGATGAACGCGGTCTTCCTCCACCACGCCATCGCGGCCGGACTCGACATGGGGATCGTGAACGCGGGCCGGCTGCCGGTCTACGACGAGATCGAGGAGACGCTCCGGGAGCGCGTCGAAGACGTCGTGCTCGCCCGGCGCGGCGACGCCACGGAGCGGCTCCTCGCGGTCGCCGACCGGGCCGGGGGCGGGCGGAAGGGGGCGGCCGCGGACGATTCATGGCGCCGGCGGCCGGTCTCCGAGCGGCTCGCCCACGCGGTGGTGAACGGCATCCTCGACTTCGTGGAACGGGACGCCGAGGAGGCCCGGCGCGGCATGCCCTCCGCACTGGCCGTGATCGAGGGTCCCCTGATGGACGGCATGCGGGTGGTGGGGGACCGCTTCGGGGACGGGAGGATGTTCCTCCCCCAGGTCGTCAAGAGCGCGCGGGTGATGAAGCGGGCGGTGGCCGTTCTCGAGCCGTACATGGAGTCGGACGAAACCAGCGGCCCGCGCGAGCGGATCGTCCTGGCGACGGTCAAGGGCGACGTCCACGACATCGGCAAGAGCATCGTGGGCATCGTGCTCGCCTGTAACGGCTACCGGGTGGAGGACCTCGGGGTCATGGTTCCCGCGGACCGGGTCCTCGACACCGCACGCGAGACGAAGGCCGACCTGATCGGCCTCTCCGGCCTCATCACGCCGTCGCTCGACGAGATGGAGCGTTTCGCGGCCGAGATGGAGCGGCGGGGCGTGACCCTGCCCCTGCTGATCGGCGGGGCGACCACCTCATCCCGCCACACCGCGCTCCGGATCGCTCCCCGGCGATCGGGCCCGGTCGTCCACGTGGCCGACGCCTCACGGACGTCGGGAGTGGTTCGCGCCCTCCTCGGCGAGAAGTCGGCGTCCTTCGCGGAAGAGAACCGCTGCCGGCAGGACGCGGAACGAAACCGCACCCCCCGCCGCGGCGCGCCGCTCCTCGGACTTGGCGCCGCCCGCCGCCGCGCTCCGGAGTTTCCCGGTCCCGAACCCGTCGAGCCCGCGTTCTGGGGCCGGCGCATCCTGCGGAACATCCCGGTCGCCGAGCTGGTCCCCTACGTGGACTGGACCCCGTTCTTCCACGCCTGGCAGTTCCGGGGCACCTTCCCCGACCTGCTCGAGCGGGACGCCACCCGGACCGAGGCGCGCGAGCTGTACACCAACGCCCGCGAGCGGCTGGGGAGGCTCGCGGCGGACCCGCGGCTGGAAGCGCGCGCCGTCCATGGGTTCTTCCCCGCCGCGAGCGAGGACGACGACATTCTCATCTGGCGTCCCGAGGGCGTCGACGAAGCGCCCGTGTCCCGGATCCCGACGCTCCGGCAGCAGGAAGACCGACCCGGGCCGCGCCTCGCGGCCGCCGATTTCCTGCGCGCCGCCGAGGCGGGCCGGCCGCCGGCGGGCGGCGCCGACGTGATCGGCGCGTTCGCCGTCACCGCCGGCCACGGACTGGCAGACCTGATCGCCGAGGCGGAGGCGGCTGGGGACGACTACGACGCCCTCCTGTTGCGTTCGCTCGGCGACCGCCTCGCCGAGGCCCTCGCCGAGTGGCTCCACGAGCGCGCCCGGCGGGATCTCGGCTACGGCGAGTCCGAGAACCTGACCCCCGAAGACCTGATCCGGGGGCGGTTCCGCGGGATCCGTCCCGCCCCCGGATATCCCGCGACCCCGGACCTCGGCATCCTGAGCGAGATCTTCGACCTGCTGGACGCCGAAGCGGCCATCGGCGTCGAACTGACCGAGAGCTTCGCGATCCGCCCGGCCGCTTCGGTGGCCGGGCTCTATTTCGCGAGCCCCGAGGCGCGCTACTTCTCCGTCGGGGCGATCGGCCGGGACCAGCTCGCGGACTACGCGCGCCGCCGGGGGATTCCCGTCGCGGCCGCCGAACGCCTCCTCCGCCGCCACCTGCCGTGAACCTTCGGCCGCGTCACGCCCGAAGCCCTAAACAGCCTGTGGCAAAACCCGCGCGGCGTTCGAGGGGCGATGCATCCCGGCTGAACCGCGCCGCTTTGCGGCGCTCGGCGTTGCGTTTCGGTCGGAATACGCTCGGTATTCCTCCCTCACGCGCCTTGTCAGCCAGGCGCCTCGCCCCTCTCGGCGCTCACGCGGGTTTCACCACAGGCTGTTAACTGTTGGGAATCCGGTACTTCTCCACCGGCGTTCCGCCGATCAGATGGCCCTGGATGACCTCCTCGAGCGCTCCGGGCGTCATGCCGGAGTACCAGACACCCTCCGGGTAGACCACCGCGACGGGGCCCTCGGCGCAGACCCGGAGGCAGTTCGCCTTGCTGCGGGCGATACGGCCGCCGGCCGGGCCGTTGGCGAGGCCCAGCTCGTCCAGCCGCCGTTTCAGGTAGAGCCAGCTCTCGCAGCCGGCGAGCGGCTCGCAGCACTTGGGCTTGTCCGCATCCGCGCAGAGAAAGATGTGGCGTTCGACCCTCGCGAGATCCAGCGACTTCGCCTTCTCGGCGGCGGAACCGGCGGCCTCGGCCAAACTCAGCCCGGGAGGCCCGTCGGACAGGCGACGCCGGTGCCCCCGATGCCGCAGTAGCCGTCCGGGTTCTTCGCCAGGTACTGCTGGTGGTAGTCCTCGGCGTAGTAGAAGACGGGAGCCTCCCGGATCTCGGTGGTGACCGGGCCGTATCCCGCGGTCCGGAGCCGCTCCGCATACGCGTTCGAGGTCCGCTGCGCGGTCGTGTCCTGCTCGCTGCCCACCGTGTAGATCGCCGACCGGTACTGGGTCCCGACGTCGTTGCCCTGACGCATTCCCTGCGTCGGATCATGGTTCTGCCAGAAGATCCGCAGGAGTTCGTCGTACGTCACCTGCGCGGGGTCGAAGACCACGCGGACGATCTCCGCGTGTCCGGTGCGGCCTGTGCAGACCTCTCGGTAGTTCGGGTTGGGCGTCAGGCCCCCGGCGTATCCGACCGCGGTCGTGTACACCCCCGCCGCCGTCCAGAACAGGCGCTCGGCGCCCCAGAAGCAGCCCATCCCGAAGAGCGCCTCCTCCAGGCCCTGCGGCCAGGGCGGAGCCAGCGGAGTCTTCAGGACGAAGTGCTTTTCCGGAACCCGCATGAGTTCCAGCCGGCCCGCCAGGGCGCTCTCGGGCGACGGAAGCACGGGCTCGGAGAATCGCATGACCAACCGGCCGGAAGTCTACCCGGCGCCCGCCCGCCGCCCGGTCTCCGTTCCCCGCGGGGCTCCGTATACTCGCCGCCCCGGTGACCAACGACCTGCCAGCAGTCCTGGAGCGGGCCCGGCGGCTCGTCGAATCCGGCGAGACCACCTCCCGGCGGTTCCGCAGCGAAGCGCTCGCGGCGCTGGCGGCGGTCCTGCGGGAGCACCGCGAAACCTGGGAAGCGGCGGTCCGGGCGGATCTCGGGGCCCCGGCGTTCGAGACCTGGGCTACCCAGACGGGTCTGGTCCTCGCCGAAATCCGCCACGCCCGGCGAAACCTGCGGCGCTGGATGCGCCCCCGCCGGGTCGGCACCCCGCTCGCCGTCATGCCGGCGCGGAGTCGGATCGAACCCGCCCCGATCGGCGTCGTCCTGGTCATCGCGCCCTGGAACTACCCGCTCCAACTGAGTCTGGCTCCCGCCGTGGCGGCCATCGCCGCCGGCAACGCGGTGGTGATCAAACCCTCGGAGCACGCGCCGCGAACGGCGGGGAAGCTCGCCGAACTGGTGCCACCGGCGCTGCCGCCGGGGCTTGTCCAGGTGGTCGAAGGAGGACCGGAAACCGCCCAGGCGCTCCTCGGCCAGGGTTTCGACCACGTCCTGTTCACGGGCAGCCGGCGCGTCGGCGGCCTGGTGGCGGAAGCGGCGGGACGACGGCTCACGCCGGTCACCCTCGAACTGGGCGGCAAGTGCCCGGCCCTGGTGGACCGGAGCGCCGACCTGCGCCTCGCGGCGCGCCGCCTCGCGTGGGCCAAGTTCCTGAATGCCGGACAGACCTGCGTGGCACCCGACTTCGTCCTCGTGCCCGCGGACCGTTACGACGAATTCGCGGCAAGGCTCGGCGAGAACCTCGAGCGGTTCTACGGAGGCGCCCCCGCGGATAGCCCCGACTACGGCCGGATTGTCCACGAGACCCACTTCCGGCGCCTGGAGCGGCTCCTTTCCGGCCTTCCCCTGCTGCGGGGCGGCGAGCGCGACGCGGAGCGGCTCCATTTCGCTCCCACGGTGACCGGGCCCTGGCCCGACGGGCACGCGGCGCAGCGGGAGGAGATCTTCGGACCCATCCTGCCGCTCCTCCCCTACCGGGACCCGGACGAGGCCCTCACCGAGATCCGCGCCCATCCGGATCCGCTGGCGCTCTACGTGTTCGCCCGGCGGCGGGAACCCATTCGGCGCGCCGCGGCCGCGCTCCGTTCCGGGGCGCTCGTCACCAACGACGCGGTTGTCCACTGCGCCAACCCCGCGCTGCCTTTCGGCGGTGTCGGAAGGAGTGGCCATGGTTCCTATCACGGGGTCCACGGCTTCGACCGGCTCTCCCAGAAGCGGGCGGTCCTGAACGCCGCCACCTGGCTCGATCCTCCGGTCCGCTATCCCCCCTATCGGGGAAAGCTCGGGCTCCTGAGGCTGCTGCTCCGTTGATGCACGCCGGGCAGGCTGGGGCGCTCCCCTTCGCCATCGACCCCCTCAGGCACCGGCCACGGATCGAGACCCATGAGGCGGCAGCCGTCACGGGCGAACTGTGGGGACTCAAGGGGCGCGCCACTCCGCTCCCGGGCGAGCGCGACGCCAACTTCCTGCTCGAAGACGATTCCGGGGCGCGGTTCGTGCTCAAGGTCAGCAGCGCGTCCGAGCGCCCCGCACGGCTCGGCCTTCAACAGGCTCTCATCGCCCGGGCCCGCGAGCGGGATCCGGCCCTGCGCGTCCCCGAAGCCGTCCCGACCACGGGCGGCGGGCTGCCCGGATGGCGGGAGTTCGGCGGCCGCGGACACCGGGTGCGTCTGTTTCGCTACCTCGAGGGCCGGCCGTTCTCCGCGTTTCGGCGGCGGCCGCACGCCCTCCTGGAGTCCGCCGGTGGGCTTGTCGGCCGGGTCCAGCGCGCTCTCGACGGTTTCGACCATCCCGAACTGGACATCCACGAAATTCCCTGGGCGCCGGCCCACGCACCCGCCGTCATCGCCGCGGCCTCCGAGACTCTCCGTGAGGAGAGCGGCTTCGGGACCTACCGAGGCGTTGCCGACGCGGTCCGGGACGGCCTGCCGGACCTCCTGGCCCTCCCCGCCGGAGCGCTCCACAACGACGCCAACGACGACAACCTCCTCCTCGCCACGGGAACGCCCGAAACGGCAAGACCGGAGGACGTTGCACTCCTGGACTTCGGGGACTCGGTGCGGGGTCCGCTGATCTGCGAGGCGGCGACGGCGGCCCTCTACACCGCCGCCGCCGCCTGCGGACCGCTCCGGGCGGCCGCGCGGGTGCTCGCCGGATTCGCGGCGGAGCGACCGGTCAGCGAGCCAGAGGCGGACCTCTTCGGGGTCGCTCTTGCGACCCGAGCGCTCGTGAGCGCCGGGGTTGCGGCCCTCAGGCGCGCGCAGGTTGCCGGCGCAGCGGCGGACGAGTACCTGATGGTGAGCCAGGCCGGCGTGTGGCGCGTCCTCCGGGCGATCGAGGCGGAGGCGCCGGAAGTCACCGCGGGCCGGTTCCGGCTGGCTGCCGGATTCTCCCCCCTGCCCCGCCTGGCGGAGCGGCGCGCCGCCGTTCAGCGCGCCGCCGCGCGCGCCACGCATCCCGTCGCGCTGGCGAGGCCGCCGGCCGCCCTGGACCTCTCTCCGGAGAGCCCGGCGATCGATCCGGGCGCCGCCGCCGAAACCCTCCGCGCGGCCGTCGCGGCGGCCACCGGGGCGGCAGGCGCCGCGATCGGCCGGTATCTCGAACCGCGGGTTCCCGAAACGGCGGCGCGGGACCGCCCCCGGGGGCCGCAAGCGGAACCGGCCACCCTCCAGCTGGGCATCGAGCTGTTCGCTCCCGCGGGGACAACGGTGCAGGCGCCGCTCGCCGGAGAGGTGGACTGGGCCGGTGTCCGCCCCGGCGACCCCGGGAACGGCGTTTCGGCCGGCGTCCGCCACGCGTACGACGGAGAGGTCTTCTGGACCTCCTACCGCCATCTCGATCCCGGCTGCCTCAAGACCCTCGTCCCGGGACGCCGGGTCGAGGCCGGAGAAGCGCTCGGAACCGTCGCGAAGCCGGCCGGGGGCGGCGACCCGCCTCCCCACCTCCAGTTCCAGGTGCTTCTCGGCAGGTTGCGGGGCCAACCGCCTCGGCGGGCCTCCGCCACCGACCTGCCGGTCCTTTCTGCCCTGAGCGCCGATCCGCTCGACTTCTTCGGTTTGGGACCCGAAGCCCGCGTGCGCCCCGAAGTCCGCGAAGAACACGGAGGCCGCCTGCTCGAGGCCCGCCGGCGGCGGTTCAGCGACGCCCTCAGCATCTCCTACGACATCCCCATCCGGGTGGTGCGCGGCCGCGGCGCCCGCCTCTACGACGACACCGGACGCGACTACCTCGACATGGTCAACAACGTGGCTCACGTGGGGCACGCGCATTCCCGGGTCGCCGACGCCATCGCCCGTCAGGCCGCCCTCCTCAACACGAACACCCGCTACCTCTACCGCCAGCTCACCGACTACGCCGAACGCCTGGCGGAGACCTTCCCGGCGCCGCTGGAAGTGGTCTTTCTCACGAACTCCGGCAGCGAAGCGAACGACCTCGCGCTCCGCATCGCCCGGGCCCACCTGGGGCGGCAGGAGACCCTGGTGTTCGACGGCGGGTATCACGGCAACCTCACCTCCCTCATCGAGGTCAGCCCCTACAAGCTCGATGGCCGCGGGGGACGCCCCGGGCCGGCGTGGCTCCACCGGCTGCCCATGCCGGATGGGTACCGGGGCCGTTTCCGGGAGGGAGACGGGAACTTCCCGGCGTCGCTGATCGCGGACGCCGAGTCCCGGGTCCGGCGCGCCGGACCGGCGACCCTGATCGGGGAGGCCATCCTCAGCTGCGGCGGCCAGATCGTGCCGCCGCCGGGCTACCTGGGAGCGCTCTACCGCGCCGTACGGAGCGCCGGGGGCGTGATCGTGGCGGACGAGGTCCAGACCGGTTTCGGCCGGACCGGACCGGATTACTGGGCCTTCCTCGCCGTGCAGGAGAACGGGGAACGGCTGACCCCGGACATCGTCACGCTCGGGAAACCGGCCGGGAACGGACATCCGCTCGGCGCGGTGGTGACCAGCCGGGAGCTCGCCCGGTCCTTCGAGACCGGGATGGAGTACTTCAACACCTTCGGCGGCAACCCGGTCTCCTGCGCGGCGGGGCTCGCGGTGCTCGACGTGATCCGGGAGGAGCGCCTCGCCGAACACGCCGCCGCCGTCGGCGGGCAACTGTTTGGCGGGCTGACGGCGCTCGCAAGCCGCTACCCTATCCTCGGCCAGGTTCGGGGACGCGGTCTCTTTCTCGGCTTCGAGATGGTCCGCGACCCGTCGAGCCGCGAGCCCGCCACCGAGGAGGCCCGCCGGCTCGTGAACCGGCTTCGCGATTTCGGGATTCTCAACAGCACCGACGGGCCCGATGCCAACGTCATCAAGCTCAAGCCGCCCCTGCCCTTCTCCTCCGCCGACGCCGCCCACTACCTGGAAGTCCTCGAAACCGTCCTGGAGGAGCAGTTCTGAGCCATCGTCCTGAGCCGGGGCCCGCCATCCGCTCCGGCGCGGCCCGCGCCGCGGCGGCTCCGTGGAGCGTGGTGGAGGTGCCTCCCGCCGGGCGGCACCGCGCCACCATCATCTGGCTGCACGGACTCGGCGCCGACGGGCGCGACTTCGAACCCATCATCCCGGCGCTGCGGCTGCCCGCTGCGCTGGGGATCCGGTTCCTGTTCCCCGAGGCGCCTTTCCGTCCCGTGACCATCAACGGAGGGATGGAGATGCGCGCCTGGTTCGACATCGCATCGGTCCAGCGCGACACCGGCGTCAACCGGGAGCATCTGGCGGAATCGGTTGCCGGCGTGCGCTCCCTGGTGGCGCAGGAGGCCGAGCGCGGAATCCCCGCCGGCCGCGTGGTGCTCGCCGGATTCTCCCAGGGTGGAGCGGTCGTCCTCCAGGCGGCCACCTGCACCGGCTCCGCGGGCGAGCCACCCATCCGGCCCGCCGGAGTGGTGGCGCTCTCCACCTACCTGCCGGTCACCGAGGGCGTGGCGCCCTCGCCGGAGCCGCCCACCCCCATCTTTCAGGCCCATGGTTCGTTCGATCCCCTGATCCCGGTCCACTTCGCCGGCGTGAGCTCCCGGGCCCTCACGAAGCGGGGGTGGACCGTCGAGTACCACGAATACCCGATGGCGCATCAGGTCGCCGACGCGGAGATCCGGGACATCGGCATCTTCCTGCGGCGGGTCCTGGGAACCGCGGCGGACGGGGGCGGTTCCCCGGCATGAGCGGCGGGCGGATCCCGGTCACGCTGATCACCGGCGCCGCCGGCGAGATCGGACAGGCCCTGCTCCAGCGGCTGGCCGGCGGCCCCGGCGATCCCATCGTGACCGTGGATCTCCGTCCACTGTCCACCGCGGGGCCCGGGGACCGCCACCGGGAGCACTGCCAGGGAGACATCCTCGACTCCGCGCTCTGGGACGGGCTCCTCCACCGCTACCGTCCCACCCTCATCTTCCACCTGGCCGCAATCCTCTCGACCCGGGCTGAATCGGTACCGGTCCTCGCGCACCGGGTGAATGCCGACGGCGCCGCCCGCCTCCTCGCGATGGCCGCGGAGTTCGCCTCCCCGGACGAACCCATCCGGTTCGTCTTCCCGAGTTCGATCGCGGTGTACGGCCTCCCGTCCCAGGAGGCCAAGGACGCGGCGGCGGCCGTCAGCGAGGACGAGCATCTCGACCCGGCCACGCTCTATGGCGCCCAGAAGCTGTACGTCGAGCGTCTCGGCGCCACCATCGCGAGGTTGAACGACGGCCTCGACTTCCGGGCGGTGCGGCTGCCCGGTCTCATCTCCGCGGACACCCTGCCCCAGGGAGGGACGAGCGACTGGGCTCCGGAACTCATCCATGCGGCCGCCCGGCGTGAGCCCTACTCCTGCTTCGTCAGCCAGGGGGCCCGCCTCCCCTTCTGCGCCATGCCCGATGCGGTGGAAGGGGTGCTGCGCCTCGCGTTCTGCGAAAAGGCCTCCCTGAGCCGGACGGCCTACAACCTCGGGGGGCACAGCCTTTCGGCCGCCGAGATCATCGCGCGGGTGGCCCGGGATTTCCCGGACCTGGATGTGCGGTTCCAGCTCGACCGGGGGCGCGACCGGATCGTGGCGAGCTGGCCGGGCGCCGTGGACGACACCGCCGCCCGCCGGGACTTCGGCTTCGCTCCCGAGCACGACGAGGAGACGCTCTTTTCCCGGTATCTGATTCCGGGCATCCGGCGCCGCTACCAGGGGTAAATTCCGGCCATGGCCAACGCGCCCCGTTCTCCCTTCTGGCCCGGCGTCCTCTCGCCCTTCGTTTCCGCGTTCCTGGGCGCGGGCACGTATCTCGTCCTCACCCGGCTGAGTTCCAATCCGGACGGGGACTATCTCTTCCGCCTGGGGGCAGTGGCGTTCGTCATGCTGCTTCCTCCCGCGTTCGCGCTCCATCGGGCCTGGCGCGGCTACCGGGACGGCGGCCTCCGCTGGACCGGATGGATGGCCGCGTCGGTCGCGCTCCTGTCCCTCGGCCTCGTGACCGTTCCGATTGGAGGCGCCGTCCGGCGGGCCCGCCAGGCGGCCAACCTGGCGCTTTCCGGAGTGGCGGCTCCCGACTTCCTCGCCCGGGACCTCGACGGCAGGGTCCACCGCCTCTCCGATCACCGTGGATCGGTGGTCCTCGTCAACATCTGGGCCACCTGGTGCCCCCCGTGCCGCGCGGAGATGCCCGAGCTGGACCGGCTGGCGCGCGAACGCGCCGGGGAGGGTTTCCTCGTTTACGGCATTTCCACCGAGGAAGAGGCCATCCAGCAGGACTTCCGGAGGGATGTCCTGTCGGTGGACTACCCGCTGCTCCTGCCCGGAGCCCTCGAGGACGGCGTCATGCCGGACATCTTCGTGGAGACCGCCCGCTACCCGGCCAACTTCCTCATCGACCGGGCCGGACTGCTGCATCCGGCGCCCAGCACCGACCAGCCCTTCGAAGTCCTCGAAGCGGAGGTGGACCGGGTTCTGGCGCTCCCGGCGGGAACGCCCTGAAGGGGCGGTGCGGACCGATGTACAAGCCCTGAGGCTGGGCGAGGTTACGACGTGCGCGGCGCGGAGCG
>JAJDVI010000106.1 GCA_022826195.1 Acidobacteriota bacterium
GAGGACCTTCTCGACGGCTTCGGCGAAGGTGGGGACGGTCCGCCGCCGGCCGGTGACGAGCTCGCCGCGCTGGCGCGCCAGGAGGTTGAGGACGCACTTCTGTCGGGCCTCGGCGAGGCTGACGTGGGGCCAGGAGCCGAGCCCGAGGTTGCGGGGCCGTCCGTCGACGGTGATGCGCTGGCCCCAGGACTTGGCGAGGTGGCCGCGTGCGGTGCGCTTCACCCGGAGGGAGAGTCCGCCGGAACCGCGGCCGTCGCCGTACCATCCGGGTTCCTGTATGGTCTCGACGAATCTCGCGGAGAGTCGGTAGGGGCGTTCGGTCATGTTCTGGGTTCCTGCGGGCGGCAGTTCGACGGCACAAAAGGTGCGGGAACGGGGGAGTTTGCGGCGTTCCGGGAGGGAACAGTATAGCACTGTAACCCGATGAAAAACGGCCTGCTTAGCGGAACCTCATGGCACTGTTCGGAACCCTGCGGAACCGATGTATCGCGGAGCGGAGCACCGCGCGTGCCGACCGGAGGTCCGCGTTCCAAGCCGGCGCGCCATCCTGTCGGTCTAGAGGCCCGCGGTCTCAGCCGCGGCGAGTCCTTTCCGGACCCGGGGCTGACGAACTCGCCGAAAGGGTGTCGCGCCTGGGCCGGTGATCTGCGGACGGACATCCAGCGCGACATGGATGGCCTGAGGGCCTGGGGCCCGCGTGCCGGCTAAAGCCGGCGTTCCAAGCCGGTACGCGACCCTGCGTACAAGGAAGAACCCCGGGGCCGGTTGGCCCCGGGGTTCCCGTTTGATTCAGATCAGACGAATCTCAGGAGACGCAGATCCTTACTTCGCCTTGCACTCGAGGAAGTGCCCCAAGTTGTTGGTTCCGTCGTCGGGATCGTTGTCGAAGTTCACGGCTGCGGTCGGCAACGCGTTCCGGCCCTGGGCCATTCCACCGTCGGCATCCCACGTGCAGGTGACCGTGATGTCCTGGGTCGCGGTGCAACCGAAGGTGCCGTCCGCGAACGTGATCGTGACGTCGTATTCCCATTCCGCGTCGCACTCGCTGGCGTCAGCGTCGTCGCCGCCGTCATCCTCGCTGCACCCACGGAAGTCGTCGGCGCCAGCCAGGTCGGCCGCATAGTTGTCCGCCTTGCCGTCCGGGTTCGTCTTGACCTGGGCCGGCGTCGCTGCGACCGCTGCGGTTCCGTCGGTTCCGTCGGTCCCGCCACACCCGGTGGCAATCTCACCGGCTTCGCCGGCATTCCACTTCGCGTCACCGGCGCACACCTCAAGTGCGATGGTCGTTTCGTTGTCGGGAGTCCTGAAGTCGTCCGTGTCGCTGATCAGGTCGACCTTGCCGAGGTCGCCTATTTCTCCGACCAGGTCGCCGTCGGAATCGGTGAGGCGCTCCCAGATCTTGGTGATGTTGTTCGCCTGTGAGTTCTGGTCGTAAAGATCGTGCAGACCGGGCACCCCAGTGGAAACAAACGCACCGGTATCGTCCGGGCGCTGATTGGTCGCGCTGGTGGCGTCCTTCTTGATCTTGCCGTTCAGGTTGTCGTCGAACCAGAGGGTCTTGAACATCCTTTCGTGGCCACTGGCGGGAGTGGCGCCGGCGCGCCACATGACGACCCGGTTATCCGAGTTGAAAACCACTTCGGGCTTCCAGCCCTTGCCGGTGGCCATGCTGACCTCTGTCTCGAACATGTCGCAGACATCCACGTGGTCGGCAACCATGATCGGGTCGGCGTCGCCACACTCGAGATCCTCGAAGGGATCGTCCTCCCACTCGACTTCACCCCAGCTCACGTCGCCGCCAACCGGGCTCAGCTCGAGGCTCCACCCGGCCAGGTAGTTGGGACCACCCGACGTGCTGGTGTGCCGCCCCATGGCGCCGGGACCGATCAGCCGGAAGCAGCCCGCGGGCCGGTCGACCTTGCTGCTCACATCTTCCTCGGTGTAGGTGTTGTCGCAGACCATTGCCTCGTTGATACCCGCAGTGGCGGTGTCGTCCGCGTCAGCGTCAACCGTGATCACGCCGGAAACGGCCTTCACTCCGAGTGTCTTGTTGCTGCCGCTCGCGGCCTCGACGGTCGAAGTGGTGTTCGTCCCGCCCGAGACGCCGGAGAAGACGCTCTTGACGTTCATCTTGAGGCTGGAGCTGGTCACGATGCCCAGATCGATACCGTCGTTCGTGTTAACGCCGTCGGTGTCCTCTTCGCCCGAATCGGGATCGATCACGTCGTTGTCCACCTTGCCGACTTCGATCGAGACGGACGGATCCCAGGCGGTGCAGACCGAGGAGTTGGCGATCGAGAGCATCGGTGCGTCCTCGCCCTCCATGCACTCGAACGGGCCGCAGGTGACGTACATCACGTCGCCGGTGGGCTCCATCTCCTGGTTCGCGCCGACCGTGGTCCGCTGCACCATGAAGGTCGCGCCATCGCTGAGAACCATGCTCTGGGACATTTCCCAGTTGTCCTCGGCGCCGACGTAGGCGAACGGCATGTTCATTCCCGCGTCCACGCTAACCCCGTTGGCGCCCTCCACGAACATCGGTGTGATGATCGCGGTGCTGTTGGACTCCACCATGATCTCGGGGTTCACCCAAGCCATCGCGGTCGCCTCGTCGTCGTCGTCGTCGGCAACCATGAAGTGCGGGCTGTCCGCGTCATCCGACAGCGAGAACATCGCCATGACCGGATCCGGCGTCGGCGGCGGCGGAGGCGGCGGCACCGGAATCATGTCCGTCCTGCCCGTCACGTGGGTGGACCAGTCGCTCAGCACCAGTCCCGACAGGTCACCCATGGTCACCGCGGCGGTGATCGCCTCGGGCGTCCCGATCCCGGCGGCCACCCGCAGATACACGTTGGTCTCGGGGGGAACCGGAGTCGCCGTGAAACTTGTCTCGAGAGTCAGCCCGATCATGTCGGTGTCGTCGAACATCTCGTCCAGGCTGAACTGCACCGCATAGCCGATAGCGCCTTCGGAGGCGGTCCAGTGCCAGGTGATGGAGTCCACGGTCACCTCGTCCACGTGGAGCCCGGTAGGCGTGGCGGGAGCCTGCGGAGCCGGTGGCTCCGGCTCGGGCTCGGGCTCCGGCTCAGGCGCCGGCGGAGGCGGCGGCGGCGGAGCCGGTGCGGGCGTCGTCGCCGTGTCGTCGTCGCCACAGCCTGAGAGCACGAGACCGGCACCCAGGAACATGGCAAGAAGGAGAAGAGCGCCACCCCCCCGAAAAGGGCCCAAAACCCCCTCCAGAGCCCCGGAAACAGTGTATAGTTGCGGTTCTCTTTCGTCCGCCGTCATTCGGTGATCCCTGGTTCCTGGGAAGTGCGTTGGAGTCCGATTTATCGGCGGATTATCAACCTCTTAGGGTGTCCTAGAGTGCCAGAGCGTTCCTGCTCAGGCCCATGGATGCATCCGCCTAAAGTGATACATAGATGGCCTGTGTTACGCTCCATTCACCATGAAGCGCCGACCCTACCGACTTTCCGCCCGGTTCGTCACCACCGTCAAGGAGCCGGGCCGTTACGGCGACGGGCGCGGCTCCGGGGGACTGTCGCTCCTGGTCAGGAGGACCACAGGGGGCGACCTGTCCAAATCCTGGGCGCAGCGCATCATCGTGGACGGACGGGCCCGCAACCTCGGGCTCGGCACCTGGCCCCACGTCAGCCTGTCCCAGGCCCGAGAGAAGTGCGTTCTGAACCGGGTGGCCCGCCGCCGCGGCGATCTGGTCCTGCCCGGCCGGAAGCGGACCATTCCCACCTTCGGTGAAGCGCTGGACCGGGTGATCGCGATCCACGCGGCGGGTTGGACGGACGACGGCAGGTCGGAGAAGCAGTGGCGGGCGAGCCTCCGGGACTACGCCATGTGGAGACTCGGGGAGTTGCCGGTGAACCGGATCGGGACGGCGGACGTGATGGCGGTCCTTTTGCCGATCTGGGGGGAGAAGCGGGAGACGGCGCGCCGGGTGCGGCAGCGGATCTCGGCGGTGATGCGCTGGGCGGTGGCGCAGGGGTACCGGGAGGACAACCCGGCCGGGGAGGCCATCGGGGCGGCGCTTCCGAAGACGGGGGTCCGGACCCGGCATCAGCCGGCGCTGCCGTATCGGGAGGTCCGGAGAGCAATGGAGCGGGTGCGGGCGTCGAGGGCCTACCCCACGACGGTGCTGGCGTTCGAGTTCCTGGTGCTGACGGCGTGCCGTAGCGGTGAGGTTCGTGGCGCGCGGTGGGAGGAGATGGACCTCGAGGCGCGGGAGTGGCGGATCCCGGGTGAGCGGATGAAGGCGAACCGGGAGCACCGGGTCCCGTTGTCCACGGGGGCGCTGTCGGTGCTGCGGGAGGCGCGGAGCGTCGTGGAAGGCTCGGAGTTGGTGTTCCCGTCAGTGCGGGGCCGTCGCCTATCCGACGCGACGATCTCGAAGATGGTGCGGGAGCTGGGGATTGGGGCGGTGCCTCACGGCTTCCGGTCGAGCTTCCGGGACTGGGCGGCGGAGTGCTCGGACGCCCCCCGCGAGGTGTGCGAGCTGGCGCTGGCGCATGTGAACTCGGACCGGGTGGAGGCCGCCTACCGGCGCTCGGACCTGTTCGAGCGGCGGCGGGAACTCATGGAGGAGTGGGCGGCGTTCCTGGACCGATCTTCGCAGTCGCCCGGCTGACCAGCCGGATAGCCCAGCACACTTCGTAAACGTGAAGTCGTGCGTATAGACTGTGTCTCGCGAAAGGCGAGATCATGAGCGACGGCGACACTCCCACCCCGCGGCGTCCTATCACGCTGGAGGCCCTTCTCTTGGTGGCCCTGGTTTCAGCCGTGGTCGGCGTCTACTGGCAAATGGGGAATCTCCGGGCGGACATGCTCGACCGGTTCCTGGTCGTCGAGCAGCGCTTGGGAGAGGTCGGCGAACGCTTGGCCGCGCTAGAGGCCAAGATCGACATTCAGCAGGCTCCGGCTCCGTCTGGCAACGGAGACCAGTAAAAGGCGGGAAGCTCGCCGCTGAGGACGCCTCAGCGGCTCGGACCGGAATCGCGGCTCGGACCGTGATCCCGGTCGCGCGTCGGACGGAGCCCGCGCATCACCTCCAGAGTTCGTTCAAAGTGTCGACGAGCGTCTTGTAGTCCTGGGCCAAGCCTGTCACTCGCTCGTCGAGCCGCTCGGACTGCCGCCGCAAGGTCGAGCTCTCCACGGTCAGTCGCTCGACGCGCTGCCGCAAGGCTTCGTTGTCCGCGGTCTGCCGCTCGACAAGCTGCCGCAAGGCTTCGAGCTCCTCGGAGTCCTGCCGCCGCTCCTCGGCGTGCTGCCGCTGTTCCGTCTCGAACTGCGCGGACAACCTCCGCAAGGCGGTCATCAACTGTGTTTCTAGTTCGGTCATAGAGTTCCCTCACTCGCTCGACAGCTTCAAGGCAGGCCGCCCGCCCACGGTCCAGGGCGGATGGTCCATCGTCCCGACCGGCAGCACCACGAACCGGTCCCCGTCGATCTCCAACAGCGTCACGCCCCACGTCGTCTCCTCGATCCCGGCGAGGGTTTCGTGTGCGTCCTCGATCTGAACGTCCAGCGCCGCCAGCGTCTCGATCCGACTCTGGATGCCCGCCGAGAGCCATTGCATCAGCCCCCAGCTCCCGCCGCTGATTCCGAGGAAGATGGTCACTCCGACCACCAGGGGACGCAGCCACGCGTTCAGCAGGATCACACGCATCCGTGCGACCCTCACCGCCGTATCGGCTTCGGTGATACGCAGCTCGTCGTTCGCGATGGCGCGCAAGTTCTCGCCAAGCCGCCGCTGCTCGCTCGCCGCCGTCTCCTCGAACTGACGGCGTTCGGCCGCCATCCGGCTCCGCAGCCGGGCGTTCAAGTCGTTCGGGTTGGAAGTCGTGCTCATACAGCGCTCCTCTCAGCCGCCACCGCTTCCCGCTGTCCGGATCGCGGGCGGTCAGGTAGTCCTTGCCCTGGCGGGGCACCTCGAAGCCGGCCTCCTCCAGGGCGGCGACCACGTCGGCGCGGCTCCGCACCACGCCGTGCTCGACCCGCTGCAACAGGTAGTCGCGGATCAGCTCACGCGGCCCGGCCTCGTGCTCGAGGCCGGTCCGCAGTTTCGCCGCCTCGAGGTAGGCGCGGTGGCCCGGCTGGTGCGCGCGGGCCCGCGCCGGGTCGTCGGGGCGGCTCCAGCCGTGCTGGTGGTTGAAGGCGTCACGCAGCGTGCCGAAGGTCTTCTCCCACCCTGGGGGAGCGATGTTCAGGCTGCGGCCGGTTTCCAGGTCGCAGCGGGCGGTGAGGATGTGGACATGGACCCCGGTGCCGTGCTCGCGGTGGAGCACTGCCGTCCAGGCGTAGCGGTCCGGCTCCAGTCCCGCCCAGGCCGTCTTCTCGAACTCGTCGAGGACGGCCCCGATCTGCTCGTCGGTGGGCCGGTCCTCCGGCGCCCAGGTGATCAGGCCCGACCGGAACCTGTGCTCGAACTCCAGCGAGTCGGCGACGGCGGCCACCAGGTCCGGGTTCCCGCGCAGGACCTCGATGCCCGGACGCACGGTCCCCGCGGCGTCGCGTTCGCCGACGAGATAGTCGGCGGCCGCCTGGGCCGAGCCCTTTCCGCCACCGAAGAACCTAAGGTGCATCGGTGTCCTCTCCGCCGAGCCGGGCCAGGGCGAGCAGCGACCGCTCGACCGATACCAGTTGGGCGACAACCTCGACTGCCTCGACCTCCGAGGCGTGGGTGTTGGCCCAGCGCGCGAGTTGGTTCAGGTTGTTCCCGATGCGGGCAACCTGCCGGGTGCGCTCGCGCTCGATGGCGGCGGACGCCGCCGTCCAGGTCCGCGTCCGGGCCATGGCCTGCCGCAGCAGGTCCGACAGCGGCACGCCGGCCTCCGCCGCCTTGGCGCGCCACTCGGCGCGCTCGGCCGGCGACACGCGGAGGTGGATCTCCGCGGAGCGGCGCTCACGCATGAGCGCACCGCTCGGGAGGTTCGGGGGGCGATGCCCCCTGTCCGCCCGCTGCCTCGGCAGCGGCGCGGCGGGCCGGGGGTTCGGGGGACAGCGTCCCCCGTTGGGCCGCAGCTCCCGCAGCGGCGGAGGCCGGGGGTTCGAAGGGGGGCGCAGCATCCCCTCGCCAGCGCCAATGTGGACACATTGGGTCTGCTGGCTCTCGTACCGTAGCGGCCATGCCGATGCCTACGCGGAACCCCCGAACGGGGACGCGAGCCGGGCGGCGAGTGTCATCCAGCCCGTCGAGAGATAGCCTGCCAGCGAACGGCCCCGCCGCCAGCCACAGCCGACAGCCCCTGCGGGGGCTGGGAGATTCCTGCCGGGTGCATCGCCTGGATCAAGGAGCGATCCCGAACCGCGTTCCCGCCGCGGCGGGAACGGCGGGCGCCGGCCACGGGTAGCCGGACCCGACCGGAAGCGTTGCAGCGCCGTGCGCCAGCTCGTCGATCCGGTCCGCGATCCGCTGGGCCGGCTCCCTCAGCTGCTCCACGCTCCAGTCCGCCGCGTAGCTCTCGGTCACGTCACTGCCGCGGGCGTGGTTCACCAGCCGCTTCGTCAGCGAACGCGGCAGCATCAGCTCCCGCTCCGCAACCGTGATGAACACGTTCCGCAGCCCGTGGAACCAGAACTTCGTCCCTGCCGCCCGGCTGATCCGGTGGTAGAGATGCTGCAGCTCCACGACGTGGCCCGACCCGCCGCTCGAGGGGAAGACCCACGCCGAGGCGCCGCCGTTGCCGGCGCTGGCGGCCAGGCGCCGGCGCTCGAGAAGCGCGGCCAACTGCCGGGTGATCGGCAGCTCCAGCGGCTCGCCCGTCTTCGTCGCCTCGACCCGGAAGATCCGCCGCTCCAGGTCCACCCGGTCCCAGCGCAGCCCCATGATCTCGCCCCGCCGCATCCCGGTGTACATCCCGAACCAGAAGATGTCCCGCGTCGCGGGAACCGTCACCTCGGCCTCGATGGCCGCCCACCAGCGGGGCAGCGTCTCGGCGGGCGTCGAGATCCGGCGACGCACGGCCCGGTGGTACCGCCCGCCGCCCGCGAGCCAGAGGTCCACCGGGTTGCGGAGCGTCTCGTGGTCCACGCACGGCCGCCGGTACACGGAGCGCAGCAGCGCGATGACGTGGTTCGCCACCGCCCACCCGTTCCGCTGGGAGACGCGATGGAACCGCGCCTCCACATCCCGGCGGGTGATCGTGTCCAGAGGCCGGGCCAGCCAGTCGCCGAGGCAGTAGCGCATCTGGCTCTGGTAGAGCGCCTCGGTACTCGTCTTCCGGTTGGGGTTCGCGGTCAGGTACTCCGCGAACGCCTCCCGGAGGGTGGGCATGCCTCGGCTGTCGGCCCGCTCCTGGGCGGGGTCCTCGCCGCGGGCGACGCGGCCCAGCAGCTCCTGGGCGAGGCGGCGGGCCTCCTCGGGGGCCAGGAGGCCACAGCGCCCGATGGCGATGCGGCGGTTCCGCGCCCTCCGGCCGCCGCTGCCGATGCGGTAGTTGATGAGGAACGACTTCGCCCCCGAGGGTTGGACGCGGACCCCGAAGCCGACGAGCCGGTCGTCCCAGGCGATCCAGGGCCTGTCGGCGGGCTGGAGGCTGTCGACCGTGCGTTTGGTGAGAGTGAGCTTGACCTTGGCGGTCCGTTTGCCGTTGGTGGTGTTCGTCATGCGTTGAGTCTTGGCCAGAGCCGGAAGAACGATTCAACCCCGTGTCAACACATGCGCCGGAATGGTCCGGCGGTCGGGAACACGGGAGAACCGGTGTCCGAAAGAGCCGCCGAAAACCGGCCCAGGCCGGCCCTAAGTCGCCGATTCAGCGGCCGATACCGCACACCGCCGAAATCCGCGTATCACCTCCCGTATCACTCCTGCGGTACGCGGTTCGCTGCGTAAGCCGTAGACGCGGCCGCCGAAGCCCGTTCCGCGGTTCCCGCGCCGTCCCGGGGGTGGACCGCTCGTCCCCGCGCCGCTGTCCGGGCGGGGAATTCGGGATGCCGTAACCGATTACGGCCCGTTTCCGCCCGTTTCCCCCGAAAACGACCGGAATCGGCCGACCGAGAGGGGCGCAGACGCACCTCACGGGGTCTCCGGCAACCGTGCCGACGGTAGCGGAACGGGCTCCTTCCCTCCCTCAGATCGCCCGGAATCCGGGAATCAGTTGATCCCGTGTTGATCCCGGGTCTTCCCACGGGCTCCCCCACACCCTCCGAGTATTGCCGGCGAGACGCCCCGTCCCGGCCTCAGATCAAGCCCGCGCGCCCGCCGCGAACCCTGGCTAGTCCCCATCGACAACGAAACCGGATCGTAGCGTCGGATACCTCGACTTGGGCATCGTCGACCCATTCCGCATCGCACTCGGTGCCGTCGGCGTCCCCCTTACTCATCGCGGGGCGCCCGTCGGGACGGCAGGCGACCGGTAGGCCTCGCGCCATCGAAAATAGAAGAACCCCCGGGGCCAGATGACCCCGGGGGTTCCGATTCGTTCTGAAGAATCAGATCAGAGACGAACTCCTACTTCAGGGTGCACTTGGCGAAGGCACCGATCCATCCGGCTGTCCGGTTGCCTCCCGTTTCCGCCTGAACCAGGTTGACGCTCCCACCTACCTCGGTGAGGCTGGCCACCAAGCTGGCGTGGTCGTCCGCCCGATAGCGGCCCAGTTCACCGTCGGCGTCCCATTCGCAACTGATCGTCACCATGCGCGTGGCCGTGCAGCCGAAGAGGCCGTCCGCGAACAGGACTTCATAGTCCTCGGACCACTTGGCGTCACATCCGTCCCCACCGTCATCGTCGGTGCAAGCCTGTGCGTCGTCGGTGCTGGCGTAGTTGTCGGCCTTGCCGTCCGAGTTGCCCACGGTCTGCAATTCGTTCACCGCCGTAGTCGCCGTATTGTCTGTAGTGCGCACCAGGTCGATCTTGCCGAAGTCGCCCATGATCGGATCATTGTCGCGGTCACGAAGCAGCTTCCAGATGACGTCCAAGTTGTTATTCGCGCCATCGTCTTGGAAGGCGGCGGCGACCGTGGTGACCTCGGCCAGATCGTAGAGGTCGTTCGGTCCGCCATTCCCGGGTGTGGTGTCGGTGGCCAACTTTCGGATCTTCCCGTCCAAATCGTCATCGAACCAGAGGGTCTTGAAGCGGTCCATGCTGGCGCCGCGGACGCTCGCCCGCCACATCTCGACGTTCCCCTCGTTGGCATTGCCGGAGGTGGTGTTGATCACGACCTGCGCCTGTCCCCGCTCGGAACTCGCGACAGAGCCGTTTCCATCAAGGTCCTCATTGCCCCAGCCGCCGGCGAGAGCCTGATCCACCTCGTCCTCGAACAGGTCGCAGACGCTCATTGCCATCGAGTCGGTGGCCATGAGATCCATGGAGTCGCACGTCAGATCCTCAAAGGGATCGTCGATCTCGTCCCATTCCACCGAGCCCCAGGCAACTGCCGAATCCTTGGCCGCGACCTCGATGCTGTAACCGCCGAGATAGTTGGCACCGTCAGCGACGATACGGAAGCAGTTGGCCGGCCGGTGGTTCTGGCCGATCGTCTCGCCGTACTCGTTGTCCGCGTAGCAGGCGCTCGGGTTGTTACTGGCAGCAAGTGTCGGGTTGTCCCCGGTCTCTGCCACGTTGTCATCCTGACGAATCTGGATGCCATCACCATAGCCATGGTTGTCGTTCCAGGTCGAAGCGGTAGCAGACTTAACCTTGTCCAGATTGAGCGCCTTGTCGGAACCCTTGGCGGCATCCGGGCCCGAGACGCTGTAGTTCCTGCCCTTCGCAACGCCGGAGAACTTGTGCTTCACGGTCATCGCGGCAGTGGAACTGGTCACCCAGCCGGCATCAATCCCATCGGTGTCCGTGGGGTCAGTCGTGTCGACCCCGTCGAGATCGAACACGTCGTTGTCCACAAGCCCGACGTTCAGTGTGGCTTCCGGCATCCAGCCCGCGCACACAGGGGAGTCGTCAAGGGTGATCGCGGGTGCGTCCGGACCGTCTATGCAGACGAACGGTCCGCAGGTCACGTAGGCAACATCACCGCTCGGCTCCATCTCCTGGTTCGCCCCCATCGTGGTCCGCTGGACCATGAAGGTCACGCCATCAGTGACCACGTCGGCCTGGAGCGCTCCCCAGTCGACGTGAGTGAACGGCATGTTGTCGCCGGACGCCAGGCTGACGCCGTTGGCGTCGTCCACGAACATCGGCGTGATGACGGCGGTGGTGTTGGACGTGACCACGATGTCGTTGTTCACCGTAGCCATAGCCGTCTTCTCGTCGTCATCCTCATCCGGCTCCATCGGGTACTCGCCGTCCGGAATCATGAACTCGACCATGACCGGATCCGGGGCGGCCGGTGGCGGAGGCGGCGGCGGCATCGCCGACATGCCCGTCACATGCGTCGACCAGTCGCTCAGGATCGGCGCCTCGAGCGTCCCGGCGGCAGCGGCCACCCGAAGGTAGACGCTGGTCTCGGGCTCAAGGTCCGACTCGGTGTAGTGGTTCTCGACGGTCGGAACGATCTTGTCGGTCGCATCGAACATCTCGTCCATGCTGACCTGCACCGCGTAACCGATCGCGCCCTCAACCGCGTTCCAGTGCCACTCGATGGAAGTCTCGGTCGTCTCGTCGACGTGGAGACCGGTCGGCGTGGCGGGAGCCTCCGGTGCAGCCGGCTCTGGCTCGGGCTCCGGCTCAGGAGCCGGCGGCGGTGGCGGCGGTGGTGCCGGCGCCGGGGTGGTCGCCGTGTCGTCGTCGCCGCAGCCCGAGAGCACGAGACCGGCACCCAGGAACATGGCAAGAAGGAGAAGGAATCCGTGTCACATGTGACATATACTGTTCCGCCCGAAATGCGGTTCCCCCTCTCGCCCTGCGCCGCCGATCGCATGGGATTGCTCTCCGGGGTGTTGATCACGGGTTGATCGCGGCGCGCCATTCCCCGGAGCTGTACCTCCATGACACAAGCGTCGCGAAAGCGCATCGCCAGGGTCAAGCTGACCCTCACCAAGCGGGCCGTCGAATCCCTGGAGCCCGGCCCCAGTCCCTGGATCGCCTGGGACGACCGGCTGACCGGCTTCGGCGTGCGAGTGCAGCCCACCGGGACCAAGGCGTTCGTCGTCAACTACCGGTCGGGCAACGGCGGGCGGCGGGCGCCCAACCGGCGAGTGGTGATCGGCCGCTACGGCGCGATGATGCCCGACCTGGCGCGGCGGGTCGCGCAGGAGGTGCTGGGCCGGGTCGCGGTGGGCGACGACCCCGCGGCGGAGCGGGGCGCCGCGCGCCGGATGCCGCTGCTCCGGGAGGCGTTCGCGGAGTTCCTGGCCGCCAACCCGAACCGCAAGCCGACCACCCTCAGGCTCTACCGGGGCCAGATCCGCTACTGCTTCGGCGACTGGCTGACGCGGCCGCTCGACGCCATCACCCGCCGGGACGTCGAGGCGCGGTTCCACGTCCTCACCGAGCGGCACGGCTGGGCCATCGCCAACCACGCGACGTCGCTGCTGCGGTCGGCGTACCGGAGGCCCTGCGTGGACCACCAGGGCCTCCGCAATCCCGTGGACCTGTGGCTCGACGGGGGCGGCCGGTACCACCGCAGCGTGCGGCGGCGCATTGCAGCCCCCGCCGAGGTCCTGCCGCGGTGGCGGGCCGGGATCGAGGCGGAGGTCATCGTCGGGACGACCCGGGACATCTTCTGGTTCGGGTTCTACACCGGGATGCGGGTGGGCGAGATCTTCGGACTGCGCTGGGACCAGGTGGACACGGAACGCGGGACCTTCCGGATCGAGGAAACGAAGAGCGGCGTCCCCCTCGAGCTTCCCATCACCCGCCAGCTCGCCGCGATCCTGGCCCGCCGCCGGGCTGAGAACGGCAACGGTACCGGCCCGGCGGGTCCCTGGGTCTTCCCGTCCTTGACCAGCGCCTCGGGACACGCCGAGGAGCTGCAGCATCTGTACGCGCGCATCGGACGCGCCGCCGGAACGAAGTTCTGGTTCCACGGCCTCCGCAACGCGTTCATCACGGTGGCCGAGCGGGAGCTCATGCTGCCCCGGTCGCTGACAAAACGCCTCGTGAACCACGCCCGCCGGGACGACGTGACCGAGGGCTACGCCGCCGACTGGTCCATCGAGCAACTCCGCGGGCCGGCGCAGAAGATTGCGGACCGCATCGAGACGCTGGCGCGGGCGGTCCCGGACGACCTTCGGGCTGGGGAGGATGTGTCCGCGGTCGGTTGACGTCGGCGCCGTCCGTGCGGCTGCTACGCGATATTCAGGTGTTGGTACCGTGTTGATTCGTCGTAATGCGTGTCATGAATAGCACGGTTGTCCTGCCTTTCGGATGGCCACGGGAACCTGGACGATAGAACCGCGATACACGAAGTGCGCTTCGGCGGTTCCACGGAGGACAGTGGCGACACGGGGAGATCTACGTTCGTGCTGGACTTGAACGGCGTCAGCTTCTTCCAACCCGTGCTCCCGGAACTCGAGGGTCAGGACCTTTCGGAGTTCGTGGACGTCGAAGGCGTCCGTGCCACCGAGGAACTCCTTGCCGCGGCGGCGGCCGGCGGGGGATACGTGGAGTACCTCTGGCCCAACCCGGCGGTCGAGGGCGACGAGGAGACCGGATCCCCCAAGGTCAGCTACGCGGCCCCCGTGACGCTGGGCGGCCGGGAGTTCGTCTTCGCAGCCGGAATCTACCCGCCGGTCACCGCGGCGGACGTGCGGAACCGGGGAACGCTGAAGTCCTTCGTGGAGCGGGCGGCGAGGGTCGTCATGGACAACGGTCCCGATCTGGCAACGGCGTACGCCTTCCTGGACGCGAACTTCCGCCCGGAGGGTGAGTGGCGGCACGGGGAGGCCTATGTTTCGTCGAGACGATGGAGCTGTCGAGCTTCTTCCACGCGGCCTCGCCGCATGTCGAGGGGCGGGACCGCACGAACAGCCAGGACGCGAACGGCGTGCTGATCAACCAGGAACTCCGCACGGCGGCGCTGGCGGGCGGTGGGTTCGTCGAGTATCTGCACAACAACCCGACGGTCGAGGGTGACGAGGAGACCGGATCCCGCAAGGTGGCGTACGCGGCCCCCCTGACGATCGGATCCGCGGGCCTCGTCCTCGGTTCCGGGATCTATGTGGAACACCCCGGGGGGGCACTGAACCGACATCGGTGGTGACGGAGTCGGCGGTATGCGGGGACTCCGATGACCTTGCGAGCCGGGGCTGGCGCACATGAACGCGAACGTTGCCAGCCGTACGCGCATTGAGGGCGGTCTGGGGTTACGACGTGCGCGGCGCGGAGCGCCGCGCGTGCCGACCGGAGGTCTGCATTTCGTCGGTTCCGAGGGGTTCCGAGAAGTGCCATGATGTTCCCGTAACACGCTGGTTTGTCAATGACTTACCGTGCTATACTGTTCCCCAGGGGAACGGCGCCGACCCCGCCGT
>JAJDVI010000008.1 GCA_022826195.1 Acidobacteriota bacterium
GGGCGCTGGAGAATCCGCCCTGGACCGTGGGCGGGCGGCCTGCCTTGAAGCTGTCGAGCGAGTGAGGGATCTGTATGACCGAACTAGAGACTCAGTTGATGACCGCCTTGGAGCGGTTGTCCGCGCAGTTCGAGAGGGAACTACGGCAGCACGCCGAGGAGCGGCGGCAGGACGCCGAGGAGCGGCGGCAGCTCTCCGAGCAGGTCGAAGTCTTGCGGCAGCGATTCGAGCAGCAGGCCGCGGAGAACGCGACCTTGCGGCAGCGAGTCGAGCGGCTCGACGGGCGAGTGACAGGCTTGGCTCAGGACTACGAGACGCTCGCCGCGACGTTGCGCGAGCTCTTGAGGTGATGCGCCAGCGCGGCCGGGAGCCGGATCAGGACCATAACCCGAGCCGCTGACGCTACTCGGTGCAAATCCGCTTCCTCGTCAAAGCACCGAGCAGCCACCGAAGGAGAGGTCTCTCTCGCGATGGCTGCACGGCGTACGCATCCACCCTAGAACAACGGCACGGTCTCGACGTTGCGGGCTCCGGAACGACACCCGCCGATCTCGCGTTCGCGTTCAGAAGAGCCGCAGCGGCGCCGTCCCGGGTCGCACACTTTCGAACCCCGTTGCCGGCCGCCTCGAATCACTAGCTTGTTCCGGCTGACCAATCCGTCGGGCAATGGAGAACGAGAATAGTTCGTCCAAAACCCGGACCTCAGTGGCCTTCGCTGACCACACACGGCCCCGTTCCGCTTCGCCAATCATCGCCTTCACGTGGTCCACGACTCGCCTCCGATCCTGCATATCAACCCACCACGGGTACGGCATTCTCTCGAAATCCTTGCTCTGAATGTTCCTCGTGTGATTCACGACCTGCTTCAAGACACGATTGGCGGAAACCGACAAGAGCCAGCCAAGAACAAAGAACAGCTCGTCCCGCTCCTTCCCGTTCCGAAGAAATGCACACGGCGCACCACTATCGAGTATGTACCCGGATGGCAAATATCGAGCAATGAAGCGCGATGCGACCAACTGCCATGTAATTCCCTCTCTCCCGAAATACGGTTGACCACCAACGCCGCGCAAGTACCAGTTGCCCGTCTTCTTGTACGTAAGCACGGCCTCCCCTTCATTCTCCCAATAGATGTAGTGCGTCGGGTTTGAAAATACGATCCGCCCGTTCGCTTTGTTGTACGGCCGGTATTTCGTGTTCGGCATTTGAACAGGCACGGGATCGCTTCTCGAAACTACTCTAAGCCTGCGCTCTGTATCACCGCGTGCCTCGGCCGCTCGTAGCTGCGTCTGCCGTCGCATGGGAAGTCGTCCAAGACGCGCTCTGTCCAGCTCGTACCTGAGCGATACCGGGCCATCATATAGCTCAAAGAAGAAGGGCTCTTGAATCCTGCCCGACTCGTCTGCCTCGCGCACGAAGTACTCGTTCTTTCCTGTCGTCATCCCACTGGACGCAACGAAGTACTCCCCCAGAAGAGGTCCCGAGAACATTTCATAGAACTCAGGCGTAATTCCCCAGGACAGGTTTGGAGTCTTGCGGACCGTCCCTTCTGGAATGCGCTCTGAGTTTCGAGAAACACGTCCCAATCTCGTTCCCTTTCTGAAACTCAATACAACCGTAGGATAGGTCGTTTCGTCAGAGAAACCTGTCACATCTCGGACATCAGTTTCGCCAGACTCCATGAGAAAGTTACGAAGGCCTGTCATGGTCGGTATCGTCACCAAGGTATCACTACAAACGAACACTAACTGGCCGCCGGGTCGCAAGAGTTCCACACACGCGACGATGAAGAACGCATAAGTTTCCTTCTTGATCTTCTTGCCGCAGCGTTGCCCTAGGCTGCGATCCAGAGCGTCTTCAAGGGAACGCTCTAGCGTTCCTCCAAAGGGAGGATTGCCAATTATCAGGTCGAAACTCTCCGGTCTGAGTACGGGGCTCCCGGATTGCACCACAGTTGATGGTTCCAACCACAGCCGAAAGAAATCGGCAGTGCAAATCGTCGTTCGAACTGCACTCCGGCTCGTCGTCTGAATCCGACTTGCCACACTACGGGCTTCTTCTGCGAAGCGCTCATCGAGCTCAACGCCGACCAGATCAATGCACGAGCGGGCGTCCGGTGCGGCCTCTGTCGTGGCAAGGCGCTCTTCTAACGCGTGAAGAAAGGAGCCCGTGCCACAGGAGGGTTCCAGTATTCTCTTTACGCCACCCAGGTCCAAAGTGGACACGATCTCGCGAGCCAAAGGCCGTGGGGTCATATATTGACCCAATTGCCGCTTCTTTCCTCGCTCGTGTTTCCGCTGCCTCAAGGCACGAACTCCATATCGGTTTGATCAATCAGCATCTCGCCACTGACGAACTGGCTGACGAGGTCCCTTTGCCGCCCGAGCCGTCTCTTCCTGTTCTTGACTAACTGATGGAGCTGCTGTTCAGATAGCTCGAAGAGGCGTCGTGCCTTTTCGATTAGCGATAGCGTCGGCGTTTTGTACGGTAGCTCGAAGGAATCGTAGAATTCCTTTTCGCGAAGCATCAATTGACCTGGTCCGGCGTCATAAGCAATGAAATCAAGCCAATCGAGTAAGTCCACGAGATAGGTCTTATGTGTGATTGCATCAGCAACGGAGAACTTAACGATTAGTAGGTAGTAGGAGTCTATTCTTCGGTGACAGAGGTAGTCTAGGAGCTTCTGCATCGACACCAAGTTAGGTTGCCCTCGCATGCCCTGAAGACCGGACTTGATGTTGATGGGATTGAATATGCCGTTTGACCGGACCCATATGTCGCCCATAGAACGCTTCCGCACAGAACCTCGGCCATCGCCTTCGTAGCGCGTCTCTATATTCGTTTGGACCTTCAGCAGAGAAACTGTTTGGTCATCAACATAGTCGGCCATCCTGTGTCCGGGCTCTTTGCCACTGATGAGCTCGGCGAAACTTGGGTCCTTGACGCGCTTGGCCCAGTGTCCGTCCGTCAGGGAGACCACGGTTTTCTGTAGGTTGATGTCTATTGCCACAACCAATCACCCACTCTCCAAGACCGCGCCCAGACGGCACGAAGCAGGTTTGCGTCGCAGTGCGGGAGCCAGGTCCACACGATCAGAATGAACTCAGAAGCGAAAGGGGCGCTTCGGCTTGACGATGAGGGTCTGGGTGTTCACTCCGGGGCATCCCGGTGCGAGCGTCTCGCTCAGCGAATTGGAACACTTACGTCACCTCTGGCGTCACATCCTGAACCGGCCGCAGCCCTGAGTCCGGGGGGTAACGGCATAGCGGCAGGGATGAAGGACACCTTCGAGCGACGCGGTCGGAAGTGTACGGCACGGCGGGCCGTACCCCGGAGGAGCAGAGTCACGAGCGGATCGCGCGTTCAGAACGACTGTGTGGCACCCCACCATTTGGACGGCCACCCGCGTCCGGGTCCTCTCGGATTACCTCGGGACTCGTAACCGTTCGGTCGTGGGTGTATGGACATGTGGTTGACCCATCGGACCGCGCCCTCGGCGTCCGGCGGAAATCGGTGCAGGCCGACTAGTGCACCCTCCACGGCCAGCGCATTCTTCGCCTCCATCGCCGCCAGTTCCTTGCGCCACAACGCTTTGTGCAGCGACCCCAAGCGCCCGCACTGGTGCGGGCGGCCGGCTCCGCCCACTGCAATTCGTCCCCGCTCCTTTCTCTGCTGCGCCGATTGCGCGCCAGCCATTCCGTTGTCGCTCCCAATACGCCCACGGGCGAACGGTTACCCCGAACGGTTACGCGTTCCCTTGCGAGTCTCACACTTCCAACGCTTCCGGGAATGATAGACAAGATGATACCCGAACCGTGACATTACGCGTAAGACAAATATAACTCAATGATTAATAAGCATTTTTGGGGTTCTAACCAAGTCATCACCCGAGGCCCTGCGGGCCGCGTGCCGGTCTGAAGGCCCCCACCGGAGGACTGGCCGGCGGTCCCTACGCGGGGCGCCAGGTCTCGAGGTTGTCGAGGTAGGGGCGGAGGACCTCGGGGACGGTGACGCTGCCGTCGGCGTGCTGGTAGTTCTCGAGGATCGCGAGCCAGGTGCGGCCGATGGCGAGGCCCGAGCCGTTCAGGGTGTGGCAGAACCGGGCTTTTTCGCCGGGCGCCGGGCGATAACGGATCCGGGCGCGGCGCGCCTGGTAGTCGCCGCAGTTGCTGCAGGAGCTGATCTCCCGGTAGGTCCCCTGCGACGGCAGCCAGACCTCGATGTCGTAGGTCTTGGTGGCGGCCCCGCCCATGTCCCCGGTCGAGAGGAGGACCACCCGGTAGGGCAGTTCCAGGAGGTCGAGGATCCGCTCAGCGTCGCGGGTGAGCCCCTCCAACTCCTCGAACGAGGACTCCTCGTCGGTGACCTTGACGAGTTCCACCTTGTCGAACTGGTGTTGGCGGATCAGTCCCTGGGTGTCCTTGCCGTGGGCGCCGGCCTCGGCCCGGAAGCACGGGGTATAGGACACGAAGCGTCTTGGCAGCTCGTCGGCCGAGAGGGTTTCTCCGGCGTGCAGGTTGGTGAGGGGAACCTCGGCGGTGGGAATCAGGTAGAGATCGCGTCCCTCCGCCTTGAAGAGGTCGTCCGCGAACTTCGGGAGCTGACCGGTGCCGACCAGGGACCGCGAAGCGACGAGGAAGGGGAGCCAGACCTCCTCGTACCCGCGCTCCTTCGTCTGGACGTCGAGCATGAACTGGATGAGCGCCCGCTCGAGGCGCGCCCCGGCCCCGGTCAGGATTGCGAAACGGGATCCGCTGAGCTTCGCGGCGCGGGGCAGGTCCAGCATCCCTAGCGCCGCGCCCAGTTCGTGATGGGGTCTGGGCTCGAAATCGAAGGAGCGCGGGGACCCGGTGCGTCGAATCTCCTGGTTGGCCTCCTCGTCGAAGCCGACCGGCACGCTCGCGTGAGCCAGGTTGGGAAGCTCGAGCAGGCTTTCTTCGAGCTGCTGTTCGGCGGACCGCATCCGCTCTTCCTTCTCGGAAACCTCGTCGGGCGCCCGCGCGAGCTCTTCCCGCAGCCGGTCGGCGGCCGCCTTCTCCCCGGCCCGGTAGAGCGCGCCGACTTCCCGGTTCCGCGCCTTGAGCCCCGCCCGGAGGTCGCTGATCGACGCCTGGAGTTGGCGCCGCTCCTCGAACAGACTCAGAATCGCGGAGAGATCCCCGCTGTGACCGCGGTTGCGGAGGCGCTCGGCGGTCCCCTCGGGGTCCCGCCGTATCAAGTCGGGATCGAGCATCGGGTGTTAGCCTAAACCGACAGCGTCCGGGGCGAATCCCCCGTTTCTCTTCCATGCCGGAAACGCTTCCGATTCCCGAATTCTTCGATTCCGAGCGCGTCGGTCAGCTCTACCGGGTCCCCTACGAGACCCGGGCCGCGGAGGCCCGCGCCTGGGCCCGGCGGCACGGGCTCACTCCCGCGGCCGGCGACGCGCCCCGCGTCGGGCTCCTGCTGGTGGACTGCCAGAACACCTTCTGCCTGCCGGGGGGCGAACTCTTCGTCGCCGGCCGGTCGGGACTCGGTGCGGTGAAGGACTCGTGGCGCCTCTGCCAGTTCCTCTACGGGCACCTGGGACGGATCAGCGAGATCGTCCTGACGCTCGACACCCATACCGCAATCCAGGTGTTCCACGCCCATTTCTTCCTCGACCGGGAGGGAAACCCGCCCGCGGCGTACACCCAGATCACCTCCGATGACCTCGAAACGGGCCGGTACCGGGTAAACCCCGACGCGGCCGCGGGAGCCGGCCTCGACGAGAAGGCTCTCTCCCGCCACGCGCTCCACTACTGCCGCCGGCTGGAGGCGCAGGGGAAGTACGTGCTCGTCGTCTGGCCGTATCACGCCATGCTCGGCGGCGCCGGGCACGCGGTGGTGCCGGCGATCGAGGAAGCCGTCTTCTTCCACTCGATCGCGCGGTCGGCCCAGCCCCGATTCGAGCCCAAGGGCCTGAATCCGCTGACCGAGAACTACTCGGTGCTGCGGCCCGAAGTCCTCGAAGACGCCGACGGGAACGCCATCGCGGAGCCGAACCGGCAGTTGCTCGACCATCTGCTCGAGTACGACGCCCTCATCGTCGCCGGCCAGGCCAAGAGCCACTGCGTCGCCTGGACGGTGTCCGACCTGCGGGACGAGATCGCGCGGCGGGATCCGGATGGAACCCGGGGGCTGGCCCGACGGGTATTCCTGCTGGAGGACGCCACCTCGCCGGTGGTGGTCCCCGGCGCCGACTTCACCGACGCCGCCGACGCGGCCTACGCCGATTTCGAGCGCGCGGGGATGGTCCGGGTGCGGAGCACCGACCCCCTCGGGGAGTGGCCCGGCTTTCCGGCCTGACGGCCGGGCCACCGGTCGCCTCCCTCCTCGACGTGGACTTCTACAAGTTCACGATGGGGCAGTTTGTCTTCCGGCTCCATTCCGGAGTGCGGGTCCGGTACCGGCTCCTCTGCCGGACGCCGGATGTCCGGCTGGCCGGCCTCGTACCGGCCGAGGCGTTCCGGGACGCTCTCGACGCCGTCCGGTCCCTGGCGTTCGCCCCGGCGGAACTCGAGTACCTCAGGGGGCTCGAGCCGCGAGGACTCTTCGGTGACGACTACCTGGACTTCCTCCGCCGTCTCCGCCTGCCTCCGGTCGAACTCGAGGTCAGGGACGGCGACCTCCGCCTTGAGGTCGAATCCACCTGGCCGGAGATGATCCTCTGGGAGACGCTCGTGCTTTCGGTGCTGAGCGAGCTCCTCTCGCGGGCCGCGCTCGCCGGGGCGGGCGCCGGGGCTCGGGCGCAGGCCGAAGCCGTGGGCCGGGAGCGGCTCGAGGGGAAGATCGCCGCGCTCCGCGGACATCCCGGGATCCGCTTCGCTTCGTTCGGCACCCGCCGGCGGTTCTCGCGGGCCTGGCAGTTCGGGCTGGAGGAGCGTCTCGCCGAGGCGCTGCCGGAGCAGTTCGTCGGCACCTCCTGCGTCGCCTCGGCCTTCCGGCACGGCCTGTGTCCGGTCGGGACCATCGCCCACGAGGTGTTCATGGTGGGCGCCGCTGCCGGAGATGGATCGGACGAGTCCATCCGCGGGTCGCAGCGCCGCATGCTGGATGCGTGGTGGGACATGTACGGCGAGCCGTTCTCGCTCTTTCTCACGGACACCTGGGGCTCGGAGTTCTTCTTCGCGGCCGTCGGGGAAGCGCGCGCCCGGAGGTTTCGCGGGGTTCGGCAGGACTCCGGCGATCCCGCCGCGTTCGGGGAGCGGGCAATCCGCTGGTATCGGGACTTTGGTGTGGACCCGAGGGCAAAATCCCTCGTCTTCAGTGACGGCCTGGAACTTCCCGACATCCTCGGCCTGGAAGCACGGTTCGCCGGGCGGATCGGGGTGTCCTACGGCTGGGGGACCAACCTGACGAACGACTGCGGGGTCCCAAACTATTCGCTGGTCGTGAAACCGGTGGCGGCGAACGGCCGGCCGCTCGTCAAGCTCAGCGACAACCCGGCGAAGAGCACCGGGAGTCCCGCCGAGATCCGCCGTTACCGCCGGATCTTCGGCGCCGCCGCCGCGTCGCCCCGGGTCCCCAGGTACTGAATCGCCGGGCCTATTCCCCTTTTTCCGATCCGCCCGCCTGGCGCGGATGGGCTTTCGAATAGACCTCGAAGATCCTGGCCGTCGAAACGTGGGTGTACTTCTGGGTGGTCGCGAGGCTCGTGTGCCCGAGCAGTTCCTGGATGGAACGCAGGTCGGCCCCGTGATCGAGCAGGTGGGTCGCGAACGCGTGGCGTAGCGTGTGGGGTGACACCGAGCCGGCGAGCCGGACCAGGCCCGCCTCGCCCAGGTAGCGCCGCACCACCGTGCGCACCGACCGGTCGGAGAGGCGCCCGCCGCGCGCATTCAGGAAGACGGCCTCGCTGTCGCCCCCGGTTCCCTGGACTTCCGCGCGGGCCCGAAGCCAGGGACCGAGCGCGTCGGCGGCGACCTCGCCGAAGGGGACCACCCGCTCCTTGCCGCCCTTTCCGAGGACCCGCAGGATGCGGCTGCCCGGGTTGACGTCGGCGAGGTTGAGACCGACCAGCTCGGAAACCCGAAGTCCGGTGCCGTAGAGAAGCTCGAGGATGGCGAGGTCGCGGCAGCCGAGCGGCGTCGCCGGATCGGGCGCGCGCAGCAGGGCCTCGACCTCGTCCATTTCCATGCGGGTCGGGATCCTTGCCGGAGTTCGCGGGGCCCGGAGCGCCCGCGCCGGATCCCGGTCCACCGCTCCCGAACGGGTGAGATACCGGTAGAGCGAGCGGAGAGCGGCGAGCTTGCGCGCGACCGTGGTGCTGGACAGCCCGCGCTCGTGCAGCGACCCGAGGTAGGCGCGCAGCACCGCCGTATCCACGGGTCCGGGACCGGCGGGCTCGTGCTCGGGCGCGCGCTTCGCCTCGAGGAACTCGGCGAACTGCGACAGGTCGCTGCCGTAGTTCCGCACCGTGTGGCGCGAGGACCCCCGGCGCTCCTCCAGGTCTTCGAGGAAATCCCGGATCAACGCGCGCAGCGGCGTCTCCGGTCTGCTTGCGGGTTCCTCGCCCGGGTTCACGGCGATGGGCGCGTGCCGCGCTTCGCCGCGGTCTTCCGCGCGGTCGCCTTCTTGCCCTTCTTCGCTGGCCGCGGCTGGATGTAGCGGCACTTCGGGAAACCGCTGCAGCCGACGAAGGGCCCGCGCCGGCCCTGCCGCTGGACGAGTCCCTTCCCGCACTCGGGACACTTGCCCTCGACCGGCACCGGCGCGGGCCGGGCGACCGGCCGGCCCCCCTTGACCTGAATGATCGTGGTGCACTCGGGGTACCGCGTGCAGCCGAGGAAGGCCCCGAACCGGCCTCGCTTCTCGGACATGGGCGCCCCGCATTCCGGGCAGACCGGCGCCTCCCCGTCGCTCGCCTCCTCGCCTGAGTCGCCCAGCGATCGGCTGCCCCGGCAGTCCGGGAACCCCTCGCAACCCAGGAACTTCTCGCCCCCCGACCAGCGAAGGACGAGCGGACGCCCGCAGCGCTCGCAGGGCTCGGCGGTCGGCAGCCCCTTGATCCGGGGCATCTCGACGACGGCCTTGTCGAGGTCGAGCGAGAAATCCTCATAGAACGCCTTCAGCGTGCCCTCGAAACCGGCCTCGCCCTGCTCGATCCGGTCGAGGTTCTCCTCCATGTCCGCGGTGTAGCGCACGTTGAAGAGGTTGTCGAAGCTCCCCGCCAGCAGATCGCTCACCAGCATGCCCACCTCGGTCGGCAGGAAGACCCGCTGCTTGGTTCGTACGTACTCCCGGTCCTTGATCTTGCGGAGGATGGGCACGTAGGTGCTGGGCCTTCCGATTCCGTTCTGCTCCAGCTTGCGGATCAGGCTCGCCTCGCTGTACCGCTTCGGAGGCGCCGTGAAGTGCTGGACCGGCAGGACCGCTTCGAGGGTGAGCGGCTGGCCGGCCTCGAGCGGGGGGATGACGGTCCTCTTGTCGGACTCGGCGGATGGCCCCGCGTCCTCGGTCGCTTCGCGATAGAGGACCCGGTAGCCGCGCTCCGCCAGCACCGACCCGCTCGCCACCAGCCGTTCGGGCGCCCTGCCGAACCCGGGGATCTCGGGAGCCTCGCCCCCGCCGGCGCGTTCCGCGGCGATCGTGGCCCTGGTGTCGTGCCAGACGGCCGGGGTCATCTGGGAGGCGATGAACCGCTCCCAGATCATTCGGTACAGCTTCCGCTGGTCCTCCGTGAGAAAAGGCGCCACCTGATCGGGAGTCCGCTCTACCGACGTCGGCCGGATTGCCTCGTGGGCGTCCTGCGCCCCCTTCAGCTTGCGGAAATAGTTCGGCCGCTCGGGGAGGAATTCGCTTCCGAACCGCTTGCCGATGAACTGCCGCACCTCCCCGAGCGCCTCCTTCGAGACCCGGGTCGAGTCGGTCCGCAGGTAGGTGATCAGTCCGACGCGGTCTCCGGAGCCAAGGTCCACCCCCTCGTAGAGCCCCTGGGCGGCGCGCATGGTCCGCGCGGCCGGGAAGCGGAACAGGGAGGCCGCCTGCCGCTGCATGGTGCTGGTGATGAACGGCGGGGGAGACTTCTCCTGGCGGTCCTTCGACTCGACCTCCGCCACCCGGTAGCCGCACGTCTCGAGAAAGCGCTGGATTGCCCGGGCCGTGGCCTCCTCGCGCGCCGCCGGCTCCCGCGGGAGGCTCTTCGGAACTTCGGCGGTCGCCCGCAGCGAGGCGCCGCCGCCGGTCAGCAGGAGCGCGTCGATGGTCCAGTACTCCTCGACGTTGAAGGCGCGGATCTCGCGTTCGCGCGCGCAGATCAGGCGGAGAGCCACCGACTGCACGCGCCCGGCGGAGAGGCGGGGAGCGACCTTGCGGGAAAGGAGGGGCGAGATCTTGTAACCGACGATCCGGTCCAGCACGCGCCGCGTCTGCTGGGCCTTGACCTTGTTCCCATCCACCTCGGACGCGCTCTCGAGCGCGCGCCGGACCGCCGGTGGGGTGATCTCGTGGAAGGTGATCCGCTGGATCGGAACCTGGCGTCCCGGTGGCAGCGCGCCGAGGAACTCCTCCGCGAGGTCGTGGCTGATCGCTTCTCCTTCCCGGTCCGGGTCGGTCGCCAGGTAGATGTGGGAGGCCTTCTTCGCCGCCCGCTTGAGGCTCTCGAGGATCTTGGCCCGGTCTGGAACCACCTCGAACTGCGGGCGAAAACCGTTCGCGATGTCCACCGAGAGGCCACGCTGCGGCAGGTCCCGGACGTGTCCTCCCGAGGCCATGACGCGGTAGGAGCCCCCCAGAAACCGCTCGATGGTCTTGGCCTTGGCGGCGGATTCGACGACGACGAGTGCGTTTCCCATGACGTGCAATCAGTCTAACGATCCATCCGCGCCACGGAAGAAGTCACCGGGAAACCGGCGCACCAGTCGCCGCCTTTCCAGCTCCGAGATCGCGGCCAGCGCCACCGGCACCGGGAGGCCGGTGGCGCCGAGGAGGGTGTCCAGATCCATCCCGGACGGCCGGTTCCGGAGCGCGTCCAGCAGCCGGGCCGCTTCGGCGCCGATGGCCGGCCGCGGAGAACCGCCCTCCGGTTCCCGGCTTCGGGCGGCTCCCGCTTCCGTGCCCGGTCCGGAGACGCCGGAGAGGGGCCCCAGCTCTTCCAGGATGTCGGGCACGCCGGTGACCAGGGTGGCGCCGAGCCGGATCAGCGCGTGGCACCCGGCGCTCGTTTCCGACCCGATGGGGCCCGGGACCGCGAAGACCTCGCGTCCGGAGTCCACCGCGTGGCGGGCCGTCGCGAGGGAGCCGCTCCGCGCCGCGGCTTCCACCACCAGCGTTCCCAGGGTGAGCCCGGCGATGATCCGGTTGCGGCGTGGAAAGTGATGCGGGAGGGGACGCGTTCCGGGGGGGAACTCGGTCAACACCGCTCCCGACGCGCGGCATGCCCGCGCCAGGTCGCGGTGCTCCGGGGGGTACAGCGAGTCGTGCGCCGAACCGAGGACGGCGACGGTCCTGCCCCCGGCCTGGAGCGCCGCCCGATGAGCCGCCGCATCCACGCCCCGCGCGAGGCCGCTCACCACCACGAGCCCCGCTTCGGCCAACCCGGCCGCGAGCCGTTCCGCGACCGCGATTCCATAGGGGGTCGCTCTCCGGGAACCGACCACCGCGATCCCCGGCGCCGCGAGGTCGGCATCGCCCGCTACCTCGAGGACGATTGGTGGAACGGCGATCTCGGCGAGCCGGGACGGAAACCCGGGCTGTCCCAGGATCAGCAGCCGGCGCCCGGCAGCGGCGGCCGCTTCGCGCCAGCGCCGCGCGGCGTCGAGCCGGCCGGCCGGCAACTCGCCGAACTTCCGCCGGAACGTGGAAGCGGCGGCTTCCAGGTTGCCGCTCTCGAAGCAGCGGGCGCGCTCCCGGGGCGGCGGCCTCTCGGCAAGGGCGATTGCGAGCGCCACCTCTTCGAGGCGGGCCCGAGACTGCTTCCGGGGTGGGACGGGACGGTGCGTCATCGAGGTTCTCCTTGAGGCTGGTCCGCCGCTCCGGGGATCGGAACGGGTCGAAACGCCCTCAAGACCTATTGACGTAATTCGTGTCGTTTTCTTCTCACCCCGATGAAGTTTTCCCCCACCGGCCGGCACGCGCTACTATCGGAGACCGCCCGGATTCGCGTCCGGAGCCTTCGCCAGGGCAGTTGCCCGGGAACCAGCGACATGGCCTGTTCATTGCATTCACGTCTGACGATGCACCGGCTGACCACGCCCCTCCGCACTGTCGCGTCGCTCGTCGCCGCGACCGTGCTGATCGGAGGGTCCGCGGCGGCCCAGCCCAGCGCAGCGCTCGACGCCTCCACATCCGCCGGTGGCGAGCGGTCCGGCCAGGAGAACTCGTTCGGGGTGGAGGTGGCCAGCAAGGGCCTCTGGAAGGAGGCGGCCTACCGCTGGGAGAAGGCTGTGGAACTCGATCCCCAGAACCCGAGGGCCCACAACAATCTCGGGGTCGCCTACGAGCGCTCCGGCAAGTTCGAAGAAGCGCTCGAAGCCTACGAGACGGCGCTCGAGTTGGCGCCCAGCAGTGAACAGATTCGTCAGAACTACGAGTTGTTCCGCGAGGCCTACGAGCGCAAGAAGCGGAAGGACCGCGACGCCGCCCGCTCGCGGAGACGCTGACCTGCTCATGGGTCGTTCTCGCGCTCGCCGGTTCGCTGCGGGAGCCGCGTTCTCGTTGCTCGGCTTCATCGCCTGCGCCGCCGGGCCCTATGTCGAGGTGCCCATCGAGATCCCGATCGACGCCAAGCTGGACCTTTCGGAATACGGGCGGGTACTCGTCGGCAGCTTCGTCAGCCAGACCAATGAGAACCTGGATCTCGACTCGGAGACTTCGCGGCTGCTCCGGAACCAGTTGCGCCTGAACTCGCGGCTGGCGGTGATCGAGGCCGAGGTCGAGCCGCTCGGGGACTTCTCCGACGCGGCGCTCGAGGCCAGCGGGCTCGCCGAACAGTTCGACGACATGGCCGCCGAAGCGGTCGCGATCGGCGACGGAGAGATCTCCCGGCAGGAGTGGATCGACCTGGAGCAGGACAAGCTCCTCGAGGACGAGGAGTACTGGCGGCAGTTGGGCGAGGAGTTCGAGGAGCCGCTGATCATCAGCGGCCGGCTCCGTTTTGCGGCGGAGGAACGCTCCGGGTTCTCCCGGCGCGATCGCTACGTCCGCGACAGCTTCAACCGGCCCCGGCTGGTGCGCAGCACGCAGTTCCAGGAGCGCAACGCCTACACCCTGACCGCGGAGTTCTATTTCATCGACGGCGCGAGCGGCCGCACCATCCACCGCGAGCGCTTCACCGAGGAGGTCATCTTCGGGCGGGACGAGGAGAGCTCGGCGCTCTCTTCGTACTTCGAGCTGATGGACCGCATCCTCCCGAATTTCCTGAGCGTGGTAACGCCCCAGACGTTCCGAGGCACCCGAATCCTGTTGCGTTGACGGGCTGTCCGGCAAAGAAAGGAGAAGGCTCGTGACCCGCGACTCTTCGAAAACCGGCTCCCGGGCCCGGGCGCCCTTCGTTCTCACCGTCCTGCTGGCAGCGCTCGGCACGGCGGCGGTGGCGCCGGCGCAGTACTTCATCCCGTTCTACGGGAAGAACAAGGTCAAGTACGACAAGCACGACTGGCAGGTGTACCGGTCGCCGCACTTCGACGTCTACTACTACCCCGAGATGGAGGAGGAACTCGGGCGGCTGGTGAGCTACGCCGAGAGCGCCTACGAGACGCTCTCCGACGAACTGAAGCACGAAATCCCCTTCGCCATTCCGCTGATCCTCTACAAGACGTTTTCCGAGTTCGCCCAGACGAACCTCTCGCCGTCGGAGATTCCCGAAGGGGTGGGGGCGTTCGCGGAGTCCGCGCGCGACCGGATGGTCATCCCCATCGACAACCCGCCGGATGAACTCCAGGAGCTCTTCCTCCACGAGCTCACCCACATCTTCGAGTTCGACATCATTCCCCGGTCGCTCTTCCGGCAGACGGTGCCGCTCTGGATCGACGAGGGACTCGCCACCTACATGGAGGACGAGTGGGACCCGATCGACCTGATGGTGGTTCGCGACGCCGCGGTCGCCGACCAGATTCCCACCTTCCAGGAACTCAACCAGCGCTTCGCTCGAGCGCCGTACTCCTTCGGGGCGTCCATCTTCGACTTCATGGAGGAGCGGTTCGGCAAGGAGGGCGTGCGGCAGTTCGTGTTCTCGCTGCGCCGGGCCGTCACCGGCGGAGTCAGCGAGGAGGTGTTCGAACAGGCCTTCCGGATGCCTTCCGAAGAGTTCTACCGCGAGTACAAGCGCTGGATGAAGGAGCGGTTCAAGCCGTACCGGGACAAGGAGATTCCCGAGGACTACAGCGTGGACCTGTCGCCGCGCGAAGGCCGCTACGTCGGGGCGATTTCCGCCGCGCAGTCGCCGTCGGGAGAGGTCATCGCCGTGCTTGCCGGGAACCGCCGCGAGTCGGAATACGACGTGGTGCTGCTGTCCGCCCGGGACGGCGAGGTCATCCGTAACCTGACCCCGGGCTACGCGGGCGAGTTCATCAACGTGGTGGGACTCAGCGGTGAGGACCAGCTCATGGGGCGGAACCTGAGCTGGACGCCGGACGGAGCGGAAGTCGCCTTCTTCGGCCGGTTCCAGAAACGCCGGGCGCTCCTCTTCGCCGACGTGGTGGAATCGAGGATCGTCCGGCGCATCGAGATGCCCCTCGACCGCGCCAAGTTTCCGCACGTCGGGCCGGACGGTGAGTGGGTCTACTTCACCGCGCTGAACAACGCGATTTCCGACGTCTACCGGGTGAACATCGCTACGGAGGAGATCGAGAACCTGACCCGGGACGACTTCCACGACAAGTTCCCGACGGTGAGCCCGGACGGGGAGTGGGTCTACTACAGCCGGCGGATCAGCGGTTACGACAAGCTCTACCGCCTGCGGATCGCCACCGGCGAGAAGGAGCAAGTCACCTTCGGGACCTTCAACGACGTGGCCCCGATCTTCGCGCCCAACGGCCGCGACCTCATCTATTCCTCGAATGAGGACGACGGGATCTTCAACATCCGGTCGCTGGATACCGAGACCGGCGACATCCTCCAGTACACCGACGTCCTCGGCGGCAACTTCGCCCCCAGCGTCATCAGGGACCCCGAGACGGAACAGGAGACGCTGCTCTTCACGAGCTACTACAAGGGCAACTGGGGGTTGCACACCCTCGGCATGGACGAGCCGGTGAAGGAGATCTTCGCCGACACCATCGTCCGGACATCGGGGCCGGTCATCGACTTCGTGCCCACCGTGAATCACCAGGTCATCAGCGAGAACAAGCGCGAGAAGGGGCGCTTCGAGAAGCTGTTCCTCGACGGCCCGCCCCCGATCACCGCCGGGTTCACCAGCGACTTCGATTTCCTCGGCGGCACGGCGATCTCGCTCTCCGACGTCCTCGGTGACGACCGGCTCTCGTTCACCGCGTATTCCGTCCGTTCCTACCGCATCTACAACGCCCAGTACGCGAATCTGTCGGGACGGTTGCAGTACGCCGTCGAGGCGCACGACCAGACGTCCTTCTTCTATCCGGGACTCCCGTACTACATCCAGAGTTTCTGGTCGCGCGCCGACAGCATCGGCACGATCCGCTCGTCGGGGGCCTCGGCCCGGGCGCTCTATCCGCTCAGCCGCTTCCGCCGGTTCGAGATGGGGATCGGCTACGACTACCAGAGCGCCGGCTTCGAAAACGTCTACCTCCAGCCGGGTGAAGATCCGCTCTTCCCCCAGCAGTTCATCGATCAGTACGACAACTTCTACAGCCGGATCTTCCCGAGCGGCCACGTCCTGCCGGCGCGCGCCGCCTTCGTTCAGGACACCATCCGGTTCCGCCAACTGGGCCCGGCGGTGTTCCCGCAGGCCGGCAGCACGGTCTATGCGGGGCTCGAGTGGTCCCCCGGCGGAGCGTTCCTTTCGAGGACCACCTTCAACCTCGATGCCCGGAAGTACTTTCAGGTCACGACCTCCAGCGTGCTGGCGGCGCGGCTCAAGTGGATGCACAGCTCCGGCGACGCGCCGGCGTTTTTCTGGTTCGGCGGCATGGGCGAACTGCGCGGCTACGACCTCTACTCCTTCGTGGGTAACCGCGGCGGGCACGCCACCGTGGAGTTCCGCTTCCCGATCATCGATGCCGCCATCACTCCCCTGGGGCTCATCGGTCCGTTCCGCGGCAGCGTGTTCATTGATGCCGGCGGGGCCGCCTACGACGGAGAGGAGTTGAACATCTACTCCTCCGAGCGCCGGGAGTCGCGGCTGGGCCGGCTCTGCGGTCCGCGCCAGAACGTGGTCTGCGTGTCGGAAGGGGGCGGCCTTGACGACTTCGTGGCTTCCTACGGGTTCAATGCCCGCGTTTACTTCCTCGGGCTGCCGCTGAACTTCGCCTGGTCCAAGCGCACCGACTTCGCCACGACGCTCGACGGCTGGAAGTTCGACTTCTGGATGGGCTGGCCCTTCTAGCGTCGGGCGGTCCGGAGGACCGCCCGGCGCGTCAGATCGCACACCGGCTTGGAACGCCGGTCTCCAGACCGGCACCGCGGCGCTCCGCGCCGCGCACGTCGCGACCCCACGCGCTCCTCACGGCACCTTCCGGCTCGCAACGCTCACCGCCGAGGGAAACGTAACGGCTTGGTGTCAAACGACAGGTGAAGATCGGCCTTGGACGAGCCTTGGCCGGCACGCGGCCCGCAGGGCTGCAGAGCGCGTAGCGCCGTGCCTCCAGATGGCGCCGCCCGATCGTCGATCAGCCCAAGGCATCTGCCCCGCTACGCCAAACCCTGGATCCAGGACACCGCCTCCGGCGCCAGTCCCGGGCCGTCGTGCTTGACGTAGAGATACAACGTCTCTACCCGGTTTCAGGCCTTCCGCTGACCGCCCCTTCACCAAGAGCCTGTCGCAGGAACGGGCTCCCCGTCTACACAGATCCTGTGAGTTCTCGAACCCCCGCCTCGCCCACCAGCCAGAGCGTCAGCGACAGCATGGAACAGATGTGCGCGGGAATCTTCTGCACTTGGCGTTCCCACAAGGGATTGTCCGGGACAGCGAGTCCGTAACGAACCCTCCCGTCCTCTCGCATCGTCAGCACGGTTTGTCCGATCGCGGCGTACAGCGCCTGGTCCTTCTGGCGCGCCGAGTCGCCCTTTGCCTCCACCACGGTAGTGGTACTACCCCGTTTCCTCACCACGAGGTCAGCTCGCCCAAACTCAGGGTCCCTGCCGATCCTGACTCCCGCGGCTTCGAGCCATTCCAGAGCACGGCGGGCGCGTTCCGACTTGTCTAGTGGTTGCTGTCCGCCCTTGGCGTACTCCATCGGATCCAGATTGATCGCGACGATCCATCCCTCCGATGGAGGGAACTGGTGCTCGACCAGGTATCGCTTCACCTCAATCTCGTACATATTCCGGCGAGCTTGCGCAAGCTCATGGCTCGCCTGCATCCGCATCCAGTGTTCGGCAGTGCCCCAGCCGATGTCCTCCAGCGCCAGCGCCATGCTCGCGGACACGCCGGCCTTTCCATGCAGCACGCGTGACAGTGTTCCGCGCTCGCACCCAAGCTGCGCCGCGGTCTCGGTCACGTTCCAGCCCATCTCGTCCATGCTCTCGCGGATCAGTTCGCCCAAATGCGGCGGGTTCAGCATCGGTCCGACGCGATCGTTTGCAATGTCCTTCATCGTCAGGTACTCCCCTGTCGGTCAGTGATAGTCGATCAGGTCCACGTCCACGACCTCGCCGTCCTCGAAGCGGAACACGACGCGCCAGTTGCGGGAGGCACGAACGCTCGACTGGCCCGCGCGGTCGCCCTTCAGGGGATGCAACCGGAAGCCGGGGGCGTCGGCGCTACCCGGATGAGTCGTGGCACGAGACCGGCAGGCAGCCGTGCGGCATCGTCCCGCTCGTGCAGCGCTCGCAGTCCCTTGTGCCTGATCCGCACGATGAAGTGTAGCGCGTAGCGCCACGCGCCGCGATCCCGATCAGTTCAAGGCATCCGCCCCGCTACGCCAAACTCTGGATCCAGGACACCGCTTCCGGCGCCAGTCCCGGGCCGTCGTGCTTGACGTAGAGATACAGGGTTTCCACCCGATCGCGCAGCCGCTCCAGCATCCCGTAGATCACCACGCGCTCCTCGGGGGTGTAGGGAGGGTCCCGGCGGAGGCGGACGTAGGCGAAATCGGCCGTGACGGGAACGTCCGGCTGTTCCTCCAACTCCGAGATTCCGGCTACCAGCGCCGCGCCGGCCGCCCGGCAAGCGTCGCGCACGGCGTCACAGTCCCACGAGTCGTGCCGGAACTCGAGCGCGGCCTGGGTTCCCGCGGGCAGGCTCGCCAGGAACGCCACCAGCCGCTCGTCGTTGCGGCGAAACCACGGGGGGCACTGGAAGAGAATCGGCCCCAGGCGGTCTCCGAGCGGCTCGAGCGCCTTGACGAAGGAAGCCACCGACTCCCTGGTATCCGCGAGCCGGGCCCGGTGGGTGATCCCCTGATTTGCCTTGACCGCGAATCGGAAGGACTTCGGCGTGCTCTCGGCCCAGGACGCCGCGAGCTCGGGCTTGGGAAAGCGCCGGAAGGTGTGGTTCACCTCCACGCTCCGGAACACCGAGGCGTAGTGGGAAAGGAAGTCGGCGGGCTTCGTCTTCTCCGGATAGAAGGCGCCCACCCACTCGCGGAAGCCGTAGCCGGAGGTGCCGGCGAGGAGGTTCAACTGCTCTCGAAGAGGCTGTCGAACGCGGCCTTGGCGTCCCGGGCGGTGTCCAGCTTCCGCCCGGTCACGTCGAGGACCTCGGTGGGACGGAAGTGGAGACACTCGTTGCCGGCCCACTTGTTGACGATGCGCTCGGGAACGTCGGCCCGGCACTCGTAGCGTTCCTTCGGATCGAAGAACGTGCAGTGCCGGCAGGAGCGGAGCGGCGTGCTGCACGTGGGGCACGTCGAGCCGACGACGATCGACACCTCCCCGGTGGGCCACTGATATCCGCAGCGGGCGCAGCGGGTCACGATGGTGGCGCGCCGGTCTCCGGCGAGGCGGAGCGTCCGCAACTGCTCGGTGTTGCCGAGATCGGCGAGCCGCTCGCCCACCTCGCGCTGGAACCGGCGCTGCTCTTCGCTATCGCGACGCTTGCGCTGTCCGCGGCGGCGGTACTTCATTCGGGAGGGAGATCTACGGGGATTTCGAAAGACAGCCCGTGGGGCCGTCCGGAGAAGACGCGCAAACGAGGCGCGACACGTTGATCCATCGGATGCCCGAGACGACTCAGCGGCGCTGAATCGCCGACGAAAGGAGCAGTTCGAGGAGCGTCAGGGACGCGGGGCATCAACCCCGACTGCCGGGTCCGAAGCCTAACACGCCCGGAAGCGCGGCCGTCAAGGTTGGCACCTGGGGCAGTAGAAGGAGGACCGGCCCGCGATCGGGATGCGGGCGATGACCCCCCGGCGGCAGCGGGGGCAGGGGTCGCCCTCGCGGCCATAGACGAAGAAGCGGGCCGAGGTGCTCTGCCGGCCGGCCTCGCCATCGCTCAGGTAGAGGATCTCGGGAGTCCGGGTGCTGCGGATCGAGCGGCGGAGCGTCCAGCGGATCGCACGCTGGAGTTTCGCGGCCTCCCGGTCTCCGAGTTCGGCGGAGTTCCGGGCCGGGTGGATGCCCGCGCGCCAGAGCGCCTCGGCCGCCTGGATGTTGCCGATCCCGGCGATCCGGTCCTGATCCATGAGGAGCGATTTCACGGGCCGGCGGCTGGCGCGCAGCAGTGCGGCGAGCCGCCTGCCCGTGAACGACGGTCCGAGGGGTTCCGGACCCAGACGGGCGAGGCGTTCCTCATCGGCGGGAAGGCACACGGAGAAGTGCCCGAAGCGCCGCTTGTCCGAGAAGAGCACCCGGCGCCCGCCGGCGATCCCGAGGTACGCCCGCACCGCCGGCGGATCGGCGTTGCCGGCATGACGGAGCGCCCACTTGCCGCTCATGCCGAGGTGGCTGAGGAGCGCGAGGCCTCCCCCCTCGAGCTCGATGCGCAGGAACTTGCCGCGCCGGCGGACCGCCGCGACCACGCGACCCTCGGCCGCCGCCCGGATCGCGTTCTCCGCCTGCCCCCGCCGGGTGAGCGGGTCGGGAACCGCGACTTCCAGCAGCGGCTCCCCGGCGAGCCAGGTGGTCAGGTTCTCGCGGTTCGCTTCGGCCTCGGGAAGCTCGGGCACGAAGGTGCGAGGCCGGCTATCCGCCGCTCAGGATTTCGCTGACAGCGCGGTGGGCCTGGTCGATGGCGGACTGGGTGTAGGCGTAGGCGCCGGCGTCGGAGTTGGCGATGCGGATCCGCCCGAAGGGGCGGCGGCCGATCTCGTTGGGGGCCTCCCCGGGAGCGAAGGGCGGGTCCCACAGGGAGTTGAACTCGAAGGCGTAGCCGTGCGGCCAGCGGTTCACGGTGAGCCCCAGGATGTCGCGGGCCGGGTCGAAGCCCCCGGGACCGAGGGCCCGCGCGAGCTGGTTCCGGGTTTCGCGTTCGAAGGTCTCGAAGCCCACCTCCAGCAGTTCGTGCTGTCCCGCCGCGTGCTGCACCCGGGCGCTGGCTCCGGGGAGACACGGCGTGCGCACGGTGTGGAGCACGATGAGGTCTTCGGGGCCGCTCGAGAAGTCGTAGCCCCCGACGCTCACCGGAAAGTCCAGCGACACGCTGGCGTGGAACCCGGCGGGGAAGTAGATGTTCGAGGTTCCCAGCGAAACGAAGGAGGTCCAGTTCCGAATCAGGACGTTCGAATAGACGAGGGGCACCTTGGGCGGGTACGCGAGCGCCGCGCGCTGCTCCTCGGGAAGCTCGGGCAGGAGGTAGGGAATCACCCGGTTGTAGCAGGCGAGCACGACGTGGCCCGCCTGCACCCGGGTCTCGGCCCCGTCCTGGACATAGGTGACGCTGGCCGGGGCGGCGCCGCCGTCCCGCACCCGGACCGCCGTGCTGTTCAGGCGGATGCGGCAGGGGGAGCCCGGACGGTCGAGGGCGCCGTAGTCGAGCCGCGCCTCGACGATGTCCTCCTGGGTGCTGCCCGCGGCGGCCCCCGGCACCAGCTTGCGCACCAGCAGCCGGGCGATGGTGGCGTTCCCGTCCGGGAAGTGGAAGATGTACGGATCCGGGTTGTCGTTCGGCTTCGCCGTCAGGCTGAGCCGGGGATGGTCTCCCGCGGTGAGGTCCATGTCCCGGAACCCGGGATAACCGAGACCCCAGAGGTCGAGCGCGGGAACCCCGTCCGGCCCCATGCCGAAGAGCCCGTGGGTGCGCTGCCGGAAGAGTGCCTGGATCTCGGCCCCCATCCCGAGAGCGTCCAGAAAGGCCTCGTAGCTGGTGGCGGCCAGCCGCTCCTTCCTGGCGGTTTCGTCCAGGTCGGGCCATGGGTCCCCGGGGGCCTCGTAGAGGCGCACGAAGTCGGCGCGTCCGGCTTCGCTCAGGGGCGTCTCGGCGGCGAACTCGGCGGCGGGACGCCGTCCCATGCCGGTCACCAGGCGGTCCTCGCCGAAGTCCTCGCTGCCGAAGAAGACGGAACGTTGCAGTCCGTGGGACCGGTAGAGATCGCGGTCGAAGGCGGTGAAGAAGAGGTCGAGGTCGACTCCCAGATCGTCCAGCAGGCCGTTCACCGCCGGGGAAAAGGTGGAGGGGGAGTCGAGGGACTGGGTGCCGCCGTAGCCGAGCACGGTACGGCCCTCGTGGATGAACTCGTTCCGCTTCGCGTGGCCGCCGAAGTCGTCGTGGTTGTCGAGGATCAGGATCCGCGCTTCCGGGAAGGCCTTTCGGTAGAACCAGGCCGCGCTGAGGCCGCTGATGCCGCCTCCCACCACGACCAGGTCGAAACTGCCCCCGTCGGCGGCGCCCGAGTCATCCCAGGACCCGCCGTTCTCCACCCGGTCGCGCAGTTCGTGGGCGGCCTCGAAGGAGCCCGGGTGGCTGCCGCGCAATCCGGTGAGCGCCGGGGGATAGGGGCCGGTCGGTCCGGGCGCCGTACAGGCGCCGAGCAGCCAGCCGGATGCCCCCGGGAGCGCGAGAGCCCCCACGCCCACCGGAATGCCGTTCAGGAAGTCCCGCCGGCTGATCTTCCGGTTCATCCCGAGCTCGCGGTCGCTCCGCCGGGTGGGGCCGGCCGAAGGAACGCGGTCTCGATCGCTGGTCATTCCGCCTCGAATCTTCCCACGTTCCGGCAAGGGGAGAGTCGCCGGACGTCGCACCGTCCGGTAAATTGGCCGTTCCATGCGCACGTTGAAGTCCCGACACGCGACGCTCCGCGTCCTTCCTGCCCTGGCCGGCTAGCTCAGGCAATGCGACGCCGCCGGTTTCTGACTTCGGTCGCGGGTGTCGCGGTGGTCTCGGGCTACCGTGGGGTGCCGGCGGCCGCACGGCTGAACGGACGGATCGGCATCGTCGGCGGGGGCATCCTGGGGTGCTCCATCGCGCTCCACCTCGCGCGCCGGGGCGCCGACGTCACCGTCTTCGAGCGCGAGGGACCCGCGGCCGGCGCCACCGGGAACTCCTTCGCGTGGATGAACGCCAGCTTCTCGAAGCGGCCGCACTCCTACCACGAACTGAACTGGCGGGGTCTCCAGGGCTGGCGGCGGCTGGAAGCCGAACTCGGCGGCGCGCTCGAGGTGAGTTGGGGTGGCAGTCTGGAGTACCGCATCGAGGCCGATCGGGTGCGGCTCCTGCACGAGCAACTCGCGCGGAGTCAGCGGTGGGGCTACCCCATCCACCAGGTGGACGAAGCCAGCTTCCGGGAACTCGAACCGGGACTGACCCCGGAGGCGCCGGTCCTCGCCGCGATCTGGGCGAGTGCCGAAGGGCATATCGAGCCGCGCTCGGCGACCCGGGCGCTGTGGGGGGCTGCCGAAGCCGCCGGGGCGAAGTTCCTGACTGCCGACGTGAATGTGCTGGACATCGGCTACGGTGTCCTGCGCGGTGTCCGGACCTCGGCGGGAGACCATGAACTCGACACGCTGGTCCTGGCGGCCGGCGTCCAGGCGCCCGAGCTGGCGCGCCAGGCGGGGGTCGACGTGCCCCTCATCGAGTCGCCGGGCATCCTCGCCCACTCCACTCCGGCGAAGACGGTGGTGAACCGGATCGTGCTGGCGCCGAGCATCCACGTGAAGCAGGCCGCCGGCGGCAAGGTGGTGGCCGGCGTCGGCTTCGCGGGCGCGGGTTCGACGGACCACTCGCGGGCGGTGGGCGAGGCGATCTTCCGGGAGACCGCCAAGGTACTCCCGGCGGCGGCCGGTCTGGAAGTGGACGAGGTCAGCCTCGGCTACCGGGTGCTCCCCAGGGACGGCCACCCCATCGTCGGTTTCGATCCGGCGGCGCCCGGCATCTACTTCGCGTCCATGCACAGCGGGATCACGATGGCCCCGGTCATGGGGATGTTCGCCGCCATGGAGATCCTCGACGACGTCGAGGTCACCCTGCTATCGGACTACCGGCTCGCGCGGTTCTCTTCGTAGTACGCCGCGTCGGCTCGATCCGGCGAACCGGCGCCGGACAGAGGATTCCCGCAACTCGGTTGGTTTCGGTTTCCACCCAACCCCCTTCGGGCTGCCGCTTGGGGATGGGTGGGTCTTCGCGCGACAGCCCCCGGCAACGCCGGACGCCGGATGTAAGGAGGTGAACTTTCCAGCGCAATGGAAATATACCACATCTGGAGGGCCATAAGCCACTGAATTACCGAGTGTCATAGGCCCGGAAAACGATCTCCAGATCGCGGCGCGCGGTTTCGAAATCGGAACGTGGACGGAGCGCGGGATTCCGGACCGAGCGGAGGAAATCCCGGGCCATGGCGCCGAACCCCATGAGGTCCGCGAACGGGCCGGCCCGGAGCCGGAATCCCGACCAGGCGCGCGACCAGAGGTACAGCCCGTTGCTCTCGAACACGAGGCGGCCGTCCTCGCCTTCCACGAACGAGTGCTGCAGGATCCCTCCCGGAAGCGAAGGGGTGTCCCAGCCGTAGCGGACTTCGGCGCGGGTCCCGGACGGGTATTCGAGTTCGAGATGGGCGTGCCGCTCCGGCTCGCCTCCCCCCGGAAAGTCCGCCCGCACGGCCTCCGGCTCGGCGCCGGCGATGGCGCCGAGGAGCGCGACGAAGTGGATGCCACCTTCGAGCAGGGCGCCGTGCTCGGCCCGCCAGTCGGATGGCTGCTGCCGGGTGAGCTTCGACACGCGGACCCGGCGCAGCGGCCCGATGTCCGGGAGCCACGCCCGGAGCCGGTCGAGGGACGGCTTGTAGAGGTAGTTCTCCGCGACCGTGAGCGACCCGGGCGGCCGCCCGATCAGCGCCTGGCCGATCGCCTCGACTTCGGCGCGCGACTGTGCCATCGGCTTCTCTACGAGGACCGACTTTGCGGCTTCGAGCGCGGCGACGGTTTGGGCGGCGTGGTGTTCGAGCGGGGAGCAGATGGCGACCGCCGCGATGTCCGGGCGTTCGACGGCCTCCTCGAAACCGGCGAGCGCCTCCCCGGAGAACCGCGCCGCGAGCGCGCGGGCGGACTCGGGACGCCGGCTGGTGAACGCGAGCCGGGCGTGCGGCGCCAGGTTGGCCGCGTGCACGCGGGCGATCCGGCCGCAACCGACGATGGCGACCGTCGGACGCCCGGCGGTGTCCGCGGCAGCTTTTCCGGTCAAGACGTTCTCCGGTTCAAGATCCCTTCCGCGACCCGGAGGGCCCCCGCCGCAATTGTGAGGCTGGGGTTTACCCCTCCGGAAGCGGGGAAGGTGCTGCCGTCGGTGACGAAGAGGTTGTCGAGCCCCCGCAGCCGGCCCGCCGGGTCGAGCGGCGCGTCATCCCTCTCGTTTCCCATCTGGAGCGTGCCCACCGCGTGGGAGAAGGACGAGATGGGCCAGACGTGGGTCGCGAGCGCGCCCGCCGCGCGGAGGATCTTCCGGGCCCGCCGGACAAGCAACTGCAACCGGAGGTGGTCGGCTCTCCGGTAGCGGTGTTCCACCCGAATCCGCTTCATCCCGAACGCGTCCGTCTCGTCTCCCAGAAACACCCGGTTGTCCGGGTCCGGTTCGTCCTCCGCGACACACAGGAGATTCTGGAGCCGGTGCACGAGCGGCTTCCGAAGGAAGGCGCCGGCCACCTTGCCGGCCGCGCGCCGGACGACGCCGGCGTCGGGGGTGTAGATGTCCTGGATGACGCCCACCGCGAGGCCGTCCCGCTCGCGCGCCTCTTCGTAGAAGTCGGTGAAACAGACCTGCTTGTGGAACACCTGCTCCGGGTTCGTGCGGAAGGGAAAGAGCCCGGCGACCACTGCGTTGCAGTGCCGCATGAGGAAGCGGCCGACCGGAGGTGCGTCCGCGCCGTCGTCGCCGATCCCGGATCGGAGGAGGATCGCCGGGCTGCCGAGAGCGCCGGCGGCAAGCACGAAGAGGGGCGCCTCGAACGAAACCGTCTCGCCCGATTCCTGATCGATGCACTCGGCGCCGACCGCCCGCGCGCCACGGATCCGAAGCCTCGAGACCACGATTCCGGCGCGGACCGTGAGTCCCTTCCCTTCGGCGCGGCGGAGGATGCCGGCAGCGTCGTTCTTGGCGTCGATGGCGCAGGGGAAGCCGTCGCAGGTGTTGCAGCGCACGCACCGCGGCCGCTCCGCCCCCGAGAAGTTGATCGCCAGGGGGATCGGGAACGGCTGGAAACCGAGATCCTCACCCGCCCGCCGGACGCGCTCGGCCGGCGCCGACCACGGAATGGAAGGGAAGGGGTAGGGACGCGACCGTGGGGGTTCCAGGGGATCGGCGCCCGCGGTCCCGTGGACGCCGAGCAGCCGCTCCGCCTCCGCGTAGAAGGGTTCCAGATCGGGGTAGTCGAACGGCCAGCGGCCGAAGTCCGGGGGCCGGAGCCGTAGCGACGCGCCGCCGTAGAAGACCGACATGCCGCCGACGGTCTCGTTCATCGGGAGCGGGCGAAACCGGCGGTCGCCGAGTTGTCGCACCGCGAGGGACGTCCTTCCCCGATAGCGGAGGTCGCCCAGGATCGCCCGGGGATTCCAGTCGCCCTCGTCCCGGTGCGGCCAGCGTCCCCGCTCGAGGACGAGCACCCGGGCCCCGGCCTCCGTGAGCCGGTGGGCGGCGAGCGCTCCGCCGAAGCCGGAGCCGATGACGATCGCGTCCCAGCCGGCGGCGTCGTCCGAGCGGGACACGTCTTCAGGCCGTCAACGGGCGCCGGCCTCGAAGAAGGCGGTAGCGGCGACCGCCAGGATCAGCACCCAGGCGCCGTAGTGGAATCCCTCGCGCCGGGAGGATTCCACCCGGGGCAGGTCGGGCCGGAACTTCCCGGACATGTTCCGCTGGATGTAGGTCTTGTAGTACTCGACGAGGAAGCGCTCCAGTCCCCCGTTCATGTAGATCAGGATTCCGAGCGCGACGGGCTCACCGGGAGTCTGGAGCCAGAAAAAGAGCGGCGACGCGACCGCCAGCGTAAGCCCGGAGCGGAAGAACTTGAGGGTATGGAATCCCTCGAAGGGAGCGTCCTTCCAGGCGCCGCCTCCGGAGACCAGCAGGCCGGTGAGGTAGGCGACGGCGAGATAGGCCCCGAACCCGGTCACCGGCGTCCCGATGAAGAGCACCGCGATGACCCCGGAGACGAGCACCACGCCGGCCGCGACCCGGAGCGCGCGGCTCCTCACCGGGCGTCCGAGGATCGTCAGCGCCGAGGGGACGAAGTACTTCTCCTGCGGCTCCTCGCGGAAGCAGCCCTTGTGGAGTTCGGTGAGGAAGCGCTCGAGCCCCATCACCAGGAAGAAGAGCTGTACCAGGCCCAGCCCGGCGACCCGCTCGCGGAGGACGGGAACCGCGAGCAGGAACGCGAAGATGACGAGCGAGAAGAGGATGCTGCGCGGGAAGGTGCGCGGCTTGAACCCTTCCCAGGGGGAGTCCTTGAACCCGCCCCAGAGCGAGGTGTAGAGCCCGGAGAGCCCGGAAACGAGCAGCCCGACCAGGACCCCAGCGCTCATCGCCTGCTGCCGGCGGGCCCTCCGGGGCTACCGCAGGACGTCGAACTGGCGGGTGTACTTGACCGTCAGGCTGCGGTTCTGGGGGCCGATCAGAACGTTGCCGAGTCCCTCGGTGTCGTTATAGACGACGAAGAGGCCGGTGCCGGCCGTGTTCAGCCAACTGAAGCGGACGTTCGAGGACCAGATGTCGGCGTCGTCGTTGTACTGGACGAGCGCCTGGAGGTAGATCATCGGCGTGAAGTTGTACGCCACCCGGACCTGGCCGAGGTTCGCCACGAAGCTGCCTTCAGCGAGTTCGATGTCGTTGTAGAGCCACGATGCGGAGGTGATGAGGCGGGTGCCCCAGCGGTAGTTGACCGTGGTGTCGAGCGTGCGCTGCTCTCCCGACAGGAATCCGCCGTAGTCGAGCCCTCCGTTGTAGGAGAGCGGCGCCGCGCGGTTCGTGTTCCACCGCCATCCGGCCTGCCAGTGCTCGTAGGTGCCGGGGGGGACCACGATCCCCTCCCGGATCTCGAATGGCTCCTGGAGGCCCTCCACGATGCGGTTCATTGCCGGGCTGAAGTAGTAGCCGTTCTCGAAGTCGATGTGGCTGTCCACGTGCAGCCGGCTGGTCTCCAGGAAACCGTCCAGGGTCTGGTAGCCCGAGTACGTGACATGCGGCCGGAGTTCGCGGAGGGGGGCCGGGAAACTCTGCAGCCATTCCGGCCGGTAATAGCCGAAGTAGCCGTAGTCGTAGCTGCGGTACGCCTTCCGGCGAAGGAAGCCGACCTCGGGGTTGAAGTTGGCGGCGACCTCGGACATGCCGAACCACAGCCGGAGGTCTCTCCGGAAGTACTCCCCGCGAGCCATGTAGGCGTATTCCCCGCCGTCGAGCAGTTCGTACCCGGGTGTCTCGGTGCGCGCCGCGTAGCCGGTGAAGGTGAGGGTCTCGCCGATGCCGAGCCGGCCGTCGATGCCCCAGGTGCGGTTCCAGTCGTCCTCGGAAGCGGGGCCGCTCGTGCCCATCCGGTTCACGAACATCGCGCCGAGCGAGGATCGTTCGCCGAACTCGCGGCTCAGGCTCATGACCGAGAAGTTGTTGGCCGCGACCACGCCGGCGACTTCCTGGGTCTGCATGTTCAGGAAGCCGAGGTTGTAGTCGCCCGCCTTCCCCGAGAGCCGGGCGCCGCCGAGGATGGGCACCGGCGTTCCGCCGGGCCCGATCCCGATCCGGCGGCTGAAGAACAGGTCCACCGAACTCCCCTGGCCCATGGAGAAGTTGCCGGCGTTCTCGAGGAAGAAGGGACGCTTTTCCGGGAAGAAGAGGTTGAACCGGGAAAGGTTGATCTGCTGGTCGTCCACTTCCACCTGGGCGAAGTCGGTGTTGTAGGTGAGGTCGACGTTGAGGCTCGGGGTGAGGCCGACCTTGGCGTCCACACCGAAGTCGGTGTTGGTCTGGCCTTCGACTTCGACCACGTAGTCGCGGCCGGCGGCCCCGAGCAGGTACGGGGTGACCTGGAAGTTCCGGGGGCTCCTCAGTTGGAGCCCGTGAAGTTCGCCGGCCGAGGAGAGCCGGTAGAGGTCGTAGATGCGCGCCACCGGGGACCAGTAGTCCTCCTCGCGCTTCCGGCGGATGTTGCGGTGGAAGTTGATCCCCCAGGTCTGCGGGCTCGCCCCGTAGCGCAGGGTACGCAGCGGGATCGCGAACTCCGCCGACCAGCCTTCGTCGGTGATCTGCGTGGCCACCGTCCAACTGGCGTCCCAGTTCACGTTGAAACCGCCTCCCGAACCGGTCCGGGCGCGCAACATGGGCCCGCCGCCGCCTCCACCGCCGCCGCCGCCGGCGTTGCTCAACTGGCCGTCGTACTCGAGTCCCGCCGGGGTGGTCCCGAAGACGAATCCGTTCTGGAGGTCGTGGTAGGTGTCGAAGACCACCCGGAAGGAGTCCGTGTCCTGGAGGTTGGAGTCGCGCCGCGCGTCGGTGGCGATGATCCCCGCCGGGTCGCTGTCGTAGAGCATGGCGCCGATGTAGACCGCCTCGTCGTCGAAGAGGATGCGGACTTCGGTGCGTTCCGTCGCCGGCTGGCCCTCGAAGGGCTCCGCCTGGACGAAGTCGGTCAGCGGCTCGGCGGCCGCCCAGACGTCTTCGTCAAGCCGGCCGTCGATCGCCGGCGCCTCGACGGTGGAAAACGCACGGCCGATGCGGGCGCCGGTCGCCGATTCGTCTTCGGAACCCATGCTGGGCCCGGCCGCGAGGGGCAGGGCGCCGAGGGCGAACAGGGGGAGGGCCGGGAAGCGCATAACCGGTCAAATTTACCGCGCCGCGAGCCCACGCGCACGTGTGGGAAACCGGGGCGCCGAGACCGGTGCTCCAGGACGCGTGAGAGCCACGGAACGCAGCGGTGGAATGGCCTTGAGGACCGTGCGAAGACACCGCTCCCGGACGGCTCCGGCCCCGGCCGCGTGACATAGTTCGCGCCGCCCGGCCAGCCCGGCGGGAGAGGAGATCTGCGGAACATGAACGACAAGGCCCCGGCCAGCACCCGCGAACTGCTGGAATTCGCCACCGAGATCGGCTGGGAGGCCGGCCGCCTCATCATGAGCCACTTCCAGGTGGGGGTGGGCGTCTCACAGAAGCCGGACCGGACACCGGTCACCGAGGCGGACATCGCCGGTGAGCGGCTGCTCCGGAAGCGCATCGAGGCGAAGTTTCCCGGCCACCGGATCCTCGGAGAAGAGGACGGCGAGTCGGGTTCCGATCCGGCGCACCGCTGGATCCTCGATCCCATCGACGGCACGACCTCGTTCATCCACGGCGTGCCGCTCTTCGGGATGCTCATCGGCCTTGAGATCAACGGCGAGGCCGTGGTCGGGGTGTGCAACATCGCCGGACTCGGCGAGATGGTCACCGGCGCCCGTGGCGAGGGGGCCTTCTGGAACGGCCGCCCGGCGCGCGTCTCCAACGTGACCGAGATCGAAAACGCCCTCGCCACCACCACCGATCCGGCGACCATCGGCCCCATCTGGGACGCGGTCGGCGCGAAAGGGGCGGTCCGCCGCACCTGGGGCGACGCCTTCGGCCACGCGCTGGTGTGCACCGGGCGCTCCGAAATCGGCCTCGACCCCGAGATGAAGGCGTGGGACTCGAGTCCCTTCCTGCCGATCCTCGAGGAGGCGGGCGGCCGGTTCACCGACTGGGACGGCAACCGCACCATTCACGGGCCGAACGCGCTGAGCACCAACGGCGCCCTCCACGACGAGGTGCTGGCGTTGCTGGCTGAGGTCCGCAACGCCTGAGAGACCGTTCCCCAAGCGCTCAAGCGAGCGCAGCGAGCTCATCCACCAGGGCGTGGAGCGTCATGGCCTCGACGCCGCCGCCAAGCGGGAACCGGTCACGGTCGCCGTGGAGGAGGATTCCCCGGTCGGCGCGGATGTCCTCGAGCGCGACCCGCAACCCTCGGCTGGCGCGGGCGGGACCACGCTTGATCTCGATCGCCCAGCGTTCCCGATCCGGCAGATCCAGAACCAGGTCCACCTCCACTCCCGTCGCCGTCCGGTAGTAGGCCACCTCGGTACGCGCGGGCGCTGCTCGCAACACGTTCTCGATGATGAACCCTTCCCAGGTCAACCCCGCCACCGGATGGCCGATCACCGCCTCCTGGTCGTCGAGGTGCAGCAGGGTATGGACGAGGCCGCTGTCGCGCAGATAGACCTTCGGTGATTTCACGAGGCGCTTCCGCACGTTGGCGTGGAGCGGCGGGAGGCGGCGCACCAGCAGGAGGTCCACCATGAGATCCAGGTAGCGGGCGACGGTCTTCCCGTCGACCGCCAGACTGCGCGCGAATGGCGCCGCGTTCCACACCGCTCCCTGCGTGTGGGCCAGCATCGTCCAGAATCGGCGCAGTGTCTCGGCCGGCACGCGCGGTCCGAACTGCGGGACATCCCGTTCGAGGTAGGTCCCCACGAACTCATCGCGCCACACGGCGCTGATCCGGTCGCTCTTCGCGAGGAAACTCCTGGGAAAGCCGCCGCGGATCCAGAGCAGGATTTCGTGTTCCCGGCCGACTTCCCCCGCGTCGAGCGGTCCGAGTTCCACCGTGCCGACCCGTCCCGCAAGCGTTTCTCCGGCCTGCCGCAGGAGCTCGAGTGACGCGGACCCCAGGAGGAGGAATTGACCGGCGCTCTCACCGGCGCGAATCCGTTCGTCGATGACTCCCCGCAACACCGGAAAAAGGTCCGGAGTGCGGTGGATTTCGTCGAGAACGGTCAGGCGTCCAGACTGACCCAGAAGATACGACCGGGCGTCGGCCAGCCGGGCCCGATCCCGAGGGTTCTCGAGATCCAGGTAGCGGCTTGGAGGGCTCGCGGAATCCGGACTCCCACCACGTTGGGAGTCCGCGATGGCCCGGGCGAGGGTGGTCTTTCCGGCCTGCCGCGGGCCGACTACAGAGACCGCGGGGAAGATGGCGAGGTACTCCCGAATCCGGGTCTCGAGCCGTCTCGGGATGATCAAAACATTGCAATTATGGAGTGATAGTCCGAATTTGCAAAGTTTATTGTGACCATTTCTCTCCCGGACAGTTCCCTTCGGCGACCCCCGGCCGTTACTTGGCTTGGGCCTTCACCCGCGCCACCACCTCGCGGATCTGATCCGCGAACCCGCGGGCCTTCTCCATCACCTCGTCCTCGTTCACGGTGGTGATCTCGCCGTCGCGCACGACGATGCGCCCGTTGACGAGCACGGTGCGGACGTCGCTGCCGCGCGTGACGTAGACGAGCTGCGAGTAGGGGCGATAGAGCGGCGTCATCCCGGCGCGCCGGGTCTCCACCAGCACGATGTCGGCCTTCTTGCCGACATCGAGTGAGCCGATGTGGTCCTGCTGGTTCAGCACCCGCGCGCCGTAGGTCGTGGCCATCCGGAAGACCGTCTCGGCCGGCAGCGCGGTCGGATCGCCGGTCGCGAACTTGTGGAGCTTCGCGGCGGTGTCCATCTCGCCGAACATGTCGAGGTCGTTGTTGCTCGCCGGGCCGTCGGTGCCGAGACCCACCGGTACGCCCGCGGCGAGCAGCACCTCGACCGGGGCCGCCCGGTCGCCTCCGAGCTTCATGTTGCTCTCCGGGTTGTGGGCCACCCCGGCGCCTCCCGCCGCGACTTTCCGGATGTCCTCGTCCGACAGGTAGGTGCCGTGCGCGAGGACCGTTCCCGGCCGCAGCGCCCCGATGGAGTCCAGCGCGTCGATCGTGCGCATGCCGATCGCCGCCTCGATCCGCTCGTCCTCGTCGCGGGCTTCCACCACGTGGATCTGGAAGGGAGCGTTGTGGCGCTCCGCGACCTCGAAGGCGGCCCGGGTGGGCTCCAGAGGAGTGGTGTAGAGCGCGTGGGCGGCGGTGCCGGCGATGAGGAGCGGATGGTCCCGGTACCGCTCCATGAAGGCGTCCGCCTCGGCGAGCGATTCCTCCGGGGTCTCGAAATCGGGGGCAGGGAAGCCGATCACATTGGGGCCGACTACCGCGCGGATCCCGGCCTCGATCGTCGCCCGGGCAACGTCGTCCGGGAAGTAGTACATGTCCGTGAAGGTGGTCGTCCCGCTCTTCAGCATCTCGATGGACGACAGGAGCGTTCCCCAATAGACGAAGTCGGGCGCCACGAGTTCGGCTTCGGCCGGGAAGATGTTCTGTTCCAGCCACTCCATCAGCGGCAGGTCGTCCGCGAGCCCGCGGAGCAGGGACATCGCCGCGTGCCCGTGGGTGTTGATCAGCCCGGGGATGACCAGTTGCCCGGTCGCGTCGAGGGTCGGGATCCCGGCCGGCCGGGGCGCCGCCCGGTCGAAAAGCCCCGCGATCCGGTCGCCCTCGACGAGTACCGCGCCGCCTTCGAGGATGGTCCCGGCATCGTCCATGACCACCACGGTGCCGCCGTCGATCAGGAGGCGCTCGGCGGGCTGGGCGGCGGGCGCCTCGGAACCGGAACACGCGACCCCGGCGAGCGGCACGGCGAGCAGCAGGCTATGGGTGGGAATGGAGGTCATGGATCGGTCCCGGAAGGGTGCGAACCCTAGCAGTCGGAACTACTCCATCGGCCGGAGTTCCTTCCAGCGCTCGATGAACGCGACCGCGGCGTCCACGAAGGCTTCGGCCCCCCGGCGGCCGCGCTCGACGCTCGATTCCTCGAGGTCGCGGACGCTCCAGACGCCGGTGTCGGTGACCTCCCGGGTGGAGGTGCCCTTGCCGGTCTCCTCGGCCTTGAGGTTCTCCGCGAGAAACACCCTCAGCGCGGTCGGATCGCCGGTGACCACCTCCGGGACCATGCGCTCGAGGTGTTCCGGCATCGTGAGGGTGGCCGCCCGCGCCCTCGAAAGATCCACCAGATCGGGGATGAGATACAGCGAACTCGACGTCTCGCCCACGCCCCCGTGCCGGTCGAAGACGGGTTCTTCGGAGGAGGGCTCCGCCGGCTCCTGGCGGAACGGCGCCGCCGCGGCGCCCAGCTCGACGGCGATCCCCTCCGTCTCGTGGTTGATGCGGTCGGCGATGTACTGGGAGATGACCCGGTTGCCCCCGTGCGAGTTCAGGATCAGGAACCGCTTGAAGCCCTGGCGCATGAGGCTCCGGGCGGCCTCGAAATAGACCTGCTGGATCGTCTCCGCCGGCAGGCTCACGGTTCCCGGGAAGCCCAGGTGGTAGGGGGCGTTGCCCACGAACAGGATCGGCGCCACCAGCACGTCGGTCCGCTGGGCGACGAGCTTGGCGCGCTCCATCCCGTTCAGGAAGTCGGTGCCGATGGGGAGGTGCGGCCCGTGCTGTTCCAGCGAGCCGACCGGCATGATCACCATGTCGGTGCGGGTGAGGAGGTCCTCGACCTCCGTCCAGCTCATGTGCGGCAGGTAGTTCTTGACCTTCGTTTCTCCCCAGAGCGGATTCGTCTGGGCGCCGGCGGCGCTCGCGGCCAGGAGCGCCCCGAGGATGGCAAGGCGGAACGGGTTCTTCGGCATGTCAGTGACTCCCTTGAGACTGGTTGGAGGTCCTTGCGGACCGGCTTTCGAAGCGGCCCCGGCGGAGCCGGTTCATGGCGGCCGCGATCTCGTAACGGCGGGGACGGGCCAGCCGGCCGGGATGCCGGCCGTCGCGGCCGTCGGCGGTGAGCGATTCGAGGCCCGCCTCGTCGAGCCGGGCGTCGAGGGAATCGAGGAGTTCCCGGACCGGGAGCCCGGGAGAGTCCCGGGCAGCGGCGGCCATCGCGTACCCCGCGGCCCGGGTCTGGCTCTCGTCGAAGAGCTGTTCCACCGCCCTGAGGTCCACCTCTTCCTCTCCGTAGAGGAGGAGGTCGCGGCGGGTGGCCCGGATCCGCGGAGTCCCCTTGCGGCCGGCCGGGTCGAAACTCCCGGGTTCGGGACAGCGCTCCCGCCCGTGGAAACCGGCGGCCCCGGCATCGGGGGACCTTCGCGTGGGATAGCGCGCGGCCACCTCGCGGGCCTGGGCGGTCACCTCCCGCGGCCGGTAGTCCGCGAGCTGGATCACGGTGTCCGCGGCGTCCAGATAGTCCCCGGAACCTCCCATGACCAGGATGGTGGAGACCCGGTGGCGCTCGAAGAGTTCCCGCACCCGGTCCAGCAGCGCGACGATCGGTTCCGCCTCCCGCGCCACCAGGGCCTGCATCCGGGCTTCCCGGATCATCAGGTTGGTGGCCGAGGTGTCCTCGTCCATCAGCAGGAGCCGGGATCCCGCTTCCAGCGCCTCGACGATGGAGGCCGCCTGGCTGGTACTGCCGCTCGCGTTGTCGGTGGTGAACGCGGTGGTGGCCCGCCCGCCGGGAAGCTCGCGGATGAAGGGGCTCACGTCCACCGAGGACACCGCGCGCCCTTCCTCGCCGCGGACGGTCACGGCGTCCGCGCGGGTGACCGCCAGCTCCCGCCCGTCCCCGGGGACGTGAGGGGCCACCGAGCGGGCCAGCGCCTGGAGCACCGTGGACTTGCCGTGGAAGCCGCCGCCCACGATGAGCGTCACCCCTTCCGGTATGCCCATCCCCCGTATCTCGGGCGGGCCGTTTCCGGGGTGGAGCAGGGACAGGCTCACCCGCAGCGATGCTGGGCTCTCGAAGGGAACGACCCAATCCGTGAGCGGGCGTTCGCTCGCGCCGTGTGCGCGCGGCAGGATCGCCCCGTCGGGCACGAAGGCAGCGAGGCTGCGAGCTTCGAGCTGCGACCGCAGGGAGTGCTGGTTCTCGATCGCGTTCACGAAGGACTCTGCCGCCCCCTCCGGAAGGCTCCGGAACACGAGCGCCCGCCCCGCGATTCCAGGAAGTTCGCGGGTCAGAAGGTCGGCGGCCCGGTGGCCGAGGATGCGGCGCCCCGCCGCCGGCAGACCCACTTCCACTCGCGCTTCGACGAAACCGGGACCGGACGGATCGCCGGAGATCCGGATGGCGGTGCGTTCGAGAACCTCCTGGCCGCCCGCGTCGATCCGGATCCGGCCGCTGTGACCGGACCCCGCCGAGCTTTCCGATCGGGGAATCGCCCGGCGGAATCCCCGGGCCAGGAAGTCGGCGAGGGCGGTCCGGCGAGCCCGGTTGGAAGCGAGCACAGCGGGAACGCCGGCGGTTTCCCCGTCCACCCGGACCCGGACGCGGGAGGGAGGGGCGAAGGGATCGCGGGCCACCCGGTCCACGAACACCGTGACTCCGTCGCCGAGGGCCCACTCCCCTTCGAGATCCCGGTAGGCCGGGTATCCGCGTCCGTCCAGCCGGCGGCAGGCGCCGGCCAGGTCGGAGCCGCCTCGCGAGGCTTCCCGGCGCTCGCCGCCATGCGAGAAGGAGCGGGCGCGGGACCTGGTGATGGGATGCCTCCGGTGCGTTGCGGGCGGAACCGATCATATTGACCCGGCCTGCGGAGCCGCCGCGCCGGAAGTACCATGCCTCGCAAACCGTGTCATCCGAGTCCAAACGGCGTTCCTACTGGGCGGACCAGACCGGTGATCTGCGCGCCCGGCTCGCCGCCTCGGTGCCGGCAGAGGAGTTGAAGCGTCTCCATCGGCGGCGTCCCCTGCTGCACTTCCTGGTGCTGGGCTGGCAGTTCCTCCTGCTCTTCGGCGGCGGCGCCATCGCCTGGCGGGCTTCCGAGTGGTGGATCTGGCTGCCGGCTGCCCTGGTCGTCGGGTTCACGGTCTTCAACTTCACGGTGATGCTGCACGAGGTGGTGCACGACCTGGTCTTCGGAGCCAGCGGACATCCCGGCTACCGGGTGCTTCGTCACCTGTACGCGTTCCCGAGCGGGATCTCGGTGACCCAGTTCACGCGTTGGCATCTCGACCACCACGCCCAGCTCGGGGACGCCGAGGCGGACCCGAAACGGCACTGGCTGTCGCCGAAACGCAACGCGCGCTGGTTCAAGGCGCTGTATCTGACCCCGGCGCTCATCCCGATCTACTTCCGGGCGGCGCGCAATGAAACAGCCAGCTACCCGGAAGACGTACGGCGCGCGATCGCGCGGGAGCGGAGGCTGACCGTGGCCGGCCACCTGGCCATCCTCGCCGTCCTCATCGCCGCCGGCGGGTTCTTCGCGGCCTTCAAGGCCTACCTCGTCCCGATGTTCCTGGTGTTTCCAGTGGCGTTCACGGTGAACCGGCTGGGCCAGCACTACGACATCGCGCCCGACAACCCCGCGCTCTGGGGCAGCGTTCTGCGGCCCTCACGGTTCTGGGACATCGCGTTCCTCTGGTCGGCGTACCACCTCGAACACCACTACTTCCCGCGCGTGCCGTTTTACAACCTGCGCGCCCTCCACTTCCTGCTCCGGCCCTTCTTCGAGGAGATTGGGGCGCGCCCCACCAGCTACGGACGGCTCCTCTGGCAGTGGTTCGTGCAGAACCGCGCGCCGCATACCGATTGGCGGAAGCCGGCTGAATCGGCGGTCTGAGGCCACTGCCGTGGCAGAATCCGGGACCATGGCCGAAGGCACCGTCAAGTGGTACGACCGCCAGCGCGGGGAGGGGTTCATCCAACGCTTCGAGGGACCGGATGTCCACGTACCGAGCAGCGCGCTCGCTGACCGGGAGCCGGGATTCCTGATCGAGGGTCAGGCGGTGGAGTTCGAGTTGCTCAAGATTCCGGGGGGCTTCCGGGCGCGCAGCGTCCGGGTGGTGGATCCGGAGCCGTCGTCCGGTCGCGGCGCAAAAGCGATCCGATAGGGCCGGCCGGGCCCGGCGCCGCTGCCGGATGTGACCCGAGCCCGGACCGAACCGTCTCAAGATAGCGGAAACCGCTGATGCCGCGACCGCCGAATCCCGTCCGCGAGGTTCCGGCGAGCGCTCGTCCGCGCGGCCCGCTTCGATGGATCCGCCCGACCCCCCGCCGGGGCCAGTGGTGGTGAGCCGGGATGGCTCGCGCCTCCTGCTCGTGGCCGTCGTGACGCTGACCCTGGGGCGCTTCGCCGTTGCCGCGCAACCATCCCCGTCGGAGTCCCTCTTCCACTGGCTGGCCGCGGAGCCGGCGGCGCAACTCGCCGAAGACGAGACTGCGATGCCACCGGGCTTCGGCGCGATCTTCGTTCCCGCCATGACGGACGGGAACAGCGAGCCACAGGCCCTCGTCCTGCGCGCCGACGAACCGGTGGCGATCGGGCGGAACGGAAGACGGATCGTGCTCCACCCCGGCGCCTACACCGTACTGGTCGGCAGCGGTCCGACGCCGCAGATGACCGCCCTGTCCGTTCAGGTCGCGGCCGGAGCGACGACGCTGGTCCCGGTCCGGTGGGGGGGACTTCGCATCGAGGTCGTGGACGAGAGCAACCTCCCGCATCGCGGCGCTTATGAACTGATCCGGGTCTCCGATCTCCAGCCCTACGTGGTCGGTTTTGGCGCGGATCGGCTCCAGGGCGAGCCGCTGCTCACCACCCTCATGCCTCCGGGTCTCTATCGCATCGTGAAGCCGGGCTCGAGCTATCGAGTACGGACCGACTTCGCCACGGTGGTTGTTCCCGAAGGCGGCCTGGTCCACTTCAGGCTCGTCATGAACCCCGAGACGGGTCAGTTTCGAGGCGCCGGAGTCGTAACCGCGGAGGATCTTGGGGAAACGGTCGACGAATCCGCGTGGATTCACCGGTACGCCATCGGGCTTGCGGCGCCGTTCACCCTGCATCGAAACGTGGTGGGCGAGAAGAACGAGACAACCGTCGGTGCGGAGGGAGCCTTCGATTCGTACCTCAACTACGAGCGGGAGGGCAACGTCTTCAGCAGCGTCCTGGAGCTGGAAGCGGGATTCGAGCGGATCAAGCCGGAGGCATCGCCGGCGATTCCATGGCGCAAGACCCGCGACCGGCTGCGGATTGACCTTCTGTATTCGCGGTTGTTGAATCCCCGTTTCGGGCCGTACGTGCGGCTGAGTCTCCGGACCAGTCTGTTTGATTCGAACGCTCTCGCGACCGAAGCCCTGACCGTGGCGCGCGAGTACGTGGACGGACGGCGGGAGCTCGAGTTCGTACCGGCCAACACCACCTTCAGGACGGGCGATCCGTTCAGCCCACCGGTCATTCGCGAGGGGGTGGGCGTCAACGCGCGGCTGCTTCGCGGACGAGCGGCGCGGCTCGACTGGCGCGTGGGAATCGGACTGCGGCAGAACCGCTTCGGCGGCGCGTTCTTCCTGGATGACGATCCGGAGACCCCGGAAGTGGAATACGTCCAGGCGCTGGACTTCACTTCGGAGGGCGTCGAGACCACCCTGGTCGGAGCATTTCGCTTTCGGGTGTTCCTCTACACCACCACCCTGGACCTGTTCAGCGACCTCGGCGCGGGATTCGAACCCACGATCGATTGGCGCAGCACGCTCAGTTGGCGACTGACCGGGGACCTGTCGCTCGACTACCGGGTGGACCTCCTGTGGCTGCCCCAGGTGAGCGATCAGACGCAACTCAGCCAGAGCGTGCTGTTCCGATACTCCCTGGGAGGGTAATGGTGAGCCAGATTGACGTTCGGCCAGTGCCCGTCCGTCGCGGGACGGGTGCTATTCTGATGCGGCTCATGTTGTCGGGCGCGTACCGCGGGCCCATCGGGCGATGATGGAGACTCCCGTCTTGTCGCGGCTCTGGGAGGCGGTCACCGGGGGAGCCGCGGAAGGCTGGTGGGCGTTCGTCTATCCGGCGGCCCTGCTGCTGGCGGGATGGGGCTTGGCCAGCCTCTGCCGGCTGGTGGCGGTGCGCCTCCTCCGCGGGCCTCTCAAGGGCCTGGAATCGCGGGTGGGATCGATGGAGTCCGCGCGACTCGGCGGCCTCCTGGCCTCGGCGCCGGGCATCGTCGGGCGGGTCCTGTACTGGGTGGTTCTCCTGCTGTTCCTGGCGGCGGCGGTCGAGGCGCTCCCCTTCGCGGTCACCGACGGCCTGCTGGCGCCGGTCGCCCACTTCCTGCCCAGCTTCGTGCTGGCGCTCGCGGTGCTCCTCACTGGAATCGTGGCCGCGCGGCTCGCCCAGAACTGGATTCTGGCCGCATCCGCGGAGGCCGGCGGCGAACGGGCGCAGGCGCTGGCGCGGCTCGCCTGGGGCGGCATCCTGGCCGTCACCCTGATCGTCAGCGCGCAGCAGGTGGGTCTCCAGGGCGCCGGGTTCGTCTCCTCGCTGGCGCTCGTCGTTCTCGGCGCGGCGCTCGGCGCGGTCGCGCTGTCGTTCGGTGTGGGCGCCGGTCCCATCGTGACCAACATCCTGGCGTCCCACTACGCCTCCCGCGCCTTCCAGGTCGGCGATGTCGTCCGCATCGGCGAGATCGAGGGCACGGTGTCGCGCATGAACGCGACGTCGGTCGTGATCGAATCCGACGGGAACGCCGTCCACATACCGGCTCGCGTCTTCTGCGACGAAGGGTGCGTGGTGATCGGACGCAGGGACTGAATGGCGACGGCGATTCGGAACCTGGCCCTCGTTCACCTGGAGCGGCGGCCCGAGGAGGCGGCGCGGGTCCTCGAGCACTGCTCCCGCGGAGAGGCCGCGGCCCTGCTTCGGCACGCCCCGCCCGAAGTCGTTGCACGGGTGCTCTCGCTGTTCACCTCGCGCTTCGCCGCCGACTGTCTCGTCCAGTTGTCCCCCGAGACGTGGCCCGCCGTGGTTGGGGAGCTCTCCCCGCCCACCGCGGCTGCTCTCCTCCGCCACTGCCCGGGCGCCAGTGATCCTGTTGGCGTTCTCCACCTCGAGTTCCGCGGCGGTGATGCCGCTCACGCTCGCCCGGACCGAGGACACGCTCAAGGTGCATCCGCGGATCGCGCGGTTCGTGGTCCCGCTGGGGACCACCATCAACATGGGCGGGACGGCGGTCTACCAGGGCGTCGCGACGCTCTTCCTCGCCCAGGTGTTCGACGTGGACATCGGCCTTACCGGTCTGCTGCTCGTGGTGGTGATGGCGACCGGCGCGGCGATCGGCACCCCCGGGACCCCGGGGGTGGGCATCGTCATCCTCGCGACGATCCTGGGCAGCGTCGGGATTCCGCCGGACGGGATCGCGCTCATCCTGGGGGTGGACCGGTTGCTCGACATGGGCCGGACCGCGGTCAACGTGACCGGAGACATGGTGGCGTGCGTGGTGCTCGACCGTTCGCTGGGGGGCGCCATGCGAAGCGCGTGACGATCCGCCCGGCTTCCGGCCGGCATCGCGCCAACGCTCCGGCGGGACGACAACTCATCCGTCCCGCCGGGGACTGCCGCTGTAGAATCGGGCGCGTCGGACCGGGCCTTGGGGGATGGGTTCAGGGCCGAAGATGAGCACCCTTCCAGACGCTGGAGGGGACTGAGTACGCCCGATGAACTGGCAGTTTCTCGACGGTCCGCTTCTGTTCAAGATCGCCGCCTCGGTCCTCCTGGTTGCGCTCGTCCTGACGCTCCGGGCGGCGCTTTCGCGGACGCTTCGCCGGGCGGCGCCAAAGTCCGAGATCCGCCGCCGCTGGCTGGTCACGATCCGCAACGTGGCGTGGGTGGTGATCGCCCTGGGCCTCGTGCCGATCTGGTTGGAGACGATCGGGAACTTCGGCACCGCCATCCTGGCCGTCGCCGTCGCCGTGGTGATCGCGACCAAGGAGTTGATTCAGGGCGTGCTCGGCAGCTTCGTCCGCACCGCGACGGACATGTACTCCATTGGCGATCGGATCGAGGTGGGTTCTCATCGCGGCGACGTTGTCGACCTCAACCTCTTCTCGACGACGATTCTGGAGGTCGGCCCCAGGGCCCCAAGTCACCTGCGGACCGGACGCACGATCAGCATTCCCAACGGCATGCTGCTGACCACGACGGTCACGAACGAGTCCAGCATGAACCGGTTCGTCGTGCACACTCTTTCGGTCCCCGTTTCGCTCGACGACGACTGGAAGAAGGCGGAGGCGGCTCTCCTGGAGGCTGCCGAGATCGAGTGCACTCCGTTTCTGGAGGAAGCGCGCCGGCACATGGCGACGCTCGAGCGCGAGCACGGTCTGAGCCGGCTTCCGCTGAAACCGCGGGTCCTGCTGGAACTCGATCAACCCGACCGCGTCAACCTGCTCGTCCGCGTTCCAGCCCCCGTGGGGCGCCAGGGAGCCGTCGAACAGGCCATCCTGCGCCGCTACCTGGAGGGCCAGCCGTGGAGGAAGGATCGGGTCTCGACGACTTCGGTTGCGGATAGCGCCGCTACGTAGTCGTGCTGCCGGTCCGGTTCCGTCGGCCGCGAGCGCTTCCGGCGGGGGTAGCGATGTCCGCCCGCGGCCCTGCGGACCGCCGCAAGCCCCTCGTAAGTCGTTGTTATCGCGGGCGAGTATACACGTCCGTCGAAAACGGAGGTCACATCTGGGGCCACTTCCTCAACGGCCCGGCAGTCCCGAATCCGAGAGGGCAGCGGCGGGAACTTCGACGACTCTCGAGCGCACGGGGCGGCGGGATCCGAGACCTCGAACCGCACCGGGCGGAGCAGCGGCAGGAACATACAGCACCTTCGGACCGCTGCCCGGCGCGCCGCCCCCGGACCACGATCACCGCCGTGACGCGGACGAACGGGCCCTTGTCGACGATCACGGCCGTCGGCGGATCGGGAAAACGGCGCGCCGCCGACCCGAATCGCCGTCTGGGAGCCGTTCTGCCACGCAACCAGAGCTACCCCCCCTTTTGCTAGTGCTTTTGCGCGTCCCCGTGGGCACGATCCCGTTCTCCCCGTCGCGCTTGGGCTCCGGCGCCCCTGCCATTCGGGGTCAGGGTCTGGGCTGCAAGCGACCCCCCCTTTCGTGGCGAAAAACGGCCCCGTCGTGGAGTGCTTGTCGCACTCTCCTCCCAGGGCCGGGGGTCGCTTGCAGCCCGCGCCTCTGGCGCGAGTGATCCCTGCGGGAAGGCTTCCGGCCCCGCCCGCGGCGGGTCCAGCCGGCGGCGGCGGAGCCTCCGCAGGCGGCGCGGTCCTCGTCGGGGAGGCCCGGAGGTCGGGCGACAGCCCGCGGACGGCGCTCACGGCCTCGTGTGCCCGCTCCCCGGCTTCTTGGAGCCGGAGGGCCTCCGCCGCCTGGTCGAAGGCGACCTGCTCCGTCTGGGCGAGGTGGGCGGCGACCACAGCGGTGCGCCGCTGCGCATTGCGCGCACTGGCGCGGGGGTCCGGGGGCTGCGTCCCCGG
>JAJDVI010000062.1 GCA_022826195.1 Acidobacteriota bacterium
GCCCCCGAGCAAACGAAAGCAATGCGGCGCCGGTGGCGACTCGCAGCGACTCCTTCACGGGCTATATCCATGGCTACCGAATTGGTTAAGCGTGCGCGTCCCACGTTTTCAAGACCGCGACCGGTTCGATTCGACGCTGGCCCCAAGAAACGTCTCCAGCGACCAACCGGATCGGCGGCGTCCCCTGTGGGACGACCGGCGCGAGGTCGGCCGGTGCGCAGTCTTTCCGTCCCGCGCGGCCCGGGACTACCCGATCACGGGTGTGGCCCCCTTGAAATCCGCGCTCCAGCGCGCTTAACACCTCCGGTGTTCGCAGTGCCGCGAAATCGCAATCAGGGAGCTGGGAAGTGAGTCGACACCGACTCGACGTGAACCCGGAGGACTATGCGGTGCACTACCGTCCGAGGCGCTGGTCCGCGGCCCTCATCGTGGCGAAGATGCTGCGCTGGCTCGCAGTGCGAACGGATCGGTTCGCCCGCCCGTCGGATGCGGCCTCCGCTTCGGTCCCGCGCGGTCGACGCGGTCCCCACTCGGTTCTGCCGCGAACAACGACCGCCTTCCGGCGCGGTCGTCCCCCGTTCCTGACGAGGGAGTTCGGCCGGTAGCACGTGAACGCCCGGGGCGGTTCCTCGCCCATTCGTCCGTGCTCACTTTCTCCGCTGTGTGGGCCCATGCGCCGACCACCCCGTTGCCGGTCTGCCATGCCCTCACGGCAGAACGGTTACCCCGACGGTTCCCTCACGACCCCAAGCGTTCGGCGAAGTACGAAGTGGTGAGAGAAGTCATACAAGCAATTCTGGACTTCCATAAGGTATTGATACATGGCTAAGTTATGCCGGACGCAGATCCCACCAGAGGTCGGCGCCCCAAGCCGGCGGTGCCATCACGGCTGTTGGCCGACCCGCGCGGGGCTGCACTTTCGCAGCAAACTCGGGCCGCTATTCGTCGGACCCCGGAGGGCGTCGATGTTGCCGATCCGCCGCCGCGGCGGTCCCGGTGCTCATTCCACCCGCGCGATCACCGCAATCGTCTCACCGCGGTTCACCGGCGGGGTGCCGAGCAGGATGAGCATCATGCCGGCCGCCGGCGCCCGGATTTCCGCGAGCGGGTTCCCATGGAAGTCCCGCACGACCCCCAGCCGGGCGCCCTTCGCGACGTACCGGCCGGCCTCGACCAGCGGGTCCGGGTCCCAGACGCCGTCGTGCTCACTGGTCGCGTAGGCGCGCTCCCGGATGAACAGCGGGTTTTCCGTCGGCGTGGGCTCTCCGGGCGCCATCCCGAGATCGCGCATCACGCTCAGCACCCCGTCCACGATGGGAGCGATCGTGCGGTCCTCGATCAGGCCCATCTCACCGGACTCCACGTCGATGGACGGGATGCCCCGGACCACGGCCGCGGACCCGCACCAGATCGCGCGGTCCGGGTCCAGGTCGCCCTTGAATTCGACGATGGGGTCGAGGCCGAACGCGATGGCCATCCGGCGGGACTTCTCGATCACCTCGGCCCCGCCCGCTTCGGCGTAGTAGCCGGTGTACGAGGGACGGAGCCACTCGTTGCCGTCGCCGGAGTGGATGTCCATGAGGAAGTCCGAGCGCACGATGACTTCCTCGGTGAGGGCATGGGCGATGCGCTCGCTGAGGGTGCCGTCGGGCTTCCCGGGGAACAGCCGGTTCAGGTTCTTCCGGTCGTCGGGGCCGAAGTAGATCGTCCGGCCCAGGAACGCCGGCAGGTTCGCCATGTGGACGAGGACCACCGTGCCGCTGATCTCCGAGGGGTCCAGCAGCGGCCGAAGGCGCTGCATCGCGAGGATGGGCGCGTACTCGGACCCGTGAATGCCCGCGACCAGGGTGAGCACGGGGCCCGGACGGGCCCCGTGCACGACGGTGAGAGGAAGGAACGTTCCCGCATCACCGCCGGCGGGAGCGACGTCGAGGCGGCCGGACACGGTCGTGCCCGGTTCCGCCGCGATGTCGCCGAGCCGGAACGCCTCCTGCCCCGGCGCCGGGGCGCCGGAGAGCAGGAGCGCGAGCGTGACGAACCACGCTGCGTGCGTTCCGGCCCGTTTTGTCATCGCAGTCCGCCGAAGGATATGAGCACCGAGAAGGTGCGCGGCTGTCCGGGGAAGTTCCCGGCTCGCGCCGAGAAGAGGGCACTCGTGGCGTAGACGGTGTCGAAGGCGTTTTCGAGCTTCACCTGCACCTCGGCGAAACGGCCGATGTGCCGGTAGAGGAACAGGTCCACCACGGTGTAGGCGGGGGCCTCGATCCCGGCGTAGGGCTCGATCCGGTCGCCCACGTAGGTCACGCCGAGTCCGGCGGCTGTATCCTGGAACAGCTCCATCCGGGAGAACAGCCCCAGGGAGTGGGGCGCCGCGTTCGGCAGCGGCTGTCCCACCGCGTCCATGTTCGTGTCCTCCACGATCTCCGAATCGAGGTAGGTGTAGTTGACCGCCGCCTGCCAGCCCCGCCGGAGCGAACCCACGAACTCGACCTCGAAGCCGCGGTTCCGCGCTTCGCCGACCTGGAGCGCCGCGTTCCAGTTGTTCCCGTTCGGGCCGTAGTCCGGGTCCGGGCGGAGCACGTTGGACTTGGTGATCGTGAAGAGCGCCGCGGTGAGCGAAAGGTCGTCGAGAAGTTCCGTCTTGGCCCCGATCTCGAGCTGGATCGCGGTCTCGGGGTCGTGGGGCCCGTTCGCGCTCGGCGTCTGGGCCAGGACGCTCGGCCGGTTGAAGCTGGTCGAGTAGCTGCCGTAGAGCGACCAGGCCGTCTCGGGCTTGAAGACCATGCCCACCTTGCCGGTGAGGCCGCTTTCCTCGCTCAGGAGGTCGTTCCCTCCCGCGAAACCGGAGTCGTCGTAGGTGTTGTAGCGCCCGCCGGCCACCAGGTGGAACGCGCTGCCCAGATCCAGATGGTCCTGGACGTAGAAGCCGAACTGCCGGGCCACGGCGGTGTCGGTGGTGAAGTTGCTCTCGGTCAGGCCGTAGTCACTGCCGCCGCTCAGTCCGTACTGCGGCGCGAAGAGGGGCAGATTCGGGACCGGCCCGCCGGCCCCGACGTCCCGCGCGCGGCCGTAGCGGAAGGAGTGATCCTGCCGGAACATGTCGGCGCCGAACAGCAGCCGGTGGACCGTGGGTCCCACCCGCACGATCTTGTTCAGGTTGAGGACGACGGAGACGTCGTCGTTGGTGCGCGTCTGATCCCGGAAGTGCCGCTTCATGGTGTTCTCGGGCGTGATCCCGCGGGGCTCGTGGTATTCCTGCTCGCGGTCGTACTGGAGGTAGCGCAGCGTGGCGTCGAGGGTCCAGTCCCGCGCGAACACCTGGTCCCAGCGCACCTGGAAAACGTCGGCGTCCAGCGTCGTGAAGTCGGTGGGCTCCGTGGCGGTCCAGGTGATGTCGGTCACGAACGTCCCGTCGGGTTCCACCGGGACGCCGCGCAGCCGGTGCCCCATCAGGTCCTGGTCGATGTTCTCGTATTCGAACGCGAGGTTGGCCCGGTCCGAGATCCTCCAGGCCAGGTTCCCGACGAGGTGCACGTTCCGCATCGACGCGTTCGCGCGGAAACTGTCGCGCTCGTTGCCGTAGGCGGCGAAGCGGTAGAGCACGCGCTCCGAATCGCCCAGGGGGCCGGTGACCTCGGCCGAGCCGTAGGTCTGGCCGTACTGCCCGAAGCGGACGCTGCCGCGGACGCCGAACTCCTCCTGCGGCTTGGCCGTCACGTAGTTCACCACTCCGCCGGGCTCGGTGGAGCCGTAGAGCACGGACGCCGGCCCCTTCAGGATCTCGATCCGCTCGATATTGCTGAGCTGGAGCTGGCTCACGCTGAAACCGGAGTTGTTCACGTCACCCCCGAGGCTTCCGTAGGGATTCCCGCGCACCCCGTTGAACACGAAGTCGCGCTGGGTGAATCCGCGTGCCACGACGCTCGCGTAGGGCGAGCTGGTCATGCCGGCGATGTTGCGGTAGACCTCGTCGGCGTCGGCGACGACCTGATCCTCGATCAGTTCGCGCCCCACCACCTGGATCGAGGCCGGGGTGTCGAGCAGGGCCACCGGCATCCTGCCGACGACGGCGCTCTCCGCACGGTAGCCCGGAGCTTCGGCGGTCACCTGCACCCGCTCCTGCACCGTCGCGAGGATCGAGAAGTCGGCGGGCACGGTCGCGCCCGCGGCCACCTCCACCGTCCGCGGGTCGCTCACCGGCACCCCCCGCTCCACCACGAGCTCGTAGGCGCCCGCGGCCAGGCCGGAGATTTCGAATCGGCCCTCGGCGTCCGTTGTCGCGGACACTCCCGTCGCGGGGATGCGGACGGCGGCCCCCTCTACCGGAGCACCGCTGTCCTCGAAGATGACCGTGCCGCGGACCGCGCCGGTCTCCTGCGCCGGCGCCGGCGCAGCTCCGAAGGCGGCCAGCAGGCTGGCCGCCGCCAAACAAAGAAACTTGAATCGGTACATCGTTTCCTCCCGATTTCCCGCCCTCGAAAAGACAGTTCCGGCAAGAGCCGTGCGTGCCGCGGCGAGGTCCCGCTGTTGAGGGCTTCCCGAACGGCGTCGGGCAACGGGGCAGCCGCGAGGGGACGCGCGCGGTCGGGCGACCGTCGGCGCGTGCCGGCCCGGCGTCCGCTCAAAGGCGGACGAGCACGGCGGTTTCGCGGAACTACGCGGGAGGAGCGCGGGCGGGGCGGCGCAGGGAGCGCCGGGACGGGACCTTCGGGACCTCATCTTCGGGCTGGGTGGGTCCGCTGGCACGGGACGCGACCAGTTCCACCGGTCTCGAGAGATCGGCGGTCTCGTGCCCGGAGTGGCAGACGGCGCACTCGCGTTCGCCCGGGTGCTCAGCGTGCCAGGCGCTCGCCGGGAAGCCGGCCAGCAGGACCAGCGGAATGACGATTCCCGCCAGCAGGCTGGCCCGTACCCGGGGGGAGGCGCCGCGTCCGTCGTCCATGATTGGCGCGGGATGGTAGCCCAAACCCGGCGGGGTGCCCTTGTCACGCGGGGTCACCTCCAGGCGGAAGGAACCAGCCACAGCGGGCGGTCCTGCCCTCCGGCGACCGCTGCTACCCTGCCGCTGGGGTCATTCCGATGCGGATCACGAGAACGTGCGCCGCCGCCGCGTTGGGGACAGTTCTCCTGGCGGGTGGGCATCCGGATCGGGTGGAGGCGTACCTGACGACACAGGAGGCCCAGGCCATCGGGCCGTTCCGGGATGGGGAACGTCACGGCCACTGGGTGATCCGCCTTGCGGATGGAAGGGTCGAAGAAGGGGCCTACGTGGATGGCGAGCGCCACGGCCGGTGGGTCCTGCGCGGCCCCGACGGACAGGTCGAGAAAGGCCGTTTCGTCCGGGACGTGCAGGAGGGCCACTGGGTTCTCGTTTTCCCGGACGGTGGCCGGGAGGAGGGCCCGCTGGTTGCGGGCCGCCGACATGGAGCCTGGATCCTTCGTGACGGAGCAGGTGGCATTGAGGAAGGACCCTTCGTCGAAGGCAGAAGGCACGGCCGCTGGGTTTCCCGGGAAGCCGACGGCGACCGGGCCGAGGGTTCCTACGTGGAAGGCGTGGCGGAGGGACCGTGGGTCTTCACCTACGCGAGCGGCAGTATCGAGGAAGGCCCGATGGTGGACGGAAAGAGACACGGACCGTTCGTCCACCGGTTCCCCGGATCGGGGACGGCCCGTGGGAACTACGTGGAAGGCAAGCGGGAAGGCCGCTGGACGATCCGGATGAGAAACGGAACGGTCCGAGAGGAGTTCTACCGGGACGACAAGCTCATCCGGCGGTAGCGCTCCCCCGGCCGCTACGTCTCCGCGAGGTGAACGGAGCTCAGTCGGACGAGGGCGCGGCGGCCTGCCGGCTCCGGAAGACCCGGTAGGCGATCAGGCCGAGCCCGAGGAAACCCAACGAGAACCAGACGCCGGTGGGCGGCCCGGTGAAGAAGAGCGCGATCCAGAGCGCGAGCGAGAGGAGGGCCGGGATCGGGTAGAGCCACATCCGGAAGGGCTGGGGAATGTCCGGCCGGTAGCGGGCGATCAGCAGCACCGCGACGCACTGCCAGGCGAAGCGCAGCAGGATCTGGACCTGCATGAGCCAGTTGATCAGCTCTCCCAGGCTGAAGAAACAGAAGGGGATCGAGACTGCGATCAGCCAGACGAGCGAGACGTGGGGGAAGCCGCGGGTGGGATGGACCTTCCCGAAGATGGCGAAGAACTGCCCGTCGCGGGCCGCGGCGTAGGGCATTCGCGAATAGCCGAGCGCGAAGGCGAAGACCGAGGCCACCGCGACGAAGAGGATCAGCGCGGTGATGACGGATCCCGCGAGCTGTGCGAGTCCGGGGTCCTCCACCGTGCGGGCGATGAAGATGGAGGCCAGCGTGCGGCTCGCCTCCGCCTCCTGCCAGGGGATGAGCTCCAGCATCACGGTGGTCATCGCGATGTAGATCGCCGCGACCACCACGATCGAGAGCAGGATGGAGCGCGGCACGTTGCGCTCCGGGTCCTTCACCTCGCCCGCGATGTTGCAGACCTGGTTGTAGCCGCCGAAGCTGTACATCGCGATCACGGACGCCGCGCCGAGCGCCGGCCAGAAGCCGGCGTCGAAGCCGTGGGGCGGCATGAATGAGGGAAGTCCCGGGCTCTCGATGAGGCCGGCCACGATCACCCAGCCGGTGGTGGCGAGCACCAGGGCCAGCATGGCCTTGGAGAGTCGCTCGATGGACTCGATGTTCCGGTAGAGCAGGAACAGCACCAGGACGCAGACCCCCGCCGCGGCGAGGTGATGGGGAATTCCGCTCAGTTCGGGCAGGTAGAAGCCGAGGTAGTCGGCGAAGCCCACTGCGCCGCCGGCGAGCGAGAGGGGCGCCACCAGCAGGATGTGGAACAGGAACAGGAAGGCCATCAGCCGCCCCAGTCCGAACGGCCGGAACGCCTCGCGCAGGTAGATGTAGGGCCCGCCGCTGCCCGGGAGCGCCGCCCCGAGCTGGGCGTAGACGAGGCCGTCGGCCAGCGACAGGAGCGCGCCCACGAGCCAGGCCCAGATGATGTGGGGCCCGCCCATCGCGAACACCATCAGCGGAATGGTCAGGAAGGGTCCGATCCCGACCATCCCGATGATGTTCGTGGAGGTGGCCCCGAGGAGGCCCATCCGCCGCTGGAGCCCGTCGCCTGACGTGGCCTTGCTCATGGTGAGGGGAAGGGTGTCACGAACGGCGGACGTCGCGGGGCTATCGTTCCAGCGCGCCAGGAAGCGCCCGGCGCTCCCCGAGCCTCAGGAGGTACCTCATGGCAATCCGCATCGGCGACATCGCGCCCGACTTCACCGCCTCGACGACCGAGGGCACGATCAACTTCCACGACTGGATCGGCGACGGCTGGGCGATCCTCTTCTCGCACCCGAAGGACTTCACTCCGGTGTGCACCACCGAACTCGGCTACATGGCGGGACTCAGGGACGAGTTCGCAAAGCGCAACTGCAAGATCCTGGGACTGAGCGTGGATCCGGTCGAGGACCACCAGCGCTGGAAGTCGGACATCGAGGAGACCCAGGGTCACGCGGTGGACTACCCGATGATCGGCGACGACGACCTCGCGGTGGCGAAGCTCTACGACATGATCCATCCGAACGCGCTGGGCGGGAAAGGCCGCACCGCGATGGACAACATGACGGTGCGCTCGGTGTTCGTGGTCGGCCCCGACAAGCGGGTCAAGCTGATCCTCACCTACCCGATGACGACCGGCCGGAACTTCGACGAGGTGCTGCGCGTGCTCGACTCGATGCAGCTGACGGCGGCGCACCAGGTGGCCACCCCGGTGAACTGGCAGGACGGCGACGACGTGATCATCGTGCCGGCCGTCTCCGACGAGGCGGCCCGGGAGAAGTACCCGGACGGCTGGCGGGCCCCGAAGCCCTACCTGCGCCTGGTTTCCCAGCCCGGCAAGTAGTCCCCTACTCCGTCCGCACCGGATTGCCGGGGTGGTAGCTCTGGTACGCGAACCAGTAGGCCACGTGCCCGGGTAGCCGGGGGAGCGTCTCGCCGTCCGGCCCGGTCAGCGCGTCTTCGCTCACGCTCCAGAGCGCCCCACCGCTCTCGACGTGGGCCGGGTCGTCCGCCACCACGTTGAACGTGCGTCCCCCGGAGTCGTAGGCGCGCACCGTCTCGAACTCGGCGTCGCCGATGAGAACCACGTCACGGTCCCCGACCCGGTCGTGGAGGGCGGCGCCGCCCGCGAAGAGGGACAGGGCCCAGGCCATCTCCGCCTTCCCGTCACGCAGCACGAAGATGCGGTCCTTGGGGTCGAGACGGCGGTCCCGGACCACCACCGGGAACATGAGTTCGGGGCTCGCGAAGTATTGCCCGTAAGGCCGTCCGGGCCGGTAGTCGCGGTCGAAGCCGGTGTCGAGCGACAGCACCGTGGTGCCGGGGTGGGCGGTGAGCCAGTCCTTCCAGCTCGTGATCACCACCGGCAGGACCTTCAGCACGATCTCGGACTCGGTGAGTTCGCCGACCACCGGCTCCCCGGTGAACTGGTTCCAGAGCGACTCCGTCTCGGTGTCGTACATCAGCTTGTTGGAACGGTAGAGCAGCCCCGAGGAGCCGAACACGAAGGGTTTCCGGCGCCCGGGAACCCGGGTGTCGAACAGGATTCCCGACCCGCAGAGCGTGCAGTAGGCGAGCGACACGGGGACGCCGCCGACCACGTCGTTGAACATCTCGTGCCAGTCGAGGATGCGGAGCGGATAGGCGCGGGAGTCGCCGTTGATGCTCACCCCGAAGACCAGCTCGCGGTCGGTGAGATAGGCCGCTTCGGCCGCCGGGATCTGTTCGGCGTTGACGAGCGCCGGAATGCCGTCCTTCTTGACGCCGCCCCAGACGATCTCCTCGATCCGGATCCGGTGCCGCACCCCGCGGTAGACGAAGTCGCGGAAGTTGGGATCGATCCCCGCGAGGATGTCGGCCTTGAAGGAGATGAACCCGCGGTAGGGACGGATCTCGGTGTGTCCCTCCTGCCATTCCGTCCACGCTTTCCAGTCCCGGGGGATGTTCGCCCGGGCGAGCCGCTGGAGGGCGTCCAGCAGCCGTCCGTCTTCGTCGGGCAGCAGCCGGAGCACCGCAATAAAGGCCGGGATCACGTCCTTCTCATCGCGTTCCACGAGGAATCGGAGCGCCCGGGTCCGCTGCGCGCCGTTTCTCGAGAAGAACGCGGTTCGGACCAGCGCGTCGACGTCGGCGTCGGGAGTGGCGAAGCGATTGCCGAACGGGTCTTCGCCGAAGGGATCTCCGGGATCGGGCGGCGGCTGGGCGGCGAGGGGCGCGGCCAGGGAGAGAAGGAGCAGTCCGGCGAGCGGCGCCGGGAACCTCGTCATTCGGAACATCACGGATCCCCGCCGTTCCGGGGCCTTCCGTTCTGGAATCAGGCGCCTGGAGCGGCTACCCGCATCGTAGCGAAACCGTCCTCACACTTCCTCCGCGACGGTGTTGAGTTGGTCGAAGACCTGCGCCGCCTCGGGACCGCCGGCCGGGTGTTCGATGAGCGCCTCGGCCGCGATCCCCGGGTCCCCGGCGAGCGCGGCCCGCACGAACTCCCGTTCGGCAGCCTTCGCCCGCCGGAGCAGATCGCCGGCGGGAACCGGAAGCGGCGGCTGGGGAATCGGCGCGACGCCGCCCTTTCCGACGAGCGCCGCGACTTCCACGACGTCGTCCGCGGGGAGTTCGGGCACCGCGAGCCCTCCGAGCGGGGTGCGGTTCCGGGTGTTCACCACCATCTCCTCGGGCTCTTCCCCGAGGAGCGCCCCCATTGCCTGGAGGCCGATGCGGTCGTAGCCGCCCGGGCCGTCGGCGTCAGGAGCGCCGCCGGACGGAGAGGCGTCCCCGCGGGCCTCGATCCGGAAGTAGGACGCGTCCCGCGCGTAGCTGAACTCCCGGTACGCGGCCCGGGCCTGCCCGGGGCTCCCGGCCGCCCCGAGCGCGGCGAAGAGCGTTTCCTCCAGGCCGAGGATGGATGCGCCGCGGGTGGTCCCGGAAGCGCGCGTGCGCTCCACGGCGCGGTCCGGATGGAGGTGGAGGAACACGTACTCGGAGGGGATGGCCCCCGCCATCTCGGAGGCTTCGAAGAGCCCGTCGCGGTGAATCCGCAAGAGGCGGTCCGTGTCGCCGAACAGGTCCTCGAGGCGGTTCTCCGGGGGGAAGGCGCCGGTGGGATCGGCCTCCTCGAGAGCGGTGAGCCAGCCGAGATGGTTGATCCCGGACCAGCCGACCGCAGAGGCGGCGGGATCGAGGTAGAGCAACCCGACGACCCGGTCGATGAGTTCGGCGGGGGTGTCGCAGATGCCCACCACCTCCAGTGAGGTCTCGTTCAGGAGCGCCTCGGTGACCATCCCGGCGGGGTTCGTGTAATTGATGAGGGTGGCGTCCGGCGCCTCCCGTTCCACGACGCGGGCGAGGCGGAGCATCGCCGGGATGTTCCGCATGGCGAGCGCCGCGCCGGCCGCTCCCACGGTTTCCTGTCCGAGCACCCCCGCCTCGATGCAGACGCGCTCGTCGTGGGCGCGGGCTTCCTGTCCGCCGGCGCGGATGGAGGCGAAGACGAACCGGCTGCCGCGGACGGCGGCGGCCGGGGTCCGGTTCACGCTCACCCGGATGCCGGACGCGCTCGTCTCGACGACCGGAGCGATGGCTGCCAGTCGCCCCGGATCCGTGTCGTAGAGCGCGAGTTCGGAGATCCCGAGGCCGCTGCCGGCGAGCGCCCGGGCCAGCAGTGGGCTCCGCAGGCCGCCCCCGCCGAGGAGAGCGACCTTCAAGCGCGCCAGGGCCGGCGCGGCAGCCCGCCGAGGTGCTGGACGGAGCGGGCTCCGCAGACGTTCCCGGCCGCGAGTTGCTCCTCGAGCGACCCGCCCCGGAGCCTCCGCGCCAGGAAGCCGGCCGCGAAGGCGTCACCCGCCCCGGTGGTGTCGCGGATCCCGCGGAGGGGGATCGGGGCGGCGACCCGCGTCTCCGGGCGTCCGAAGACCTCGGCGCCGTCCGCTCCCCGCTTCACGATCACCAGCGTTCCGGCGTCGGCCGCCCGCCGGAGAAGACCGTTCGGGCCGTCGTAGAGGTTCGCTTCCTGGCCGTTCACGAACACCCCGGCCGCCTGTTCCAGGAGTTCGGGGAAGCCGTCGCGCCGCGGGAGGTCTTCGTCGTATCCGAAATCCCAGAAGATCTCGGCCGTTTCGCCCACCTGCCGCATGGCCGTCTGGAGTTCCGACCACGCCGGGCAGACGCGGGGCGGCATCGCCATCAGCACGGCGCCGAACGGCGAGGTGGACCCCGCGCGGCGGAGGGCGACGTAGATGCGCTGCTCGAGCTCCCGGTTCATCCCGTTGAACGTCGCGAAGCTGCGTTCCGGCCCCAACGACATGCAGGCGGTGACGGCGTGCGGTTCGCGCGGCCGGCGCAGGTTGCGGTAACCGATGCCCTCGGTCTCCAGGACCCGGCCGACCCGCGGCGGAAGCGCCGAGAGGAGGTCCACCTCCAGGCCTTCCGCGCGCGCCCACGCCGCCGAGATGAGCGCCCCGCCGCCGAAGGTGCGGCGGAACTGGTCGGTGCGGATTTCTTCGCCGGGCCGGGGCAGGCGGGGCAGCTCCGCGAAGATGAGGTCCTCGAACGTCTCGCCGGCGATCAGGAGGCGGGGCGCGCCGGAGGGCATGGCGGGAGAGGCTATCCGTACCCGGCGCGCCAGCCGTTACGCTTCGCTGGATGCTCGGAATCGGGTGGCGTTCCTGGCGGATGGGCCTCGTCCTTGGTGTTCTGTTCGGTCACGGCGCGCCGGCCCCGGCCCAGCCGGCCTTCCACGACGCGCACTACCACCCCACCGACTACATCCAGCAGGAGACCGCGCTGCCGGCGTTCCTCGGGATGATGGGCGAGCGGGTGGGACGCGCGGCGCTGATGGGCATCCCCCTCCAGCAGAAGTGGGACTGGTTCGAGTCGGGCGACCGCGCTCCCGACCACTACCTGCGCTCGGACGCGGCGCTCTACTACTACCCGTTCGTGGACGCGATGGTGGCGGAGGCGGTGCGAGCGCTGCCCCCGGACCAGCGGGAGCGGTTCGATCCCATGATCACCGGCTTCAACCCCACCGACATGTACGCGACCGACCACATCCGCCGGGTGCTGCGGCTATACCCGGGGGTGTTCGCGGGGATCGGAGAGTTCTCCATCCACAAGGAGGTCGTCACCCCGAAGACGGCGGGGCACACCGCGAGTCTCCGGAACCCGGCGCTCGACCGCATCCTGGAGTTCGCGGGAGAGGTCGGGCTACTCGCCCTCATCCACAACGACGTGGACGTGATGCTTCCGCACGAGGGCGCCCGTCCGACGCATTTCGACCCGTTCATCGAGGTGGTCCGTCGCCATCCGGGGACAACGATTCTGTGGGCGCACGCCGGCCTCGGCCGCTACGTCGGGCCGACTCCCGGCTACGTGGGGCTGCTCGAGGAGACCCTGCGGGACGAGGAGCTGAACCACCTCTACTTCGACCTCTCCTGGGACGTGGTGGCCGAGCAGATCGTGGGGCCGCCGGAGACGCTGGCGGCGTGGGTCGCGCTCGTGAACGCCTGGCCGGATCGCTTCGTGCTCGGCTCGGATTCGGTCGTCGCGATGGATGCAGCCACCTATCTCGGCGCGCTGGAGATCTGGCGTCCACTCCTCGACGGCCTCGACCCGGACGCCAGCGAGAAGGTCCGCCTCGGCAACTACGAACGGCTGTTCGATTCCGCCCGCGAGCGGGTCCGCGCCTGGGAGGCCGCCCAGCGCTGAGGACGCGCATCCGGAGCCTCGGGAGAACGCGCGGCACCCGGGAGTGAGGATCGCGCACCGGCTTGGAACGCCGGTCTCCAGACCGGCACCGCCGCGCTCCGCGCGGCGACCCGTGTGGAGCTCCTCGGCGGTTTCCTCACTGAGAGCCGTCGCCCGCACCGTTCCCGGCGACCACCTCCCGCATCAGGTCCGGCACGCCGATAGCCTCGACATCGTTCTTCAATCCGAATCGGTCGCTGCCCGGATAGACGGCGAACCGCCGCGACGGGCGGATGTCCGCGCAGGCGTCCCAAAAGCCCCTCTCGAGTTTCGGGACCTGTCCCCGCTTGACCTCGATCGCCCACGGCCGCTGGCCGGGAAGCTCGATCACCAGGTCGCACTCGGCGCCTCGGTGCGTGCGGTAGGCCCCGGCGGCCGCGAAGGGCGGCGCCGCCCGGAGGACGTTCTCGATCACGAAACCTTCCCAACTGGGGCCGGCGACCGGGTGTCCGAGCAGCTCGTCGAGCGTGCGGATGTTCAACAGGGCGTGGACCAACCCACTGTCGCGAATGACGATCCGGGGCGCCTTCCGCAGTCGCTTTCCGGTGTTGGAAACCCACGGCTCGATCCGGCGAACGAGCAACAGGTCCACGAGGAGGTCGAGGTATCTGCCGACGGTGGACTCGCGCAGTCCGAGTCCCGACGCGAGCGCTGCCCGGTTCACCGGGCTTCCCTGCTGGTGCGCGAGCATGGTGAGGAACCGCCGGAGGGTCTCCATCGGGAGCGGGCGGGGCGAAAACTCCGGGATGTCACGGCCGAGGATCGTCGCGATCATGTCCTGCCGCACTTCGAAGCTCGCCTGGTCGCCGGGCGCCAGGAAGCTGGTCGGAAACCCGCCCCGGAGCCAGAGCCGATCCAGATCCTCGAAGTGTTCCACCTCCAGCGGATCGAACGGCGCCAGGGGAACCATCGCGATGCGCCCGGTGAGGGTCTCCGCGGACTGGCGGAGCAGGCGCATCGAGGCCGAGCCCAGGATGAGGAAACGTCGCCGGACGAGTCCCCGGCGGCGCCCGTCGTCGATCAGGCCCCGAAGCGCAAGGAAGAGTTCCGGGGTCCGATGAATCTCGTCCAGCACCACCAGGCGGCCTTCGTGGCGCGCGAGGAAGCTGCGGGGTTCTGCGAGGCGCGCGACGTCCAGCGGATCGGTGAGGTCGAGATAGACCGAATCCGTCTCGTCCGCAATCCGGCGGGCCAGCGTGGTCTTGCCGCACTGGCGGGGACCGAGAATGGCCACGGCAGGCTGACGCTCCAGAGCGCGAAGGACGGCCTGATGGTCTCGACGAGCGATCATTGTTGTAAAAATACTTATACGAAGATATTTTTGCAACAATATCGGTCCAAGATGCTGTGACCGCACGCCACCGGGCGGATTCCCTACACTTCCGAGCCATGTGGTGGTTTCGTTGGCCCCGCGGACTGGGAGTTGCCTGCCTGTTCCTTGCCCATGCTGGCGTGGCCGTCGCCCAGCCGACCGGGCCGGGGCAGGGGCGGGCGGCCGAGGCCTGGCACTGGATCCAGAAGCTCCAGACGACCGGCTCGGTGCTGCACGTCACCGCGCATCCCGACGACGAAAACGGGGCGCTGCTCGCGCTGCTGAGCCGCGGCCACGGCGTGCGGACCGCGCTCCTCAGCCTTACCCGGGGCGAGGCGGGCGCGAACGCGATCGGGCCGGAGCTCTTCGACGGCCTGGGCCTGATCCGGGCCGCCGAACTCGAAGCGGCCGGGAACTGGTACGGACTCGACCGGATCTACTACACCCCGCTCGCCGACTACGGCTACTCGAAGAACCTGGACGAGGCGCTCCGTTCCTGGGACGAGGAGGCGGCGGCCGCCGACGTCGTGGAGGTGATTCGGCGGGAGCGGCCGATGATCATCCTCGCCCGGTTCACCGGGGACCCGCGGGACGGGCACGGCCAGCACCAGTTTGCCGGCCGGATGGCGGCGCGCGGCTTCGACGGCGCTCCGGACATGGGAGCGTTTCCGGCCCGCGAGGGGCGGCGGCCCCACCTCCCGCTCGCCCTCTTCCAGCGGGCGCGCGACGAGGAGGGAGCGCTCGAGATCGACGTTGGGGGCTCCCGGCCGTGGCTTGCCCATTCGTTCGCCGAGCTGAACGCGATCGGGCTGTCCTACCAGCGTTCGCAGACCCGCGGCGTGGTCCGCCCCGTCGCCGGCCGAGGCCCCACGCGGTTGATGCGTGCTGATCGTGATGCGGGTGCCGAGAACGACCTCCTCGCCATGCTCAGCCCCGAACGGGCCTCGCTCTCCGCCCGTTTCGGTCCTGTGGTTCCGGCGCGGCTCATGGCGGTGCTCGAGCGCCTGGACGAACACTTCCGCGCTGTTGCCGCCGAGTTCGACTGGAGCGCCCCCGAAGCCAGCCTGCCACGGCTCGGCGAGGCGCTCGCCGAGGGCCGGGAATTGCTCTCCGAGCGGTCGCCGTCGGGGTTCTTCGACGTACGGCACGAACTGGAGCGGAAAGAGGAACAGCTCGTCGCGGCGATCCGGGCCGCCGCGGGGGTCTCCCTGGAAGCCCTGGCCAGCGAGCCGGCCGCCGAGAGCGGCGGATCGCCCTTCGCTCCGCCTCCGGCATTCGGCCCGGTCGTGCCCGGCCAGCGGTTCGAGGTCCGGGTGAGCGCCGCCGCGCTGGCTCCGGCGCGGGTCGCCGGCGTTTCGCTCGACGTTCCCGGCGAAGTCGAGCCGGCGGACGCGGAGGGAGGAACGCACCGATTCGTCGTGACCCTCGCCGCGGACGTTCCGGTGCTGCGGCCGCACATCGAACGGTCCGGTCTCGGCGAGAGCCGCTACCGCGCGAACGGCGACTGGACGCTCGACGCCCCGCCTCCGGCCCTGACCGCGACCCTCGATCTGGAGATCCCGGCGGGCGCCGGGGGCGCGACCGTGAACGTCCCGCTCGCTGTCCCGGTGGAGCGCTTCGAGCCGAACCTCCCCTACGGCTACGAGCGGCGCGAACTGGAGATCCTGCCGCCGGTCTCCGTCGCCTTCGATCCGGGTTTCGCGGCCTTTCCGGCGGGATCGGACACCGCCGCGTTCGAGGCCAATCTCACGGTCTCCGGGAATCAGGCCGGCGAATTCCGGGTCGGACTTGCACTACCGGAGGGTTTCCGGGCGCACCCGCCGGAGTCCGCGGTCGCCTTCGATCGCGCCGGCGAAGAGTCGAGCGTCCGCTTCACGGTGCACGCGGACGGGGTGACAGCGGGGGCCTACGAGATCACGGCGAACGTGGAGGGAGGCTCCGGTGGACCAGCGGCTGCGACCTCTTACCAGCGCATCGCGCACCGGGATCTGCCGCTGCGCTACCTGGTGCGCCCCGCCTCGCTCCGGGTTGCCGGCGTCGAACTGGCGATGCCGGACGGACTCCGGGTCGGTTACGTGGTGGGCGCCGGTGACGAGGTCCCCGCCGGCATCGAAGCTCTGGGGGCCGAAGTGACACTGCTGGACGAGACGGCCCTCCTGAACTCGGACCTCGGCGGGTACGACGCGGTCGTGACCGGGACCCGGGCCTACGCGGTGCGGCCGGACCTCCTCCGCGCCAACCGGCGGCTGCTCGACTACGCGCGGGACGGCGGTCACCTGGTCGTGCTTTACAACACGGACGAGTTGATCCCGAACCAGCACGCGCCCTATCCGGGCGTTCTGCCCCGCCGATCCGAGGAGGTCTCCGAGGAGGACAGCCCCCTGACCGTGCTGGCGCCGGAGCATCCCCTCATGACCTGGCCGCACCGGATCGGCCCCGCCGATTTCGAAAGCTGGGTCGAGCAGCGCGGCTCCAAGTTCTGGAGCGCGTGGGACCCGGCCTACACCGCGCTCTTCGAGACCCGGGACACCGGGCAGGAGCCCCAGCGGGGTGGCGCCCTCACCGCGGAGGTCGGGGACGGCCGCTACACCTACTTCGCCTACGCGCTGCACCGGCAGCTCCCGGAAGGGGTGCCGGGAGCGTTCCGGCTGCTCGGCAACCTGATCGCGGCGTCGCGGGCTCCGCGCTGATAGCTGTCGATTCTGTATGTACACTCAGAATCACGCTAGACTGCGTGAATCCAAGTGGCATCTGGTGGAGGTTCCCATGCAGATTCAGGAGTTCGTCCAGGACGACCAGTTTTCTCCCGCACTCATCGCCCGCGCGCTCCGCACGACCCAGGCGGAGATTGCCGACACTCTGGGGCTGCCGCGAGACGCCCTGTCGCGCAAGACCCGCGTGCGGGCGGCCAAGACCCAGACCCGCTTGCGCCAGATGGTGGAGATCGTCCATCGGGTGGCGGAGTACGGCGGGTCCCCGTTGGCTGCTTACGCTTGGTTTCGCTCGGAACGGCTCCCGGGATTCGACGGCATGACTCCGCAGCGGCTAGTTCGAGAAGGGCACGCCGACTGGGTGCATGCTCACCTCGACCGCGTCATGGACGGCGGCTACGCCTGAATCTGAAACGCGGTCATGCGGTTTCGAGGCTATGTGTACCGGGCCCACAAGCCGCGCTGGGGCTTCAGAGATCCGCTGTCCGGAGAGGGAGCGCGTCGTCACGGCGGACGCTTCAACCGGCGGGGAACGCCGACCTTCTACACCGCTCTTTCTCTGTTCGGGGCCATTCGGGAAGCGAGCCAGCCGGTGTTTCCGCTACAGCCGGTCTTGCTTTGTTCGTACCGCGTAGATGTTCAACGGGTATTCGATGCGACCGACGCATCGTCGCTGGAAACCGCTGGATCGTCTTTCGCTGATCTCGACTGCCCGGATTGGGAGCGGACCATGCTTGACGGTGGCGTTCCTGCTTCGCAAGCGCTCGCGGAGCGCCTGATCGCCCAAGGCTACGCTGGAATGCTCGTCCCGAGCTTCCGCGGCGCCGTACTGGGTCACCAGGACCTCGACGGCGAAGAGGAATCCGACGACCGGAACCTGGTCCTCTGGCAATGGGACGACATGCTCCCGAGCCGGGTGCGACTCGTAGACGACGAAGGACGCCTCGCGTCCGGACGGAGCGCCGACTGACCGAGACTCCGCTCGTACGCCGTATCCGCCGGCCGGACTGGCCGGAGGAACGCGAAGTGGTCCTGGTGGGCACCGCCCACATCTCCCGGGACTCGCTCCGGCTGGTGCGGGAGACCATCGAGCGCGAGCGGCCCGACGGGGTGTGCATCGAGCTGGACGAGGCCCGTTACGAGGCGCTCATGGATCCGGCGGCCATCGAGCGGCTCGATCTCCGGCAGGTGGTCCGGGAGCGGAAGCTGCTGCCGCTGCTCGCCAGCGTGGCGCTCGGCGCCTGGCAGGCGCGGATGGGCCTCCGGCTCGGGGTGGAACCGGGCGCCGAACTCAAGGAGGCGGCGCGCACCGCCGAGGAGGTGGACGCGGAGGTCCATCTCGTGGACCGGCAGGTCCGGACCACGCTGCTCCGGGTGTGGCGGCGGGCGGGCTTCTGGCAGCGGGTGAAGCTGCTCGCCAGCGGGCTCGAGTCGGGGAGCGCCGACGAGCCCACGAAGGAGGACATCGAGGAGCTCCTTTCCGGGGACGTGGTCTCCCGGCTGGTCAACGAGCTGGGCGAGGCGTTCCCGACCCTGAAGGAGGTCGTCATCGACGAGCGGGACACCTGGATCGGGGAGGCGGTGAAGGCGGTCCCCGGCGGCCGGCTGGTGGTCGTGATCGGCGCCGGGCACCTCGACGGGGTGGAACGGACGCTCCTGGCGGAGGAAGCGGTGTCCACCGAGCCGCTGGCCGAGATCCCGCCTCCTGGCAGGACGGGCCGGATCATCGGGTTCGCCATTCCGGCGGTCATCCTGGGAACGCTCGCCTGGACCTGGGCGGTGCGCGGGGCCGAGGCCGCCTCCGAGGGGGCGCTCTTCTGGGTCGCCGTGAACTCGATCCCGGCGGCGATCGGCGCGGTCCTGGCGCTGGCGCATCCGCTCACCGTCCTGGCGGCGTTCCTGAGCGCGCCGTTCACCAGCCTGACGCCGGTGGTGGGGACGGGCTACGTCACTGCGTTCGTGCAGGCGTGGGTGCGGCCGCCGCGGGTGTTCGAGCTCCGGGAACTGAAGGCGGACGCGCTGGTGCCGCGGTGCTGGTTCCGGAACCGGGCGCTCAAGATCGCGCTGGCGCTGATCCTGCCGACGATCGGGAGCATCTTCGGGACGTTCGTGGGGGGGTCGCGGCTGATCAGCGGGGCGCTGGGGGGGTAGGCCGTCCGTCCGCGCGGCGTGGCGCGCCGCGCTGTGCGCGGTGGTGCCGGTCTGAAGGCCGCTACCGCGAGAACCGACCGGCGTTCCCAGCACTCCCTTCTTCCCGCACAATCCACCGTTCCGTGCCGCTCTCCACCACCGACCTGATCACCTTCGTCCTGTTCCTGGGGGCGGTGATCTTCGTCTCGCTGCGGGCTTCGCGCGGGCGCCGGACGGCGGAGGGGTACTTCCTCGCCGGCCGGAACCTCGGCGGGTGGGCGATCGGGATGTCGCTCGTGGCGACCAACATCTCCACCGAGCACTTCGTGGGGATGTCCGGGTCGGCGGCGACCGACATCGGCCTCGCGATCGCCAGCTACGAGTGGACCGCCGCGGTGGCGCTGATCATCATCGGCTGGTTCCTGCTGCCCCGCTACCTGAAGAGCGGCGTTTTCACGATGCCGGAGTTCCTCGAGCGGCGCTACGACCGGGGCGCCCGGACCATCCTCGCCGCGCTCCTGACCGCCGCGACGGTCTTCGTGGCGATGGCGACGGTGCTCTACGCCGGCGCGGTGGCGCTCAACGCCATCTTTCTGCTGCCCGAGCTGCTCGGGGGCTGGTTCGGCCTCTCGCCCGGCGCCGCGGAGCTCGCCGCCACCCTGCTCGGGGTCTGGGGCATCGGCCTGCTGGCGAGCGTCTACACCATCTACGGCGGCCTGCGGGCGGTGGTCTGGTCCGACTTCATCCAGGGGATCGCGATCCTCGCCGGCGGGGGGATGGTGCTCTGGCTCGGCTTCTCGGCGCTCGGCGGGGACGACGGCGTGCTCGCCGGGGCGGCGCGGTTCCTCGCGGAGAACGAGGACCGGCTGCACACGGTCCTCCCGGCCGATCACCCCGAAGTTCCCTGGACCGCCGTCTTCGTGGGCGGCCTCTGGATCGCGCAGTTCTTCTACTGGGGGGTGAACCAGTTCATCATCCAGCGGACCCTGGCGGCGAAGAGCCTCGCCGAAGGGCAGCGGGGCACCATCTTCGGCGCCTGGCTCAAGATCCTGGTGCCGTTCCTGATCTGCTTCCCGGGGATCCTGGCGGTCCAGCTCTACGGGGACCAGATCGCCCACCCCGACCAGGCCTACGCGGTGCTGGTCCGGGAACTCCTGCCGCCGGCGCTCCGCGGCGTGCTGCTCGCCGCGCTCGCCGGGGCGATCATGAGTTCCTTCAACTCGATGCTGAACTCGGCCTCCACGATGTACGCGCTCGACGTGCACGGCCGCCTCTTCGGCGGGCCGAAGCCGGGCGGGGCGGACGGCGAATCGTCGGTGCGGATCGCCCGGATCGCTTCGACGGTGTTCGTGGTGGCCGCCTGCCTCTGGGCGCCCCTGATCGGCGGGTTCCCCGGGGTGTTCCGCTACATCCAGACGGTCTGGGGCTTCGTCACGCCGGGGATCGTCGCGGTGTTCTTCGCCGGGGTGGTCTCGAAGCGGGTTCCCGCGTTTGCCGCCCGCGCCGGCCTGCTGGCCGGCATCCCGATCTACGCGGTTCTGCGCCTTGGCTGGCCCGAGACCGCCTTCCTCCACCACATGGGGATCAGCTTCCTCATCGTGGTCGCCGGACTCGCGCTCGCGGCCTGGCGCCGGCCCCGAACGGACGTCCCGCCGCCGCCCGCCCCGGTCACCGGCGTGGACCTCACGCCGCTGCCCGGGGTGTACTGGAAGGGCGGGCTCGCGCTGGCGACGATCGCCGCGATCTACCTGATCTTTCCCTGAGGAACGGATTCCGGAACCGAGACGGCAGTCTCGTCAGGGGGAATCGGCCTCCCACGTCTCGCCCGTGCCGGTTGGATCGCCGGATTCCCGGATGACGCTGCCACCGAGGGAGCGGTCGGGCTTCAGGATCCAGCCGTCGCCGCGGCTCCCCTGCATCCGGACGCTCAGCGGGGCGTCGAGGCGCAGGTGGCGGACCGGGCCTCGCTCCCAGGCAGCCGGTTGGGCGCGCAGCCAGTCCCAGTCCAGGATCCCGTCGCCGCGCTCGGGATTCACGGTGAAGTAGCCGATCCCGTGCGAGACCAGGTTGTCGAAGAAGTGCGTCCCCTGTGAAGGCGTCACGATCAGATCCCGGAACCCGGCCTCCACGATGACCCGGGCGCCGCCCACCTGCTCCCAGGTCACCGGAATCCCGAGGAAGCGGTCCCGGGAGCCCCAACGCCCCACCCCGATGAGCACGTAGGGACGGCCCTCCCGCTGGAGGAGGCTGTTGCAGCGAGCGACGTCGCGGGCGACTTCCCCGCTCTTCAGACGGTCGTAGGTATCCCGGTGGACCACCACCAGATCGTGGAGGTCCCCGATCTGCCCGTGACCGAGCACCTGGGAACTCCGGCAGAGCACGCTCTCGCCGCCCGCGACCGCCGCCTCCTCCGTCGGGGGCGGTTCCCGGGTCTGCTGGAGGCGGCGCAACTGGACGAACCCGAACTCGCGCGGGCTGCCGCGGGGCACCGACAGATTGGCGGCGAACTCCAGCTCCACCGGAGCGCGGCAGGCCTCCTCGCCGAGGTCGAGCAGTTCCGTGAGGATGTCCGCGAGCGGAAAGACATCGGGCATCTTGAGGAGCGGAGCGAGGGTGAGCAGCCGGCTCCCCGGCCGCGAGATGCCGTCGGAAAGCGTGCCCGAGGCCTTCGACCAGGTTGAGGCAAGTAGCCCGAGCACCCCGTCCCCCTCGGCGTCGGCAAGCGAGCTGGTCAGGAGCGGCGGCAGGCCGCCGCCGTCCGACGCGCCGGCTTCGAGATCCACGGCGAGGAACTCGCTCTGCGAGTTGCGCCACGCGTCCCGGCCGCTCTGGTGACCGAGCCGGTGCTGGGGATGGTGGGGAGAAAACCGCACCGCCGGTCCGCCGCTCGTGATCGCCTCGCCGAGCCCGAGCCCGACGGTCGCGATTCCGTCTCCGGCCTGAAGCGGCGCGGTGGGATAGAAGTTCTGCGACTGGGCCGTACCGGCGATGTCGGGATAGAAGCGGCGCCCGTGCGGAAGCCCCACCACCCGCTGGAGGATCACCGCCATCTTCTCTTCTTCCTGCCGGTAGGGAGTGCTGTCGAGGAAGCTGCGGACCCTCGGGAGGAACAGCGAGGCGTAGACCTGCTTGATCGCCCGAGCCAGAGCGTCGAGACGTTCGCGCGCGGTCTTCTCCTGGTTCGCGACCAGCACGGTCTCGTAGACGCCGGAAAAGGGTTGGTAGGGCGAATCCTCGAGCAGGCTCGAGGAACGGACCGCCAGCGGATACCGCACGTTCTCCTGAAACCGCCGCAGGTCCCACCACGCCTCCTCGGGAAACCGTGACTGGTCGAACCGCCTGCGGAGCTCCGCCTCGCTCGAGACCTCGAGGGCGAACGGCAGGAGGTCGTTCTCCTCCATGAACTGGTCGAAGATGCCGGTGGCCAGCACGACCGCCTGCGGCACCGCGATGACGGTATTCGGGTAGCGCTCCTGGATTCCCGAGCGGGCGAGCACCGAGTTGGTGAACGCCAGCCCGCGCGCCTTGCCGCCCACCGACCCGCTGCCGATGCGGAGGAAGCTCGCGTCGGGGTCGAACCCCTCCCGGGGGAAGTCCGCCACCACCGAGCGGCTCCGCTCCTGGCGGCGCTTCGCGAGGCGCTTGGCGACGTCGCGGCCGATGTGGTCCCCGGGTCCGTAGTCGGAGATCCGGACGTCGCGCAGCCGGCGCGCCAGTTCCAGCTCCCCGCGCGCCATCAGCCAGTGGGAGATCTCGTTCTTCCGCGCGGACTCGAGGATCGCCTCGTGCGGGACGTCGGGGAGCATGCGCTCGAAGGAATCGAGATCCTCGGCGCGCGCTACTTCCGTCCCGTCCGGCATCCGGAAGATGAAGTCGCCGAAGTGGAACCGGTCCCGCATCAGGTGCCGGATCTGACGCAGCAGGTCCCGGGAGCCCTTCAGGAGGAAGTCGGCCCCCACGCTGCGGGCGAGGGCTTCGTTCTCCGGACGGCGGGAGTGGAGGATGGCCGGGATGTCCGGCCGGACCTGGCGCATCGCGGCGACGAAGCGCTCGCCGGCCTGCGAATCGGGCCGGCCGCCCCGGGGGAACTCGACGTCCGAGATCACCCCGAGGATCTGGTCGCGGTAGGCGGTGAAGTAGTCCCAGGCCTCCTCGTAGCGGTCGCAGAGCAGGATCTTGGGCCGCCGCCGGATGCGGTCGAACTTCTCGGTGAGGCTCAGCCCTTCCGGGATGAGTTTCCGGGTCTGTTCGAAGACCGCCTGGTAAGCCACCGGCAGGAAGGACGAGTAGTAGCGGATGCTGTCCTCGATGAGCAGGATGGCGGGAACGCCCAGCCGGCCGGTGTCCTGCGGCGCGTTCCGCCGGTCCTCGATCTGCTTCACGATCGCGAGGAAGATGCCGACGTCCCCCTGCCACACGAAGGGCTTTTCGAGGTCCTGGCCGTGGTGTCGCGTCAGGTACTCGCGCACGGTGCGGGTGTCGTAACCGAAGAGCGTGACCGAAGTCTCGCAGCCCGCGTGGCGGAGGCGGTGCGCGAACGTCCCGATGTCCATGTCTCCGAGGTCCGGCGAGGCGATCACGAGCTGGAAGCGGTCGGGCATCCGGGCGATGCGTTCGAGCGCCTCGTCGCCCGACTCCACCTGGATCACCCCGGGAAGGGTCCTGAGGTTCAGGTCGAGGAACCCTGACAGGACCCGGTCGTCGAGCTGCCCGTCCTCCGCCAGGATGAACGAGTCGTAGTGGCTCAGCACGAACAGGACGTCGTGGATCTGGAAGCCGACGAGGTCCGCGAAGGCCGGCGAAAGGGCGCCGTGGAGCGGCATGGATTCCTAGTTTGTCACCGCGGGAACGGTCCCTACGCGATTCCCGTGCACGTGATTTGTGAATAGCACGACCAATCCCGGCGCTTCAGCCCTACAATCCGCGCCCAAATTCGCCGGAGGCGCCATGAGCTATATCGAGTCTGTCCTGAACCAGGTCGCGGCGCGGAACCCGAACGAGCCCGAATTCAACCAGGCTGTCCGGGAGGTCATCGATTCGGTGGCCGTCGTCATCGACCGCCACCCCGAGTACCGCGCGGCGCGGGTCCTCGACCGCATGGTGGAGCCCGAGCGCCTGGTCCAGTTCCGGGTCCCCTGGATCGACGACGCGGGCGAGGTCCAGGTGAACCGGGGCTTCCGGATCGAGATGAACAGCGCCATCGGGCCCTACAAGGGCGGACTCCGCTTCCATCCCTCGGTGAACGCCTCCATCCTCAAGTTCCTCGCCTTCGAGCAGGTGTTCAAGAACTCCCTGACCACGCTGCCGCTCGGCGGCGGCAAGGGCGGCTCGGACTTCGACCCCAAGGGAAAGAGCGACGCCGAGGTGATGCGCTTCTGCCAGTCGTTCATGACCGAACTGCAGCGCCACATCGGGCCCTACACCGATGTCCCGGCCGGGGACATCGGGGTCGGCGGCCGGGAGATCGGCTTCCTCTTCGGGCAGTACAAACGACTCGCCAACGAGTTCACCGGGACGCTGACCGGAAAGAGTCCCGGATGGGGCGGCTCGCTGATCCGGCCCGAGGCCACCGGCTACGGGGCGGTCTATTTCGCCCAGGAGATGCTCAACACGCGCAGCGACGGACTCAAGGGGAAGACCTGCCTCGTCTCGGGGAGCGGCAACGTGGCCCAGTTCACCGTGGAGAAGCTGAACGACCTCGAGGCGAAGGCCGTGACGCTCTCCGATTCGTCGGGCTTCATCCACGACCCCGCCGGCATCGACGCCGAGAAGCTGGCCTTCGTCATGGAGTTGAAGAACGTCCGCCGCGGCCGGATCCGGGAGTACGCCGAGAAGTTCCCCGGAGTCGAGTACTTCGAATCCGATCCGGGCGCCGACCACAACCCGCTCTGGGCGATCCCTGCCGAGTGCGCCTTCCCGAGCGCCACCGAGAACGAGATCAGCGCGAAGGACGCCGCGACCCTGCTGGCGAACGGCTGCTTCGTGGTCTCCGAGGGCGCCAACATGCCGTCGGTGCCGGACGCGGTGGACCAGTTCGTCGCTGCGGGGATCCTCTACGGGCCGGGGAAGGCCGCGAACGCCGGCGGGGTCGCGGTGTCGGGCCTGGAGATGGCCCAGAACATCGGCATGATCCAGTGGAAGCGGGAGGTGGTGGACCACCGGCTGGCCGACATCATGTTCGAGATCCACGACGCCTGCATCAAGGCGTCGGAGCGTTTCGACGCCGTCGGCAACTACGTGGTGGGCGCCAACATCGCGGGGTTCTTCAAGGTCGCCGACGCCATGATGGACCAGGGCGTCGTCTGAGGGGCGGCTGTCGGACAGCCGGGCCGCGCTTCAGGCCGGCGGGGGAGGAGGTTCCCCTTCCAACCGCTCCTTCTGCCACTCGGGGACCACGACCCCGAGCGAGATGATCATCTGGAGGGCCTGCTGCCGGCTCATCGAGAGTTCGATGACGTCTTCCTTGGGGAGGGTGATGACGAAGCCCGACGTCGGGTTCGGGGTGGTGGGCACGAAGACCGCCATGACCTCCCGCTGGCCCGGCCCGGATTCGCCGGGTATGGACGCCGGGTCCGCTCCGTTGCGCTCCGCGATGCGCTTCCGCACCCGGTGCTGCACCTCGCCGAGTTCGCCCGCCATCTGGAACGCGATGCTGTAGACGCCCCGGCGGGGGTACTCGATCAGGACCACCTTCCCGAAGGCGTCGCCGGAGGTGAAGAGCGCTTCCAGCAACTGGCGCACTCCCGAGTAGACCCAGCGCGCCACCGGAATCCGGCTGAGCGGGCGCTCGACCATGGCGCGGAGCACCACCCGGGCGACGCCGAACTTGGTGACTCCCCAGCCGGTCAGGAACAGCACCACGATCACCACGCCGAGCGCGGTGAGCCGCGGCTCCCAGGGCAGGGAGGGGAAGAACCAGGACTGGATGATCGAATAGATCAGCCGTCCCACCAGGAACACCGCCGCGAGCGGAATCCAGACCAGGAAACCGCGCAGCAGATAGCGGCGGAGGTTCTCCCAGGCGGTCAGCTTCCGGGCGGGGGGCATTTCGTGGTGAGTCTATGGCTGCCGGAGCCGTTTACCATCCCCGGCCACCATGGATCTGCCCATCGTTTGTCTTCCCGGCGACGGGATCGGCCCTGACGTCGTGGCCGCGGCGGAGCGCGTCCTGGAGCGGGTGGCGGAGCGCTTCGGCCACCGCCTGCACGTCGAGCGCCACGACTTCGCGGGAGCCGCCTGGGACCGGACCGGGACCGGGTTCCCCGACGAGACGCGGGCCGCCTGCGCCGGCGCGCGAGCGATCCTGCTGGGAGCGGTCGGGGACCCGCGCCACGACGTGCTCCCCGCCGCCGAGCGTCCCGAACGCGCGCTGCTGGAGCTCCGCCGGTTGCTCGGCGCCTACGCCAACCTGCGCCCGATCAAGGTGATCCGCGTGCTCGACAGCTCCCCCTTCCGGCCCGGGGCCATCGCGGGGGCGGACCTCCTCATCGTGCGCGAGCTCACCGGCGGCATCTACTACGGCGAGCCGCGCGGCATCCGGGAGGAGAACGGCCGGCGGGTCGGCATCAACACCCTGCGGTACGACGTGGGGGAGATCGAGCGCATCGCGCGGGTGGCCTTCGAGGCCGCCGGCCGCCGCCGGGGACGGCTCCTTTCGGTGGACAAGGCGAACGTGCTCGAATCGTCGCAGCTCTGGCGCGAGGTGGTCGCGGGTTTCGCCTCCGACTATCCGGACGTCCGGCTCGACCACATGTACGTGGACCGGGCCGCGATGGAGATCGTCCGGGACCCGCGCCAGTTCGACGTGATCCTCACCGGGAACATGTTCGGTGACATCCTGAGCGACGAGGCCTCGGTGCTGGCGGGATCGCTCGGCCTGCTGCCGTCGGCGAGCGTGGGAGAGGGCGGCGGCCTCTACGAGCCGGTCCACGGCTCGGCGCCGGACATCGCGGGGCAGGGGATCGCCAACCCGCTGGCGGCCATCTCCTCCGCCGCCATGATGCTCGAGCTCTCCTTCGGCCTGAAGGAGGAGGCCGCGGCCATCGAGGCGGCGGTCACGGCCTGCCTGCGGGGTGACGTCCTCCCCCGCGACCTCGGCGGCGCCGCCGGCACCGCCGAGATCACCGACGTCGTCCTGGCGGCTCTCTAGGCCCCCCAAGGGCAGCCGGTTTCCCAACCGGTGACGCACCCGGCCGGGACCGCCGGTCTTCAGACCGGCACGCGCGGCGCTCGGCGCCGCGCACGTCGTAACCCCACCCGGAAAGGTGGCTCCCGTCTCGGCGCAGAGTTCAAGCGCGGGTGTGCCGCCCCCGGCTCGGAACGCCGGCTTTAGCCGGCACAGCGGCCCCGAGGGCCGCGGGCGGTTCGTCGCTACCTCGGGTGCGTTGGCGCGCGCAGCCGCGCCATCCCGGCGAATGAGGTCCGTCTCGCCGCCCGCCTGCGGCGGGCTGTGCCGGCTGAAGCCAGCGTTCCAAGCGGTCCCGGCCACCCTGGGCCTCACATGCCCGCCCGCACTGTCATGCCCGGCGCGGTGTGCAGGAGGACCGATCATGACGGTTTCTCCCGGTGGAGCCCGGACCCGCCGCGTGCAACGCGGCAAAAACACCCCTTGCCGATTGCCGGGTGACGCCGGCTCCGACCCGGCAAAATAGCCCGACCGGCCTTTCCCGCCGCCAAAGGAGTCCCCATGTCCCGTACCCGCCTGCTCGTCGCCGCCACCCTCTTCGCCGCCCTCTTGGCGCCGCTCGCTCTCGCCCAGCCGCCCGAGACCCAGCGCCAGGTGGTCGACCGGCGCCAGTTCCTGAACGAAGTCCAGACCTCCGACGACCCGCGCCGGGTTCCCGCTCCGCCGGGCCCGCGCGGACCCGAAGGGACGAGGGTCCTCTACGGGGGCTTCATCTTCGACGGCACGGGCGCCGAATCCCGCATCGGCACCATCGTGATCGAGCGGAACCGGATCTCCGCCATCCTCGGCGAGGGCGAGAGGGACTGGCCGGAGGGCTCACAGGTGCTCGACGTGTCCGGCCACACCGTCCTGCCGGGGCTGATCGACCTCCACACCCACCTCACCTACACCGAGCCCGGCGTTCCGCAGGTGCTCGCCATCGATCCGGCCCACCAGACGCTGCGGGCGATGGAGCGCCTCCACGTCTTCATCGGGGCGGGGATCACCTCCATCCGGGATACCGGATCGGCCGGAACGGTGCCGTTCATCGTCAAGGACTGGGTGAACCAGAACCGGCTGCCGGGACCGCGCGTGTTCGCCGCCGGCTCGCTCATCACCGGCACCGGCGGGCACGGCGCCGAGGGGTACTCGATCCACCATCCGCTCTACGGCGGGATCATCGAGGCTTCGGGCCCCGACGAGTTCCGGGACGCCGTCCGCGAGCAGTTCAAGATGGGCGCCGACCTCATCAAGATCGCGAGCCACTACAGCCGGGAGGAGATCGCCGCGGCGGTGGACGAAGCCCACGCGCTCGGGCTCAGGGTCACCGTGGACTCGGAGACGTTCTACACCGGCTGGGCGGTCGAGGCGGGGGCCGACACCATCGAACACCCGCTGCCGCGCACCGACGAGGTGATCCAGATGATGGCGCGGAGCGGCACGGCGTCGGTGCCCACCATCATCACCTACGACTACATCTTCAACGAGCGGGGCAGCTACCACAGCTCCACGTCCCGGCGCTTCGAACTCGACGGCGAGATCAGCCGGGCCATGCTGCGCGAGCTCAAGGACGCCGGAATCCTGATCGGGGTGGGGACCGACCTGATCCTCGAGAACTACCGCGACCTCCCCTACGCCTACATCTGGGAGCTGGAGTCGTACGTGGAGAGCGGTTTCACCCCCACCGAAGCGCTCGTCTCCGCCACCCGCGACAGCGCCCGGATCCTCGGCATGGACGACAAGCTCGGCACGCTCGAAGTCGGGAAGCTGGCCGACATCCTGATCGTGGAGGGCGATCCGCTCACCGACCTGGGCGCCCTCGCCAACATCGCGGAGGTCTTCCGCGACGGCTACTGGGTGGTCCGGAACGGGGCGGTCCAGCCGACGCCGCCCGAGACCCGCGTCCGCCCGGGTCCGGGGATCGAGAACTGATCGCCGGGGCCGACCGGGATACCGGGCTTCCGGTCGGCGTCCCGCCGGGGACCGGCACTCTGTCGTCAGGGCTCGGGAAGTCGATAACCAGGCATTCTTTGCTTTGGTGTTATATTAATTGCACAAAAGTTTCCGATCACCGATTCCAGCGTGCGCTAAACGCAGAAAACTCCCGTGTCCCGTATTCTCGACGCGCTTCCGGAGGCATTCGTTTCGGATGCCTCGACCAGTTCCGTCGTTTCGCGCGCGGTTGCGGCCGGCCGGATACGCAAGATCGCTTCGCGGCTCTATACGCGGAACCTCACGGATCCGCCGGAGGCCGTCGTGCGACAAAACCTCTGGCCGATCGTCGCCGGCTACTTTCCCGGAGGGTTGATCGCCGACCGCACGGCCCTGGAGAACGTCCCCGCGTCCGATGGGTCCGTCTGCCTCGTCACGGCTCGCGGCCGGAATGTCCGGCTTCCGGGAATCACCCTCCGGCCCCGACGGGGAGCGGGACCGCTTTCGTCGGACCGGCCCTTCCTCTCCGGCCTCTTTCTCGCTTCCACGGCGCGCGCGTACCTCGAGAACATGCGCCCGACGCGGGCGAGGGGCGGTCTCGTTCGCCGGACCCTGAGCCGCGTCGAGCTCGAGGAGCGGCTCGAGACGCTGCTCCGCCGCTCGGGCGCCCCGGAACTCGGCAGGCTGCGCGACGAGGTCCGCGCGGTCGCCGCCGAAGCCGGCTTCGAAGAAGAGGCCGCGTCTTTCGACGCTCTGGCGGGCGCACTCCTCGGCGCCCGCGAGGCCGCGCTGAGCGCACCGGCAGCGGTCGCGCGAAGGCGGGGGCGCCCCTACGACCCGGAGCGCCTGGCGCTCTTCGAGAAGCTGTTCGTCGCTCTCCGCAATTCTCCGCCCTCTCCTCGCCTTGCGGTTCGACGGAGTGCCGAGTCTCTCAGGACGCTCGCCTTCTTTGAGGCCTACTTCTCGAACTTCATCGAGGGGACCGAGTTCGAAGTGGACGAGGCGGCGGACATCGTGTTCCGCGGCGTCGTGCCGCGCCGACGCCCCGAAGATGCCCACGATGTGCTCGGTACGTGGCGCATCGTTTCCGACAATCGTGAGATGCGTCGGACGCCGAGCCACCAGCGCGCCCTCGAAGATCTGTTGAGAACGCGACACGCGGCCATCATGGCGGGCCGTCCGGACAGGGACCCCGGCCAGTTCAAGGAGATTTCGAACCGGGCCGGGCAAACCGTCTTCGTGGCGCCGGATCTCGTTCGCGGCACCCTGGAGAAGGGCTTCGATCTTGCCCGCAGCCTCGAGACGCCGTTTCAGCGCGCCGCCTTCGTGCAACTCCTCGTGTCCGAGGTGCACCCCTTTGCCGACGGCAACGGGCGGACAGCGCGGATCATGATGAATGCCGAGCTCGTCGCCGGGGGCGAGGAGCGCATCGTGATTCCGACGGTCTACCGGGACAGCTACCTCAGCGCGCTCCGCGCGGTCTCCCGCAACGGCATCTGCGAACCGCTCATCCGGATGCTCGACTACGCGCAGCGATGGACGGCGGCCGTTGATTGGCGCTCGGTCCCGGAGACGGCGGAGCAGCTCGCGGCGCTGAACGCCTTTCTCGATCCGTCGGAAGCGGAGGCGGAGGGACGGCGGCTACGGATGCCGGGCGACGAGCCCGGCCGGTAGCGGAACCGGAAGATCGGCGGCGGCGAGCCGGTTCAGTCCGTGACGACGGGGAGTTTCGGGAACGTCTCCCAGCCGCCGCGGGTGAAGTCCGGGAAGTCCATCGGCCGGCTGCGGTCCGCGACCGAGCGCTCGCTGAGGTCGGTGACCGCGGAGAGCGCCGCCGCGTCGTAGACGTTCATCTCGGTGGGCAGCCCCTCCTGGAGGCAGCGGATCAGCCGGTAGTCCTCGAGGTAGTCCATCCGCCCGTGTCCGAGTTCCTCGCCGGGGCTCGCGACGTTTTGCCAGAGCGGGTGCGCGTACTCCTCGTACCAGGCCTCGGCGTCGTCCCAGCGGTGCGACTCGCTCCGGCCCTCCACGTAGACCCGGTTCGGGTAGCCGTGGAAGATGCCCCGGGTCCCCTGGACCAGGTTGATCCGGCTGTAGGGACGGGGCAGGTTCGTGTCGTGGACCACGGTGATCGTCCGGCCCAACGCCGTCTTGATGAGGCTCAGGTTGACGTCGCCCAGCGTGAACCGCTCGGACCGCTGGGGCGCGTCCTCCGGGAAGTGTTCCCGGGCGTAGTCCTGAAGGCCACGTGACGGTCCGCTCATCGAGACCAGGTAGTCGAAGCGGTCGCCGCGGCCGATGTCCATGCAGTTCGCCACCGGGCCGAGCCCGTGCGTCGGGTAGAGGTTGGCGTTCCGGGTGCGCGAGTGCGCCCGCCGCCAGAGACCCTCGCCGCGGTTCGAGAACTTCACGCCGCGAAGGTCGTGGAGGTAGCCGCCCTCGGCGTGGAGCACCTCGCCGAAGACTCCCAGCCGGACCAGGTGGAACACCATCATTTCCCACCGGCCGTAGTTGCAGTTCTCCATCATCACGCAGTGCCGTCCGGTGCGTTCCGCGGTCTCGACGAGCCGCCAGCACTCGTCGATCGTGGTCGCCGCCGGCACCTCGGTGGCCGCGTGCTTGCCGTTTTCCATCGCCGCGACGCACACCGGGACGTGGAAACGCCAGGGCGTGGCGGTGAAGACGAGGTCGAGTTCCTCCTCGGCGCACATGCGCTCGTAGTCCCGTTCTCCCCGGGTGTAGAGCGTCGGGTCGGCGCCGCCGGCCTCCCGGATGAAGTCCCGGGCCCGCTCGGCGTGCTCGGGCCGGATGTCGCAGACCGCCCGGATCTCGACTCCGGGAGACGCTTCGTTCACTGCGAGCAGGTTGCGGACGTGGACCGTCCCCATGCCGCCCACGCCGACGAAGCCGATGCGGACGTTCGGGACCTTCGGCGCGGCAAGAAGACCGGTTGGCGTCGCCTGGACGCCCGCGAGCGCGGGGCCGGCGGCCGCCGCTCCCGCTCCCGCGGCCAGCAGTTGCCGGCGGGTCAGTCCGGATCGCTTCTCGGTCATGGCGTTTGCTCCTGGCGGGGGACCGGGTCCCAGAAGGGGCTGGTCAGTCCCACGCCGGCGAAGATAGCGCGCGCCTCCCCGGGAGTGGGCCGCGGCGCTTCGGGGTCGAGCCGTGAGCCGTACCAGACCCGCGAGAGACGCCAAAGCTGGGGGACCGGCACCATCGGTCCCGCCTCGACGCCGCGCTCCCCGCACCAGGCGCGAAGATCGTCTTCCGACCGGAAGAACAACATGTTCGCTCAGGTAAAGACGATGTCGTCCCACCAACGGGCCGCGGGCACCAGCGAGTGGAAGAGCCAGTCACAGCGCTCCGGGCCGGCCTCGGTCACCTCGAGCCGCAGGGGTTCTCCGGAGTGCGCACAGCGCGACCGGACTGTCCCGGCCCGTCCGAGCGCCGCGGGGATCCCCAGCGCGTCCCACGCGCAGTTCGCGTAGTAGCGGACCCCCGCCGACTGGAAGGTGTGTTCCGTGGGAATCCCCGAGAAGGGATTGGCCATCCGGATCGAGACTCCATCCTCCCCGGTGACGATCGCCCGTTCCTCGCGGAGGCGGTCCCAGGCCTCCAGGACCCGCTCCATCTCCGATCCCAGCCGCTCCGCGATCCCCGCGGGGGAGGGGGTGATTCCGGTTTCCGCGAAGGCAGTGAGGATCGCGGTCCTCACCCGCCTCTCGAACGTCAAACCGGCGGGCCGTTCCCTCAGTCCGCGGCCAGGATCTCTCCGACCGCCCGGTGCGCCTCCCGGATGGCGGCGTCGGTGTGCGGACTCGCCGCCGAGTCGGTCCCCGCGATGGCGATCCTCCCGAAGGGCTGCCGGGCGGGAATGTTCGGCCGGTCGTCCGGGGTCCCGAAGGACCACTCCGGGGGATCGAAGAGGGGGTTGTAGGAATAGGTGTAGCCGTGCGGCCAGCGGTTCACGGTGATCGCCGCGATGTCCCGCTGGTCGTCGAAGCCGCTCCGGCCGAGCATCCGGTTGAGCTGGTCGCGGATGTTGGCCTCCACCGTCTCGAAGGTGGTGTGGAGGAGCTCCATCCGGCCGATCCGGTGCTGCTCGCGCCGGGAGAGCCCGGGCTCGCACGGATACCGGTTCATCCGCACCACCAGCGGCTCATCCGGCGAGGTCGAGGTGCGGTAGTCGCCGAGCGCGAGCTGCGGAGCGAGCCCGATGGAGGTGTGGTAACCGCCGGGGGCCGCGATGGAAGAGACCCCGGCTTCGGTGAACGCGCGCCAGTTGTGGAGCAGCACGCTCGTGTACTGGAGCGGCGACTTCACCGGCCAGGAGAGCGCGTCCCGCTGGGCTTTCGGCAGTTCGGGAATCAGGTAGGGAATGATGTTGTGCCAGCACGCCAGGACGACCCTCCCGGCGGCCACGGTGCGCCCCCGGTCGTCCCGCACGTAGGTGACGCGGGCCGGGCCGTTCTCACCGGGCTCCACCCGGATGACCGTCGAGGACAGCCGGATCCGCGTCCGGTTCTCCGGCCGGTCGAGCATCCCGTAGTCGAGCGGCGCCATCACCACGTCTTCCATCGTGGATCCCGGGATGGCGCTCGGGATGAGCCCCCGCACCAGCAGCCGGGTGATCGTGGCGTTCCCGTCCGGGAAGTAGAGGTCCGGATCGCCCTCGTTCGCGCGGGCCTGGTTCTCCCGGCCGTGCTGGCCGCCCGGCTCGTCAGCGAGCGCCTCCGGCGGCGTCTCCGGAATCTTCATCCCCGAAAAGCCCGGCAACCCCTCTTCCCACGCGTAGCGGGCCGGGTAGGCGTCGATCCCGGTGCAGAAGAGGCCCTTGGGTTGGTGGTCGAAGAACCAGGCCACGCCGGGGTCGCACTTCGCGTGCTCGATCAGGAAATCCTGGTAGCTGATGGTGGCCAGGAACGTCTTCTTTTCCGCCGGGGAGAGATCCGGGAGGTAGTCCGGCTGCCCGTCGGCATGGAGCCGGATCAGGTCGTTCCGCACCGCTTCCGGCATCGGCGAGTCGGCGAGGAACTCGGCGAGCGGCCGCCGTCCGGCTCCGGCCACCAACTGGTCCGTCCCCCAGGTCTCGCGGTCGAAGAACATGGCCCGCTGGAGGCCGAGGTTGCCGTAGGTGTCCGAGACCGCGGCGACGCTCTCGTAGTAGCGCTTCCGGTCGATCCCGATCTCCTTGAGCAGGCCCTCCGCGACCTCGCCGTACTGCGAGGGCGCCTCCACGTTCAGGGTGCCGCCGTTCATCAGGTAGGTGCGGCCGTCGAGCCGGAACTCGTTGCGCTTGGCGTGGCCGCCGAAGTCGTCGTGGTTGTCGAGGAGCAGGATGCGGGCATCCGGACCCGCCTGCTTCGCGAAGTAGTGCGCGGCGGCGAGCCCCGAGATGCCGGCGCCCACCACCACCAGGTCGTACGTCTCGCCGGTGTCGGTCGCGGTCCACTCGCGGCCCTCGTGGGCGAACTGGTGGGCGACCTCGAACGAACCGTCGTGGGAGCCGCGCATCCCGGTGCGGAGCGGCGGGTAATCGGCCTCGCCGGCGCGATCGATCTCGGCCTGGAACTCCGGGACCTCGCGGCAGGCGAGGGCCGTCCCGGTCAGGGCGACCGGAACTCCCGAGAGGAAATCGCGGCGGCTGACGCCGTCTCCGAACGGGCGGTACGTCTTCTTCGGCGAGGTCATGGTCGGGCCTCCGGTTGGCGTGCGGCGCCGCGTCCTCCGCAGGATAGGATCGGATGGCTGCCCTCGGCCGGCGGAAGGGACGAACACCGCTTGTACCACATTTGCCTCCGCCGCGGCGCTTCGCCGGCGGAGTTCCCGGCCTGGCACCCGTGACGCCGCTCCTGCCACCGGCGCCGTTCCCCACCCCGGGGAGCGAAGGCAAGTTCCGGCGCGTCCACGCGGTCGTCCGGCGGGTCCCCCGCGGCCGGGTGACCACCTACGGACGGGTGGCGCGCGCGGTGACCGCCGCCGGGTACCCGCTCTCGGCGCGGGCGGCCGGGTGGGCGCTCCGGAACTCCCCGGCGGGGGTTCCCTGGCACCGGGTGGTGAACGCCGAGGGGGCGCTTTCCGCCGAACTGAGCGGGAACTGCGAACCCGGCCGGCAGCGGGCGCTGCTTGCCCGGGAGGGCGTCCCCTTCGACGGTCGGGGCCGCGTGCTGCTCGACCGCTGCCTCTTCGATCCCACAGACTCGGACGCGTTCTTCTTCCCCGGCGGGGAACTCCCTCCGTGACGCCGGACCGCGCCCGGTTCCGGCCGACCCGGGTGGACGGGGCCGGGGCCGGATGCGCCGCGCTCTACCTCGGACTGGCCTGGCTGGCCCGCGGACCCGGCGATCCGGGGGTCGCGTCGTTCCTGCTGGTCTCGGCTGCGGCCGCGGCCGTGACGTTCGCGGTCTACGCCTGGTCGGCAAAGGAGCCGGACCGGATCTCCGTGGGGCGGCTCCTGCTCTGGGCGGTGGTCTTTCGGGCGATCGGCCTGTTCGGCGGACCGTTCTTCGAGGACGACTACTTCCGCTACCTCTGGGACGGCTACCGCTTCGCGCAGGACGGGACGCCGTACGGGCTGGCGCCGGAGGCCTTCTTCGCGGACCCCGCGGTCCCGGCGCTCTTCCAGGGAATCCTCGACCGGATCAACTTCCCGGAGCTGGCGACGATCTACGGCCCGGCGACGCAGCTCGCCTTCCTGCTCGGCTACGGCGTCGCGCCCGGCAGCGTGGCGGCGCTGCAGGTCATCTTCATCCTCTTTGACCTGCTCACGATCGGCATCCTGCTGCGGCTGGCGCCGCCCCGCGCCGTCCTGCTCTACGCGTGGTGTCCGCTGGTGGTCAAGGAGGTCGCCTTCACCGCTCACCCCGACGGCTTCGCGGTGTTCTTCGTGCTCGCCGCGGTGCTGCTGGCGAGGCGGGAGCGGCTCCACGCGGCGGCCGCGCTCCTCGCCTTCGGCGCGGCCGCGAAGGTCCTCGCGCTGGTGGCCGTTCCGTTCGTTCTCCGCCCGATCCGCTGGACGCACGGGGCGGTCTTCGGCGGCGTGCTCGCGCTGCTCTATCTGCCCTTCGCCTGGCAGGGTGGCACGGACCTGCCCACGCTGTTCGTGTTCGCGCGCGACTGGGAGTTCAACGCCTCGGTCTTCGCGCTGCTGACCCCGCTGCTGCCCAACGCGGCCGCCCGGGTGGTCTGCGGCGGGCTGTTCCTTGCGGCAGCGGCGTGGCTCTACTTCCGCGACCGGGATCCCGGCGGGAACGTCCCGCCGGGCGACCGCCTCTACGGCCTGCTCCTCGTCCTGGCCCCGGTGGTGAATCCCTGGTACCTGCTCTGGGTGTTGCCCTTTGCGGCGATCCGTCCGAGCCTCTGGGCGTGGACGGCTTCGGTGGCGGTGCTGCTCTCCTATGCCACCGGACTGAACCTCCAGGACATGAACCTCCATCCCTTCGGGCACCCTCCGTGGGTGCCGGTAGCGGAATACGGGATGGTCGCGCTCGCGCTCGCGGCCGGCGTCGCGCGGCGCCGGAAGGCGGACCCGCGGGAGGGGACGGCGTGTACCGCGGCCTGAAGGTCGGCGCCGTCGTTCCGGCGCGGGACGAGGAGCGGAACATCGGCCCGGTGGTGCGGGATCTGCTCGCGCTCCGGGACGCGGCGGGCGGGCGGGTGATCGACGACTTCGTGGTCTGCGACAACGGCTCGAACGACCGGACCGCGCTCCGGGCGCAGGAGGCCGGGGCCCGGGTCGTTCGTCAGGACCGGCCCGGCTACGGCGTCGCCTGCCTGACCGCCCTGGCGGCGCTCGCCCCGGTGGACGTGGTCCTGTTCACCGATGGGGACGGGTCCTTCGTCGCCGCCCAGGCCGAGCGTCTGCTGGCGGAGGTCGCCGGGGGTGCGGACCTCGTCATCGGATCCCGGGTGCGCGGCTCCGCCGAGCCCGGAGCGCTCTCCCTGCCGCAGGTGGCGGGGAACCGCGTGGCCGCGCTCCTGATCCGCCTGCTCTGGGGGGAACGGATCAGCGATCTCGGTCCCTACCGGGCCATCCGGGCCGCGTCGCTGCGCCGGATCGCGATGGAGGACCGGGCCTACGGGTGGACCGTCGAGATGCAGATCAAGGCGATCCAGCACGGTCTCCGGGTCGTCGAGACGCCGGTGGACACCCGGAGGCGGCGCTACGGCCGGTCCAAGGTCGGGGGCACGGTCCGCGGGGTCGCGGGCGCGAGCGCCGGCATCCTTCGAAAGATCGCTAGGCTATGGGTAGAACAGAAAACCCGGACCCTCCGGACAGGCCGGAGAAAGGAGGTAGATCGCTCATGAAGAGCGAAGGAATGATCCGAGTCGGGCGTCGGAGCCCCGTGCTGGCGATGCTCACCGTCCTTGCCGCCGGTGGCTGGCTCGGCGCCAGCAACTGCGCGTCGAACGGGCTGGACCCGGCGGTCTCGTGGTCGGATCACGACAACACGAACGGCGACACGATCGATCACGCGGAGTGGCAGGCGGTCCTGGACGGCTACCTGCGCACCGACGATCCCTCGGGCGTTCACCTGTTCGACTACGGCGGACTCAAGGCGAACCAGGCCGACCGGGGGCGTCTCCAGGGGTACATCGCGCACCTCGAGGCGGTGGACCCGCGCCTCTACTCGCGCGACGAGCAGATGGCCTACTGGATCAACTTCTACAACGCGCTCACCGTCGAAACGGTGGTCGAGGGATACCCGGTGGACTCGATCAAGAAGATCCACGAAGGCATCGTGCCCCTGTCAGGTCCCTGGGGCGACAGGCGCGCCACCGTCGCCGGACAGCGGCTGACCCTCGACAACATGGAGCACGACATCCTGCGGGCGCTCTGGCGGGACCCCCGGATCCACTATGCGGTGAACTGCGCGAGCATCGGCTGCCCCAATCTGGCCCCAAAGGTCTTCACCGCGGCGAATCTCGAGGAGATGATGGATGCCGCGGCCCGCGGCTACGTGAATCACCCGCGCGGCGTCGAGCTGATGGACGAGATGTTCGGCGTCGTCTCGAGCATCTACACCTGGTTCCAGGAGGACTTCGGAAGCAGCGAGGCGGGGGTGGTCGAGCACCTGCTCCTCTATGCGGAGCCCGACCTCGCGGAGCAACTCCGGAACTTCGAGGGCGGCTTCGACTACGAGTACGACTGGGACCTCAACGACGCGAGCTGACCCGGCACGCCGGACCCCGGACGGGAGCCCGGTTCCTCTCCGGAGGGCTCCCGCGAGGGGTCAGTCGACCAGGAAGCCGTAGGTGACGCTCAGCCCGATCACGCGCGACGCGGCGGTGTTCCGCCCGCCGATGATCCGGCCGAAGAACCCGCTCACGCTGATCGTGTCGTTGACGGTGGCCAGCACGCGGCCGCCCAGCAACTGGGCATCCTCCTGAAGCTCCGGAAAGCGGTCCGGCGAGAAGCCCGGGCCGCCGATGTCCAGCCCCGAATCGCTGCCGTTGACCATCCGGTAGTCGGCCGCGACCGTGATCCGGTCGTTCACCGGAAAGAAGCCCGCCAGGTTGATGAAGGTGTCCGAGGGGATGTCGTTCGAGCGGGAGCGGTAGCCGACTTCGCCGGACGCTCCGAAGCGGTCGCCGAACTTGCCGACCAGGACCGATCCCTCGAACCCGTTGCCGCCGTCGCCGAGCGAGTTGATGTAACCCGTCTCGTAGCCGCCGGCGGCGATCACCCCGGCCCGGATCGCCACGCTGGGGGCGCCCTGCGTCACGAGTTCGTCCACCACCCTCCAGGTCACGGAGACGTTCGTGTCCACGAGGCCGCTGAAGCTCTCCTCCGGCGTCGGGCCCACCGGGCCGGGGATGTGGCTGCGGCCGAGACCGGACCGCAGGTCCACCGCGATCGCGTCGGTGATCGCGTAGTTGACGTCCAGCCAACCGGTGGTCTGCGAGAGGTTGGCCCCGTCGCCCGGCGTCGGGCCCTTGACGTCGGCCCGGTAGAACTCGGTGGCGGCCTGGTGTCCGTAGGTGATCGTGATGGAGCCGGTCCGCGGTTCGGCGATCCAGGGGGATCCCTGGGCGGAGCCGGAGGCGGCGGAAAGGACGATGAGGGCCACCGCGAAGGCGGCGGTACAGAGGAGGCGGCGGTTCATCGGGACGCGCCTAGAGCCGGAACCGGCGGCTGAGGAAATAGTGGACGGTCTCCATCCGCAGCTTGCAGTCCTCGACCCCCGCTCCACACAGCGCCTGGACCGCCTCGTCATCCGCCGTCCCGGCCGTCTCGCCTTCGTAGGCGGCTTCGAGGCTCCGGGTGAGGCTCATCGCCCGGTCCTTGTCCAGTTCGTCCTTCCGGAGCGGGCAGCCGTCGCACACGAGCTCCCTGAAGGTGAGCGCCTTGCCCTGGGCGTAGGCGGCGCGCGGGCTGAGCTTGCCGGCGCCGACGCCGATCGACCCGGATGCCGCTTCGGATGGCGACAGGGTTCCCAGACCGGCGGTGAGCAGCGCTCCCGCAAGAATCGTTCGAATCATTCCTAGGGACCTCCTTGGTTGCGACCCACGATTGCGTATTGAATTCGGAAAGCATAGTCGCCGGAGAGTTGGCGGGAGAGGAGCGAACGGACGCCGAGAATGACCGCCGACCGAGCGGCGCAACCGCGCCGGGAATTCCATGCCTGGGAGGTGTCCCCGCGCGAAGCGGCGGCGATACAGCGCGAACTCGCCGGGCGGGTCGAGGGGAAGGCGCCCCCCGGATTCGATCCGGGGATCGTGGCGGGACTGGATGCCGCCTTCCCGAAGGGGGGCAGGGAGTGCGTGGCGGCGGCGGTGGCGTGGGACGTCCGGGAGCGCCGGGTGATCGAGGAACGGGTCGTCCGCCGCCCGCTGACGTTCCCCTACGTCCCGGGGCTCCTGTCCTTCCGCGAGGCGCCGGCCGTGCTGGCCGCGCTCGCGGAACTCGATACCACGGTGGAGGTGCTGCTTTGCGACGGCCATGGGCTCGCGCACCCGCGCCGGTTCGGCCTGGCATGCCATCTCGGCGTCCTGACCGGGACTCCGGCGGTCGGGTGTGCGAAGAGCGTCCTGGTCGGCGCGCCCGGGGAAGTCGATTCGCCGCGGGGCTCCGAGGGCCCCCTCGAGCATCGCGGCGAGCGGATCGGGACCGTTCTCCGCACCCGTGACCGCGTGCGGCCGGTGTTCGTGAGCATCGGCCATCGTATGGATCTCGAGTCCGCGGTGGGACTGGTCCTCGCCTGCGCCATAGGATTTCGTCTCCCGGAACCCATCCGCCGCGCCGACCGCCTGGTGAGTGAGGCCCGGAAACGCTGACCGCGGAGGCAGGAGGCATGCGATGGTTCACGACCCGAGACAGCGGTTCGTCGCGCTGGCGCTCGCCGCCGGACTGGCGGCGGCCTGCGGGAGCGACGATCCGGCGCCTTCCGGTGAAGCGGCTCCCGTGGACCTGACGCCTCCGGCGCTCGAGGCGGAGGGTGCAGCCGCGTTCGCGGCGCTCGCCCTCGATTGCGTGACGAAGGAGTATCCGTACGGCCTGCGGGTGCGCCTCGAGAGCCCGGACGACCTCGGCCTCCCCCGGGACCTGACGCCGGTCTTCTACGGCTGCTACGACTGGCATTCCGCGGTCCACGGGCACTGGCTGCTCGCGCGCCTGACCCGCCGGTTCCCCGGCGCCGAGTTCGCCGGGGAGGCCCGCGCCGCGCTCGATCAGAACCTCACCGGGGAGCGGGTCGCCGGCGAGCTGGAGTTCGTCTCGAAGAAGGGCCGGCGCGGGTTCGAGCGCCCCTACGGCCTTGCCTGGCTGCTCCAGCTCGACGCCGAGTTGGCCGAGTGGGCCGCCGATCCGAAGTCGTCCGACGACGACCGCGGCCGGGCCGCCCGCTGGCGCGCAACGCTCGCGCCCCTGGTCGAAAACGGCGTGGAACGGCTGAGTGAGTTCCTGGACAAGCTGGAGCATCCCGTGCGGGTGGGCGAGCACAAGCAGACGGCCTTTTCGGTGGGGCTGATCCACGACTGGGCGGTTTCGGTGGGCGACCAGGGGATGCAGGACCTCCTGGCCGCCCGGGCGCGGGTCTGGTACGGCGGCGACCGCGACTGCCCGGTGGACTACGAACCGTCGGGACAGGATTTCCTTTCGCCCTGCCTTGCGGAGGCCGACGTCATGCGGAGGGTGCTGCCGTCCGGCGAGTTCGCCGCCTGGCTCGACGGTTTCCTGCCCGGCCCGCTACCGGCGACGCTGGAACCGGTCCACGTTCCCGCCGACGAGGAGGATGCCTTCGGACATCTCCACGGCCTCCACCTAAGCCGCGCCTGGATGCTGCAGGGCATTGTGAGCGCGCTCCCCGAGGACGATCCGCGCCTGCCGGGAATGGCCGCCCTCGCCAGCCGGAACGCCGAGGCCGGCTTCGCCGGCGTGGACCCCAACAACTACGTCGGGAGTCACTGGCTCGGCAGCTTCGCCACCTACCTGGCGACGAGGCGCGGCATCAGGGAGTGACGGCGCGACCGCAGGCCAGCAAGGTGACGTGACGGCTTGGAACGCCGGTCTCCAGACCGGCACGCGCGGCGCTCCGCGCCGCGCACGTCGTAACGCCACCCGCTCGTATGGCACCTCCGGCTCGGAAACCCGCCCCCATGGGAACCCGGACGTTCAGCGGTACAGCAGGAACGCGTCCCGCACCGGCTCGAAACCCTCCCCCTCCGCGTCCCCCGCGTCGGCAATCTCCGCAGTGGTGCGCCTGGCCTCGATGCCCTCCCGGATGTCCGGGCTCCCCCCGAGGATGTCGATGGGCAGGCGGACCAGCTCGTACTCGTAGGGCGGGGGACGCCAGGCGAAATCCGACGGCCAGAGCTTCCGGACCTGGTTCAGGATGGCGATTCCGGTGCGCCAGGGCCGGTAGGCATTCCGGTCCGTGACGTGCTGCATCACGCCGCCGCATTCCTCGCCGTTGAACTTGTGGAAAGTGGGCCGGAACCGGACGGGGCGGAAGTGGACGCCCGGGAGTCCCTCCTCCGCCAGCGCATCCGCCAGCCGGAACCCGTCCACCCACGGGGCGCCGCAGACCTCGAAGGGCCGGGTCGTCCCCCGGCCTTCGGAGAGGTTCGTGCCCTCGATCAGGCAGCCTCCCGGATACACGGTGGCCGTATCCAGGGTCGCCATGTTCGGGGAGGGCGGGATGAAACCGAGCCCGGTCTCGTCGAGCCAGTGCTCGCGGCGCCAGCCCTCGCAGCCGACGATCACGAGATCGGCGCCGATCCCGTACCGGCGGTTCACGAGCCCGGCGATCTCGCCGGAGGTCATTCCGTGCCGGTTCGGGAGCGGATAGAGCCCCACGAAGGAGCGGTGGTCGTCCCGGATCAGGTTCCCCTCCACCGCGCCGCCGATCGGGTTCGGCCGGTCGAGGACGACGATGCGCTTGCCGTGCTCCGCCGCCGCCTCCATGGCGTGCGCCATCGTCCAGACGTAGGTGTAGTAGCGCGAGCCGACGTCCTGAACGTCGAAGACGAGGGCGTCGAGCCCCTCCAGCATCGCCGCCGTGGGACGCCGGGTGGGCCCGTAGAGGCTGTGGACGGGAATGGGGCCGTCGCCGTCCGCGATCTCGATGAGGTCCTGCTCGACGGCGTCGAAGCCGTGTTCGGGAGCGAAGAGCGCCGCCAGTGTCACCCCCGGCAGGCCGGCCACCACATCCCGCGCGTGACAGAAGGACGCGTCCACCGACGAGGGGTTCGCGATCAGTCCGACCCGGAGCCCCTTGAGCAGCTCCCCCATTTCCGGGAGCCGGTCGAGCCCGGTCCGGACCGTAGGGGGGTTCATTGAGGGAAGACTACGCAAACCGGATCGGGCCGGTTCACCGGAATCGCTGCCCGAACCGCCTGCAACTCGCGCCGCGCCAGCCCCCAGTGGGATACTTGGCCGGTTGCGGCCGGGGTATTTCCGGCTGCCGGGGAGGCCCGCCGTGTTCGCTCGTTCCACCGTTTCCGTTGTCCTTCTGGGACTTCTTTCCTTGGCTGTCGCCGTTCCGGCGGTTGCCGAGGACGACCGCTGGACCCCGGCGCTCTCCATGCAGTACCACCGCGTCGGCTCGGTCGCCATCTCCCCGGACGGGACCCTGGTCGCGTTCGCGGTCACCGTGCCGCTCATGGAGGGCGAGAAGTCCGAGTACCGGACCCAGATCCACGTGGTCCCGGCGGCGGGCGGCGACGCCGTCGCCTACACCACCGGCGAGAACTCGGCGACCTCTCCCGCCTTCTCGCCGGACGGGCGTCACCTCGCGTTCCTCCGGAAGGGTGAGGAAAACCAGCAGGTCTGGCTGCTGCCGCTCGCGGGCGGCGAGGCCTACCAGGCGACCCACGCCGAGAACGGCGCGCGTTCCTTCCGGTTCTCGCCGGACGGCTTCAGCATCGGCTACCTGATGACCGATCCCGAGACCGAGGAGGAGAAGGCGCAGAAGAAGGAAAAGCGCGATGTGGAGCTCGTGGACCGGAACTTCAAGTACGGCCACCTCTACGTGACCCTGGTGTCCGACGGCCACGACCCGGACGGTGAAGACCGGCGCCTGACCCGGGGCGACTATCACGTCTCGGGCTGGGACTGGTCGAGCAGCGACCGCATCGTCTTCAGCCACCAGGACGATCCGCGCATCAACACGAACCGGCGCTCGGGGGACCTTTCGGTCGTCAACCTGGGGAACGGAGCGATCAACCTGCTGCACGCGGGGAACGGGATCGAGAGCTCGCCGCGGGTCTCTCCCGACGGCCAGACGGTCGCGTTCCGGTCCACGGGCGACCAGCCGGAGCCCATCGGGCTCGGCGACGTGTACGTGATGCCGGTCATGGGCGGCGAGCGGGTGAAGCTCGCCGAGACGAAGGACCGGAGTCCGGGGATCCTCGGCTGGTCCCGGGACGGCTCGCTCGTCTATGTCGCCGAGGCTGAGCGCACCTCGCGGCGGCTCTTCGGGCTGCCGGCGGACGGGGGAGATCTCGTGGAACTGACCCCCGGTGAGGGCGTCTTCCGCTCCACCGCCGTCGCGACCGCGGCCGACGTGATGGCCTTCACCCACGAGACGCCGGAGACGCCCTGGGACGTCTTCGCGGCCGACCTGGGGAAGGGAGGCGCTGCCCCGGCCGCCTTCGAGCCGCGCCGTCTGACCGATCTCCACAAGGACGTCGCGCGGCCGGCGATGGGGAAGACCAGCGTCCTCACCTGGACCTCACCGGACGGCACCCCGGTGGAAGGGCTCCTGACCCTCCCGGTGGACTACGAGGAAGGCCGGCGCTATCCGCTGGTCCTGAACGTCCACGGCGGACCCGCGGGGGTCTATTCCGAGACCTTCACCGGCGCCCCGTCCATCTACATGCTCCAGTACTTCGCCCAGGAGGGGTTCGCGATCCTGCGGCCCAACCCGCGCGGCTCCACCGGCTACGGGAAGGAATTCCGGTACGCCAACTTCATGGACTGGGGCTTCGGGGACATGGACGACCTGATGGCGGGGGTGGACCTCGTCATCGAGCAGGGCGTGGCGCAGGCGGACCGGCTCTACATCATGGGCTGGAGCTACGGGGGCTACATGACCTCGTTCGCCGTCACGCGGACCGACCGTTTCGTGGCCGCCAGCATGGGGGCGGGGCTGCCGAACCTGATCAGCATGGTCACCACCACCGACATCCAGGACTACCTCGCCGGCCACATGGGAGGCGACTTCTGGGAGGACTACGAGGTGTACGAGGCCCACTCGGCCATCTACCGCATCGCGGAGGTGACTACCCCGACGCAGGTGATCCACGGGGCCCAGGACCTCCGGGTCCCCTTCACCCAGGGGCAGGAGTTCTACCGGGCGCTCGACCGCCGGGGGATCCCCACCGAGTTCGTCGTCTACCCGAGGACCCCGCACGGGCCCCGGGAGCCCAAATTCCTGATGGACGTCTCGGAGCGCATCCTGACCTGGTTCCGGGCGCACACGCCGGAGGAGGAAACCGACGACGCGGCGAACGGCCGCTGAGCCGCCTCGACTGGTCCCGGTCGCCCGAATCGAGCTCCGGGCCCGAGGGCGCTACAGATCCAGCACCAGCCGGAGGCCGGCTTCCACCTGCGCCATGAACCGCCAGGGGATTTGACCGACCTGCCGGTCCAGGTAGTCGTCATCAAGCGCCAAGATCTGCGAGACGTTGGCGACCGAGTCTCGCGGAAGCCCGGTTGCATCCGCCGGAAGCAGCACATTCCCGGGAGCGTTGAGCAGCCGGAGATTGGAGGTCAGGGTGACCGCGAGGACGGTTCTAAGCCGGCTCTGGTTGAAGTCGTCGGATTGGACGATCAGAACCGGGTGTCGAAACCCGGGCTCGGAGCCGCGTGGTGTGCCGAGATCGGCCCACCAAACCTCCCGTCGCGCGGCTACCAATCGCTGGGGCCTATGGATTTCGCCTGCGCCCTTCGCAGCGCCGGATCGAGTCCGCTCGGCTCCCGAGAGTAGATCTCGTTCAGTTTCGCGGTGATGTCCTCGCGCCGCCGCCGCGCGAGATACTCGGAAACAGCGTCGCAGTACAACCTGCTCCGCGACGTCCCCACCCGCTTCGCGAAGTCGTCAGCTTCCTTGAAGAGTTCATCCGGCACCGAGATCGCTGTCTTCATGCGACGATTATACCGCAGTTATACCGTTCCCGTTTCATTCTCGTCGAGGTGACGGCCAGCCGATTCTCCATGCGTCCGTTCGGGGTGGGAACCGCCGGGCACACCGCCACCCGGTCCGACCCCCTGCGGGCCGCTACACTTCGCGCCTTCCGGTCCCGAACGGGCGGGACCCTGAGCACTTCGCGGCCCAGCTTCGCCGGCGCTCCTCCGGCCGAGCCCGCGCCTCTCACCGAGTGAGGAAAGCCCCTTGATTCGCAGACAGGATGCCCTCGACTACCACCTGAGCGGACGGCCCGGGAAGGTCGAGGTCCGGCCCACCAAACCCACCCAGACCCAGCGGGATCTGTCGCTCGCCTACAGCCCCGGCGTCGCCGAGCCGTGCCGGGAGATCCACCAGGAGTCGGGGCGCGTCTTCGACTACACCGCCCGCGGAAACCTCGTGGCGGTGGTCTCGAACGGAACCGCCGTGCTCGGTCTCGGCAACATCGGCCCCCTCGCCGCCAAGCCGGTGATGGAGGGGAAGGGTGTCCTCTTCAAGCGCTTCGCCGACATCGACGTGTTCGACATCGAACTGGGCGTGACCGAGCCCGAGGAGGTGGTCCGGGTGGTGAAGGCCCTCGAGCCCACCTTCGGCGGCATCAACCTCGAGGACATCAAGGCCCCGGACTGCTTCTACATCGAGTCGCGGCTCCGCGAGGAGATGGACATCCCCGTCTTCCACGACGACCAGCACGGCACCGCGATCATTTCCGGGGCCGCCTTCCTGAGCTGGCTCGAACTCACCGGGAAGGATCCCGCGGAGGTCCGGCTGGTCATCAACGGCGCCGGCGCCGCCGGCATCGCCTGCGCCGAACTCGCCGAGAGCCTCGGGGTGCTCCACGAGAACGTGGTGATGTGCGACTCCCGCGGCGTCATCCACACCGGCCGCGAGTCCGGCATGAACGAGTTCAAGGAGCGCTACGCCCTCGACACCTCGATGCGGACCCTCGACGACGCCATGCGCGGCGCCGACGTCTTCATGGGCCTGTCGGTGAAGGACGCCGTCTCGAAGGAGATGCTCGTCTCGATGAACGCCCAGCCGCTGGTGATGGCGATGGCCAACCCGGACCCGGAAATCACCTGGGAAGACGCCATGGACGCCCGCAGCGACGTCTTCATGGCCACCGGGCGGTCGGACTATCCCAACCAGGTCAACAACGTCCTCGGGTTCCCCTTCATCTTCCGGGGCGCCCTCGACGTGCGCGCCCGCACCATCAACATGGAGATGAAGCTGGCCGCGGCCCGGGCGCTCGCTGCGCTCACCAGGGAGGACGTGCCGGACTCGGTGATGCGGGCCCACGGCAAGGAGCGGATGTCCTTCGGCCCGGAATACCTCATCCCGTCGCCGTTCGACTCCCGGGTCCTCCTCTGGGAGGCGCCCGCGGTGGCCGAGGCCGCGATGGAGAGCGGCGTCGCCCGCATCCAGATCGATCTGGACCAGTACGGCGCCCGGCTCGAGTCGCGCCTCGGGCTCGAACGCGAGGTGATGCGCCAGGTGATCGGCCGCGCCAAGCGCGCCGCCCGCTCGGTGGTCTTCCCCGAAGGCGAAGAGCCGAAGATCCTGCGCGCCGCGCAGCGTCTCCTCGACGAGGGCATCGCCGAACCGATCCTGCTGGGCCGGCCGAAGGTCATCCGGGACGCCTGTGCGACCCTCGGCATCGAGGTGAACGGCGCCCGGGTGGTGGACATCACCGACTCCGAGCGCAGCGACGAGTACGCGCGGCGGCTCGTCGAGATCCGCCAGCGGCGCGGGGTGGGGCCCGCCAAGGCGCGGGAACTGATCAAGAACCCGAGCGTCTACGGAGCGATGATGGTGAACCTCGGGCACGCCGACACGATGGTGGCGGGGGTCACCCAGCACTATCCGGAAACCATCCGCCCGGCGCTCCAGATCGTCCGGATGCGGGACGACGTCCGCCGCGTCGCCGGCGTCTATCTCATGGTGTTCCCGAACGAGATCAAGTTCTTCGCCGACGCGACGGTGAACATCGATCCGAGCGCCGACGACCTCGCCGACATCGCCATCCAGACCGCCGAGGTGGCGCGCCGCTTCAACGTCGAGCCCCGGGTGGCGATGCTCTCGTTCTCGAACTTCGGGAGCGCTCCCCACGAGCGGTCCAACAAGGTGCGCGAGGCGGTGGAGATCCTGCGCGAGCGCGCCCCCGAGCTGGTGGCCGACGGCGAGATGCAGGCGGACACCGCGGTGGTGGACGACCTCCTCCGGGGGACCTACCCCTTCTCCCGGCTGGACCGGGCCGCCAACGTGCTGATCTTCCCGAGCCTCGAAGCCGGGAACGTCGCCTACAAGCTGCTCCAGCGGCTCGGCGGCGCGGAGGCGATCGGCCCCATCGTGACCGGCCTCCGCCGTCCCGTCCACGTGCTGCAGCGCGGCGCCGAGGTGGAGGAGATCGTCAACGTGGTGGCGATCGCGGTGGTCGAGTCGCAGGAGACCACGGGACCGCCGGACCTGTTCCAGCGGGGCTGAGCTGCTGAAGACCGGAGTGCCGCGAGACGGAGCGGCAGCCGGCAGCCCGCCGCGTCCCGCCCCGGCGCGGATCCACTCGCTGGACGCACTGCGCGCCGTGATGATGCTGCTCGGGCTGGTGCTGCACACCGCCCTCAGCTACGTCCCCGAACTGTCGTCCGGCGAGTGGCCCTACCAGGACCGGCAGGCGAGCGACTGGTTCGGCTGGCTGGTCAGCCTCATCCACACCTTCCGGATGCCCGCGTTCTTCGCGGTGGCCGGATTCTTCGCGTCGTTCCTGGTCGAAAGGCGCGGCACGGGCGCGTTCCTCCGCCACCGCCTGAACCGGATCGGCGTTCCGCTGGTCGCCGGCTGGATCCTCCTCTTCCCGCTGACCGCGGTGGCCTGGGTCTTCGCGGCGTCCCTTTCGGGCGTTCCGCTGGCCCCGGCGCCCGGGTCCGAGGCGGGCGGGGTCGATCTGATGCACCTCTGGTTCCTGTACCAACTGCTGATCCTGTCGGCGGCCGTCGCCCTGTTCCGGTCCGCATTCCTCCGGCTCCGGCCGCGGGCAGCAGGCCGGCTCGCCGACATCGCGCGGGAGTTTCTCGCCCGGCGCTCGGCGTTCTTGGTGCTGGTGGGGATCACCGCGCTGACGCTCGCGCCGATGGAAGCCTGGGAACTGGAAACCGACGGCACGCTGCTGCCGCCGCTGCGGCTGCTCTCCGCCTACGGGGTGTTCTTCGTCTTCGGCTGGTTGGAGCACGGCCGCGGCGGCAGCTTCGGCCACCTCCGCGACGGCTGCCTGGCGCGCCTCGGCGGCGGCCTCTTCTTCCACACGCTCTACCTCGCGGTGGTGGTGCCGTACCTCGGGATCGCGCCCGCGGAGGCGCCCTTCGCGCACGGTGCGGGAATGGTCCTGCTCGCCGTCTCGATGTGGCTCTTCGTCCTCGGGTTCCTCGGCCTCTTCCGCCGCCTGCTGGACGCCCCGAGCCCCGGCCGGCGCTATCTCTCCGACGCTTCCTACTGGATGTACCTGGTCCACCTGCCGCTCACCGTCGCGCTACCGCCGCTGCTGGCCGGCTGGAACGCTCCCGGCCTTGTCAAGTTCACTCTCGCGCTCAGTGCGGCCTTCGCCGTCACCCTCGTCACCTACCACTACGGAGTGCGCTCCACCTGGGTGGGGAAGCGCCTGAACGGCCGCCGCTATCCCCGGAGGTTTCCCTGGCCGATGTCAGCACAACGGCTAACCTAATCGGGAGTTACGGACCACCGACGAATCCAATGGCCCTTGCCGGCATCCGCTTCCGCGACCTGGTGGCGGTCGTCGGCGTTGCCGGGGTTCTGGTCACCGGCGCGGTACTGCTCCACAGCGCCCGTCCGCGGGTGGCCGGCAGGACCCCCGAACAGATCCGGGCGAGCGGCGAGTGCGCCAACTGCCACCGCAACGAGACCGGCGCGGTGGTGGCGCAGTTCGAGATGAGCGCCCACGCGGGCGCCGGCGTGACCTGCCTCGACTGCCACCAGGTGCGTCCCGGTCAGAGGGCCCTCGAGCATCACGGGTTCGAGATCACCACCGCCACCACCGCGCTCGCCTGCCAGGACTGCCACGCCGACGAGGTGCGCCAGTTCGAACGGAGCCGCCACGCGCTCCCCGCCTACGCGGCGGTCATGGGGACGGAGGGGTATCCCGCGACGTTTCCCGCGGAGCGGATCGACCGGGCCGAGGAGATCCATCCCGGCGCGGTACGGCGTCCGCCGAACGCGCTCGCGCGGCTCGAGGGTTCGCCGACCACGGTTTCCGGCTGTCTCGGCTGCCACGACATCGGGCGGCCGAACGCCGACGGCTCCATCGGGACCTGCACCGCCTGCCACAGCCGGCACTCCACCGCGATCTCGCTCGCCCGGGCGCCGGCGACCTGCGGGCAATGCCACATGGGACCGGACCACGCGCAGAAGGAGATCTACAGCGAGTCGAAGCACGGCATCCTCTTCGAGGCCCAGCGCCACCTGATGAACCTCGACGCCGAACCGAAGCTGCTCACCGCCTTCGACATGCCGGTGCCGACCTGCGCCACCTGCCATATGAGCGGCCTCGAGGGCGCCAAGGTGACCCACGACACCACCGAGCGGCTCTCGTACTGGCTCTTCGCGCCGGTCTCCGAGAGACGGCCGCACTACGACCAGGCGCAGGCCGAGATGCAGGGCATCTGCCTCAAGTGCCATGCCGAGAACCAGGTGAAACAGTTCTATGCCGACGCCGAGGCGTTGGTGGAGACCACGAACACGCGCGTCGCCGAGCTGATGGAGCGCATGGCCGAGGTGCAGGAGGCGGGCCTCCTGACCGAGGCGCCGTTCGACGAGCCCCTTGATTTCCTGTTCTTCGACGCCTGGCACTACGCGGGACGCACGGTGAAGCACGGCGCGTTCATGGACGGCGCCGACTTCGTGCAGTGGCACGGGACCTACGACCTGATGAACCGGATCACCGAGATCGAGGAACGGATCGCAGCGTTGTCGCCGGAGTGACCCGGGTCAGCGCGCGGCTACCGAGAAAGTCCCCGGCGGCCCGGTGAATCTGTCGCTCGCCAGTCTGCGGCGCCGCCGGCGCCTCCTGCTCGAGGTCTTTCTCGCCGGGAACCTGCTGTTCCTCGCGGTGGACATCTTCTTCGCCCACTCGGTGAACTCGTTCCGCGAGCCGGTGGAATGGCTGCCGCTCTGGTTCTCGCTGGCCGGCGGCCTGGTGCTCTTCGGGCTCCTCGCCTCCGGGCGCGGCCCCGACGCGCCGGCGGCGCGGTGGGCCGGGGGAGTGATCGGCGCGCTCTCGGTGGGGGTGGGGATCTGGGGAACGATCCTGCACCTCGAGAGCGCCTTCTTCCGCCGGTTCGCCCTCGACGGACTGATCTACGCGGCGCCCTTCGTGGCGCCGCTCGCCTACGCCGGGATCGGGTTCCTGCTGCTCGCCAACCGCGCCGGTCTCTTCCGCCCCGCCGATGACGATTTCGGCTGGGGCCAGTGGGTGACGATGTTCGCGGCCGGCGGGTTCGCGGGCAACTTCCTGCTCTCGCTGCTCGACCACGAACAGAACGGCTTTTCCTATTGGACCGAATGGATCCCGGTGGCCGCGGCGGCGCTCGCGGTGTCGAACCTGGTGCTCGTCGGGCTGCGGCACGCGCCGGCGCCCGGACTGGTCCGCCTTGCGGTCCTGACGCTGCTGCTCCAGGTGGGCGTCGGACTCCTCGGTTTCTGGCTCCACCTTGAAGCCGGCATCAGCGCCATCGGCGGCCAGCCCTTCGAGGCGTTCGTCCACGGGGCCCCGCCGTTCGCGCCGCTCCTGTTCGCGGACCTCGCCTTGCTTGCCGGAATCGGGCTGCTCGCCCTGCCGGCGTCCGGTGTTCCCGGCGGAACCGGTCAGTCCCCGCCGCGGCGGTGATGCCGCTCCAGTTCGACGAACTGGGCGATCAGGTCCGAGTGACCGGCGATCCGGAAGGTGTACCGGGGCACCTGCGCGCCGTGTGTGCGTGACATGAACGGTTCGCCCCAGAAGCTCAGGAGCGCCTCCGTCGCGCCGTCGGGCTCGAACTCGGCCAGGATGAAGGAGACTGTCTCCGGCAACTCCCTCCAGCGGGGCTCGGCCACCTTGGCGGCGCCGCGGCACGCCGCGATCCTCGGCGCCATGAAGCGGTCCCAGCGCTCCCGCTCCCCGTGGCCAGAGACGAACTCGATGGACTCGACGCGCGGGTTCTCGATGGCGGGCCGCAACATGAGGTCGAACACCTCCTGCGACCGGAACATCGCGAAGCACATGTTGAACCAGACCATCCGGCCGTGCGCCGCCTCCGCGAACCGGCGGCTCTCGGCCTGGAGGAGGCGCGGCCCGATCAGGATCGCCTCCGGGGACTCCAGCGCCCGGCGCAGCTCGCCGACCTCGGTGCGGGTCTCGCGGATCGTCGCCGCGACCCGCTCGTCCTGTCCCTCCCGCCGGAGGTCCCGGAAGAGCAGCAGCGCCAGCAGGACGAGGGTGATGGTGAGCAGCACGTCCACCGCCACGATGTGTAGCAGGTGGAGCACGATCGCCGCGATGGCGGCGAGGATGCCCGCGACGATGTCCCAGTCGAGCCGCAGCAGCCGCTTCACGGGCTGACTCTACCGCCTCGGCGGGACCCCGGACGCGGGGCCCCGCCGCCGGCGCCGAGGATCAGTTGGCGGCCGTGTGCGGCAGCCCGCGCGCCCGCCAGACGAAGTAGATCGCCGGGAACACCACCAGCACCACGGCCGCGGCGGTGACGACGCCGCCCACCATGGGGGCGGCGATCCGTTTCATGACGTCGGACCCCGCGCCGGTGCTCCACATGATGGGCAGCAGCCCGAGGGCGGTGGTGGCGGTGAGCATGGCGACCGGACGTACCCGCCGGAGCGCGCCGTCGAAGATGGCGTCGCTGAGTTCCGCACGGTTGGTAAGCCGTCCCGCCGACTTCGCCTCCTCGCAGGACCGGTCGAGATAGAGGAGCATCACCACGCCGGTTTCCGCGCTCAGTCCGGCGAGGGCGATGATCCCGACCCCCACCGCGATGCTCAGGTTGTAGTCGAGTGCGTAGAGCAGCCAGAAGGTGCCCATCAGGGAGAGCGGCACCGCCGTCACCACGATCAGGGTGCGCGACACCGACCGGGTGCTGATCTGGAGGATGAGCAGGATCAGCACCAGGGTCAGCGGGATCATGATCTCCATTCGTTCCCGGGCGCGGAGCAGGAACTCGTACTGGCCGCTCCAGCCCAGGCTGTAACCGGTGGGGATCTCCACCGCCTCGGCGACCGCCGCCCGGGCGGTCTCCACGTAACCGCCCATGTCCACGTCCTCGATGTCCACGTAGATCCAGGCGTTGGGACGGGACTGCTCGCTCTTGATCACCGGAGGCCCCTTCACGAAGGACATGTCCGCCAGGAAGCCGAGCGGAATCTGCTGCCGGGTCGGCGTCTGCACGAGGATGTCCCCGAACTCGGACGGGTTGTCGCGGAGGTCGCGGCTGTAGCGCAGGTTCACGGGATAGCGCTCGAGCCCCTCGACCGTCGTGGTGATGTTCATCCCGCCGATCGCCGACTGGATGACCTCCTGCACGTCGCCGACGGTCAGCCCGTAGCGGGCAATGGCGTCCCGGCGGACGCTGAAGTTCAGGTAGTTGCCCCCCATGGCCCGTTCCGAGTAGGCCGAGCGGGTGCCCGGGACGTCGCGCACCACGGCCTCGACCCGGCTTCCCAGGTCCTCGAGCACCCTCAGGTCGGGACCGGAGAGCTTGACCCCCACCGGCGTCTTGATGCCGGTGGACAGCATGTCGATCCGGGTCTTGATGGGCATCGTCCAGGCGTTCGTCAGCCCGGGGAAGCGGATGGCGTCGTCCATCTCGGCGATGAGCCGGTCCGGCGTCATCCCGGGCCTCCATTCACTCTCCGGTTTCAGCAGGATCGTCGTCTCGATCATGCTCAGCGGGGCCGGGTCGGTAGCAGTGTCGGCCCGCCCCACCTTCCCGAACACCGTCTCCACCTCGGGGAAGTCCCGGAGGATCCGGTCGGTCTGCTGCAGGACCTCGCGGGCCTTGGTGATCGAGACCCCGGGCAGTGTGGTCGGCATGTAGAGCAGGTCGCCCTCCCAGAGCGGCGGCATGAACTCCGACCCGAGGCGCGAGATGGGCGCCGCGGTGGCGGCCGCCCCCGCGAGGGTGAGGGCGAGGACCGCCCAGCGCCACCGCAGCACCAGCCGCAGGACGGGGCGGTAGAGCGCCATGAGCAGCCAGGTGACCGGGTTGCGGCCTGCCGGCCGGACGCGACCGCGGATCCAGAAACCGGCGAGCACCGGAACGAGGGTTACCGAGAGCAGCGCCGCCGCCGCCATCGCGTAAGTCTTGGTGAACGCGAGCGGCCGGAAGAGACGGCCCTCCTGGGCCTCGAGCGCGAAGATGGGCGCGAACGAGATCGTGATCACCAGGAGCGCGAAGAACAGGGTGGGCCCGACCTCGGTGGAGGCGCGCGCGATGATGCGCCAGTGGGGCGCCTTGCCCCGGTCCCGCTCCAGGTGCCGGTGGGCGTTCTCCACGATCACGATCGCCGCGTCCACCATGGCGCCGATGGCGATCGCGATGCCGCCGAGCGACATGATGTTGGCGCCGACCCCCTGGAAGTACATGACGATGAACGCCATCAGCACCGCCAGTGGAAGGGTGATCACCGCGACCAGCGCGGAGCGCAGGTGCAGCAGGAAGACGACGCACACGAGCGCCACGATCGCCATCTCCTCGACCAGCTTCTCCCGGAGGGTGGCGACCGAGCTCTCGATCAGCACCGTCCGGTCGTAGACCGGCACCACCTCCACCCCGGCGGGCAGTCCCGCCTGGAGTTCCTCGAGCCGCGTCTTGACCCGCCCGACGACCTCGTGGACGTTGGCGCCCGAGCGAACGACGACGATGCCGCCGACCACCTCGCCTTCGCCGTTCAGCTCGGCGAGGCCGCGGCGGATCTCCGGTCCGAACTGGACGGTCGCGACGTCCTCGACGGTGACCGGGGTGCCGGAGGCGTCCACCCCGAGCGCGATGCGGCGCACGTCGTCGAGCCCCCGGATGTAGCCCTCCCCGCGCACCATGAACTCGGTCTCCGCGGTCTCGAAGACGCGGCCCCCCACGTCGCTGTTGCTGCGCTGCACCGCGTCCCGGATCCGGGCCAGCGAGATGTCGTATGCGCGCAGCCGGTTCGGGTCCACGGTGATCTGGTACTGGCGGACGAACCCGCCGATGCTCGCCACCTCGGAGACTCCCTGGACGGCGGTGAGCTCGTACTTGAGGAACCAGTCCTGGAGGGACCGCAGTTCCGCGAGGTCGTGGTCCGGGGAGCGGAGGGCGTACATGTAGGCCCAGCCGACGCCGCTCGCGTCCGGACCCAGCGTGGGGCTGACCCCCTCCGGCAGCCTGCCGCTGACGTAGTTGAGGTACTCGAGGACCCGGCTCCTGGCCCAGTAGAGGTCGGTGCCGTCCTCGAAGATCACGTAGACGAACGAAAACCCGAAGAAGGAGTAGCCCCGCACCACGGTGGCCGAGGGGACCGCGAGCATCTGGGTGGTGATCGGGTAGGTCACCTGGTCCTCCACCACCTGTGGCGCCTGTCCCGGGTAGTCGGTGAACACGATCACCTGGACGTCGGAGAGATCGGGCAGCGCGTCGAGGGGGATGGCGCGAAGCGCCTGGAAGCCGGCGACGGCGAGGAACGCCGCCAGGACGAGGACGAACAGGCGGTTCCGGAGGGACCACTCGATGAGGCGGGCGAGCATGGGTCGGCTAGTGGTGCCTGTGGGTCATCGCCGGTTCCGCCTCCGGGGCTTCCGGTTCGGGAACGGGCGCCTTGATCGCCTGGGTGAGGTTGCTTTCCGAATCGATCAGGAACTGGGCCGAAACCACCACCCGGTCCGCTTCCGAGACTCCGCCCACGATCTCCCAGACCCCGTCGCCGCTGGCGCCGAGGGTGACGTCCGCTACCCGGAACAGGCCGGGTGAGAGCTCGAGGACGACCAGGTTCCGGGTGCCGCTCCGGATCACCGCCTCCTCGGGGACGGTCAGCGCGTCCCGGGCCACCGGGACGTCGAAGGTGACGTTGGCGTACATGCCGGCCCGCAGCGCCAGATCGGGATTCGCGAGCTCGATGGACACGGTCATGGTCCGCGTTTCCTGGTTGAAATGGGGATACAGGAAGCGGACGAATCCGGTGTAGGGCCGTCCCGGCACGTAGGGCAGCTCCACCTCCGCCCGCTGGTCGATCCGCATGGCCTGCACCTGGTGCTCGAAGATTTCGACGTCCACCCAGATGGTGGTGAGGTCGGCCAGCTTGTAGAGGTTCATCCCCGGCTCGACGTACATGCCGTCGAGCGCCTCGTCCACCTTCTCGACCACCACGCCGGTCACCGGAGAGAGCACCGGCAGCGTGCGGCGGGGAGTCTCCTCCTGCTCCAGCAGCGCGATCTGGTCGTCGGTGATGTCCCAGTAGCGGAGCCGGGCGCGGGCCGCCTCGACGAGCGAGTGCGCCCGCTCGGCCACGTCGGGGAACTGCGCGGCGTCGAGCCGCTCCGCGTAGTGCACGGCCTGGAGGTATTCGGTCTGGGCCGCGACCAGTTGCGGGCTGTAGATGTCGAAGAGCGCCTGGCCCTCCTCGACCGTTTCCCCGAGGTAGTTCACCGCCACGTTCTCGATCCAGCCGTCGTACTTGGTGCCCACCCAGGCGATCTGCTTGTCGTTGTGGGCGAGGGTGCCGACGGTGCGGATCGTCTGGGCGATGTCCCGCCGCTCGACCGGGGTGGTGCGCACCCCGATCCGCTGCACGAAGCCGGGATCGAGGCGCACCGCGCCTTCCGGCGCGGCGCGCGCTTCGTCCGCGTAGACGGGGACCAGATCCATCCCCATGGGGGATTTGCCGGGCCGGTCCGAAATGAAGTTCGGATCCATGGGTGCCCGCCAGTGGAGGATCTCCCGTTCCATTGTCGGAGCCGGATCCGCGTAGACCGGGACGAGGTCCATCCCCATGGGGGATTTGCCGGGCCGGTCCGAGGTGAAGTTCGGGTCCATGGGGGCCCTCCAGTAGAGGATCTCCCGCTCTCCGCCGCGCTCCTCCGCGCCGGGTTCGCCGGCGCCCTCGCCGGCGTCGTCGAACCGGGGCGGCCACTCCCAGCCCCCGAGACCCAACACCACCAGGCCGAGAAGCGCCGCGCCCGCGAAGAAGGCGGCCGCGCCGATTGCGGTTGTCCGGTTCATGAGGCCCTCCCGGCGGGCAGGGGTACCCGCGTGCCGATGCCGCGTTCGAGATCGGCGAGTGCAATGAGGAAGTCCGAGACGTAGCGGGCGCGCATCCTCAGGACGTCGAGTTGGACGCGTTCACTGTCGAGCAGGTCCAGGACCCCCACCAGACCCGTCTCGTAGGCGGTCTCCGTGGCGTGGAGCGTCTCCTCGGTCTGCGGAATGAGCACGGTCTCGAGCAGGGCGAGCTGTTCCTCGATCGTCTCGACCCGGATCATGGCCAGCTCCACCGCGTTCTCCATGGCGTCCTGGGCTTCCTCGAGGCGCCTTCGATTCGCGGTGAGCCGGTGCCCGGCTTCCTCGACGCCGGCGCGGTAGCTCTCCTTCCACACCGGCAGCGACACCCCCACCGATACGATCAGCGAGTTCTTGCCGTTGTCCGGCGGAAGCGGACCGAGGACATCCGCCGGGTCGCGGCCGGCGACGTTCATCAGCGCGAGGCTCGCGGTGAAGCGGGGCCGGAAGTTCATCCCGGCCAGCTCGACCGCGTCCTCGCTCGCCGCGATGAGCGCCGTCGCCGCCCGCAGTTCCTGCCGGTGCCGCTCTCCCAGATCCAGCAGGCGCGCGCGGTCCAGGCTCACCGCCGGCGGCTCGATGGCGGGAACCTGTGGCACGGCGGTCTCCGGCGACCGGGCGCAGAGCGTGTTGAGGTTCACCGCGAGTGTCCGGCGCTGGCGCGTGAGCTGTCGCTCCCGGTCGGCGATCCGGGTGAGTTCGGCCTGCAGCCGGATGACCGCCTGCTGGAGGCCCTGGCCGGTGGAGTAGCGCGCCCGCGCCAGCGTTTCATAGTGCCCGAGGAGCGACCGCTCCTCCTCCAGCAACCGGAGCGCGGCGTCGAGGTAGGCGATGTCGTAGAAGGTCCGCTTGACCCGGGCGATGACTTCGCGTTCCTCGGCCTGGAGGCGGAGGAGCTGGGCGTCCGCTTCGGAGAGCGCCACCCGGCCGCGCAGATCGCGGGCGCCGAACCAGGGCAGGGACTGGGTCACCGTGATGCCGCCGGTCTGGGACCCGACCCGGGTCTCCACGCGCCGGAGCGCCTGACTCACGTTGACCGTCGGGTCCGGGAGGGCCGTGACCTGCGGAACACGCCGGCGGGCGGCCTGGTAGTGCGCCCGGGACGCGAGCAGGGCGGGGTGCCGCCCGATGGCGCTGTCCACACAGCTTCTGAGCTCGGGTTCCGCGGCGTAGTAGTCAGGTCCTGAGTCGGGACCTGACCCGGGCTGGACTCCTCCGGCCGCCGGGAGAGCCGCCAGGACCGCGGCCGCGAAGGCGGAGAGGGATCGAAGAGGAAACACGATAGTGAGAATCCGTCGCCAGGCTGCAGCGGGCCGGAGCCAGACCATCGGCGCTGGCTGCCGGCGGATCACCGGGTTGACGGGCCCGGGAACCGCCCCGTGCCGGGTTCCGGCACGGGCCGCCGGTCGTCAGGGGAGCTGGCCGGGGGCGGCGCCTCCGGGACGCGCCAGTGAGGCGCGGGCCCGGTCCGGCGACGCTCGGCTCAGCGGGACCGAACGTACGGCGGACGGAGACTCAGATCAGCAGGGCGGCGTGCCGGACGAAGAGGGGTGGCCGCGGCTCGCGGGGAGGCAAGGGCCCGTCCGGCTGGCGATTCCAGCCGGCAACGGTCCGGATCGGCTCCACGGAGGCGGGCAGGACCGCCGCCGGACCCGGCTCGGGGGCGAGCAGTTTGGGAACGGTGACCGAGGAACAGCACACGCTCACGCGCTCGGCGTCCGGAGCCGGCTCGGAACCGCCGTGACAGCTCGCCTCGGCGGGGATTCCGGGCGCCGCCATCAGCGGGCAGACGACCGCGAACGCCAGCACCACGGCAAGCACCGCGGCGGCGAGCGGTTTCCGGCGCGCCGGCCCGACGTGTTTCATGCTCTTGCCGAGTATAGACACGCCGATTGCGCCGGCGCGAGTCCGACCTGCCGGCGAAGTCGCTCAGACGCCGTCGTCCTGCCCGCGGGGAGTCCGCTCCCGGGATCCGCGCTGCAGCGGGAAGTACACCCGCGCGATCCACTCCGGGGGGACCCCGGCGAGCCAGGCCCCGAGCGTGAGGTAGTCGAGGACGGCCGTCGGGACCGCGCCGAGGCGTTGCCAGTGCTCCGTCCCGGTGGTCACCGCCGCTGCGGCGGGTTCGAGCCGGCCGAGGCGGCGGAGGCGGCGGGCGAGCCCGGCGTCCTCGAGGATGGGCTCCTCGGGGAAGCCGCCCGCCTCCTCGAATGCGCTTCGGGTGGTGAAGATGGCCTGGTCGCCGTAGGGAAGGTCGAGCCAGCGCGCTCGCCGGTTCGCTCCCCGCGCACCGAAACGGAGCAGCGCCCCGCCGCCCTCGACGCGCTGCGGGAACCAGCCGCCGGCCACGCCGGGCCGAGCGAGGATGTTCGTCACTTGTCCCGCTGCCGCGGGCGGCAGCCGGCAGTCGGCGTGGAGGAACACCAGGATGTCTCCCCGGGCGGCGCGGGCCCCGGCGTTCAACTGGAGGGCGCGTCCCCGCGGGCCGATCTCGACGCGCGCCCCGGCGCGGGCGGCCTCGTCCGCCGTGTCGTCCCGGCTGCCGCCGTCCACCACCACCACCTCCGCGCCCGGGGGCGCCGAGCGGATGGCGGCGCCGACGCTCCCGGCGCAGTCGAGCGTCGGGACTACGACCGAGATCACGAGGGAAGAGGCGGAAGTGCGGGCGGGGTCCGCCGCTGCGTTTTTCCGCACGTTTGGTCTTTACCTATCGTCGGGCCCCCCGGTAGAATCCTGCGCGTTCCGCTGTCCGGGCTGCCGAGGCGGCGGTTTTTTCGATTATCCATGGGCGAATTCCTCGGACCGCTGGTCGCGATCGCGGTCGGCGTGCTCTTCGTCGGGGTCACCCTGCTGGTTTCGTCGCTCGTCCGGCCCTCGCTGCCCCTCGACTCGAAGTCGCAACCCTACGAGTGCGGGGAGAACCCGGTCGGCTCGCCCTGGGGCGTGCAGTTCAACATACGGTTCTACGTCTTCGCCCTCGTGTTTCTCATCTTCGATGTGGAAGCGGTCATGCTCCTGCCCTGGGCGCTCGCCTATCTCGACCTGGGCCCCGGCGCGCTGGTCGCCGGACTCATCTTCATCGGGATGCTCGTTCTCGGGCTCGCCGACGTCTGGGTGAAGGGCGACCTCGAGTGGGTGCGGGAAGAAGAGCGGCGCGCCCTCAAGGCGCGTCCGGGAGCCGAGACCTCTTCCGCCCCGGGAGCGGCCGCCTGAGGCGCGCCGGGTTGTTCCACGGGCCGCTGAACGGAGACATCGCGTGGATCTGATCGGCGCCCTCGGCAAGGGTCTCGGCAAGGACAACGTCGCGCTCACCACGGTGAGCGCGATCGTCAACTGGGCGCGGCTGTCGGCGCTCTGGCCGATGACCTTCGGCCTCGCCTGCTGCGCCATCGAGATGATGGCGACCGGAGCCAGCCGTTTCGACTGGGACCGGCTCGGCCTCATCCCCCGGGCGACCCCCCGGCAGTCGGACTGCATGATCGTCGCCGGCACCGTCACCCACAAGATGGCCATCCGCATCAAGACGCTCTACGACCAGATGCCGGAACCCAAGTACGTGATCTCGATGGGAAGCTGCGCCAACAACGGCGGCCCCTACTGGCAGTACGGCTACCACGTCGTCAAGGGGGTGGACCAGATCATCCCGGTGGATGTCTACGTGCCGGGTTGCCCGCCGCGGCCGGAAGCGCTGCTCTACGGGATCATGGCGCTCCAGGACCGGATCCGGGAGAAGTCGCTCCTCGATGATCCGCGGGAGGGCCGGCCCCGGCCGGAGCCCGCGAGCCAGCCCGCGGGCCGGATGGTGGAGATGGCCGGGTGAGCGCCGCTTCCATCATCGAGCGCCTCGCCGCTCATCTCGGTCTGGAGGAGGGCTCCTTCGAGTCCGATGCGGAGGCGAAGGATCCCTGGGTCCGGATCCCCGGGGACCGGCTGCTGGCGGCGGCCCGGTTCCTGAAGACGGACCCGGAACTCGACTTCGACACCCTCCACTGCGTCTCGGGGGTGGACTGGCCCGCCGACGATCCGCCGGCCATCGAGGTGGTGTACCACCTCACCTCACTCAGCCGGAAGCACTGGATCGTGCTCAAGACCCGGGTGGGCCGCGAAGGAGGGAGCCTTCCGACCCTGGAGACCGTCTGGAAGACGGCCAACTGGCACGAACGCGAGACCTACGATCTCTTCGGGGTCCGTTTCGAGGGACACAGCGACCACCGGCGCATCCTGCTTCCGGCCGACTGGCCCGGGCATCCGCTGCTCCGCGACTGGGAGTGGCCCGAGACCTGGCACAAGATCCCGGTGAAGCCGGGACGGCAGATGACCGAGCGGGCCGAGGGCGGCCAGATGACGGGCGTGGGCCCGTTCGACTGAGGTAGCGGGGATCCGGATGGCCGAGCAGCGTTCTCCCGTCGACGGCGCCCCGCTGGTCACCCTCTACGACGAGGAACTGCCGCCCGACAACTCCTACGCCTTCTCCCCCGAGGAGCTCGAAGAGGACGAGATGATCCTCAACATGGGGCCCCAGCATCCCTCGACCCACGGGGTGCTCAGGGTGGAGCTCAAGACCGACGGGGAGATCGTCAAGGACGCCCGGCCGCACATCGGCTACCTGCACCGGAACTTCGAAAAGCACGCCGAGAACATCGACTACCAGGGCGTCATCCCCTTCACCGACCGGATGGACTACGTCGGCTCGATGGGGAACAGCCTCGCCTACGCGCTCACCGTCGAGAAACTGCTCGGCATCGGGGTGGGCGAGCGGGTCGCGGGCATCCGGGTGATCACCGCCGAGCTGCAGCGGATCGCGAGTCACCTCCTGGCGATGGGCACCTACGGGATGGACATCGGCGCCTTCACGCCGTTCCTGCTCTGCTTCCAGCAGCGCGAGCGGGTCCTCGATCTCTTCGAGTGGCTCTGCGGCGCCCGCCTGCTCTACAACTACAACTGGGTCGGCGGCGTCTCCCACGACCTGCCCGAGGGCTGGACCGACAAGTGCCGGCGCTTTCTCGACGAGTTCGTGCCGGTGCTGGACGAGGTGGACAAGCTCCTCAGCCACAACAAGATCTTCATCCGCCGGACCGCCGACATCGGGATCATCACCCCGGCGATGGCGAAGGACTACGCGCTCTCCGGCCCGAACCTCCGCGGGTCCGGCATCGACTGGGACCTCAGGCGGGACGACCCCTACCTGGGCTACGAGAACTACGACTTCAACGTGGTCGTGGCGGACAGTCCCCACGGCCCCGTCGGTTCCTGCTGGGACCGGTACTTCGTGCGGGTCCGCGAGATGTACGAGAGCGTCAAGATCGTCCGCCAGGCGCTCGACCGCCTGCCCGCCGAGGGTGACGTCCACGAGAACGTGCCGCGGTTCGTCCGGCCGCTGGCCGGCGAGGCCTACTGCCGCAGCGAGGCGCCGCGGGGCGAACTGGCCTTCTACATCGTCGCCGAGAACAAGAAGCCCATCCCCTACCGGGTGAAGGGACGCTCGCCGTGCTTCGTGGCGATGGGGCTCTTCCACGAGATCACCCGCGGCGAGATGATCGCCGACATCATCGCCATCATCGGCAGCCTGGACATCGTCCTCGGAGAGATCGACCGGTGATCACCCGCTTCCGTCAGATCGAGATGCGGCTCATGGGGCCGCTCACGATGATCCCCATCGTGCTCTGCCTGGTGGTGCTGGGCACCATCGCGGCGCTCCCGGTGGTCGCGACGATCCTCTCCGAGCTGGTCGCGGACTTCGTGCCGCCGGCGCTCCAGCACCTGACCATCGTGGTTCTCGGCACTGCCGGTTTCGTCGGCATCCTGGCGCTCAATCCCATCTATTCGATCTGGCTCGAGCGCAAGGTCGCGGCCCACGTCCAGGACCGGCTCGGTCCGATGCGGGTCGGCTGGCACGGACTGCTGCAGAGCTTCGCCGACGGCGTGAAGCTCCTCTTCAAGGAAGACCTGGTTCCCCGCGACGCCGACCGCGTGCTGTTCGGGGCGGCGCCCATGCTCGCGGTGGCGAGCGCGTTCGCGGCCTTCGCGATCGTCCCCTGGGGCGTCCGCGAGGACGGGACGGTGCTCGCGGTCGCGAACCTGAACATCGGCGTCCTCTACTTCATCGCGATCACTTCGCTCGGCGCCCTCTCGGTGCTGATGGCGGGCTGGGGCTCGAACAACAAGTACGCGCTCTACGGCGGCATGCGGGCGGCGGCCCAGATGGTCAGCTACGAGATCCCCACCGCGATCCTGGTGCTGGTGGTGGTCGCCCAGGTCGGCAGCCTCTCCATTCCCGAGATCGTGAACGCCCAGGCGGGAGGGATCCTCGGGGTCGGCGACTGGCTGATCTTCCAGCTCTTCCCGCTCAACCTGATCGCCTTCGTGCTGTTCTTCATCTGCGGCCTCGCCGAGACGAACCGCACCCCGTTCGACATCCCCGAAGCCGAATCGGAGCTCGTGGCCGGGTTCCACACCGAGTACAGCGGGATGCGGTTCGCATTCTTCTTCCTGGCCGAATACGGGAACATGCTGCTGGTCTCGATGCTGGCGGCGCTGCTCTTCCTGGGCGGCTGGGTCGGCCCCTTCGGTTCGAACCCGCTCCTCTTCTTCGTCAAGGGGTTCGGTCTGGTGGTGGTCCAGATGTGGCTCCGCTGGACGCTGCCGCGGCTGCGGGTGGACCAGTTGATGGGAATCTGCTGGAAGTACGTCATCCCGATCTCGTTCTTCCTCCTGGTGGTGACCACCGTCATCAAGGGTCTGTTGTGAGGGGGACATGAAACGCTATTTCGTTGATCTCTGGGAATCGGTCAGCACCGTCCTCATCGGGATGGGGGTGACCTTCCGCCACCTCTTCACCCGCTCGGTGACGCAGCAGTACACCGCCGACGAACTCCCCGAGGAACGCTGGCGCTCCCCGCTGGACATCCCCAAGGAGTCCCTGATGGAGCGCTCGCGGATGAAGCTCCACGTGAAGATCGAGGACTGCATCGGCTGCAAGCAGTGCGAGCGCGCCTGTCCGGTGGACTGCATCCACATCGAGAACGAGAAACGGGCCCGGGACGCACCGCCGATCTTCGCGGCCGACGGGACCGCCATCAAGCAGACGGTGGTCCAGTTCGACATCGACATGTCGCTCTGCTGCTACTGCCAGCTCTGCGTCTTCCCGTGCCCCACCGACTGCATCCTGATGACGCCCAACTACGAGTTCGGCGGCCAGACGAAGGGCGACCTCCTCTACCGCTACGCGAAGGAGCCGCGGACGCCTCCCGAGCCGCCGCCGGCCGAGGCCGCCGGCGCCTGACGGAAGACGATGGAATCCATGGCGTCGGCGGCGATCTTCTACGGGGTCGCCGCGTTGGTGCTCGGCTCGGCGCTTTACGTGGTGGTCGGGAGGAACCTCGTCCACTCGGCGTTCGCCCTCGTGGCGGCGTTCTTCGGGGTGGCGGTCTTCTACGTCTATCTCGGCGCCGACTTCCTCGCCGGCGCCCAGGTGCTGATCTACGTGGGGGGCATCCTCACGCTGCTGCTCTTCGGCGTGATGCTCACCAACCGGATCTACAACCTGAACCTCCGCTCCGGCGCCATCCAGGTGGTTCCGGGAGCGCTGTCCGCGGGGCTCGTCTTCGCGCTGCTCGTCTGGATCATCCAGTCGGTGGACTGGGGAGCGATGGACGCGGGTGACCCCGGGCCGACGAGCGAGTCCATCGGGAGGCTGCTGGTGGGCGACTACCTGCTGCCCTTCGAGATCGCCTCGGTCCTGCTGCTGATCGCGCTCATGGGCGCCGCCATGCTGGTCCGGCGCCGCGGGAGCCGCTCGTGATGATCCCCCTCGAGCACTACCTCTACATCTCGGCGGCGCTCTTCTCGCTGGGCGTCTTCGGGGTGCTCACCCGGCGGAACGCGGTGAACGTGCTGATGTCCATCGAGCTGATCTTCAACTCGGCGAACATCAACCTCGTCGCCTTCTCGCGGTTCGTGGAGGGGGCGCTCGGCGGCCAGGTGTTCGCGCTCCTCGTCATCGTGATCGCCGCCTGCGAGGCGGCGGTGGCGCTCGCCATCGTGATGTCGCTCTACCGGGTCGTGAAACATGTGAACCTCGACGACGCCGCGGAGCTCAAGGGATAGCCGGGGCAGGTCATGTCGGACGCAGTCCAGAGCCTCTCCCGGTTCCTGCCCGAACTGATCCTGATGGGAGCCCTCGCCGTCGTGATCGTCGCGGACCTGTTCACCCAGCGGCGTCCGCTCAAGAGCAGCACCGATCTCCTGAACGGGATCGCCCTGGTGGGGCTGCTCGGCGCCCTCGTGACCTCCTGGCAGGCGCTCGGGGCGGGGGAGGCCCAGCCGCTCTTCGCCTCGATGCTGGCGGACGACGGCCTGCTGGGCGTGTTCCGGCCGATCTTCTGCCTCACCTCCATCGTGGTGCTGCTCCTTGGCATGCGCTCGAAGGAGCTGGAGGGAGTCCGGCTGGGCGAGATGCTGGCACTGCTGCTCACCGTCACCGCGGCGCTCATGTGGATGGCCGGCTCGGTCAACCTGGTGATGATCTACCTCTCGCTCGAGACGGTCTCGGTGGCCTCCTACCTCATGGTGGGCTACCTGAGTTCGGACCGGCTCTCGAACGAGGCGTCGCTCAAGTACATCCTCTTCGGGGCGGTCTCGACGGGCGCCATGCTCTTCGGGCTCTCGCTCCTCTACGGGATGACCGGCACCCTCGATCTCTACGGGGTGCGCGCCGCGCTCGCCGAAGGCGCGTTCGGTCCCGGGCTGCTGTTCGTGCTGATCCTGATCGCCGCCGGAATCGGGTTCAAGATCGCCGCCGCGCCGTTCCACTTCTGGTGCCCCGACGTGTACACCGGGGCTCCCACGCCGGTCACCGCGTTCCTGTCCGTCGGCCCGAAGGCCGCCGGGTTCGCGGTCCTGATCCGCTTCTTCTACCTGGGAATGGCGGAACCGGCGGGCGGGGGAGCCATCGCTCCGGTGGGCGGCGCCGACTGGCAGATGCTCCTGATGATGCTGGCGGTCATCACCATGACCCTCGGGAACGTCGCCGCGCTCCTCCAGACGAACGTGAAGCGGCTGCTCGCCTACTCGTCGATCGCCCACGCCGGCACCATGCTGATGGCGGCGTGCGTGCTCTCGGTCGACGGTGTGCAGGCCATCGCCGCCTACCTGGCGATCTACCTCTTCATGAACCTCGGAGCCTTCGCGGTCGTCATCCTGGCCCACCGGGTCACGGGGAGCTTCGAGATCGACAGCTACGCCGGGTTCTGGAAACGGTCTCCGCTGCTCACCGTCGCCATGGGGATCTTCCTGTTCTCGCTGATGGGGATCCCGCCCTTCGCGGGCTTCCTGGCGAAGTGGTACGTGTTCGCCGCGGTCATCAACGCCGGGCTGGGCTGGCTCGCCGTCATCGGCGTGCTGAACGCCGCGGTGGCGGCCTTCTACTACGTCAAGGTCCTGCGGGTGATGGTGATCGACCAGGAGACCGGCCCCACGCCGGCGCTCGCGTTCAGCCGGCTGGACCTTGCGCTTCTCGTTGTTCTGGTAGTTCCCAACGTTCTTGGACTACTATTCTGGGGTTCGCTGGACCGGGTCACCGAGGTTTCGCAGACGCTTCTCGAACTTGGCTGACCCCGGCGCCGACCTCTTGATCACTCTTCTCGCGCCTGTCTGAGGAGGCAGCTTCCCACGATGTCTTACTGGATCGCCGAACCCTGCATTGGGACCAAAGATACTGCGTGCGTGGACGTTTGTCCGGTCGATTGCATCCACCCCACGAGTGACGAGGACGGGTTCGAGGAAGCCACCCAGCTCTACATCGATCCCGACACCTGCATCGACTGCGGCGCCTGCGAGCCGGCCTGTCCGGTCACGGCCATCTTCCCGGACGAAGAGTTGCCCGACGAGTGGGCCGACTACCGGGACATCAACACCAACTACTACGCCTGACCGGGGGAGCGCCGGCCTTCAGGCCGGCACCGCTCCGCAATGCGGAGCGAAAACGCAGGTAGCTGATCCCCTGGATGGCCCGACCGGGAGGAACGGGCTTGATCCCGCCCGGCGCCCAGTTCACCCTGTCCACCGGAGCTTGAGCGTCCGCTCGGTCCTCTTCGCGTGCCTTGCAGCCGCTGGCTGCGCGACAACCTCGGGCCCCCGCGCGATCCCGCCGGATGCGGCGGCAATCCACGCCGCCGAGCGCGCCCGCACCGCGTTCGAAGAGCACCGGCGGCTCGTCCAGGATCCGGACCTCGCCGCCCGGCTCGCCGAAATCGGGCGCGAGGCCCTCGCCGAGACCCCGCTACTCGCCGGCCGGGAGGGAGCAGCGGCGCCCCTGCGGGAAGGCTGGCGGTTTGCGGTCCTCGACGATCCGGAGGCGGCAGCCTTCCTCTTCGCTGACCGGACGGTGCTCGTTTCGCGGGGAGCGCTGGCCGCCCTGCCGGGCGAACCGGCGCTCGCCGCGCTGTTCCGGTCCGCCGCGAGCACCTTTGCCAGCGGGGCGTTCCGGCCGGTAACCGCGGGAGAGCTGGTCGAGCAACCCCTCTCCCTGGTTCTGGTGGCGGAAGGCGATGCCGGCAGTCCCGCGGCAGCCGGGAGCCGCGACCGCTGGGTCGATCTGCTCGATGGCCTGCTCTTCGGGCAGGCGGCCGAGTACGGCGTCGCGGACGGGCGGGAACTCCTGCTGCCGCGGGCCGATTTCCGGCTTTCGCTGCCGGGCGGAGACGCGTTCGAACCGGCGGAGCGCGGCGTCTTTCGCGCGACCCGGAACGGAGAGCCGGTGGGTCTGACCGTGCGGGAACTCCCGGCGGCCGGTTCCGGTCCGGTGGGCGGGAACGGGGTGGCCGCTCACCGGGCCGCACTCGCCGGCCTGGGGGCGCGCCTCCGGGACGCCGCTGCCCGGGAGGCCGCGGAGGTGACGTTTCTCGAGACGTTCCGGGTCCGCGGCTTCACCGGGGTGCGCGGCCGTCTGCATCCGGCGCGGAACGGGGGGCCGGCGGGAGCCTCGGGACCGGGCGTCGGCCTCCTGGCGCTCGTCCCGGCGGGGGAGTTCCTGGTCGAAGTGAGTCTCGAGTGCGGGCGGCGCCGCTTCGACGCCTGCGAGACCTGGTTCCTGGAGATCCTCGGGAGCGCGGACCGGCTGTGGGACACCCCGGTGCCGGGGCCGCTGCGGATCGCCGCGGTGGCTCCCGGCGCGAGCGGATCGGTCCGGGAGGTGCTCGGCCGCCTGGCTGCCGAGGGCGGAATGGACGCCGGCCTTGCCGCGGTGGAGGTCCTGAACCGGGGCTGGCTGGAGCAACCGCTCGGCCCGGGAGAGCGCGTCCTGATCCTGGCGCGCGACCGGGAGCGAACCGCCGCTGACGCCGGAGGACGGCAGCGGTGACCGGCGCGCCGCGGCGGGGGATCCGCCAGCTCTGGCTGCCTTTCCCGATCCGGATCCATTACTCCTGGGTGCTGACCGTCAGCGTCGTCTCGGCCCTCTTCGCGGTCCTCTATTTCCGGGGCCTCCCGGGAGTCTCGGCGGCCGGCGCCGCCGCGCTGGGAGTGATGACCAGCGTCCTGCTTCTCGCGTCCGTCCTGATGCACGAGCTGGCGCACGCGGCCGCCGCCGCCCGTTCGGGGCTCAAGGTCTCCGGGATCACGCTCAGGGTGTTCGGGGGGGCCACCGAACTGGAGGGACATCCGCGAGGCGCCGCCACCGAGCTGCGGATCGCCCTTGCGGGACCCTTCATGACGCTGGTCCTCTTCGTGCTGTTCCTCACCGCCGGTCAGTTGTTCACCGCGGCGCCGGAGCCGGTCCTCGCGGTGACGAACAACCTCGCCCTGATCAACGGGCTGCTGCTGGCGTTCAACCTGATTCCGGCCGTGCCGCTGGACGGGGGCCGGATCCTGCGGGCCGTGCTCTGGGCGGTCTGGGACCGGCCGCTGGCCGCCACCCGGGCCGTTGCCGCGACCGGCGGCGCTTTCGGACTCCTGATGGTTGCCTTCGGCATCCTGGCGCTCTTCGGCGGCAGCGGCGCGGCGGCCGGCGCGGTGCGGCTCGTGCTCGGCGCCTGGTTCGTCCTGATCGGACTCAATCTGCGGCGGACCGCTCGCGAGGTGACCCGCCAGGTCTGGCTGGCGCAGGCCCTCGAAGGGGTCACCGCGGCCCATTTGCTCGACTACCGGATCCTCTCGGTTCCGAGGAGCGCTTCCGCGATCGAGTTGCTGGCGCTCGAAACGCCGCATTCGGAGATCCCGGTCCTCGACGAGGCGGATCTCGTGGGCGCGGTCCGCCTCGAGGACCTGCGCCGGAGACCGTCCGACGAACTGGAGCGGCTCACCGCCGGGGACCTGATGCGGACCGACATCCTGGGCGCCACGCTGGCCCCCGGGGATTCCGCCATCCGGGCAGTGAACCTCCTGGCCGGGGGCCGGCGGTCGCTCGCCGTTCTCGACGCCGGCCGGTTCGTCGGCGTCGTCACCATGGAGACGCTGCGGAGCCGGCTGTCGCTGCGCAGCGACGTCTGAGAAAGGAAACGATGACTTCCGAGATCCAGAGGACGCCCCGCAGCCGGGTCCGGCGGCTGCCGCAACGGGGTTCGTACGACCGGGCGGTGATCGACCAGGTTCTCGACGAGGGGATCGTGGCCCACGTCGGCTTCGTCCACGAGGGTTCCCCGTTCGTGATTCCGATGGGCTACGCGCGCGACGGGGACCGTCTGCTGCTGCACGGGTCCTCCGCGAGCCGGCTCATGCGTCTCCTGGCCGCGGGAACGGAGGCCGCCGTCACCGTGACCCTGCTGGACGCGCTCGTCCTGGCGCGGTCCTACTTCCACCACTCGATGAACTACCGCTCGGTGGTCGTGCTGGGACGCACCACGGCGGTGTCGGAGGAGAACGAGAAACGGCGCGCGCTCGACGTGCTGCTGAGCCGCCTGGTGCCGGGACGCCACGGGGATGCCCGCCCCACGAACGATCTCGAACTCAAGGCGACCCTCGTGGCGTCGATTCCCATCCAGGAGGCCACCGCCAAGCTGCGGACCGGGCCTCCCGCCGATGACGACGAGGATCTCGCGCTCCCCTACTGGGCCGGCCTGGTCCCGGTGAACACGACGTTCGGGCCGCCGGCGCCGGCGCCGGACCTCCGGGACGGCATCGAGCCGCCCGCCTACGCCAGGAACTATGGGAGGGCGGGGGGCGGGTAGACTCCCGGCCTCCATGATCCGGCGTCCGGTTACCGATTCGTTCCGTCTCGGGCTGGCATTCCTGGCCGCCGCGTTCGGGGCCGCCGTCTCCGCGGTGCTGCTGCTCCGCCATCACGGGCTTGACGCCGGCGCACTGGCGGCGGCGGCCTGCGATCCGGCGAACTCCGGCTGCGAGGAGGTGGCGGCAAGCGCCTGGTCCACGGTGGCCGGGGTTCCCCTGGCCGCGATCGGACTCGCGTTCTTCGTGTCGCTCGGGTTCCTGCTGGCACTGGCCCTGCTCGGCGGAGCGCCGCTGTCGAGCCGGCCGGGCCGGCTGGCGTTCGGTCTCGTCTCCCTCGCGCTCGTGGTGGATCTGTTCCTGCTGGGCGTGCAGGCGTTCGCCATCGGGAGCTTCTGTTCCCTCTGCATCTGGACTTACGGCGCGAACGGCGCGGCACTGGTGTTCCTGTTGCCGGCGCGAAAGGTGGTATCCATGAGGCACGGTCCTGACTTTGCGGTTGAACGGCTCGCCGTGCGGGCGTTCTGGCTCGCCGCCTCCCTGGTGGCGGCGGCGGTGCTGGTGATCAACAGCGGCCTCGGCGACCGTGCCGAGGACTCGGTGGACCTGTCGATCCTCGGCGTCCGTTCCGCGGCGCCGGACGATCTGCCCGCCGAGTTGCCGCTCCGGGGCGCCGGGCTGATGCCGCAGTGGCGGAATCCGACGTTCCGGCAACAGCGCTTGCAGGAGGTGTCGCTCGAGGGGGCGCCGGTGAAGGGTGACACCGAGGCGCCGGTGAAGATCGTGACCTTCTCGGACTTTCTCTGCCCGTCCTGCCGGCGTTTCGCGCTCGCCTTCGACCAGTACGTGGAAGGCCCGACCGGCCCTCACGTGGCGCTCCACTACCGGAACTATCCGCTCGACTCGACCTGCGCCTCCCATCTGCCCCGGGTGATGCATCCGGGGGCCTGCGAGGTGGCCCGCGGCGGTGTTTGCGCGAATCTCCTGGGCGGCTTCTGGGAGTACCACGACGCCATCTACATCGCGCCCCCGAACGCGCCTGACGTCGACGACGTGGTCCGCATCGCGGTGGACGCCGGGCTGGACGAGGCGGCCTTCCGGGCCTGCCTGGCGGAGCCCCGCGCCGAAGCGGCGCTGCAGTCGGACATCGAGGAGGCCGTGAGGCTCGGCGTCACCGGCACCCCCACGATCTTCATCAACGGGCGCCGGGTGCCGACGCTCGACGAATTCGCCGACGCCGTCCTCTGGGAACTCGAGAAGGCCGGAATCAGCGTCTCGGGCCCCGATTCCGATCGCGAATAACGCGGAGGGAACCATGCACGTACCGGATCTCAACTACCTGGCAATCCTCGTCGCCGCCATCGTCCCCCTGTTCGTGGGCGCCCTCTGGTACGGGCCGCTCTTCGGGAAGCGCTGGCTCGGGCTCATGGAGACCACCGAGGAGGAGATCGCCAAGGGCTTCAATCCCCTGAAGACCTACGGGGGCTCCTTCCTGCTCGCCATCGCCTCGGCCTTCGGACTCGCGGTGCTGCTCGACGGGTTCAGCGGTCCGCTCCACGGCCTCCATGCCGCGCTGGTGGCGACCATCGCCTTCGTGATCCCGGTGACGCACCAGTCGGTGGCGTTCGAGAAGCGGAAGTCCGGGCTCGCGGTGATGAACGTCGCCTACAACTTCACGGCGCTGCTCGGTCAGGCGATCCTGCTGTCGCTCTGGAAGTAGGAGGGAAGCGCTCTCCCGCCGTCGTGCGGCGGGGTAGACTCGCGTCATGGCGATCATGCTGTCGGGGGTCTACGACGCACTGCTCGAGGCTGGTGCGAGTGAGACCAAGGCGCGCGCTGCCGCCGAGCAGGTTGCGAGCCACAACAGCCGCCTGCTCCGGCTCGAAGTCATGAGCGCGCTGACGCTGACCCTGGTGGTGGCCATCTTCGTGATGGTCATCAATCTCTCGGTCAGCCCGAACTGAGCCCGGCCCGTCACGGCTGACGGGCTTGGCACCGGGCGGGTCGGGCCGAGGGGCGGTATCTCCGATCACCTACCGTCCGCCGGCGCCGCCGTCCCGGAGCGAGATCCGCTCCACGCCGCTGACGAAGAGCACCTCGTTCGTGGACCGGTAGCGGGTCAGCGCGGTTTCCGCGTCCGCCCCCCGGAGCGTCGTGGCGGGGACTCCGGCGATCACCAGGTCGGCGCGCGGCGACCTCCGCGCGACCTCGTTCTCGAGCTCCTCGTCGCTCTGGTACCCGATCGTCATCCGGTTCTGCTCGGAGATGGGCAACCGCTCCTGCGACAGCAGTCCGGAGAGGTCGTGGTTCCGATGCTCGCTGGAACCGAGATCACAGCACTCGAAGAGCCGGATCTCGGCGCGTTTCCATTCCGGGTGTCCCACGATGATGTAGGCGAGCAGCAGCATCAGCGGCGCGTTGTCGAAGTTGTCCTCGGTCAGCCAGAGGTGGATGGAGGAGCGGTAGCCGCAGCGGTGGCTGGTGGACCGCAGGATGAGGGCGTTGAAGCCGGTGTCCACCGCGACCCGGGCGCCCTCGACGGCCTCCGCGATCTCCTCGCGCCGCAGTTTGTCGAACTCGAGCAGCAGGCAGTTGTTCGGCAGTCCCGAGATCCCGGGCATCTGGAGCGATTGCGTGAGCGCCAGCGGGAACGAGGGGCTGACGAGGGAGTCCACGTAGACCCCGGCGCCGCTCGCCTCCGTCTGCCCGATCAGGGTACGCACCTCCGTGCGGGCCTGGCGCGCGGTGGTCCGGGAATACTCGCCTTCGACGTACTGGATGAAATGGCCGAAACCGTGCCGGTGGCTGATCCAGCGCAGGAGGTCGAAGTGTCCGAGCCGCTCCCCGTGCCGGGTGATGGCGACCACGGACGGCCGCCAGCCGCCGGCGGAACGCTCCACGAGGTTCTGCTGGAGCGTGATCCGCAGCCGCCGGGTGAGCTGGAAGATGGTGCCCTGGAAGATGGCCGCGAAGTCCCGCTCGCCCCGCCGCGAGCGGCTCAGGCCGACGTACATGACCCACATCAGCGAGAACGCCACGAGCGCGTAGAAGGCGTTCATCCGCACCATCAGGATTCCGCACATGAGGGCGCCGACGAGGGACAGGTACCAGCGGGTGTGGAAGGTGGGCCGATAGGACGGATTGCCCGCGAAGTACTCCAGGAACGACACGGTGCAGAGCGCGCCGTAGGTCACCAGGAAGAACATCGTCAGGATCTGGGCGATGAAGTCCACGTCGCCGACAACCACGAAGCAGATCGCGATGGCCCCGGACAGGGCGATGGCCCAGCGTGGTTCTCCGGCGCCGCCGAATCCCCTGGCGAGCAACCGGTTCAGTGCGGGGAAGGGGAGCACCCGGTCCTGGCCAAGCGCCTGGAGGGTTCGGGGCGCGACCAGAATCGATCCGAGCGCCGAGGACAGGGTGGCCGCGGCGAGCCCGATATAGACCGCGGGCCCCCAGACGGCGACCCGCGCCATGACGAACTGGTCGGCGTGGAGTTCCTCCGGGTTCACGCTCACCGCCAGCTTGATGGCGACCACCACGTAGATCGCCATCCCCACGAGGGTCGCGGCGATGGTCCCGAGGGGAATGCTCCGGTGCGGGTTCTTCAGGTCGCCCGACAACCCGAGGCCGGCGATCATTCCGGTGAAGGCGGGGAAGATGATGGCGAAGACCACCGCGAAGCTGTGCGGATTGGAGTTCCTCGCGGTCAGGCTGAACGTCTCGGGACGGATCGCTTCCGGCGCCGAACCCAGCAGGAAGGCGGCGATGGAGCCGGCGAGGACCACGCACACCACCCACAGCACGCGGACGCCCAGCTCGGCGCCCTTCAGGAACACCACCGCCAGCAGCACCGCGGCGGCCGGGACGCTGACGAACCGCGGGTCCACCGCGAAACCCCAGGCGCTTTCGATCCAGGCGTAGGCGGGCCGGAACGCCTCGGCGAGGGCGACCAGGTAGAAGGCCACCGAGATGGCCTGGGACAGGTAGAGGGCGATCCCGATCACGCCCCCGATCCGGGTGCCGAAGGAGCGGCTGATGATGTAGTAGGCGCCCCCGCCGGCGACCCGCCGGTTCGTCGCGATCTCCGACACCGCGAGGACGGTCGGGATCGTGACCAGGTGGGCGATCGCGATGATCAGCAGGGTGCCGAGCAGCCCCACGTCCGAGACGGCGTAGCCGAAACGGAGGAAGAGGATCGCCCCGAGGATCGTGCTGATCGAGGCCAGGAAGACGGGAGCGGTGCCGAAACCGTGCCCCGCCGGGACCGGGCCCGGGCGCGGGTCTGGACCGTCGGTCATCGGATGCAGCGCAACCCTCGCTTACGTCACCCGGCGGCGCCCGGTTCTCCGGGCGCCGCCACGACCCCGCTCGGCGTCGGGCGCGGCGAGGTGCCCCGACTCAGCCCGATCCGCCGCCTTTCTCGGATGCGTAGTACTCATTGGTCTTCTTGGCGACCACCCCGCCCAGGAACAGCAGTCCGATCAGGTTCGGGAAGGCCATGAACCCGTTGAGCAGGGTGCCGATGTTCCAGACGGTCTCGACGGTCACCAGCCCGCCGATCAGGAGCAGGGCCACGTAGATGATCCGGTAGGGGAAGATGCCCTTCCGCCCGAACATGTACTCCCAGCAGGTCTCGCCGTAGTAGTACCAGCCGATGATCGTCGAGAAGCCGAACAGGAACGAGGAAATGGCGATCACCAGCGGGGCGATTCCGATCGAGGTGGAGAACGCCGCCGCGGTGAGGTCGCCGCTCGCCGCCTGATACTCCGCCGCCTGCCACATTCCCGAAGAAAGGACGGCGAACGCCGTCATGCTGCAGACCACGATGGTGTCGATGAACACCTCGAAGACACCCACCAGCCCCTGATCGGTCGGGTGCTTCACCTGCGCGATCCCGTGGGCGATCGGCGCGCTCCCCAGGCCGGCCTCGTTGGACAGCACCCCGCGGCTGATCCCCGCCGCGATCGCCTGGCGCACCGTGACCCCGAGGAATCCGCCGGCGGCCGCGTGCGGCTGGAACGCGTACTCGAAGATGGTCGCGAACACTCCCGGCAGGGCGCTGATGTTCATGATCAGGTAGGTGAGGGCCATCCCCAGGTAGAGGACCAGCATCGTGGGAACGAGTTTCTCGGCGACCGAGGCGATCCGGTGGATGCCGCCCAGCAGCACCGCGCCCACCGCGACCGTGATCAGCAGCCCCGGAACCCACGGAGAGACCTCCAGCCCGAAGCCGGCGGCGGCTTCGACGAAGGTCCGGACGATGGTGTTCGACTGGGCCATGTTGCCCGTGCCGAGGAGCGCGGTGGCGGCTCCGAACACGCAGAACATCATCGCGAGCGCCTTCGCGATCCCGGGCGACTTGACGCCCGCCATGATGTAGTACATCGGGCCGCTGGCGAACGCGCCCGACTCCTTCTTGACCCGGTAGGTGACGCCGAGCACCGCCTCCGCGTACTTGGTGGCCATCCCGAAGACGGCGGTGACCCACATCCAGAAGATGGCGCCCGGTCCTCCGACGAGGATCGCGGTCGCGACCCCGCCGATGTTTCCGTTCCCCACGGTGGAGGCGAGCGCGGTCGACAGCGCCTGGAAGGGGGTGATCTCTCCCTCGCCTTCCTGGTGGTGGGACATGCCGCGTACCACCCGCCGGACCCCACCGGCGAAACCGCGGATCTGGACGAAACCGGTGCGGATCGTCAGGTAGAGCCCGCAGGCCACCAGGAGAAGGGGCAGGGCGTACCACTGGTAGATGGCGTTCGACGCCGAGGCAATGAACTCGCTCATGGTGTTTCCTTCAGGAAGAGGGAGCGGCTAACCGACGAAACGGAAGACGATCAGCAGGAAGATGGCCGCCGGGGAGACGAAGCGGATCAGGAAGCCCCAGAGCCCCGGACCAGGGAATCCGGGGCCGTCCCGGCGAAGTTCGTCACCGGCGAAACGGGCGCCCCACTTCCAGCCGATGAAGAGGCTGATCAGCATGCCGCCGACCGGTAGCGCTCCTTCGTTCCAGACATTGACCATCAGGTCGAAGAAGGTGCCCCCGACCGCGGGAAGCTCGGAGAAGAACCCGCCGCCGAACGACAGCACCGAGGGGATCGAGAACGCGAAGGTGAAGGCGCCGACGGCCAGCACCGCCTTGCGGCGCGGCCAGCGCCACTGGTCGATGGCGTGCGCCACCGGCACCTCGAGCAGCGAGATCGTGGAGGTAAAGGCGGCCACCGACAGGAGCAGGAAGAAGGCGGCCCCGAAGAGCAGCCCGCCGGGGAGCGTCGCGAAGAGCTGCGGCAGGACGGCGAAGATGAGTCCCGGGCCGCCCGCGGTCGGGTCGAAGCCGGCGATCGAGAACCCGGCGGGGAAGATGATGAACCCGGCGAGCAGGGCGATCATGGTGTCGATGGCGACGATGGCCATCGAGGCCGAGCGCACCGCGTGGGAGCGGTGGAGGTAGCTGCCGTAGGTGATGAGCGCGCCCATGCCGAGGCTCAGCGAGAAGAACGCCTGGCCGACGGCCGCGCCGATGATCTCGGGATTCAGGGCCTGGGAGAGGTCGGGGCGCAGGTAGTAGGCGAGCCCTTCGGCTGCTCCGGGCAGGGTCACCGAGCGGATCGCGAGGATCACCAGCAGGATGAAGAGAAGGGGCATCATCAGCCTCGATGCCGCCTCGATGCCGCCGCGGATTCCGCGGTTCACGCACCAGGCGGTCGCGGCGATGAACAGGCCCGTGAACAGGACGTTCCGTCCCGAGTCCGCGGCCAGTTGGCCGAAGAGCGCTCCCGAACCTTCGGCGTCGGAAGCGAGCCCGTCCGTGACCGCGAGCCAGAGGTACTGCACGGTCCAGCCCGCGATGACCGCGTAGAAGGACAGGATGAAGGTCCCGGCGGCGACCGCCAGCAAGCCGATCACCCACCAGGGACCCGTGGGGGCGATCCGCCGGACGGCCCCCGCCGGACCGAGCTGCGCATAGCGCCCCACCAGGACCTCGCCGAGGAGGATGGGGGCGCAGATGAAGATGACCGCGATCAGGTAGATCAGGACGAAGGCGGCGCCGCCGCCCTGGCCCACCTGCGTCGGAAAGCCCCAGATGTTGCCCAGGCCCACGGCGGAACCGGTAGCCGCCAGGATGAAGCCGGGGCGGGATCCCCAGCTTCCGCGGTCGTTAGACACGTTGCATTCCTTTCCTGCTCAGGTCAGTTGCTCAGCGGTGCGATCTCGCCGCTCCCGGACACCCGAAAGACGGTCCGCGCGTGGGCGTCGGCGACCAGGAGGTCGCCGTCGGCGGTGACCGCCAGGCCCTGGGGACTGACCAGCGGCTCGCCGCGGGCGTGCACCGAGACCCGGCCCTCCGGGCTGATTCTCCAGATGCAGCGGGCGTAGCCGTCGGTCACGAAGAATCCCCCGTCGGGGGCCCGCACGAAGTCGTGGGGGAACTCGAACGGCGGCGACTGGACGAGCGGCTCTCCGTCGCCGCCCTCCAGGCGCAGGACGTTGCGGTCCGTGAGCACGTGGAGGGAGCCGTCGCTCCCCGCCAGGATGGCCCGCGGGGCGCGGATCGTGGCGACATCCTCGATGGAGTCCGGCCCCACCCGGCGAAGCCGCTGCGTCACCCGGTCCACTGCCAGGATGTCACCGGAGGCGTCGACGGCGATCCCCCAGGGGGTCACGAACCCGGCGTCGTCGGGAATGGCCTCGATCTCCCCGGTGGACGAGATCCGGTAGAGCGCCATCGTCGCGGGGTCGCTGGCCAGGACGCTTCCGTCCCCGGTGGGAACGATGTGCCGGATTCCGAAGAGGGGCGTCCTCGGGAGCCCCTCGCCCCGCGCCACCACCTCGAACCCGTTTCCGCTCCAGCGGAGCAGCGCCGCCGCCTCGATGTCGGCGACGTAGATCTGCCCGCCGGGTCCGACCGCGACATCCACGGGGTAGCGGAGGTCTTCGGCGGGGGCGGCGGTCCCGAGAAAGAGGCCGAACGCCAGCGGGGCTGCGAGATTCCGGGCCCTGATCCAGACACCTGGAGGGAGTTGCAAGAGAAGATTCTGGCCGCGCGCCGGGGCGCGAGTGTAGCAGTCAAGAGACCCCGCGCTCTGGTAAATTCCGCCATTCGGCGCTGCGGCGAGCCGGTCCGCGTCCCGGCGTCGGCGTGAGGTTGCACCGGGCGGGCCGGACGGCGTCCCGGAGCGGCCACGATCCAGCTTTCACCCCTTGGAGGCCCCCTGTGGACACCCTGCTCTACCTGACTCCCGCGTTCGGCGCGGTGGCGTTGCTCTTCGCTCTCAACCGGGCGCGGTTCGTCGGCCGGCAGGAGGCCGGAACCGACCGGATGGTCGAGATCGCCGCCGCCATCCGCGAGGGGGCGATGGCCTTCCTGCGCCGGGAGTATTCGGTGCTCGCCGTGTTTGCGGTGGTGGTGGCCGTGCTGCTCTACGTGGCCAACCTCGGGGGCGGGACGGAACTCGTGGGCCTCTCCTTCCTGATCGGAGCGCTCTGCTCCGCGGTCGCCGGCTGGTTCGGCATGCGGGTCGCCACCGCCGCCAACGTGCGTACCGCGAACGCCGCGCGAGCCTCCATCGCGCCGGCCCTGCGCGTCGCCTTTGCCGGCGGGTCCGTCATGGGAATGTCCGTGGTCGGGCTCGGAGTGCTCGGGCTGTCGGGACTCTTCCTCCTTTACACGCGGGTGCTGCTCGTGGGCGGTGACCTCCAGGGGCAGATCCTGCAGGTCCTCTCCGGGTTCAGCCTCGGCGCGTCCTCGATCGCGCTCTTCGCCCGCGTGGGCGGCGGCATCTACACGAAGTCGGCCGACGTCGGCGCCGATCTGGTGGGCAAGGTCGAGGCCGGAATCCCCGAGGACGATCCGCGGAACCCGGCGGTGATCGCGGACAACGTGGGGGACAACGTCGGCGACGTCTGCGGGATGGGCGCCGACCTCTTCGAGTCCTACGTGGGCGCCATCATCGGCGGCATGGTGCTCGGCGTGGCGTACGCGCAGAGCCTCGAGGCCGACCCGCTGCGCTACGTGATGCTGCCGATGGTCCTGGCCGCCTTCGGCATCGCCGCGAGCATTCTGGGCACGTTCCTGGTCCGGACCCGCGAGGGCGCGAATCCCCAGACCGCGCTCAACATGGGAACGCTGGGCGCCGGGGTGCTGATGCTCGCCATCGCCTGGCCGGTGATCGGGATGCTGGCGCCGGAAGCGCAGGGAGTCCTCTACGGCTGCCTGGTGGCGGGCTTGGTGGTGGGCGCGGCGATCGGCCTGATCACCGAGTACTACACCTCGGATGAGCGGAAGCCCGCGCAGGCGGTCGCCGACGCTTCGAACACCGGCTCGGCCACGAACATCATCGCGGGGCTCGCCCTCGGCATGCGCTCGACCGCGTTGCCCCTGCTGCTGATCGCCGGCGCCATCGCCCTCGGTTACGAACTCGCCGGGCTCTACGGGATCGCGCTCGCCGGGCTCGGGATGCTCGCTACGGTCGGGATCCAGTTGGCGGTGGACGCCTACGGGCCCATCGCCGACAACGCCGGCGGGATCGCCGAGATGAGCGAACTGCCTCCCGAGGTGCGCCAGCGGACCGACAAGCTGGACGCGGTGGGGAACACCACCGCCGCCATCGGCAAGGGCTTCGCGATCGGTTCGGCGGCGCTCGCCGCCATGGCGCTCATGTCGGCCTTCCAGCAGCAGGCCGGGGTCGGCGCGCTCGGCCTCTCGCTCGGCAACCCGGTGGTGCTGTCCGGCCTGCTGATCGGCGGCATGGTGCCCTTCCTGTTCTCCTCCATCGCCATGCAGGCGGTGGGAGAAGCCGCTTTCGACATGATCAAGGAGGTCCGGCGGCAGTTCCGGGAGATCCCGGGCCTGCTGGAGGGCGAGCCCGGGGTCAAGGCCGACAACGCCCGCTGCGTGGACATCGCCACCGCGGCGGCGCTCCGGCGGATGGTCGCGCCCGGCCTGATGGCGGTCCTGATCCCGGTGATCGCCGGCTTCCTCGACAAGAACTTCCTGGCGGGCCTCCTCGCCGGGGCGCTGGTCTCCGGCGTGCTGCTGGCCATCTTCATGGCCAACGCCGGCGGCGCCTGGGACAACGCCAAGAAATACATCGAGGGCGGCCAGCACGGCGGCAAGGGCAGCGAGGCCCACAAGGCCGCGGTGGTCGGCGACACCGTCGGCGACCCCTTCAAGGACACCGCCGGCCCCGCCATCAACATCCTCATCAAGCTGATGTCGGTGGTAGCCCTGGTCATCGCCCCCCTGATCCGCTAGTCCCCCCGCCGGCCTGGAACGCCGGTCTCCAGACCGGCACGCGCGGCGCTCCGCGCCGCGCAACCGCGGACCGCTGCTCGCGCAAGGTGGTGACAACGGCTTGGAACGCCGGTCTCCAGACCGGCACGCGCGGCGCTCCGCGCCGCGGAACCGCGGACCGCTGCTCGCGCAAGGTGGTGACAACGGCTGGAACCGCCGGTCTCCAGACCGGCACGCGCGGCGCTCCGCGCCGCGGAACCGCGGACCGCTGCTCGCGCAAGGTGGTGACAACGGCTGGAACCGCCGGTCTCCAGACCGGCACGCGCGGCGCTCCGCGACGTGCACGGCGCAA
>JAJDVI010000063.1 GCA_022826195.1 Acidobacteriota bacterium
GACTGCGGCCCTCCATGAGGCTGTCGAGAAGCTCGTTCACCTCCCGCTCGGTCGCATCCTTCTTCTTCTTCCCGGCCATGGTCTCCTCCTGCTTCCAGAGTCTACTCCATGGCCATTTACACAGAAATCAGCACACTCCCAGCCGAACGGTCCTGAAGCGACTCCGAACCATCAGCGGCTCGGCCCGGAGCCCCGATCCGGTCCGCGCGGTCTGGTCTTTTCCAGCAGCCTCTTCGTCATCTCCACCCGCTGGCTCGCCGTCCACCGTAAGTCCCGGAGTATCCGGTCAAGTCCGTCACCCGCGCGCTCAGCCGCTCGACTTGCCGCTGCAAGGCTTCGACCTGTTCTCGCAACGCTTCGGTCTGCTCGGAGTACCGCCGCTGTTCCGTTTCGTACTGCTCGGACAACCTTTCCAAGGCGGCCGTCAGCCGCCGCTCCAAATCGGTCACGAAGCTCCCTCCTCACTCTCTCGACAGCTTCAAGTAGGGCCGACCGTCCACGGTGAAGGCCGGACGGACCCTCGTCCCGGCGGGCAGCGACACGTACCGGTCCCCGCTGCTCTCCAGCAACTCGACGCCCCAGGTCGTCTCCTCGATCTCGGCCAGCATCGCGCGCGCCCACTCGGTCCGCGTGTCCAAATCCCCCAAGGTCTCGATCCGATCCTGGATGCTCCTCGACAGCCAGTGCATCGTCGCCCAGCTTCCGAAGCAGATACCGAGAAAAAGGCTCATGCCGACCACGAGAGGTCGGAGCCATGCCTTCATCAGCAACTCGCGCATCCTCCCGGCCGCCTCGACCGTATCGGCCTCGATGGAACGCAGCGCGCCGCTTGCGACGGCGCTCAAGCTGTCGCCGAGCCGCGCGAGCTCGCGCGCGGCTTCGTCCTCGATCCGCCTCCGGTCCGCCTCCAGCCTGCTCCTCAGCCGGGAGGTCAAGTCGCCCGGGCTCGAAGTCTCGTTCATACAGTTCTCCTCTCAGCCGCCACCGCTTTCCGCTGTCGGGATCGCGGGCGGTGATGTAGTCCCTTCCCTGGCGGGTCACGTCGAGGCCCACGTCTTCCAGCGCGGAGACCACGTCGGCTCGGTCCTTGACCGCGCCGTGCTCGACGCGCTGCACGAGGTAGTCGCGGATCAGCGTGCGGGGTTCCGCCTCGTGTTCGAGCCCGGCCCTGAGCTTCGACGCCTCGATGTAGGCCACATGGCCCGGCCGCTGCGCCCTCGCGCGCCTCGGATCGTCCGGTCGGCTCCAGCCGTGCTCGTGGTTGAAGGCGTCGCGCAGCGGATCGAACGTCCGCTGCCAACCGGGCGGGGCAATGTTGAGGCTGCGGCCCGTCTGGAGGTCGCACTGCGCGGCGAGGATGTGCGCATGGACGCCGCCTCTGCTCTCCCGGTGCAGGACCGCCGTCCAAGCATAGCGATCCGGCTCCAGCCCCGCCCACGCCGTCTTCTCGAACTCGTCGAGGACCGCTTCGATCTGTTCGTCGGTGGGCCGGTCCTCCGGCGCCCACGCGATCACGGCCGACGTGTACTTCTTCTCGAAGTCGAGCGAGTCGGCGACGGCGGCCACCATGTCCGGGTTCCCGCGCCACACTTCGACGCCCTCGCGCTCCCGTCCCTCGGCGTCCAGCTCCCCGACGAGATACTTGGCGGCCGCCCGCGCGGACCCCTTGCCGTGCGGGAGAAACTTAACGTGCATCGTCGGCCTCCTCGGCGATGCGGGCGACACGAAGCAGCGCGCGCTCGAAGGACACGAGATGGGCAATCACCGAGACGGCCTCGGCCGCCGTCCTGTGTGTATTCGCCCAGCGGACAAGCTGGTTCAGGTTGTTTCCGATCCGCGCGATCTGGCGCGTGCGCTCGCGCTCGACGGCCCGTGCCGACGCGGTCCACGTATGCGTCCGCGCCATCGCCTCGCGCAGCAGGGCGGACGGCGACACGCCCGCCGCAGCCGCCTTCGCCCGCCAAGCGGCGTGCTCGGCTGGTGTCACGCGGGCGGCGACCATCACGGTGCGATGCTGCGCCATCAGCGCACCGGAGGCGCGGTTCGGGGGCCTCGCCCCCGCGCGTCCGCTGCTCGCGCGGCGGCGCGAAAGGCCGGGGGTTCGAAGGGGGGCGGAGCGCTCCCCTCGCCAGCCGCCGTGTTCAACACGGCGTGGGCTGGCTTCCGGACCTTAAGGCCGTCAGCCAGCCCCCAGGTGTGCCGGTCTTGAGCGCTTCGCCTCATCGAACCGGGCGGGCTTCCGACGCCCGGCGGCTCGCCCCGCCGATCCCGAGCGCGGCCTCGACGCGCTCACCGGCCGGACCGCTGCCGAAACGGCTCTCGGCGATGCGCTCGCGGACCCACTCGTCGATCTCGGCCTCGATCCAGCCCACGGCGCGATCGCCCAGCCGAACCGGCTGGGGGAAGCGTCCCTCGGCAAGCCGCACATAGATCGTGCTCCGTGACAGGCCGGTGCGCTTCAGCACCTCCGGCAGCCGCAGGATGCGGATCGGCGGGTTCATCCTCTGTTCTCTCGGGTTCTCGGTCATGTTCCTGCTCCTCCTCGTTGCTCGCAGCTTTCAGGTCGGTCTCCGGTGTCGCTGTTGTGGACGGTGGATCCCGCGCGCGGCGGCGCTCGCAGTCGTGCTTCGAGATGAACGCCAGAATCCGATCCGCCGTCCTCAGTGACGGCGAGCGCCCCCGACCGATCTGACGCATCAGGTTCGGGTCGCCCACGGCCTTTTGGCCGAACGCGGTCGGGCTCAGACCCGAGCGTCCGAGAAACGTGCTCACCCGCGAAATGAATTGATCTTCCAGCGTCATCATGCCCGAATGCTGAAAGGCCATCCGCACGCGAGTCAAGCCCTTGAGAATTATCTAAACCCTTATGGGGTATCATGTTGTGTCATAACGTCCGGGACTCGCGGGCGCGCTCCGCCAGCGGCGCGGCAAGACACCCCCCCTCGGCGCTGGGAACGAGTTCGTGTGCAGTGGTGCAGGCACGTTCCGGGTAGGCCGGTCCGGCCCGGTTTCCGGTCGTGGGAGGGAGGCAACCCGCTGCCGCGCGGTCGCGTTACGCCCTGCCCGTACCCTTCGGAGACCGGAGATCGTCGATCTGAGGCGATTCCATGGCCCGTAAATAACCCGAAATTCCCCCGGATCGCCCGGAAAGAGCCCTTCGCGGAGCTGGCGGCCTATCCCTGCGTGACGTAGCCGTCCCACGCTTCAAGAACCTCGGCGCGCCTCTCCAGCAGGTCGGAGCGCTGATACGCCTGAACGACCTTGCTCTTCGGAACGTGGGCGAGGCAGGCCTCCGCGACCTCGGCCGGGACACCGGACTCGGCCATCCACGACCGCGCGCTCGACCGGAACCCGTGCAGCGTCGAGTCCACGCCGGCGAGCCGGAGCACGCTCGACACCGTCTTCGGCGCAAGCATCCTCCCGGTCCGGGACGGAAACACCAGCGGCGATCCGTCCGACAGCTTGCGAGCCCTCTCCAGCACGCCCAGCGCGACCGCGCCGAGCGGGACGGTGAACTCGCGGCCCGCCTTCATCCTCGCCGCCGGAATCGTCCACCTGGCCGCGTCCATGTCGATCTCGTCCCAGCGCGCGCCTCGCGCCTCGCCGGGACGAACCGCCGTCAGCGCGATCAGTTCGACGCACAACGTCGCCGGACTCCCGTTCCCCGCCCGGCGGATCGCCCGGAGCGCCGCCGCGACCTCACCGTGCGGCAACGCGCGGTGATGGCCCCCGGCGTTGCCGTTCTGCTTCGGCAGCGCCGCGACCGCCCGGTCGACCGGATTGTCACGGCGGTAGTTCTTCCCAATGGACCAGCGGAAGACGGCGGCGATCCGGTGCTTGGCTTTCCGCGCGGCCGTGGGCATGGTGCTCCAGATCGGCGAGAGGCACCCGAGCACGTCCGCGCTCGTGATCCGGTCCACCGGCTTGTCCATGAGCGGTGCTGCGTGGAGCCGGAACGTCGATTCCCATTGCTGGGGGAGAGGGCTGCCTTCCTTCCATGATTCGCGGTGAAGATCGATGGTCCGCCGGGCGGCCTTGGCGAACGTCGGAACGCCGCGCCCGCGCGGGTCCCGGCCCTGCCGGACCATGCGGCTGTTGTCCAGCGCTTTCCGGCGAGCCTCGGCGAGCGTGATCTCGGGATAGGGACCGAGCCCGATCGAGGTCAGCCGCCCGCCGATCCTGACGCGCTGCCGCCACGTCTTGGTGATCCGTCCGTCGACCGTCCGGTACACCCGGAGGCTCAGCCCCCGCCCGCCCCGACCGTCGCCGTACACCCCGGTTCGGCCTACCGTCCGCACGAACGCGGCAGTGAGTGTCCTGGGTCGCTTCGTCATGGGCTCCCCCTCCCGTTGTGTATCACATACCAAATCACTACACAGGGAAGAATACACAGGAATACGCTGGACTTCAAGGGACGATGTCCGGTGGACGCTTCCACATAACCTACTGTCCAATAGCGTCTTGCAACACTACTAGCGGATGCCCGTGAAACGTACTGGACACATGGGATCTAGTTCCGCCGGAACTCGGAAGCCTGTCCCACTTGAGGCGGCTGCTCCTCAACGCCAACAACCTTGTAGGTCCGGTCCCGCCCGAACTCGGAGACCTGTCCCAGCTGGAGCGGCTGGACCTCTCCGCCAACAACCTGATGGGACCGATCCCGCCGGAACTAGGACTGTATGATCCGATGCCATCCAGGGTAGTCCGCCGGTAGTCCCATAACATCCTGTAGTGCAAATATTTCAGGGCGTATCCCGACGCCACCCGTCTCTTGCGGTCCAGTGACTTCCGGTGTATTCTTCCCCGTGTTGTGTTGCAATAAGTGATACACCACAAGGAAGGAACGCATGACGAAGCGACCCCGAACCCTCACCGCCGCGTTCGTGCGGACGGTGGGCCGTCCGGGCGTGTATGGGGACGGACGTGGCGGGCGCGGACTGAGCCTCCGGGTTCACCGGACGCTCGACGGCCGCATCACCAAGACATGGCGGCAGCGCGTCAGGATCGAGGGCCGCCTGACCTCGATCGGGCTCGGACCGTATCCCGAAGTCACGCTCGCCGAGGCGCGGAGGAAGGCGCTGGACAACAGCCGCATGGTCCGGCTCGGAAGGGACCCGCGCGGGCGCGGCGTCCCGACGTTCGCCGAAGCCGCCGAACGGACGATCCGGCTTCACCGGGAGTCTTGGAAGCCCGGGAGCCCGCTTCCCGAACAGTGGGAGTCCACGTTCCGCCTCCACGCCGCACTGTTGCTCGACAAGCCCGTGGACCGGATCACGAGCGCGGACGTGCTCCGGTGCCTGTCCCCGATCTGGAGCTCGAAGCCCTCAGCCGCGCGCAAGGCCCGTCACCGGATCGCCGCCGTCTTCCGCTGGTGTATCGGTCGTAACTACCGGCCGGACAACCCGGTGGACCGGGCCGTGGCCGCGCTGCCGAAGGCGAACGGCAACGGGCCGAAGCACCACCGGGCGCTCCCGCACCGGGAGATCGCGGGAGCGCTACGCACCATCCGCAGAATTGAGGAAGCGAGTCCAGCCGCGTTGTGCGTGGAGTTGATCGCACTCACCGCCGTTCGGCCCGGCGAGGCGAGAGGCGCGCGATGGGACGAGATCGACATGGATGCGGCGAGGTGGACGATTCCGCCGTTGAGGATGAAGGCGGGCCGGGAGTTCGTCGTGCCTCTGAGCACGGGCGCGCTCGATGTGCTCGAACGGGCGCGAGCGCTGTCCGGCAAGTCGCCGTATGTGTTCCCGTCGAGGACCGGCGGCCCGCTGCCGACCAAGGCGCCGGGGAGCTTGCTGAGGAGAGCCGGAGTGGCCTCGACGCCGCACGGGTTCCGGTCGAGCGCGCGGTCGTGGATGGCCGAGACGGGCGTCCCCGCCGAGGTCGCCGAGGCCTGCCTCGCCCATGTGCCCCGGAGTCAGGTCGTGCAGGCGTACCAGCGATCCGAC
>JAJDVI010000070.1 GCA_022826195.1 Acidobacteriota bacterium
CCTGATCGTCATCCGTAAATCCTTGCTGAGCGCCACGCCGGTTCCCCCGTTACGAGAACCGCAGACTCTCCCAACGACTCACACCCCTGACAAAGTGGGTGTCGTTTAAGACCGATCCTTACCTGTCGTTTGACAACCGGCGCTCCGAGACGTGCCCTTGCCCCGATCAGCGTTGCGACGTGCGCGGCGCGGAGCGCCGCGGTGCCGGTCTGGAGACCGGCGTTCCAGGCCGTCCGGCTCAGTCGCGTTTGCGCGGTAGCGCCCCACTGAAATCCTTGAGGTCGGTGGGCGTGCGGGTGTCTCCCTGCGGGCCGGCGTGAAACTCGGGACCGAGGATCCGGGAGAGGACGGCGCGGAGGGCCTTCGCGTCCGCGCACGCTCCCCGGCAGACGCAGAGGACGTGCCCCGGGCGGCCATCGCCGGACGGCCGCACCGCGAGGGCCCCGGAGCCCTCGCAGCCGGGACAGTCGCCGATCCACTCGGAGCCGGACTGCCGGAGCCCGAGTTCCGCGCCCAGGCGATCCGCGCCGCCGTCGCAGCGGCAGGGGACGATGAGCGTGCTCACTGCGGCCCGGCCCCGACCGTCCCCAGGAGCCTCTGCAGCACGGTACGGCGCACCTCGCCCGGGTCATTTCGGGCTGTTGGGATCGGGCGCCGCACGGAGAAGAGCGCGGCATCGTATCGCGCTGCTGCCTTGGCGAAACGCCTGAATATCCCTTTCCTCCGGACCGCGTCCGTCCGTTTCGATTCACGAAGCGAACAGCGGCTTCGCAACGCTCCGATTGACTTCGGCTTGCGGCCCATGTTGTCGTGAATCCGGCCGTATCCGGAACCGGGCTGCCGGATCCCGGAGCCGCGCGAACGCACCGCCCGGCGCTCCGAAGAGACGCGCGTCAGCGGGGATCCGGCGCCGGTTAAACGCCGCGTGGGGCTTGCCGCAGGCTGCTAAAATCGCGGGTCCGGCTGGAAGGCCGAATGGGCGGGACGGCCCCCATCGGCCGGAGATTCCCGGCGCCGTTCCGGCACGCTGCTGACCCCCGCATCTCCCGAGTTCCCTTGACCGCATCCCCAGCCACCCTGAAATCGCACGCCGCCACCACGGCCCCCTCGCTGCCGCGCGGCGCCGCGCCGTTCGTGCGCCGCCACGTCGGGCCCAGCCTCACGCAGCAGGTGGAGATGCTGCACGACCTCGGCCTCGCGTCGCGGGACGAACTGATCGCCCAGACGATCCCGGAAGACATCCGGATCCAGAAGGAACTCGACCTTCCGGCGGCCCTCGCCGAGGGCGAGCTCCTCGAGGAACTGCGGCGGATCGCGCGGCAGAACCGGACCCGCCGGAACTTCATCGGCCGGGGCTACTACGGCGCCATCACGCCGCCCGTCATCCTCCGGAACATCCTCGAGGACCCGGGCTGGTACACCCAGTACACGCCGTACCAATCGGAGATCTCGCAGGGCCGGCTGGAGATCCTGCTCAACTTCCAGACCATGGTCGGAGACCTCACCGGCCTCCCGGTCGCCGGCGCCTCCCTGCTCGACGAGGCGACGGCGGCGGCCGAGGCGATGGCGATGTGCCAGCGCTCCGGCAAGCGCCGGACGACCTTCCTCGCCGACCGCTGGCTCCATCCGCAGACGCTCGCGGTGATGGAGACCCGCGCCCGGGCGGCGGGCATCCGCCTCGAGGTCCGGGACCTGGGCGATCCCCAGATCCAGATCTCGAAGGAGGTCTCGGGGGTCATGGTCCAGTACCCGGACACGCGGGGCCGGGTCCGCGAATGGCGTCCGCTGGTGGAGAAGGTCCAGGCGGCGGGGGCCCGCACGGTGGTCGCCACCGACCTGCTGGCGCTGACCATGCTCGAGCCGCCGGGGGCCTTCGGCGCCGACGTCGCGGTTGGCTCCACCCAGCGGTTCGGGATGCCCATGGGCGGCGGCGGACCGCACGCGGCGTTCCTCGCCACCACCGCCGCGCACGCCCGCCGGACCCCCGGACGGGTGGTGGGCGTCTCCCACGACTCCTCCGGGCGGGTCGGCTTCCGCCTCGCCCTCCAGACCCGCGAGCAGCACATCCGGCGGGACCGCGCCACCAGCAACATCTGCACGGCGCAGGTGCTCCCCGCGCTCGTCGCCTCGGCGTACGCCGCCTGGCACGGGCCGGAGGGGCTTCTCCGGATCGCCCGCCGGGTACGGGCGCTCACCCTGGCGCTCCGCGACGGCCTGTCCCGCCTCCGCTACTCCACGGGCGGGGCCCCGGTCTTCGACACCCTCACGGTGGAGACCGATGACGAGGAGACGTCGCGGATCCTGGCCGCCGCCGAGGCCCGGGGCATCAACCTGGGCCGGCAGGAGGGCGGGGGCGTCGGCGTCTCGCTCGACGAGACGGCGACCCTCGAGGACGTGGACAACATCCTCGCCGCCTTCGCCGGCGACCGCGAGGCGCCCGCCGCGGCTGACCTGCTCCCCGAGGAGGGAGCCGAGACGCGCCTGCCGCCGAAGCTCCAGCGGCGGAGCATCTTCCTCGACCACGAGGTCTTCCACGTCCACCGCTCGGAGCACGAGATGCTGCGCTACCTCCACAAGCTGAAGGAGCGCGACCTCTCGCTCACCACCTCGATGATCCCGCTCGGCTCCTGCACCATGAAGCTGAACGCGACCGCCGAGATGCTTCCGGTGACCTGGCCCGAGTTCGCCGACGTCCACCCGTTCGCGCCGCCGGAGCAGCAGGCGGGGTTCGCGCGGATCGCCGCCGACCTCGAGACGCAGCTCGCCGAGATGACCGGCTTCCATGCGGTCAGCCTGCAGCCGAACGCCGGCTCGCAGGGCGAGTTCACCGGCCTGCTGATGATCCGGGCGTACCACGAGAGCCGCGGCGAGGGGAAGCGGAACGTCTGCCTGATCCCGCTCTCGGCGCACGGGACGAACCCGGCGAGCGCCGCCATGGCGGGGCTGCAGGTGGTGCCGGTGACGACCACCGAGGCGGGGGACATCGACGTCGAGGACCTCGGCTGGAAGATCGAGGCCTATCCGGACCAGATCGCCGCGCTGATGATCACCTACCCCTCGACGCACGGGGTCTTCGAGGAGCGGGTCCGCGAGGTCTGCTCCATGGTCCGGGAGGCGGGCGGCCTCGTCTATCTCGACGGCGCCAACCTGAACGCCCAGGTGGGGCTCACGAGTCCCGCGGAGATCGGGGCCGACGTCTGCCACATCAACCTGCACAAGACCTTCTGCATCCCCCACGGGGGAGGTGGACCCGGGATGGGGCCGGTGGCGGCGACCGAGGCGCTGGCCCCGTTCCTGCCGGGGCACCCCTACGGCCCGCAGGACCCGCAGCGGGTCGGCGCGATCTCGGCGGCGCCCTGGGGCAGCCCGGCGATCCTGCCCATCTCCTGGGCCTACATCCGGATGATGGGGGCGGCGGGCCTCAAGGAGGCCAGCGAGGTCTCGATCCTGTCGGCGAACTACATGGCGCACCGGCTGAAGTCCCACTACCCGCTGCTCTACGTGGGCAAGCAGGGCCGGGTGGCCCACGAGTTCATCCTCGACTGCCGGCCGTTCAAAAAGACCGCCGGGATCGAGGCGAACGACATCGCGAAGCGGCTCATGGACTACGGCTTCCACGCGCCCACGATGTCCTTCCCGGTGGCGGGCACGCTGATGATCGAGCCCACCGAGAGCGAGTCGCGCGAGGAACTGGACCGCTTCTGCGACGCGATGATCCGGATCCGCGCCGAGATCCGCGACATCGAGGAGGGACGGGCCGACCCGGAGCGGAACCCGTTGCGGCTCGCCCCGCACACCGCCCGGGACGTGGTTTCGGACTCCTGGGACCGCCCCTACAGCCGGGAGCAGGCTGCCTTCCCGGCGCCGTGGCTGGGCGCCCACAAGTACTGGCCGCCGGTGGGCCGGGTGGACAACACGCGGGGCGACCGGAACCTGATCTGCAGTTGCCCCGACGACTGGCGCTCCGGGGAGGGTCACCCGCACCACGACCACCACGACCCCGCACACCACGGCCATAGCCACTAGCGAATTGACGAAGAAGCGAAGCCTGCGGGCCTGCGCCGCCCAGATCAGCCCCGTCTTCATGGACAAGAAGGGGAGCGTCGAGAAGTACGCCGAGACGATCCGCGAGGCCGGCCGGCAGGGCGTGGACCTCATCGTGACCCCGGAGACCGGGATCCCCGCCTATCCCTACTGGCGGAACAACTTCGGCTACACCGATCCCGAGTCGGCGCGGCGCTGGAAGGAGACCGTGGTCGCCTTCTACGACGAGGCGGTGCGCATCCCGGGGCCGGAGACCGAGGAACTCGGACGCGCGGTCAAGGCCGCCGGGCTCACCGCGGTCATCGGCCTGAACGAGCAGGACGACCGCCCGGGCTCCCGCACCCTCTACAACACGATGCTCTTCATCGGCCCCGACGGGGAGGTCATGGGCCGCCACCGGAAGCTGATGCCGACCCACCAGGAGCGGATCTTCTGGGGGCGGGGCGACGCGAGCGACCTCCGGGTGTTCGAGACGCCGTTCGGAAGGCTCGGCGGGCTGATCTGCTTCGAGAACCACATGACGCTGCTGAAGGCGGCGATGGCGGTGAAGGGCGAGGAGGTGCACGCCGCCTGCTGGCCGGGTTACTGGGCCTACGGCGGTCCGGGCAACACCGTCCGCGACATGACGGGGAGGCTCCACCCGCTCCACCACTCGGACCAGGACGCCGCGGTGCGCGAGTACGCGTTCGAGACCCAGACGTTCGTGGTCTCGGCGTCGCTCTTCCTGACCGAGGACGATGTGCCCGACGACTTCCCCTACAAAAAGACGACGAACTGGAAGTGGGCGATGGGCGGCAGCGCCATCGCGACGCCCTTCGGGACCTACGCGGCGGAGCCGCTCTTCGGCGAGGAGGGGCTGGTGATCGCCGATCTCGACCTCGCCGACCGGATCGTGGCGAAGAACGTCTTCGACTGCATGGGCCACTACACCCGCTGGGACGTGGCGCAACTGCGCCTGAAGCGCGCCGCGGTCGGCCCGGAGCCGGCGGTGGCGGAGCTGGCGGTTCCGCGGGCGGCCCGGCCAGTCGAGGTCCCGGCCGGTCCGGCCGGCCCGGACGCCGGCGAAGGCGCGGGGCAGGGGGAAGGGGCCGTCCTGCCGAAGGCGATCATGGGCGCGGTGCCCGAGGGTCTCGCGAAGCCGCTGCTCGAGGCGCTCTCCGAGAAGTTCGGACCGGGCTCGGTCGCCGCCGCGCGCGCCGAACTCGACGCCGACGACCTCGAGGAGCTGGCGCGTTCGCACGGCCTCTCGCACGACGAGGTGGTGTCGTTCATCCACGACTTCATCGACCTGATCCGCCGCCGGAGCGAGTTCGTGGTGCCGGATCTGGTCGTGGAAGAGCCGGCGGACGCCTGAGCCGGCTCTGATCCCGTAGTTCTTCCGCAGTGGCGCTTGGTCTGCTGACCGTCCACCTGGCGGGGCTCGCCTTCTTTGCCTACACCTGCTTCGGGGTGGGCGACGGGACGCTCGCGTACCACATCGGGGCCGGACTCATCGCGGTGATGCTGGTGGTGTTCGCCCACACCATGAGCTACTTCTACCTGGTCGCCATGACCAGCATGATGCGGAAGGCGCTGGCGGGCGAGAGCGGCCCGCCGGTGCTGGTGGACGACCCGCGCGGCCCGGAGCTGCTGGCGCGGAGCCGCCGGCTCAAGGCGAGCGCGATGCCCTGGGCGATGGGCGGCATGATCCTGCCGATGGTCGCCTTCATCCTGGGAGGCGGCGCCCACACCCGGGCCTTCCCGGCGATCGTCCACACCGCCGCCGGCTACCTGGTGTTCGTCTTCGCGGTCCTGGCCACGGTCATGGTCGGCCTCGCCCTCCTCCGCCAGAACCGCATCGTCGAAGCGTTCCAGGCAGCGGGGGGTACCCCAGCCGAGTAGGCGCAACGGCCTGGAACGCCGGTCTCCGACCGGCACACGCGGTGCTCCGCACCGCGCACGGCGCAACCCCACTCCGCCTCACGGCAGACCCCCCGCCGCAACGCCCAACCCCGCAGGCAGCACGTACGGCCTGGAACGCCGACCTCCGGGCCGCATTCTACCGGTTCCACAAGGTTCCGCAGAGTGCCCTGACGTTCCGCTATGGCTACCGTTATTCAATGGCTTACGGTGCTATACTGTTCCTCACCGGAAC
>JAJDVI010000083.1 GCA_022826195.1 Acidobacteriota bacterium
GCTGATCCGGCTGATACGCTCGAAATCTCGTCGCCATCAACGGCCTCCGCGCTCTCGCCCCGCTAACACAACACACTCACGAGCCCATGACAACCCCCCTTATCGCCGCCGATAGAAGTTCCTGCGGCGCAGGCTCCTAGCCGAGCACCTCTTCGAGAGCGCCGGCGACGGCGTCGGCGATCTGGGCGAGGTCGGCGGAGGTTGAGCAGACCGGGGGCGCGCAGACGAAGACGTCGCCGCGGAGGCGGCTGAAGACCCCGCGCTCGTCGATCGCCTTCAGGAGGCGCGGCCCGACCTTCTCGGAGGCCGGGAAGAGCTCCCGGGTCTCGCGGTCCGCCACTACCTCGACGGCGGCCATCAGGCCCTTGCCGCGGACCTCGCCGACGTTCGGATGGCCGCCGCAGGCCTGTTCCAGGTTGCGGATCAGCTCGGCTCCCTTCTCCCCCGCCATCTCCACGAGTCCCTCTTCGCGGATGATGCGGAGGTTCTCGAGCGCGACCGCGCAGGAGACCGGGTGGGCGCTGTAGGTGTAGGCGTGCATCCAGATCGGATCGCCCTCGTCGAGGGTCGCCGCCACCCGGTCGGAGAGGCCGATGCCGCCGAGCGGGATGTGCCCCGAGGTGATCGCCTTCGCGAACTGCATGATGTCGGGCTCGATGCCCCAGTGGTTCAGGCCGAACATCGTGCCCGTGCGGCCGAATCCGGTGATCACCTCATCCGAGACGAGCAGGACCTCGTAGCGGTCGCAGATCTCGCGGATCCGCGGGAAGTAGTCGTCGGTGGGGACGATCACGCCGCCCGCGCCCTGGACCGGCTCGGCGATGAACATCGCGACCGTGTCCGGCCCTTCCTCGAGGATCGCCGTCTCCAGTTCGTCGGCCGCGGCCTCTCCCCGGGTCTTCCCCGGCGGCGGATCGTAGAAGTACGGGTACGGCGAACTGATGTGCCGGAAACCGGGCATCCGGGGCTCGAACATGGGCCAGTAGACGCTCATTCCGGTGGCGCACATGGCCGCGAGGGTCACGCCGTGGTAACCCCAGATCCGGGAGATGACCTTGGTCTTCTCCGGCTTGCCGCGGACCTTCCAGAAGTAGCGGGCGGTCTTGATGCTCGAGTCGGTGGACTCGCCGCCACCCGAGGTCAGGAAGAACCGGTTGATGCTCGGGTAGGCGAGCTCGGCCAGGGTTTCGGCGAGCGCGATGGCCTGGGCGTTCGAGCTTCCCGCGTACCCGGAGGCATAGGCCAGTTGCCGCATCTGCGCCGCGGCCGCGTCGGCGAGCTCCGGACGGCCGTGCCCGATGAAGACGTTCCAGAGGCCCGAGAGGGCGTCCACGTAGTCCCGGCCGTCGGCGTCGAAGAGCCGGGCGCCCTGGCCGCGGACCCAGACGTGGCCGGCGGCGGTCGCCGCGCCCGAGTGGACCGGGTGGATCAGGTGTTCGGCGTCCCGCTCGAGGAGCGCCGACTTGCTGGTTTGGGACATTGGCCTTCCCTTCGGTTCTGGTTGTGGTCCTCTCCGCGACGGGGCCTCAGCGGCCGGCGGCCTCGTGGCCGACGGCGAGCGCCTCCGGAGAAGTCACGATGAAAACGCGGAATCCCTGCTCGATCCGCATGGCGATGTCATCCGGGCCCGCGGTGATGCCGCAGGGGACGCCGGCCTCGAGACACGCGGCCAGTACGGTCTGGATCGCCGCCTCCACCGCCTCCATGTCGCCGTCGTAGGCGCGCCGCAGGTCCCCGGGACCCGGTGAAACGATGCTGATCCCGGGGACGCTCGTGATCGCAAGCGCGTTCTCGATGCCGATCCGGTCCTCGATGAGCAGGAAGCTGACCAGCTCGCCCGCCGGATCGAGCGGCCACACGCCGGCGCGCGCCGCGTAGTCCTCCGGCGAGACTCCGAAGACCCGCGCCGCTTCGGGGTCCGCGTCCCCGCGGAGGCCGCCCGCGCCCGCCGGCGTCATCGAGGCCACCGCGTGCCGGGCTTCGTCAGCGGTCTCCACGTGCGGGAAGACGATTCCGTAGGCCCCGGCGTCGAGCCCGGCCGCCGTCCTCTCCGCCGCCTCGTCCATCCCGTCCCGGATCGGAGGAATGCGGAGCAGGACCGGGTGCGGGTTGGCGGACCCGCGCGCGTCGGGAGGCGACAGCGCTTCCTGGTAGGCGGACATCGTGGGGAGGTCGAAGGGCCCCCGCTCGAGGGAGTAGAAGATGAAGTCGGCCAGTTCCTGCTGCGCCATCTCCATCGCCGTCTCCGGGGTCCGCTCGCCCGAGAAGATCCCGAAGACCACCTCGCCATCGGCGAGGAGCGAGGCGACCCGGTTCCACGACGGGCCCCCGTTCCCGGCCGCCGCGGGCTCCGCGGCGTCTTCTTCCGCCGGCATCGCGTCGTCCGCCGGCGGAGCGGAGCAGGCGGCGAGACTCCAGGCGAGGGCCAGCGGGAACAGACGGCCGGCTACGGGACGGGAAACGGGAATCTTCATGGGACGGGAGCTCCGGGGGACCGGCTATCCTACCCGGTCGGAAGCGGCCCGCTCCGCTTCCACACCGTTACCGGATGGCCCCCGGAATCCAGGGATCTTCTCCCCGTGATTTCGGGGGCTTGCGTATTCCCAAAGAGGAGACCACTCATGGCTACCGTCACGCTCGGCGGCACCCCGTTCGCCATCTCGGGCGATGTTCCCGCGGCCGGAGACGCCGCTCCCGACTTCACGCTGACCGGCGGCGATCTCGGTGACATTTCGCTCGGCGACTACGCCGGGAAGCACCTGGTCCTGAACATCTTCCCGAGCGTGGACACGCCGGTCTGCGCCGCTTCGGTCCGCCGCTTCAACGAGGAAGCCGCGGCGCTCGAGGGCGTGTCGGTCCTGTGCGTCTCGCGCGACCTGCCCTTCGCGCACGGACGGTTCTGCGCGGCCGAGAACATCGAGGCGGTGAGCTGCGCCTCGGAGATGCGCGACGGCTCCTTCGGCGACGCCTACGGCCTCCGGATCACGGAGGGGCCCCTGAACGGCCTGCTGGCGCGCGCCGTGGTCGTCGTGGACGGCGACGGCAAGGTCCGCTACTCCCAGCTCGTTCCGGAAATCAAGGAAGAACCCGACTACGACGCCGCGCTGGCAGCCTGCAGTTGAGGCGGCGCCAGCCGCGCGGCCCGCGGGCGGATTCCGGGCGACTTCTGCGTGATAGAGTCGCGGATCCCTTGCATCTTCCGGCGCTTCCCGACCTGAGAAACCTGTCTCCCCCACGAAATTGACGGCCGCGCAGGAAGGGGGAGCCGACCTCATGGAACCCCCCTCCGAGGAAGAACTGTCCGCCGAGGAGCTGTCCGGGGAAGACCTGTCCGCCGAGGACCTGTCCGGGGACGAGTTGTCCGCCGAGGAGCTGTCCGAGGAGGATTCCGACGACGGCGGGGCCCCGGCGGCCCCGGTTCCGGGCGTCTTCGAACTGGGGGATTTCGTCTTCTATCCCCAGATCGGTCATTGCGACGTCGGGGAGGTGATCCACGACGCTCAGACCGGCCTCGAACTCCTCGAGCTGAACCCGCAGGACTCCTCGACCGGGAACCGGATTCTGGTGCCGCTCGGGCAGGCGGCCGGCCGGGGCATCCGCCATGCCGGAGATTCCCCGGGCGTGATCGAGGAGATCCTCGGCTCGGACTTCGAGCCGACCATCGACGACGTCGCCGAGCGTCTGGACCTGATCACCGCCCAGGAACGGGAGGGCACCGTCCGCAGCCTCGCGCTGGCGCTGAAGCGCCTCCACTTCCGCCACGAAGAGAAGATCATCAGCAGGGAAGAAGAGCGACGCCGCTCGCGGATCCGCAAGTGGCTGGTCGTGGAGTACATGACGGAGAAGGAGGGAACGAGCGGCCAGGCGCAGTCAGCCATCACCCGTCTGCTCTCCCGAACCATGAAGGCCGTCCGTGAACGCAGGCTGGAGGACGCCCGGCGCGAGCGGCAGGAGCAACGCGCCAAGCGCAAGGCCGACGAAGCGGCGCGCCGGGCGCGCCGCCGGGGCCGCAGCTAGCAGCCCGGACGGCGGACCATGACCCGCCGCTCACTCTTCGGACGGCCCCCCGCACCGGCGCCGCCGGTTCCGCCGCCGGCGACGGAACCGCGGATCGAGACGGCTCCCGCCGCCCGTCCGGGGTCGGCTGCGTCCCCCTTCTCGATCCGGGAAATCAGCGCCCGGGTCCGGGAGGTGCTGGAGGACGGCTTCGCGCGGAGCTTCTGGATCGAGGGGGAACTCTCCCAGGTGAGCCGGCCGCCGAGCGGCCACCTCTACCTGACCTTCCGCGAGGAAAGAGTCGTCCTCGAGGCCGTGGCCTGGGCCAGCGACGCCCGGGGGTTCGCTCTCGTTCCCGAACGGGGGGACCGGTTCCGCGCCTTCGGCCGGCTGCGCACCTATGACGGCAGGAGCGTCTACCAGTTCCAGGTCCAGCGCCTCGAGAAGGCGGGGATCGGCGCGCTGCTCCAGGAACTCGAGGAGCGCGAGGCGCGTCTCGAGCGCGAGGGGCTGTTCGACCCGTCGCGGAAGCGCGACCTCCCCTTCCTCCCGCTCCGGATCGGCCTCCTGACCGCCGCCGGCAGCGACGCGTCCGTCGATTTCACGCGAACGGCCCGCACGCGCTTCCCCGGGGTCCGGATCCGGGAACACCACGCCCCGGTCCAGGGGCCGGCGGCTCCGGGAGCGCTGGCCGCCGGGATCCGGGCGCTGGGCCGCCAGGAGCTCGACGTCATCGTGGTGGCCCGGGGCGGGGGCTCGGTGGAGGACCTCCTCCCCTTCAGCGACGAACTCGTGGTGCGCGCGGCCGTTGCCTGTCCCGTACCGCTGGTGAGCGCGATCGGCCACGAGGCGAACCGGCCGCTCCTCGACCGCGCGGCGGACCTCCGCGCGAGCACGCCCTCGGCGGCCGCCCGCGACATCCTCCCGCTGCGGGAGGACCTGGTCCGGGAGATCGAGGCGCGCCGGGGAGCGTCGGCGGCCACCGTGCGGCGCGCCCTGAAGACGGCGGAAGGCCGGGTGGCGGCCTTCCGGACCCACCGGGCGACGACGGCGCTCCCGGCGTGGCTCGAGGCGGAGCGGCGGGGGCGCGGGCGGGACCGCTCCGCGGTGCTCGAGGCGGCCCGGCGGGCCGTCGGGAGCCGCGAGGTCCGCCTGCGCGCCACCCGGGAACGGCTCGACCGGAGCCACCCGGCGCGGCGGCTGGCCGAGCAGGTCACCCAGTTGCACCGTCTCCGGGAGCGCCTCGCCGGCCTGCCCCTGCTTCGGGGCCCGGAGGCGCGGCTCGAAAGGAACCGGCGACGGATCTCTCCGGAACCGCTTCACCGGCTCGTCGCGGCGGAGCGCGCCGCGCTCACCGCGCACCGCGGCCGGCAGGGCGCCGCGGTCCAGCGGTCGCTGGAGCGCCACGCCTTTGCCGCCGGTACCGCGGGCCGGAAGCTCGAAGACGTCGATCCGCGGGTGGTCCTGCGGCGCGGCTACAGCCTGGCGCTCGACTCCGCGGGACGGGCGCTCGCTTCCAGCCGCGGCGTGCGGGCCGGGGACCGGCTGCGGCTGCTGCTCGGCGAGGGGGAACTCGGCGCCGCGGTCGAGGAAGTGACGCTGCCGCCGGACGCGGCTCCCGCGCGCCAGAATTCCGAAGGAAACGAGTCATGAGCGAACCCGGCGACCCCGCCCCGCCACCGGAGGCGACCTTCGAGTCGCTGGAAGCCGAACTGGAGCAGGTGACCCGCAGGCTCGAGGACGCGTCCGTCCCGCTGGAGGAGCGCCTGCAACTCCACGCCCGCGCCCTCGCCATGCACCAGCGGCTCGAAGCCCTGGTGGAAGCGGCGCGGAAGGCCGCCGCCGAACCGCGCCCGGATCCCGCCGGCGGCGGCGAGGACGCGGCGGAGCCCTACGAGAAGGTGCGGGACCGGCTGGCCGCGGTCGTGAACGCGCTCGAGGCGGACGACCTGCCGCTGGCCCGCGTCATCGAACTGCACCGCGAGGCCCAGCGCCTCGCGGCCCGCTGCGAGGCGATCCTCGACGGCGCCCAGGAAGCGATCCAGCGGGCCGCGGGCGGAACGGACGCCGGCGGGACGGATCGCGAAGCGGATGCCCCCGTCTGACGCCGCGCGTCTGCAGGCGGCGCCGGAGGTGGATCTCGGGGAGTTCCTTTCCGCCTCGGCGCGGGACGTGAACGCGTTCCTCGACCGCGCGCTCCCCCCCGACACCGGCCCGGCGGCGACGCTCGCGAGCGCCATGCGCTACGCCGTGCTGGGCGGGGGAAAGCGGATCCGGCCGGCGCTCGCGATGGCGTCCGCGATCACCGTGGGCGGTGAGCGCCGGAGCGCCCTCCCGGCCGCCGCGGCGCTCGAGATGATCCACACCTACTCGCTGATCCACGACGACCTGCCGTGCATGGACGACGACGACCTGCGGCGGGGGCAGCCGACGGTCCACGTCCGCTACGGGGAGGCGATCGCCGTCCTCGCGGGCGACGCGCTCCACACCCTGGCGTTCGAGACCATCGCCGCCAGCGGGGCGCCGCCGGCGGTGCGGCTCGGCTGCGTGGCGCGCCTGGCGGCGGCGGCCGGCCCCGCCGGCATGGTCGGGGGGCAGGTGCTCGACATGGAAGCGGAGACCCGGACCCCCGACGCCCGGGGTCTCGAGGCGATCCACCGGGGGAAGACCGGGGCGCTCATCGCCGCCTCGCTCGCGCTCGGCGCGCTGGCCGGAGGGGGCAGCGTCCGGCAGGCGGACGCGCTCGCCGCCTTCGGCCGGGAACTCGGGCTGGTGTTCCAGATCGTGGACGACCTGCTCGACGAGGAGCAGACGAGCGCCCGGCTCGGCAAGTCCGCCGGCAAGGACCGCGCGGCCGGGAAGGCCACCTATCCCGCGATCCACGGGATCGAGGGCGCCCGCGCGGAGGCCTTCCGGCGGGCGGAGCTGGCCCGGGCAGCGCTGGCCGGGGTGGGCAAGGAACCCGGTCCGCCCGTAAATTCCGCCGGGACACGTCTCCTGGACGCCCTCACCGACCGCATCCTCCATCGAAGCAGCTAGTGCCCCGAAACGGCCCCGCCCGCAAGAACGCCCGCCCCCGCCGCGGGACGCTCCCGCCGAGCGCCCGGCGCTTCGTCCCCCCCGAGGGGGGCGCCTTCCGGGTCGGGATCGCGGCCAAGATCGCGGCGCCCGAGGCGCCGGCAACCACCCGCGGACTCGCCGGCTGGCTCGAGGGCCGCGGAGCCATCGTCACCCTCGAGGAGAAGCTGGCGGAGGCCATCGACTGGAGCGGGGCCTCGGCGCCCTTCGAGGCGATCGGCCGGGACCGGGACCTGGTGCTGGTCCTCGGGGGCGACGGCACGCTCCTGTCGGTCGCCCGGGCGATGGGCGAACGGCAGGTCCCCATCTTCGGGGTGAACCTGGGGAGCCTCGGCTTCCTGACCAACGCCCCGCTCGACCAGCTCTACCCGGAACTCGAGAAGATCCTCGACGGCGAGGGGGTCGTCGACGAGCGGACCACGCTCCGGACCGCGCTCCTCCGCGACGGCGAGACGCTGGTCGAGGAGATGTCGGTGAACGACGTGGTGATCACCGGCAGCTCCATCGCCCGGGTGATCGAGGTGCGGATCACCACCGCGCACGGCTTCGTCGCCACCGTCCTCGGCGACGGCGTCATCGTCGCCACCCCCACCGGGTCCACCGCCTACAACGTCGGCGCCGGCGGACCGGTGGTCCATCCCGCGGTGGAGGCGATCGTCCTCGCCCCCATCGTGCCGCTGACGCTGACCCAGCGGCCGGTCGTCTTCCCGGACACCGAGGACCTGACCCTGACGCTCCGGGGGCGCCGCCGCCAGGTGCACGTGACCTTCGACGGCCAGGCGAGCCATCCCCTGCTGCCCGGCGACGTGCTGAAGGTCCGCAAGTCGGACATCCGGGTCCAGCTCCTCAGCCTCCCCGAAACGAACTACTTCCGGGTGCTGCGCAAGAAGCTGCTCTGGAGCGCCCTGCCCCCCAAGCGGGCCCGGGCGACGGTCCCCGAACCACCCAACCCGACCTGACGGCCTGGAACGCCGGTCTCCAGACCGGCACCGCGGTGCTCCGCACCGCGCACGGTGTGACGCCGACCTGCCGGACGGTTCTCTCTCGCCGGTCCCCCCGCTCAGTGCTCGAGGCGGTTGATGACGCGGAAGACGCCCGGGGTGCTGCGGGCGATGGACTCCAGGATCCGCGACTCGATGGCGCTCCGCACCACGCCCGTGAGGGCCACCACGCCCCGTGACACCACGATGTGGATGGGGGGATTGATCTGGTTGGCGCGGTCCGAGAAGCGGGGGTCGCGGTAGATCCGGTAGAAGAGGGCGCGGCGGAGGTCCTGGTCGTTGGGCGAGAGCGGCAGCACCTCGATCTGGTTGTCCACGCGCTTCACGCCGAAGACCCGGGCGACCCGCTTTTCGATCTCCGTCTTCTTGAACGGCTCGGTGACCGCCCCCCGGAGGATGATCACGTAGGGCTCGTCCATCCCGAAGTTGATGTCGTCGAAGACCGTGTAGTAGGAGTAGCGGAGCACGGCGCTGCGGATCCCGTCGACGAGGTCCTCCATGCTCTCCGGCTCCGCGACCTCGAGGTCCGGATCGACCGCGAGGACTCCCTCGACCTGCTCGGCGCGTTCCACGAGGTCGCGCAGCTCCCAGGCGCTGACCACCTGACCGGTCAGCCGCACGACGCCGCCGTTCACGGTGACCCGGGGATCGTTCCCCTCGAGGTCCGCGCGCTCGATCTCCCGGACCACGTCGGCCTGGACCGCGTCATCCGGGCGGGCCGTGAACCCCTCGGGGGGCGGCGGCGGCGCGGCTGCCGCCTCGTCCTCGGGGATGTCGAAGGCTTCCGGATCGCCGGCGTCCTCCGGGTCCGCGAGGTCCTCCGGTTCGAGGACCGTGATGTCGGTCTCGACAGCCGTGACCCCGTCCACGAAGAGGGCGAGCTCCACGATCCGCGACTGCGTGGTCTCGTTCAGCACTTCGCCGGAGAGGACCGCCACGCCGTCGCGCACGTCCACCTCGAAGAGCCCGATCGGCAGGTTGGCCTCCTCGATCGCGGCCGCGATCTCGTCGCGCAGGAGCGTGTCGGAGCGCGGCTGGGCGGCCACCGGAGCCGCCAGCGCAAGCGAAAGAACGAACGGAACAAGGAACTGCATGGACTTCGTCATCGGATTGTGGCCTGTATCCCCGAAAATGCAACCGCCATGCCGCCCGGGAGCGCCGGTCTTCACCCGACTTCGCCACTTTTGCAGGAAGAGGCGATCTTGGGGGCTGAGTAAGGAGCGGAAGGTGGGCGGATTGGAGCCCGAAGTGGGCCTGAAGTGGCGATTTGAGTCGGAAAGAGGCCCCGGAAGGGGCTGTGAGTGGGC
>JAJDVI010000059.1 GCA_022826195.1 Acidobacteriota bacterium
GCGCCGCGCACCTCCCCGCTCCGGCACGCCGTCAGCACCAGGAACTCGAACGCCAGCACTGTCCCGGGATACGCCCCGGAGCCGCGGACCGTCTCGATGGCTCCGGCGACCTCCGCATACGGGAGCGCGGGGAGATGGCGCACCTGGACGCCGTTCCTGGGAAGCGCCGCTCCGATGGCCTCACCCGCCGGGTTGTCCTCCCGGTAGCCCTGGGCCACCGCCCACCGCATCACCGCCGAGATCCGGTGCCGGACCCGCCGCGCCGTCACCCGCTTCTCGTTCCAGATCGGGAGCAGGACCTCCATCACGTCCGATGTGCTGATCCGGTGCACCGGCCTCCTCCCGAGCTTCGGCATCGCGTAGTCCCGAAGGGTCGCCCGCCAGTCCTCCTCGGACCTGCTGCCGTCCTTCCATCCGGCCCGGTGCACCGCGATCACCTTCTCGACCGCTTCCTCGAAGGTGGGGACGGTCCGCTTCCGTCCGGTCACCAGTTCCCCGCGCCGCCGCGCGGCGAGGTTCAGGGCGCACTTCTCGCGGGCCTCGGCCAGACTGACGTGGGGCCAGGACCCGAGCCCGAGATTGCGCTGGCGACCGTCCAGATTGATGCGCTGCGCCCAGGACTTGGCCAGGTGGCCGCGGGTCGTATGCTTGACGAGCAGTGAGAGGCCACCGGAGCCGCGCCCGTCGCCGTAACGTCCGGGCTGTTCAATGGTGGCGACGAAGCGTGCGGAGAGGCGGTAGGGTCGTTCCATCATGGGTTTTTCGTTCCTGCGGGGGATTCTTGGTTCCTACAGCTACCAAGTGAATATCAGAAAAACGACGGGAACGAGCGGGTTGCGACCGTTCCCGGATGGAACATTGTAGCACACTAAGCCATTGATATACGAAGGTCATGGGAGCATTGAAAGGCCCCCATCGGAACTGTATAGAACGGCGGGAATGCCGACCGGAGGTCGGCGTTCCAAGCCGGCACGCCACTCGGGCGGTCTGGAGACTCGCGCCGCGAGGACGCGACTACCGCGCAGCGAAGAACCGCTGGATCCGCCCCACGCCCTCGTCGATCACCGCATCCGAGGTCGCATAGCTGAGCCGCAGATGCGCGTCGTGCCCGAAGGCCACCCCCGGCACGGTCGCGACCCGCTCCTGGTCCAGGAGCGCCGCGGCGAGTTCCCCCGACCCCTCACCCGGCCTCAGCACCGCCTCGAAGCTCGGGAACAGGTAGAACCCTCCGTCCGGAGCACCGCAGCGCACACCCTCGATCGCCAGCAAGCCGTCCCGCATCCGCACCATCCGGCGCGCGAACTCCTCGGTCATCCAGGCAAACCCCGCCGGGTCCGCCGTCACGGCCGCGAGCGCCGCCTTCTGTGAAATCGAGCTGGCGTTCGACGTCATCTGGCTCTGCAACGAGGCCGCGCCCTTGATGACCTTCTCCGGGCCGATCGCCCAGCCGAGCCGCCAGCCGGTCATCGCGTAGGTCTTGGAAGCCCCGCCGGCGACGACGAAGCGGTGCCCCAGGATGTCCTGCATCCGCCGGTAGCACCCCTCCGGCGGGGGCTCGAAGGTGAGCCGCGCGTAGGTGTCGTCCCAGAGCAGGTAGGCGTCGGCCTCGAGCGCCAGGTTCGCGACGTCCTCCAGCTCGCCCCGCGAGAGCATCACCCCCGACGGGTTCCCCGGAATGTTCAGGATGATGCAGCGGGTGCGGTCGGTCACCGCCGGCTCGATGACCGCGCGGGTGGGCCGGAACCAGCCCTCCTCGCCAGCCCGGGCCAGCACCGGGGACGCCCCGGTGATCTTCACCTGCTCGGGGAACGTCGGCCAGAACGGCGTGGGGATGACCACCTCGTCGCCTTCCTCGCACGTCGCGAGCAGCAGCCCGGTGAGCGCGTGCTTCCCGCCCGAAGTGATCAGGACATTCGCGGCCCCGAAGTCCAGGTCGAAGTCCCGCCGGTAGCAATCGGCCACCGCCGCCCGCAGGTCGGGAGCGCCCGGGTTCGGGGTGTAGCGCGTGTAGCCCGACTCGATGGCCTGGATCCCCGCCTCCCGCGCCACCGACGGGGTGTCGAAGTCGGGCTGTCCGGCGGAGAAGTCCACGACGTTCTCCCCGGCGGCCTTGAGGCGCATCGCCTCCGCCATCACGGCCATGGTGGGCGAGGGCGAAATGGCGCCGACGCGCGCCGAAACGTGGATTCCGGAATCGGTCATGAGCAGGGGTGGTCAGCCCTCCGTGGCGGCTTCGGGGGCGGCGGGGAACTTCTCGGCGAGGCGGCGCGCCACCGGATCGGGGACGAGGCCGCTGACGTCGCCGGAAAGTGCCGTGATCTCCTTGATCAGGCGCGAACTGACGTAGGAATACTCCTCCGCGGGGGTGAGGAAGACCGTCTCCACCTCGGGCGCCAGCCGGCGGTTCATGAGGGCCATCTGGAACTCGTACTCGAAGTCCGAGACCGCCCGGATCCCGCGGACGATCGCCGCGGCGCCGCGCCGCCGGGCGTAGTCCACGAGCAGCCCCGAGAACGCGTCCGCCTCCACCCGCGGGTTGTCTTCAAACGTGGCCCGGATGAACTCGAGACGCTCGGGGACGGTGAACAGCGGCGCCTTGCCGGTGTTGTGGAGGACCGCGACGACGACCCGGTCGAACTGCCGGGCCGCCCGCCCGATGATGTCCACGTGCCCGAGCGTCAGCGGGTCGAAGGACCCCGGGCAGATGGCCAGGCGGGAGGTGGGTTCCAAGTTCAGCGCGGGTCCTTATTGACGTGGGGAGGCGCGGGCGAAACCTAGCATACGGACCCGCGGCCGGCGCGTCGGCGGGGTGGCTCCGTCCCTTCCGGACGGCCTCGTAGGAGCCGGTCCAGCCGGCTCTTAACGTCGCTTCGCTTCGACTTTTCCACATTTGGGCCGAATTCGACCAACAAGTGGGAAGAAATCGGGCTCATTTACGTCTAGGTACGTGTGTCCACTCGTTCGCTCGCTTCTCCCCGCCGGTACAGTGAGAACGCGCCGTCTCCGGCGGCCGTCGTCCGGGTCTTCACCCCGAGGAGTGGACAGCTCTCCAACTGGGGCTCGCGTTCCGGGCGGACGGCCACGCTCGCCGGCGCCGTCCAGGAGGAGCGGTGCTCGGCCACCACCAGCGGCGCGAGGCCGACGGCCCCCCGCAGCAGGTCCACTCCCGCCTCCGATTCCCAGGTCTCCCAGGGCGGGTCGAGGAACGCCACGTCGAACTCCCTTCGGGCCCGGAGAAGCCGGCGCAACTCCCGGAGCGCATCGCCGACAACCAGCTCGAAGGCATGTGTCCCGAGCCGGGCCGCGTTCCGCTCGATCAACCCGCCCAGCCGCGGGGACCGCTCCACGAACACGCACTCGCGCGCGCCGCGCGAGAGCGCCTCGAAACCCAGGGTCCCCACCCCCGCGCACAGGTCCAGGACCCGGGCCCCGGCCATCTCTTCGGTCAGCACGGTGAAAAGGCTCTTTCGCAACCGCACCGCGCTCGGCCGGGCCCGCTCGGCCGCCGGGGACCGCCGGCGGCTGGAATCGGCGCGCGGCGGTCCCGTCAGGACCCGGCCCCGAAACACTCCACCCGAGATCCGCACGCTCATCGTCGGATCTCCCCTTCGCGCGCGGGCAACCGGCTCTTCCCGGGTCGCGCGCCTCGCCCCCAGGAGCCACCATGCCAACCTCCCCACCCCTCCCTGACCCCATCCGGCGTCCGGTCCGGCTCGCCCCGGAAGTTATCCAGACGCCCCGGGTGCGGCGGGCGCGGCGCCCCAGGACGATTGCGAGCCGCGCGGAACTGCGGCCCGCCGTCGCGGTCTCCGCCGAGGTCTCGCCGGATGGAAGGGGCGGCGAGTGGGACCTGGGGCGCCGCCACGTCCTGCGCTGGCTGGAGGCGCACGTCGGCCCCCTTCCTCCCGGCTTCGACGCCGCTTCGCGTCCGGAAGGCGAGAGAGTGCACGTGGAGCGGCATCGTTCGGCAGGCGCCATCGTACGGGCCGTCGACCGCGGAACGGGGTCGAGCCGCTACTTCGGGGTCTCGCTCGAGGCGGGCGCCTTCGCCGGACTGGCCGCCTGGAAGGCGGTCGTGATCCTCTTCCGCGCGGGATCGACGACCGGGCTTCGGGCCATGCTCTTCGCTCCCCGCCGTCGGCTGGAGCAGCGGGAGACGCCGCTGTGGGTACCCGGCATCGTGCGCTGGCTCGCGCGGTCTCCGGGACTGACCGATTACGGCTGGCGGCTGCTGCCCGCCCCCTGGATCATCGAGAACGAGGAGGGGGTGGAGGGACTGATCCACCTCATCGGAAGCCGGCAGCGGATCCGCCCGGTCTTCGCCACCGGGCTCGCGCCCCGGGAGACGAACCCGGAATCGGCCCCCGTCGATCTCTGGGACCTGGCGCACCGCACCGTGGGTCTCGCGCACGTGGTCGCGCTGACGGGTCCCATGACCTACGCGCTCACGGATCGGGTGGGACGGAAATACAGCGTCTTCGGGAACGCCGTCCGCACCTACCGGCCCGGCTGCGTCCTTGGTGACCGCGCGGCGGAACACCCCATGGCGCTCCCCGAGACGGTGCGGCGCTGGCGCAGCGGGGGCCCGCATGACTTCGCCGTCTTCCTCACCCGGGAAGCGGCCCGGGCCAGCGTCCTTCGGCAGGGGACCCGGGAGTGCTGGTTCCCCGAGTCGGTCGAGGCCGAGTCCCGGGAGGCGGAGGGGCTCCCGGAGACGCCGGATCCCTTCGGGGATGCGCTCCGCCGCCCGGCGGTGGACGGGGACGCCCTCCATCCGCTTGGCGCGGGAGAGGACGCCGCGACGGCGCCGGACGAGGAGGCGGGGCAGGCGGAAGCGCCGGCCGCGGAGGCCCGGGCAAGTTGAGCGTACGGCTGGTGTGCGACGGTCCGTCGTTGCGAAACCCAACGCACGTCACCCCTGCTAGCATCGCGCTCAACGGACGGAGAATGCCCCGATGACCAAGTCCAGATGGGGGAAGGTCAGGGACAACACCGTTCCCGTCCTGCTGGGAACGCTGATCGTGGCGCTGTTCTACACGACGGCGAGTTCCCAGGGCCGGATGGCCGACATGGAGAACCGGCTCGGAGAACGGATCAACACACTCTCGGATCGGATCATCCGGCTGGAGACTCTGATGGAGGTTCATCTGGAGGCGCACGCGGGGACGGCTGCGTCCACGGGAGTTCAGTAGGCCACGGAACGGTCAGCACCTCTCGCCAGCCTGAGGCTGGCGGTGCCGGTCGGAGACCGGCGGTCCAAGCCGTACGCGCGCTTTTCGCCATCGGCGTGGAACGGTTTCGCGGCCCTGCGGGCCACGATGCCGGCCGGAGGCCGGCGCTCCGAACCGGCGGTCCCGCCCCCCTACCCCCCCGCCGTGAGCCCGAAGCGCTCGCCCCAGGTCTCCCGGACGTGGGCGAGGATCCGCGCTCCTTCGTCCGTCGCCGCGGCGGGTGACGCCAGGAAATCGCTCGCCTCCTTGCGGGCGAGGCGGAGGAACTCGGCGTCCCGGACGATGTCGGCCACCCGGAACGGGGGGATGCCCGACTGCCGGGTGCCGAGGAAGTCGCCGGGGCCCCGGATGGCGAGGTCCTCCTCGGCGATCCGGAAGCCGTCGGTGGTGGCCTCCAGCACCTCGAGGCGGCGGTGCGCGGACTCGGTCGGCTTCCCTCCCACCACCAGGATCGCCGTCGCCGGGTCGGCGCCCCGCCCCACCCGTCCCCGGAGCTGGTGGAGCTGGGCCAGTCCGAAGCGTTCGGCGTGTTCCACGACCATCACCGTGGCGTTCGGCACGTCCACCCCCACCTCGATCACGGTGGTGGCGACCAGCACGTCGAGCTCCCCGGAGGCGAACGCGCGCATCGCCGCCTCGCGGCGCGCCGCGGGAACCCGGCCGTGGACGAAGTCCACCCGCAGGCCGCGGAAGGGCCCCTCGGAAAGTTCCTGGAACCGGGCCTCGACCCCCGCGCCGGGGAGTTCTTCGGAGTCCTCGATCAGCGGACAGACGTAGAAGGCCTGGCGGCCCTTCCGCACCTCTTCGCGGACTCGCGCGTAGACCTCGGGGAGGCCGGCCGAATCCCGGATCAGGGTGGTCACGGGCTGCCGTCCCGGGGGGAGTTCGCGGAGTTCGGACAGGTCAAGGTCCCCGTGAAGCGCCATGGTCAGGGTGCGGGGAATCGGCGTCGCCGTCATCACCAGCAGGTCCGCGCCCCCGCCCCGTTCGACGAGCGTGCGGCGCTGGGCCACCCCGAAGCGGTGCTGCTCGTCCACGATGGCGAAACCGAGGTCCCGGAACCGGGCGCCGTCCTGGATCAGCGAGTGCGTGCCGACCACGAACTGGGCCCAGCCGCTCGCCACCGCCTGCAGCGTGTCGCGGCGATCGGCGGCGCCGAGTCCCGCGGTGAGCAGCACGACCCGGATGCGGTGCGGTTCGAGAAGCGCCCGGATCGTCGCGAAGTGCTGCTCGGCGAGGACCTCGGTGGGGGCCATGAGCGCGACCTGCGCGCCGTGGTGGATGACGATGAGCGCCGCGATCACCGCCACGATCGTCTTCCCGGAACCCACGTCGCCCTGAAGGAGCCGCCGCATGGCGAGCGGGGACTGGAACTCGTCCGCGATGGTGGCGAGGGCGTCGCGCTGCGATGACGTGAGGCGAAAGGGCAGCACCCGGCGGACGAGGTCCCGCAGGCCGTCGTCCACGGTGAAGGTGTGCCGGCCCGGCCGGTCCACCCGGTCCTGCCGGCGGCGCATCCGGAGCCCGAGGGCGAAGACGAAGAACTCCTCGAGGATGAGCCGCTGGTGGGCGCTGGAGCGCCGGCGCTCGAGCTCGGCCAGCGCGGCCCCGTCGGGAGGGAAGTGGACCGCTTCGAGCGCCTGCCTCCGGGAGGGCAGCCCCATCCGCCCGACCAGTTCCTCGGGGAGCTGACCCGGCCCCACCGCGGCGCCGCCGTCGAGCAGCCGATGGAGAACGCTGCGCAGGAGCCGCGGCGTCAGCGAGCCCACCCGCTCGTAGATGGGCACGATCCGGCCGGCGTGCGCCCCGGGGTCGGCGCCGCCGGCAGCGGGTTCCGGAGGCGCGCCGCCGGCTTCCGGGGGGACCGGCGGCGCGCCCGCCGCGGATCGTTCCCGGCCGGCGGTCACCAGCTCGTAGCCGGGATTCGCGAACTCGGGGACCGCCCCGGCGAAGGGTTTCTTCACCTTCCCGAACAGCAGCACCCGCGCTCCCGGCTTCAGGATCTGTTTCAGGTGGACCTGGTTGAACCAGGTCGCCTTCACCGGGCCGCTCGCGTCGTGCCCCCGCAGCTCGACGATGCGCAGGTTGCGCCGCCGGGTGGGGCGGACGTTGAGCGAGGCGATCAGGACTTCCGTCGCGGCGGAGTCGCCGTCGGCGAGCTCGGCGACCGGACGGGGCGCGCTCCGGTCCTCGTAGCGGAAGGGCAGCCGCAGCAGCAGGTCGCCGGCCCGGACGATCCCGACCTCGGCGAGCGCGGCCGCCCGCCGGGGACCCACGCCGGGAAGGAACTGGACCTCGGTGTCGGGGGTGATTCCGGGCAAGGGCAACCGGTCAGGGAGGGGCGGGCAGGAGCACGACTTCCCCCGCCCTCAGCTCAATCCCGGCGAGTCCCGCCGGAAGGGGGAACGGCTCCCCTGCGAGGATGGGGCCGCGAACCTGTTCGCGTCCGGCCTCGGAAAAGCCGACCAGTCCTCCCAGCACGGCCTGGGCGATGACGTCCGGCGGCAGTTCCATCCCGGCGACGGTGCCCCGCAGGATCGTGACCGTTCCCGAACCCCCGGCGCCCTGCACTTCGACGGCGAGGTCCACGGGTTGCGGCGGGGTGCCCGGCGGCGGAGCGAACGGGCCGAGCACCGCGCCCAGCCGTTCCGCGTCCACCCGCCCGGTGAGCTGTACCTCGCCCGGGAGGAGCCGGACATGGACGCCCGTCAGGCCCGCCTGCTCCGTCAGGAAGGCGGTGAGCTGGACGGATCCGAGGAGCGCGTTCACCTCGGCCTCGGAGAGCAGGACCGGTTCGGAAGATCCGGACCGGATCTGGAAGATCTTGAGCCAGGCGGCGCCCTCGAGGGGATCGCCGGGCGGCGCCGGGGACTGCTGGGCGGGGGCCGCACCAAGGAGCGGGGCCGCGGCGAGGAGCAGGAGAAGAGGGCGCAAGGACGGGGGAATTCTAGGCAACGCGCTGCGCGGAGGCTATGACAGATGTTCCTCAATCATGCTACATTTGCGCTCAGCCGAAATCCCGTGCCCAAGACCGAAACGATCCGCGCCCGGATCGAACCTGAACTCAAGAGCCAGGCGGAAGCCCTGTTCTCCCAGCTCGGGTTGTCCGCCACCCAGGCGATCAGATTGTTCTACAAGCAGGCGACGCTCCAGCGGGGCCTCCCCTTCGCGGTGAGGCTCCCGAATGCGGAGACGCGCGAAGCCCTCAGGCAGGCTCGAGAACAAGAGGATCTAACCGAATACGAGAGTCTGGAGGACCTGAAGGCCGCGCACCACTGATTCGTGCGGCTACTCACGACGAAGCGACGGCGTTTCCTGGTGTAGGCGCCGTAAGGGCGAGTGAGTGTTGCGACGTGCGCGGCGCGGAGCGCCGCGGTGCCGGTCTGGAGACCGGCGTTCCAAGCCGTGCGCGCCGGGACGATGGGTGAGGTTGCGACGTGCGCGGCGCGGAGCGCCGCGGTGCCGGTCTGGAGACCGGCGTTCCAAGCCGTGCGCGCCGGGAGGGTGGACAGGGTTGCGACGTGCGCGGGACTAGGTCAATCCGAGGAACACGCGTTCTACGCCTTCGAGCGCCGCCGGGTCGCCTGCCGCGCCCCGAATCCAGGTCACGTCCCGCTCGGCGCGGAACCAGGTGAGTTGCCGCTTCGCGTAGCGCCGGGTGGCGATCACCACCCGCTCCTCCGCGGCGCGGAGGCGGTCGGGGAGATCCCCAGGAGCCGGCGCCCCGGCGAGCACTCCCAGCACCTCGCGGTAGCCGATCGCGAGCCGCCCCGGCCATTCCCCCGGGTAGCGGCCGCGAAGGCCCCGGACCTCTGCGACCAGGCCGGCGGCGAACATGCCCCGAACCCGGCGGACGATCCGCCCCTCCAGGATTTCGCGGGGGGGATCGAGCCCGGCGATCCGCCAGCCCGCCTCCGGAAGCGGGGGACGGCGGGTCGCCTGCAGCCGGGAGATGGGCTCCCCGGCGGCAAGGGCCACCTCGAGGGCCCGGACCCGGCGCACCCGGTCGTTCGGATGCACCCGGCGGTGCGCCGCGGGGTCGAGGCGGGCGAGGAGCCGTTCCATCCAGCGGGGGCCGGACGGCCGGCGATAGATCGCGTCGAGCCTCGCGCGCAGGCGCGGATCGGGGTCGGGTCCCTCGAAGATCCCGTCGCGGAGCGCCCGGAAGTAGAGGCCGCTGCCGCCCACCACCAGCGGGACCGCTCCGCGCCGCCAGACGTCCCGCACCGCGGCGGCCGCGAGTTCCGCGTAGCGGCCGGCGGCGCACGGATCGTCGGGGTCGAGCGCGTCGAGGAGGTGGTGGGGCCGGCGGGCGCGCATCCCGGGCGTCGGCTTCCCCGAGCCGATGTCGAGGCGTCGGTAGATCTGGAAGGCGTCGCAGGAGACGATCTCGACGGGAAACGGGAGCGAGTCCGCCACGTCGAGCGCGAGGTCCGACTTCCCGCTGGCGGTCGGCCCCACGAGCGCCAGGACCAGCGGCCCGGGGCCGGCTTCCGGAGACGGGCTACCCAAGACGGCGGAGGAGGGCGACGAGCAGCAGGACGAGGACGAGAACGCCGCCGGCGCGCAACTGACCCGGCGAGAAGACGAACCCGGCGCGCCAGCTCACGGGGCCGGCCGGATCTCGGTCTCCGGGTAGTAGTGGGCCAGGATCTCCCGGTAGCCGGCCCCGGCGGCGGCCATGCCGTAGGCCCCGGCCTGGCAGAGGCCGAGGCCGTGGCCCCAGCCCCTTCCGGAGAACCACCACTCGGTCACCCCGCCGTCCTCGTCGCGCCGGGGTTCCGCCCGGAAGAGGTTCTCGGCGAGGCCCAGCAGGCGCCGGATGCGCAGTCCCCGCAGTTCAAGACTCCCCTCCGTCCCGACGATCTCGAGGCGGACGATCCGGCCCGAGGCGCCGTATTCCAGCGGTTCGAGGGCGACGATCCGGCCGATGGGCTTCACTTCGTTCACCGCCGCCGAGAGATCGGCGTTGTTCTTCGGAACGAACCACGAACTTTGCCGGGAGAAGCGGTCCTCGGCGTCGCCGAGGTCTTCCAGGATCAGCAGGTCGAACGGGACGGGTTCGCCCACCGCACGCCCGGCAACGGCGTGATAGCGCACGAAGTCCCCGACGCGGAGCCGTAGCGCACCGGTGGGGACCGCGAGCGGCGGCGGATCGTCGCGGCCCGGAGTGCGGGTGGGACGGATCTCCCGAAAGAGGCGTTCGCCGCCGCGTGACCCGAGTCGAATCAGCAGTGGCTCGTCACGCGCGGTCCCGCCATCGTCCTCTTCCAGCGTGATGCGGACCCAGCCGTCCAGGACCGCGACCTCGTGGAGCTGGCCGCGCCGGAAGAGCGTCCCGTCCCGGCGGAGCAGCGCTGCCGCGACCCCGATCACTTCGCGCCGGCTCACCGGCCGGGCCGGATCGAGCCCCTGTTCGCTCGGATCCAGCAAGCCTTCGGCGAGCAGCCGGCCGAGCGCCGGATCCCCCTCGCGGGCCAGCTCGCCGCCGTCCGGGCCGGGACCGAGCGCCGGTGCCCCCGGTTCCCGGCAGCGGATCTCCTCCACCAGCCGGCCGAAGGCCCCGAGCGGCAGCTCTTCGCCGGAGGCGCCGTCCGGTTCGCACGACGAAAGTCCGAGCCACCGGACCACCGCCGTCAGGACGCCCGCGGCTTCCTCGCGGGTCGCCGGCCCGGACAGTCCGGCGCCGCTCCAGCCGGACACCGGCGCCCCCGCGAGCCGCACGAGAGCGGCATCCAGCGGACCGTCCGCGGGTCCGCCTTCCAGCCGCACGCCGCCGGCCTCCCGGATGCACGCCCGGGCCACCAGGTAGGGCGTCGGGTTCGAGAAGACGTTCTCCGCGTTCTCGGTGTGGCCTCCGCAGGCGGCGGTATAGAGGGCGTCGATGAGCCGGCCGTCGTGGAAGATCGCTTCGCCCGCGGTCTCCCGGATCGCGGCGGTGGAGAGCGGGTGCTCGGCCGCCACCCCGCCGTAGACCTGGCAGGCGGGGCCGCTGCAGAGGTCGTAGCCGCGGCGGAGGTAGGCGTCCCTCGGGGTGAGCGCGTAGGTGCGGGCCGCGAGAGCCTGCGCCTTCAGGGCCTCGAGCTCCGGGAAGAGGTCCGGCGGTAGCTCGCGGGGCACCACGCCGAAGAGGTACTCCTCGAGGTTCGCCCGGTTGACGACGGTCACGCCGTCCCCGCTGCGGAACACCGTGAACGAGCCGCGGTAAGGGCTCCCCTCCCATTCGAGGAACCCGCCGGCGGGCGGCTCGGCGGTCAGGGAGACGCCGGCGGAGAAACGGATCGGCGAACCGCCGAGGGGGCGGACCACGAGAGCTTCCCCGACGGGCGCCGGAATCCGGAAGGTCCCGGCCTCGGGGAAGCCGGCGTCCCGCAGGCTCGCACCGTCGGCGCCGGAACCCGGCGACAGGACGGCGAGATGGCGCCCGGTCTCGGGATCGCGCCGGACCCGGACCTCGGGACCGTCGGGACGCTCCTCGCGAAAGGCCTCGGCGACCTCGCGGGCCCGGGCCTCGCTGACGAAGGAGCCCAGGGCGAGGACCGATTCCCCGGCCCCGGTCTCGGGCGAGATGAGGGCTTCGGTGGTTTCGATGGCGAGTTCGCCGGCGCGCAGGACGAAGGGGGCGGCCGCCGAGATTCGGGCCGCCGGGCCGGCGTCGGCGAGGCCGATCCGGATCTCGCGGGGGGCGGGGGCCTGGGCGAGGGCCGGGGTGGGTGCGAGGATCGCCAGACAGAGCAAATGGAGCGCCGCGGGAGAGGTCTGGCGTTGCGCCGTGCGCGGCGCGGAGCGCCGCGCGTGCCGGTCTGGAGGCCCCCACCGGGAGGACTGGCGGCGTTCCAAGCAGTACGCGGGGCGAGGCGGAATGGCGTCACGACGTGCGCGGCGCGGAGCGCCGCGCGTGCCGGTCTGAAGACCGGCGCTCCCTTCCCGCATGTCCTCAGCGCAGCCGGTCAGTCCTGGGTGGAGAACAGGTCGTAGGGCTGTTCGTTGTACCAAAAGACCAGCATGATCTCGAAGTCGGCGCCGGGATAGTCGTCCGGAAGCGGCAGCAGCTGGGCGCCCCGGAGCGCCCCGACCGCGGCGTTGTCGAAACCCGGGACTCCCGACGGGACGACCACCTGCAACCAGGCGATGTCGCCGCTCCGCAGGACGCTGATGGCGATCGCCACGTGGCCCCGGTCGTAGCTGGCCGCGTAGGGGATGTACCAGTTGCGGCGCACTTCCGCGATCAGCCGGCTGATCCAGGGCACCAGGTTGGCGCCCCGGTCGTCGTAGTAGAGGGTGTTGTTGCGGTTCGAGACGAGCCCGCCCTCCGGGTTCCGGAACCGCTTGCCCTCGAGGAAGCGCCAGATGTCGGTGGGCGCTCCCTGCCGGCGGCGTTCCGCTTCCGCCTGCATGCGGGCTTCGCGCATCGCGAGTTCGTTGCCGAGCCGGCGCACGTCGGCGGCCGGGTCGTTGATGAGGCGGCGGAAGGCCTCGGCGTCGAACCGGAGCCTTGGATCCTCCGCGCCGGCCCCCGGCAGCTCGGGAGTGGGTTCGCCGGGCGCGTCGGCTGCCTCCTCGGGCGCCGGGATCTCGGCCAGCAGCTCCGGCTCCGGCTCGTCGGCGCTCGCGCTCGCGTCGTCCTCGGCGTCCAGCTCGTCCCCCATCTCGTGGTCGATGTAGAACTCCTCGTCCTCGCCTTCGGAAAACGGCAGGTCGTTCTGGAAGCCGGTGCTGGGGACCGCGATCTGCGCCTCCGGGATGACGAGTCCCCCCGCCGGCGGGGGCGGCGGCGGCGCCGGCTGCGCCTCCGGCGCCTCGGGCAGCGCTTCCTCGGGCGGTGGAACCGGAGGCAGCGGTTCGACCAGCGCTTCCAGCGGCGCCGGCTCCTCGAGCGGCGGCGCCTCGAAGGCGTAGAGGAGCGGCTCCTCCTCGGGTTCCACCGCCTCCGGCGCGGCCGCCACGGGAACGAGCCCGCCCACGAACAGGAGGAGGAGCAGCAGGTGGAACCCGGTGGAGGCGGCGGCCACAGCCGCGCGCCGCCGGACGGAGACGCCGGTCAGGTCGTCGAGGGTCCCTCCCCGGCTCAGGCCGGTGAGCAGCCGGCCGGTGGCGGGGTCCGGACCGCGGGCGCCGGGCCCCGGCGGCGGGCCCGAACGCGAGCGGCGGAACGGGGGCGCTCCGGAAGGCCGGCGGGGGGCTTTGCCTCCCCCGGCGGAAGCGGCCTGGCGCTCTTCGGGGTCGATCAGTCCGAGCCCCTGGAAGTCGGGACTCATCGCTGCCGGTCCCCGGCCTCCACCCGGAACTCGAGGACGGCCTGAACGGCCGCCTTGCCGTCCACCGAAGCGACCGCGTCGAAGCGCCGCCGCTCGCCCTCCGCCCCGGCCGGGGTCACCCGGAGTTCGAGGGTTTCTCCGGGGCCGACCCGGCGGCGGAACCTCACGAGGGGCGCCGATGCAAGCGCCGCGCCGGGCGGCAGCGAACGGCGGGCGCACTCGGCGAGCGCTTCCACCATGAAGACGCCCGGAACCACCGGCATCGCCGGGAAGTGTCCGGCGAAGAACGGCTCGTCCGCGGGGACGCGCCGGCGCCCGGTGATGGCGCCCCGCGCCTCGTCCTCGACCGCGGGCGGGTCGTCGAGGAGGGGTGGGGCTCCTTCCAGGCTCGTCATCCCGGGCCCGCGGGCGGCGGGACTACCGCTCCGCGCCGTCCTCGCCTTCGCCGCCGCCGCTCAGCGCGTTGAACCGCTCGATCACCTCGGCCGAGATGTCGAGCGCGGGATCCATGATGAAGGTCAGTCCCGGAGTCACGCGGAGGATCAACTGGATGTTCTGCTCGCGGGCCACCTCTTCGACGACCGGTCCGAGGTCCGCCTCGAGGGCGCCGAAACCGGAGGTCTGCTTCTCGTTGAACTCGCGCTGCTGGTCCTCGAGCCAGCGCTGGAGGTCGGTCGTCTTGCGCTCGATGTCGCGCTGCAGGTCGGCGCGCGCCTCGGCGGAGAGCAGTTGCGACTGGGCCCGGTTGTTCAGGTCGCGGAGTTCCTGCTCGCGGGTCTGCCGGCCGCGCAGGATCTCTTCCTGGAGCGTCTGCAACTCGGCGAACATCGTCTGTCCCCGGGCGGATTCCTGGGCGACGCGGTCGATGTCGATGACCGCCACCCGGGTGGGCTCGGCGGTCTGGGCCACGAGGACGGAGGGAACAGCCAGCAGCAACCCGATCAGCGCCACTCCCGGGAAGCCGCCCCGGAGGCGGCGGGCAAAACGATTCATGACGTTGGTCAACTCCCTGAAACTCTGCTCGGACACGCTTTTCGATCGGGGGAACGCGGCTGCTTCCCGCGGCCGCTAGAAGGTGGTTCCGATCCCGAAGACGAAGGCCGTGGGCCGATGGTAGTAGTCCCGATGGGGATTGTAGGCGAAGATGAGGCGGAAGGGCACGTTCAGCATGGGGATGAACACCCGCATCTCGATGCCCGTCGAGGTCCGGAAATCCTGGAGCATGGAGAAGCTCCAGTTGTCCTCCTCGGCGAAGGCGTTCCCCGCGTCGAAGAACAGGATGGCGCGGAGCGGGCCGGCCAGCGGGATCGCGTACTCGGCGTTGAACAGCAGCATCTTGTCGCCGCCGAGGAGCTGGCCCCGCGCGTTCCGCGGGCCCACCGAGCGGATGTAGTAGCCGCGGATCTGGTATTCCCCGCCGAGGAAGAACCGGTTGTAGTAGGGCACGCCGGTCTGCTCGACGTCGAAGATGTCGATCTCCTCGCCCTCCGGCGGATCGACGCCGCCGTAGCCGTGCAGGTAGCTGCCCATGACCCGCATGCCGAGCGAGGTGTTGCCGATCACCCGCATGTGGTGCACGAACTCCAGGGTCGGCTTGTAGTAGTGGACGTTGCCGCCCAGCCGGCCGCCGGCGATGTCGAAGGAACCCGTCAGTTTCCGCCCGGTGCTCGGGAAGATCGGGTGGTCCACGGTGTTGTAGACGTAGGTGGGGCTGATCTTGCTCTCGCGGAAGTTGCCGGACAGTCCGTAGAAGCGGGGGTCCAGGTAGGTGGAGTTGTAGTAGAGGTCGTAGAGGTTGAGGACGATGTCGGGATCCGGCTCGCTCACCGTGATGACCGAGTAGCCGTAGTTCAGGAAAGCCCGCGACCAGCGGCCGAGCGGGACGCCGAAGACGATGCGGCCGCCGATGTCGCCGCGCGTGAACTCGCGCAGCTTCAGCACCCGGCTGAACACGTCGAAGCCGAGCGTGATCGGCTTGTCCATGAAGTAGGGATCGGTGATCGCGATCTGGTAGTTCTGGGTGCGGCTGCCGGTCTGGACGGTGAAGTTCGCGGTCTCGCCGCGTCCGAGGAAGTTCGTGGTCCCGAACGACGCGTTCACGAACAGGCCCTCGAGCCCGGAGACCCCGGCCCCGAAGGTGAGCTGGTTCCGGTTCTCCTCGACCACGTCGAGCGTGATGTCGAGCTTCGTCTCGTCGCTCGGGCTGGGTTCGATGATCGGCTGCTCGATGGGCCGGAAGTAGCCGAGCTGGTTGATCCGCTGGATGGAGGCCTTGAGCAGTTCCATGTTCATGATGTCCTGCTCGTTCAGCCACATCTCGCGGCGGATGACGCGGTCCTTGGTGGTGGAGTTCCCCCGGAACTCGATGCGGTTCACCCGGAACTGATCCTCTTCCGCGAGGTTGATGACCACGTCCACGATCTTTTCCTCGGGACGGCGGTGCCAGGTCGGGAAACCGGTGAACTGCACGTAGCCGCGGGCGCCGTAGAGCTCGCGGAGCGATTCGAGCGCGTCGTTGACCTTCGACTCGTCGTACACCTCGCCGGCCTGGATCGGGAAGAAGGCGCGGACGAAGTCGGCCGGGAACACCTCGGCCCCCTCGACGGTGACCTCGCCCACCCGGTACTGCTCGCCCTCGACCACCGGGATGGTGACGTCCATCCAGCGCTTCTGGCGCTTCCAGAAGAGGAACTGCCGCGAGTAGCCGTCCTCGTACTCGAACTGCGGGGGGCCGAACGAGACGTCGAGGTAGCCCTGCTTCAGGTACTCCTGCCGCACCGCCTCGATGTCCTCGGCGTACTGCTCTTCCGTGTAGGTGGACCCCCCGAGCAACGCCCCGAGGGCGTGGCTCTCGCGGGTCTTCTTCATCGCCCAGCGGAGCGGCCACTCGTCGAGCGCCTCGATGCCCTCGAAATGGATCCGGCGGATCCGGATCTGCTGCTCGTCGTTGATGTTGAAGACGATCTTGACGCCGGTGTCGTCTTCCGTGATGTCGCTCGCGACCGCCCCCTCGGTACGGCCCTTGTCCACGAGCATCTCCTCGATGATCTCCCGCGCCCGGACCACCTTGTCGGGGTCGTAGGGAGCCCCCACCCCGATCACGGAATCCTCCTCCTCGAGCTTCTCGAGGATGTCGTCCTCGTCGAGCTCCTCGGAGCCGAGGAACTCGAGGGTGACGACCCGGGGGCGCTCGTGGACCACGAACACCACCAGCTTGCCGCCCCGGGGCCCATCGCGCAGCTCGAGCCGCATGTCGTCCGCGAAACCGGTGTCCCAGAGCGTCCGGAACTCCGCGCGCAGCGCCTCGCGGTCCACCGGGTCCCCCGCCTTCACGGTCAGGTGCGCGAGCCAGGCGTCGGCCGCGATCAGGTCGTTGCCCTCGATGAGCACGGCCTCGACCGTCTCGGTCGCCTGGACCGCCGCCGGCGGCGCCGGAACGGGAGCGGGCGCGTTCGCCCACGCGGCGCCGGCGAGCCAGGCGGCCGCCGCCGCCCCGGGAATCGCTCCGTGCAGTCGGATCATCCGGCTACCGCCTCCTCGACGGGTTCCTCCGCCTCCTCGAGGAGCCCCGGTCCGCCCCGGCGGACCACCAGCTCCCCGTCCCGCAGGATGATCTCCACGGGATCGCCGGGGCCCACCGTGCCGGTGAGCACCGCCTCCGACAGGGGATCCTCGACATGTTTCTGGAGTGCGCGGCGCAAGGGCCGTGCCCCGTAGGAACGGTCCCGCAGCGTCTCCCGCACCAGGAACTCCTCCGCCTCCGGCGCCAACTCGACGGTGAGTCCCCGGTCCCCGAGTTCGCGGTTCATGCGGCCGATCAGCCGCCGCAGGATCTCGGTGAGGTCCTCCTCGGTCAGCATGTCGAAGATCACCACCGCATCGAGCCGGTTGATGAACTCGGGGCTGAAGGTCTTCTTGACCTCGCCCTGGATCAGGTCGCGCATGGCGCGTTGCCGGTGCCCCCGGTCGGCGGAGGCGAACCCGAGCGAGGCCTGCTTCTGGATGTGGCGGGCCCCCAGGTTGGAGGTCATGATGATGATCGAGTTCCGGAAGTCCACCGTGTTTCCGAGCCCGTCGGTGAGCCGGCCGTCCTCGAAGACCTGGAGCAGCAGGTTCCAGACGTCGGGGTGGGCCTTTTCGAACTCGTCGAGGAGCAGCACCGAGTAGGGGTTGCGGCGGACGCGCTCGGTGAGGTGCCCGCCTTCCTCGTGCCCCACGTAACCCGGCGGCGAACCGATGAAACGGGAGACGGAGTGCCGCTCCATGTACTCACTCATGTCGAAACGCAGGAGCGACGCTTCCGTTCCCAGCAGGAACTCCGCGAGCGAACGCGCCACTTCGGTCTTCCCCACCCCGGAGGGGCCCAGGAAGAGGAACACGCCGCCGGGACGTTCCGGGTTCTTGAGTCCGGCGCGGGCGCGGCGGATGGCGCGCGCCACGGTGGCGACCGCTTCCCCCTGCCCCACGATGCGCTCGTGGAGGACGTTCTCGATGCGGAGCAGCTTCTGGCTCTCCTCCTCCTCGATCGAGCCGAGGGGGATGCCGGTCCAGTGCGCCACCACCTCGTCCACGTCGCGCCGGGTGACCTGCGGCGGCTCGCCGTCCCGGGCCTTCCAGCGGCCTTCCACGAGCGCCAGGCTCTCCCGCTCGGCGTTCTCCTGGTCCTGGGCCAGCGAGGCGCGCTCGAGGTCGTCGTTGTCGAGCGCCTGATCCTTCCGCCGGCGGATGTCCTGGATGCGCTTGCGGATCTCGGCGAACTCCTGGGAGTACTGGTTGTCGCGCAGCTTGACCCGCGATCCCGCCTCGTCGAGCAGGTCCACCGACTTGTCGGGCAGGAAGCGGTCGGTGATGTAGCGCTGGGCCTGCCGCACCGCGGCGTCGATGGCCTCCTCGGTGTAGCGGACGTGGTGGTAGCGCTCGTAGCGCTCCTGGACGCCCTGCAGGATGACCAGGGTCTCGTCATCGCTCGGCGGCTTGACGACGACCCCCTGGAAACGGCGTTCGAGGCTGCGGTCGCGCTCGATGTGACGCCGGAACTCGGCCGGGGTGGTGGCGCCGATGCACTGGATGCCGTCGCGCGAGAGCGCCGGCTTCAGGATGTTGGCGGCGTCGAGCGACCCCTCCGCAGACCCCGCCCCGACCAGCGTGTGGAGTTCGTCCACGAACACGATGAACTGCGGGGACTCTTCCAGTTCCTTGATGATGGCCTTCAGCCGTTCCTCGAACTGGCCGCGGTACTTGGTGCCGGCGACCACCAGCGAGATGTCCAGAGAGACGATGCGCCGGTCGGCGAGGAAGATGGGACAGTCGCCGGCCGCGATGCGGCTCGCGAGCCCCTCCACGATGGCGGTCTTCCCGATGCCGGGCTCGCCGATGAGGACGGGGTTGTTCTTGGTGCGGCGGCAGAGGACCTGGATCACCCGGTCCAGTTCCTCCGTCCGTCCGATCAGCGGGTCGAGGGCCCCGTCGGTCGCCGCCTGGGTGAGGTCCCGCGAGAACTCGGCGAGGAGCGGCGTCTCCCGGGCCCGCGAGCTCGACTTCCGCCGTCCGTGATCGAGCGCGATCGCCTCGCGGACCGCCGGCGCCCGCACCCCCTGCCGGGCCAGGATCGCGGCGGCGGCGGACCCCGGCTCGCGGAGCACCCCGAGCAGCAGGTGCTCGGTCCCCACGCTCTCGTGGTTCATCCGGTCCGCTTCCTCGCGGGCGTGTTCGAGGACCCGCTTGGACTCGGCGGAGAGCGGAATGCCGACCGAGGTCGAGACGGTGTCCCGCAGCAGGACGTGGCTCTGCACGTCGCTCCGCACCCGCTCGAGCGAGATGTGGAGCCGTCCGGCGACGGCCGCGGGAAGCTCCCGGAGCAGCCCGAGGAGCAGGTGTTCGGGCTCGATGGCGTCCCCGCCGAGCTGCGACGCCTCGTGCCGCGCGAAGTAGATCGCCCGCTTGGCGCGCTCGGTATATCGCTCGAACAAGGTGGCTTCCCGGGAAGGCTCGCAATTTAGCAGGCAGCCTGGAACGCCGGGCAGTTCTCCCGGTGGGGCCCTCCAGACCGGCACCGCGGCGCTCCGCGCCGCGCGCGTTGCAACTCCACCCACCCTAGACCGGCACCGCGGCGCTCTGCGCCGCGCACGTTGCAACTCCACCCACCCTCGGGGCGTGCACGGCCTGGAACACCGGCCGGTTCTGTTGTTCGCGCCAGCGGGCTACCTCCCCCCGTGCAGGACCCCCGCTTCCATCCGGAACGTCCGGTCGCAACTCGCGGCGACCTGGGAACTGTGCGACGCGATGACCGCGGTGAGCCCGTAGTTCGCGTGGAGGCCGGCGAGGAGTTCGAGCAACTGGCCGCTGGCCGCATCGTCGAGGTTCCCCGTCGGCTCGTCGGCGATCAGCAGCGCCGGGTCGCCGGCGAGCGCCCGGGCCACCGCGACCCGCTGCTGCTCGCCCCCGCTCAGCTCTTCCGGGCGGTGGTGGAGCCGCTCGGCGAGACCCAGCTCGCCGAGCAGCTGCCCGGCCCGGTCTTCGGCCGGCCCCCGCGGGACCCGGCGGATGCGCAGCGGGAGCGAGGCGTTCTCCATCGCGGTCAGCTCGGGGAGCAGCCGGTGGTGCTGGAACACGAAGCCCACCTGCCGGTTGCGGAACGCCGCGGCCTCCCGCTCCGACAACCGCGCGACCTCCTCGCCGGCGAGCCGGAGCGAGCCCGCGTCGGGTTGGTCGAGCGCCCCGAGGACGTGGAGCAGCGTGGTCTTCCCCACCCCGCTCGCTCCGGTGATCGCCACCATCTCGCCCTGCCGGACCTCGAGGTCGAGCCCCCGGAGCACCGTGATGCGTCCGGCGCCGGTCCCGAAGGCCTTGTCGAGCCCGCGGGCTTCGAGCTGGAGCGTCACTGGAACCGCAGGGCGTCGGTGACCACCAGCGACGCCGCCCGGCGCGCCGGGTACAGGGTGGCCAGGAAACAGACGAGGGGCGCGAAGATGCAGACCAGCGCCACGTCGCCCGGCAGCAGGGTGAAGGGCACCGCGGTGATCTGGTACACGTCCTCGGGGATCCGGATGCGGCCGTCGAGGATCCGGCAGGCGGCGATCCCGAGCACCGCCCCGAGTCCGGTGCCCACGGCGCCGATCACGGCGCCCTGCGCCATGAAGAGCGCCATGATGCTCCGCCGGGTGGCTCCCATGGACCGCAGGATCGCGATGTCGCGGGTCTTCTCGGTCACCGTGACGATCTGGCCGGCGACGATGTTGAGCGCGGCCACTCCGACGATGAAGCTCACGAAGAGCGTGGTCGCCAGCTTCTCCAGCCAGAAGGCCGAGAACAGGGTGGTGTTCAGGTCGATCCAGTTGAGCGCCGAGTAGCCGGGGCCGAGGGCTTCCAGCACCCGGGCCTCCCGTTCCCTCACCTCGAACATGTCGGCGATCCGCGCCTCCACCTGGCTCGCCTCGCCGTCCCGGCCGGTGAGCCGCTGCGCCTCCCCGAGCGGGATGAGCGCGTAGGCGTTGTCGTAGTTGTAAAGGCCCAGCCGGAAGGAGCCCGCCACCCGGAAGCGCCGGGTGGTGGGAACGGTGCCGAGCGGCGTCAGGTGGCCCCCCGGCACCATGAGGCGGATCGTCTCCCCCACCCCGACCCCCAGCCCGAGGGCCAGTTCCTCGCCGAGGAGCACCGGCGGCGGCTCTCCCGGCACCACCGTTTCCAGGTCGGCGAACCGTCCCGCGGTCATCCGGGACGCGAACTCGGTGACGCCGGGCTCCCGCGCCGGGTCCACCCCCTTGAGGGTCACGAGCGCGTCCCGCCGGCCGAGCGCGATCGCCTTGCCGTAGAGCACCGGCGCGGCGCCCTCGACCTCCGGCACCGCCCCGACCGCCTCGGCGACCTCGGCGTAGTCGGTGAAGCCCTCGGCGGAGAGGCTGTACACCGTGAGATGGGAGAGCGCCCCGAGGATCCGGGCCCGGAGCTCTCCCTGGAAGCCGGTCATGATCGCGAGCGCGACCAGCAGGATCGCGACCCCGAGCACCACCCCGAGCGCCGAGATCGCGGAGATCACCGAGATGAACAGGCCCCGCTTGCGGAGCATCAGGTAGCGGCCGGCGATCTGGAGCTCGAACGGCAGGGAGGCGAGGCCGCCCCGCGGCGCGGGCTGCGGACTCCTGACGGCGGGAGTTTCGCCCGCTTCCTGACTCACCTTCCCTCGCGCGGGCGGAGGTGCGGGAAAAGGATCACGTCGCGGATCGCCGGGGAGTTGGTGAGCAGCATGGCGACCCGGTCCACGCCGACCCCGCAGCCGCCGGTCGGCGGCAACCCGTGGCGGAGGGCCTCGATGTAGTCCCAGTCCATGGCGTGGTCCTCGCCCGCCTGGCGCTTCGCCATCTGCTCGCCGAAGCGGGCCGCCTGCTCGTCGGGGTCGTTCAGCTCGGAGAACCCGTTGGCGATCTCGAGGCCGCCGGCGAAGAGCTCGAAACGCTCGGTGATGCCGGGCTCTTCGGGGCTCGCCTTCGAGAGGGGGGAAACCTCGACGGGGTAGCCGGTCACGAAGGTGGGCTGGACGAGGCGGCGCTCGGCGAGGGCCTCGAAGAGGCTGACCAGCAGCTTGCCGGCGCTCTCCTCGGGCGGCAACGGGAGGTCGAGCCGGCGGTGCGCCTCGGCGAGCGGCGCGGCCGAGCGCAGGTCCTCGTCCCCGAGCGACACGCCGTGTTCCGCCAGCGCCGCCCGGGTGACCTCCACCAGGGAGACCCGCGCGAAGGGCTTCTCGAACCGGATCTCGTCGTCCCCGAACACCGCTGGCTCGCCGGCGAGCACCGCCCCCGCCGCCGCGGTCACCAGGCGCTCGGTGATCTCCATCATGTCGGCGCAGTCGCTGAACGCCCGGTAGAACTCCAGCATGGTGAACTCGGGGTTGTGGCGGGTGGAAAGCCCCTCGTTCCGGAAGTTGCGGTTGATCTCGTAGACCCGCGGGAACCCGCCCACCACCAGCCGCTTCAGGTAGAGCTCGGGCGCCACCCGCAGGTAGAGGTCGATCCCGAGCGCCCGGTGCCGGGTCTGGAACGGCCGGGCCGCCGCGCCGGTGGCGAGCGGCTGGAGCATCGGGGTCTCGACTTCGAGGAAACCCTCGGCGTCCATGAAGCGGCGCATGGCCGAGACCATCGCCGCCCGGCTGCGGAACACCTCGCGGGTGCGCGGGTTCCCGAGGAGGTCCAAGTAGCGCTGCCGGTAGCGGGTGTCCCGGTCGGCGAGGCCGTGCCACTTCTCGGGCAGCGGCAGCAGGGCCTTCGCGAGGAAGGCGAGCGAGTCCGCCCGCACGGTGAGTTCGTCCGTCCGGGTCCGGAACAGGGGCCCGGTCACGCCCACCCAGTCCCCGAGGTCGAGCGCCTTCGAGACCGCGAAGTCGCGCTCGGGGAGCACGTCGCGGCGGACGTGGACCTGGAGGGTCCCGGGTCCTTCGGAGAGCCGCAGGAACGCGGCCTTCCCGAACGAGCGGATCGCCACGATCCGGCCGCCGACCCGCACCGTCCGCTCCGCCTCCGGGATCGCCTCGAGCCCCGCCCCGTCCAGGTCGCCGAAGGTCTCCGCCGCCTGCTCCAGGGTGTGGGAGGCGGCGAACCGGCTCGGCCAGGCGGGAACCCCGAGGCCCTCGATCTCGGCCAGCTTCCGGCGGCGGTCGCGCTCGTCCCGGTGCATGGCCGGCTCGCGGTCCGTCGGGTTGCCGCTCATGACGCCCCGGAGCCGGCGGCCTGCGGCGCGGCGGCCTCCTCGGTCTCGCCGAGGCGCTTCACGACCCCGTCGAGCACCGCGTGGACGAAGGAGGTGGAGTCCTCGCCGGCGTAGCGGCGGGCGACCTCGATGGCCTCGCTCAGCACCACCCGGGGCGGCGCGCTCGCGGTCAGCAGCTCGGCAACCGCCACCCGCAGCACGCTCCGCTCCACGCGGCCCATGTTCTCCTTCCAGAACGGCTTGGTGGTCTCGTCGAGGCAGCGGTCGATCTCCTCGATCCGCTCCCAGGCGGCGTTCGCGAGCGTCTCGGCGAACTCCAGGTGCGCGTCGCTGGCGCGGGTGAGGTGCCGCACGCCGGCCACGGTGGCGGGCGGCGACCCCGGGTTCGCGTCCCACGAGGAGAGCATCTGGGCGGCGAGTTCGCGGCCCCGGCGGCGCTGGCGGGCGGTCCGCGGGTCCACGTCAGCCTCCCCGGGACGCGGCAACCGGGCCGAGGTCGAGGCCGGGCCGTTCTCCGAGCCGCCGGCGGGCGCGCAGCAGACCGGCGACCGCCCGCGCCGCGTCCTCCCCGCGATTTCCCCGGGCGCCCCCGGAACGGGCGTCGGCCTGTGCGGCGCTGTCCACGGTGAGGACCGCGTTGCCCACCGGAATCCGGGTGCGGACGCCGATCTCCAGGAGTCGGGCGGTCACCGCTTCCGCGAGGTGCCGGTCGTGGGAGGTCTCCCCCTTCACGATCGAGGCGCAGGCGACGATGCCGTCCACGCGCCCGGAGTCCGCCAGCCAGCCGGCCAGCTGGGCGACCTCGAAGGCGGCCGGCGCCGGATGGCGGGAGACGTCGGCCCCCTCTCCCCGGAGCCAGCGCTCGGCGGCGGCGGCGAGGCGGGCCGAGGGCTCGTCCCGTTCCGAGAGCACGATGCCGACGTGAACGCCCGCCAGCGGGCCGGTTTCCGCGCGTGCGCCGTCCCGCCCGGGCGCCGGATCAGGCGCCACGGAACCGCGCCGGGCGCTTCTCCAGGAACGCGCCCGTGCCCTCCCGCATGTCGTCGCTGCCGGCGAGCGATGCAAAGAGCGACGCCTCGGACAGCAGGCCGTCCTCGAGGCCAGAGAGCCCCGCGTCCACCGCGAGGAGCGCGTTGCGCACCGCCAGCGGCCCGTTCGCGAGCACCCGGTCGAGGAGCGCCGCCGCCCCTTCCACGGCGTCCTCGTGGACCGCGTCCACGAGGCCGGCCGCGAGCGCCTCCTCGCTCCCCACCGGCTCCCCGGTGAGGATCATGCGGAGCGCCCGGCCCCGTCCGATGAGGCGGGGGAGCCGCTGGGTGCCGCCGTATCCGGGAATGACGCCGAGCTTCACTTCCGGCAGCCCGAGCTTCGCCCGCGGCGCGGCCACCCGCAGGTGGCAGGCGAGCGCGAGTTCGAGCCCGCCGCCGAGGGCGTAGCCCCCGACCGCGGCGATCACCGGCTTCCCGGTGCCTTCGATGGTGCGCATGACCTCCTGGCCGCGGCGCGCGAACCGGAACGCCGCCTCGGGAGTGAGGTCGCGAAGCTCGGAGATGTCCGCCCCGGCGACGAAGGCGCGATCGCCGGCGCCGGTGAGGACGATTCCGTCCAGCTCCGGGTCCGCCCCGAGTTCCTCGAAGGCGGCGGCGAGGGCCTCCACCAGGTCCCGGTTCAGGGCGTTGAGCGCCTTCGGCCGGTTCACGGTGACGAGGGCGTAGGCGTGTCCCTGCGCCGTCTCCCGGCGTTCGGTGAGAAGGGCGCCGGGGTCCGTCACGCCGAGGCTCCGTTGCCGGCGGCGTTCCCGGCGTTCTCGACCACCATGGCGATGCCCTGGCCGCCGCCGATGCAGGCGGTGGCGAGGCCGTAGCGGCCGCCGGAGCGCCGCAGCTCCAGCAGCAGGGTGAGCAGCAGCCGCGTGCCCGTCGCGCCGAGCGGGTGCCCGAGGGCGATCGCGCCGCCGTTCACGTTGACCCGGTCGCGGTCGAGCCCGAGCTCGCGCTCGACGGCGAGGTACTGGGGGGCGAACGCCTCGTTCACCTCGATCCGGTCCATGTCATCGAGCCCGAGGCCGGCCGCCTCGAGCGCCGCCCGGCTGGCGGGCACCGGCCCGAGCCCCATGATCTCGGGCGGGACGCCGGCGGTGGCCCAGGAGACGATGCGGCCGAGCGGGGATCCGTTCCGCACCGCGGCGGTGTCCTCGCGCGCCACCACGAAGGCGGCGCCGCCGTCCACGATGCCGCTCGCGTTCCCCGCGGTGACCAGCCCGTCCTTCCGGAAGGCGGGACGCAGCCGCGCCAGCGCCTCGCGCGTGGTCTGCGGACGGCGGTGGCCGTCCTCGGACACCACCCGTTCGCCCTTCCGGGTCTTGACGGTGACGGGAACGATCTCCTCGGCGTGGGAACCGGCCCGGTAGGCGCGATCCGCGGTCTGCTGGCTGCGGAGGGCGACCTCGTCGGAATCCTCGCGGGTGACCCCGGTCCGCTCCGCCACGTTCTCCGCGGTGTCGGACATGGAAAGCCCGCAGCGGCCGTCGGTGAGGGCCGCCACCAGGCTGTCCTCGAGCTTCCCGTGGCCCAGCCGGAGCCCCGCGCGCGCCCCCCGCACCACGAAGGGCGCCTGGCTCATGGACTCCATCCCGCCGGCGAGCACGACGTCCGCCTCGTCCGCGAGCATCTGGTGCGCCGCGGAGATCACCGCCTGGATCCCCGAGCCGCAGAGCCGGTTCACGGTCAGCGCCGGCACGGAGTCGGGAACGCCGGCGCCGAGGCCGACGTGCCGGGCGCCGTAGATGGCGTCGGCCGTGGTCTGCTGCGCGTTCCCGATCACCACGTGGTCCACCTGGTCCGGCTGCACGCCCGAGCGCTCGAGCGCGCCCTTCGCCGCCACCGCGCCCAGCTCGACCGCGCTGAGTCCCGCGAGATCGCCAAGGAAGGGCGTCATGGGGGTCCGCGCTCCCGCCACGAACCAGATTCCCGCCGCCGGAGCGGCGGCGTTTCTGGGCGGGCTCATGGCGGACGAAAGCGTATCGCGGGGCTACGGACCCGCGTCGTGGTGCCGCCGCGCCGGGACCCCGGCGGCCCGGATGGCTTGGAACGCCGGCGTCAGCCGGCACGCGCGGCGCGCGGCGCCGCGCACGTCACGGCCGCACTCCGCCCCACCGCAACCCCCGGTCACGCAGGTCGTCCCCTTTCCAAGTCCAGCTACTTCCGGATCGATCGTAGCG
>JAJDVI010000076.1 GCA_022826195.1 Acidobacteriota bacterium
CGCCCGGCCGCCGGGGGACCGGTCGTCGCGCGACCCCGGCTCGTCGCCCGGGACCGGCCCGCCGGCGCACTGCCGACGCTCCCGTCCCGTCCGGCCGCGCCGCGGGACAGGGTGGCGCGATCCCTTTCCGCCGCGTAGGCCGACCGCGCGCTGCGGGCTCGCGCGGCGCTACGGGGAACGGCCACGCGCTGCCCCCGGGAGGTGGTGCGGGTGGAGTCGGCCACGGCCCGGCGGGCGGCCGCCGGCGCCCGCGAGTTGGAGAGCCGGCGGGTGGTTGCCTTCACCGAGCGGGTCATGGCGGTCTCCCCGATCGCGCGTTGACGCAGACCGCGGTCGAGTACCGCGCCCCCGGAGAGGACCTGCGCGTTTTCGACGTTGCGCAGGGTGGAGGCCGCCAGGCGGTTCCGCGAGGCGGGACGTCCGACGGCGTCCCGGCTGGTGAAACTCCAGGCCTGGCGGTTCACGGAACCGCGCGGCACGGCCTTGCCGAGGACCTGTCCCCGCCGGATTCGAGGACGGTTTGCGTAGTAGTGGTCACCCCAACCGTAAGCACCGCCGTACCACCCGTGGAACGGATACACCGCATAGCCGTAGTAGCCGAGCGGTGACCAACCGACCCAGTCGTATCCGTAGCTCCAGGAGACCCAGCCCGGGCCCCACACCGAGCCCGGCAGCCAATACCAGCCAAGGGGGCCGTGTCCCCACCTGCCGTAGTGATACGGAGCCCATCCCCAGGGGTCGTAGGAGATCCAGGTAAGGCCGAACGGCGTGCGCGCCCATCGTCCCAGCCGGTAGGGCGCCCAGCCGGCCGTCACCGTCGGATACCAGACCCATCCCAGATGGACATCGTGGTGCCAGCGGCCGTGTCCCTCGAGATCGGGAGCGTGCTCCCTGACTTCCCCGGGAAGCTCGTCGTAGTGCGTTTCCGCGGTGGCCACGAATCGCCGCTGGCGGTCTTCGGCCCAGGCATAGAAGTGGTCGTTGCCCAGGTACTCCTCCGGTGGCGCCGGCGCGACGCCCTCGGAGGCGACCGTCCGCTGGCCCGATCCCACCAGGACCGAGCCCGACTCGGTGGACACCGTGGCAATGCCCGAATAGACCACGAACTGCACCGTGCGGCCGTCTTCCAGTAGATCGGTCCGGTACTCGCCCTCGCCCTGTGGGGCGAAGGTGCCGCCGGGGGTTTCCACGACCACGTCGGCATCGCCGCCGAGCCACACGATGAGGCTTCCGGTCCAGAACCCGAGCCGGTGCGGACTGTCGCCCTCCACGTAGTCCAGCTTGGTTCCCTGGTCCATCCACGCCGTCACCCGGCCCGCGAAGCGCAGTTCGGCCTGACCGGGTTCCCGCGTCCAGATGCGGTCGCCGGGCAGGAAGGGACTGCCCCGTTCCGCCTCGTGCGCGCCGAAGTCATCCGCCCGCTGGTGCCAGACGTCGCCGTCGACGACGCTGAGGTTCCCGTAGGCGTACGACCGCCCGGTTTCCTCGTCGGACTGCGCGAGCGCCGCCGAGGCGGCACCCAGGACCAGCAGCAGGCTCAGGATGCCTGGATGCCGGGTGACCTTGTTTCGCCTTTTCGCTCTTTCGTGCATGGGCTACCTCCCCGAGGCTGCCACCCGTGACGCCGCAATCCCTATGCCAGATAACGCCCGATCGTCCTCAGCGGCTGCTGACCGCCGCGTCAACCGAGCCGGTCGAGGAATTGCGACGCCTGGAGCCGGGCGCGCGCCGCGCGGAACTTCCGCCAGGCGGGCCGGACGTCGCGGTCGCGATTGACCAGCCGCGCCAGTTTGCTGCCGTCGGGATCGTCCTCGAGCAGGGTCTCCAGCCGTCCGCGCATGTCTCCCTCGGGGAGGGATTCGACAAACGCGTCCTGCTCGCTCAGCGTGTCTTCCAGCCGGGGCTTCGGCACCGGGACGAAACGCCCCCGGGTGTCGGATTCCAGCTGCCAGACGATTTCCTGGGTCGAGGGGTCCTCGTGATCCTCCGCGACGCTGACCATGCGGGAGGTATCCCGGTCGTAGTAGTAGGTCCGTTCCGGTCCGTCGTCGACAAAGGCGGCGACGAGCGCCTCGAGGAGGGAAGGGTCGGTCTCCACGGACTCAGAACCGTTGCAATTGGAACTACGGGAGGGACGGTCCCTCCGTGCGAGAGACTAAACGACAGACCCCGACCGCGCCAATCCCAATCCGCCGCAACGACCCGGTTTCCACCGGAGTTCACTGGCGCCGGCGACGGGTGATGCGGGTCAGCTCGGGAGGATCGCTCGTGATCTGGAGGGTGTGCGTCTCGACGGCGCTCTGGCTGAACCGGACTCCCGCAACCAGCGCGCCGTCGGTCACGCCGGCGGCGCAGAAGATCAGGCGCCGGCCGGGCGCCAATTCCTGCGTCGTCAGCACGCGTCCGGCGTCCTCCACCCCGGTCTCCACGAGCCGCCGCCGCTCCGCTTCGTTTTGCACGAGGAGTTGCCCCAGCATGCCGCCGCCGAGGCATCGCAGCGCCGCCGCCGCGATCACGCCTTCCGGAGCGCCGCCCGATCCCATGGCGGCCTGAACTCCCGAGCCCGGCATCGCGCTCAGGATTCCCGCGGAGAGGTCCCCGTCCCCGATCAGACGCACCCGGGCGCCGGCGCGCCGCAGCCCGGCAATCAACGCCTCGTGACGGGGCCGCTCGAGCACCGCCACGGTGATCTCGCTGGCGGGGAGGCCCTCGGCCTCGGCGATCGCGCCCACGTTCCGTTCGGGAGAATGTTCGAGCCGGATGGCGTCCCCGAGGAGGTCCCGGCTGGCCGGACCCACCATGATCTTCTCCATGTAGACGTCGGGCGCGGTGAGCAGGCCGCCGCGTTCCGAACCGGCGAGCACCGCGATGGCCCCGGGTCCGCCGGTGGCGCAGAGATTCGTCCCTTCGAGGGGATCCACGGCGATGTCCAGTTCCGGCGTTCCTTCTCCGCCGCTGCCGAACCGCTCTCCACTCCACAACATGGGAGCCCGGTCGCGCTCCCCCTCGCCGATCACCACCCGCCCCCGGACGGGCACGGTGTCGAGGACCCGGCGCATGGCGGAAACCGCGACCTGATCCGAATGGTGGCGATCTCCCTGGCCGATCGTCGCCGCGCAGGCGACCGCCGCTTCCTCCACCGTGCGGACCAGGTGGGGGGCCGCAGCCGCCATCGGGCCGTCGGCCCGCGTCTCGCCGCTCAATGGTCCTCGGGCGCCGGAAGGCTGACCCGGCTGGGGCGGTCCCGCCGGTAGCCGAGGGCGTAGTCGGCCTGCATCAGGGTGTGGATCTCCCGGGTTCCCTCGTAGATCACCGCGCCCTTGGAGTTCCGCCAGAAGCGTCCCACGGGATACTCGTCCGAGTATCCGTAGGACCCGTGGATCTGGATGGCGTCCGAGGCCGCCCTTTCCGACGCGACGGTGGAGACCCACTTCGCCAGCGACGTCTCGCGGGTGTTCCGGCGCCCGCGATTCTTCAGCTCTCCGGCGCGGAGCCACAGCAGCCGGCTCACCTCGTAGTCGCGTTCCATGTTCGCGATCATCTGCTTGACGAGCTGGTGCCGGCCGATCTCCTGACCGAAGGTGCTGCGGGACCGCGCCCAGCGCACGCTCTCGTCGCGGCAGGCGCGGATCAGTCCGGTGGCCCCGGCGGCGACCGTGTAGCGGCCCTGGTCGAGGGCGAACATGGCGATCTTGAAGCCCTCGCCCTCCTCGCCGAGCCGGTTCCCGGCCGGGACCCGGACGTCGTGCATGCGGAACCAGCCGGTGTTGCCGGCGCGAATCCCCCACTTGTGGGTCATGTTCCCCGACTCGAAGCCCGGGAAGGAGCGCTCCACGATGAAGGCCGAGAGGCCCGAATGATCCCGCCGAGCCCGCTTGTCGGGATCCGTCCACGCGATCACCAGGAAGTTGTCGGCGATCTCGGCCAGCGAAATCCAGTGTTTCTCGCCGCTCAGTACGTAGTCCGGCCCGTCGCGCCGCGCGGTGGCCCGGATTCCCACGGCGTCGCTCCCGGCGTCGGGTTCGGTGAGTCCGTAGGTGGCGATCTGCTTCCCCTCCGCCTGTGGCCGCAGGTAACGCTCCTTCTGCGCTTCGCTGCCCCACGCAAGGAGCGAAAGGGAGTTCAGGCCCGCGTGCACCGACATGATGACCCGCAGCGACGTATCCACGTACTCGAGTTCTTCGCTGGCGAGCCCGAGCGAGATGTAGTCCAGCCCCGCCCCGCCATAGCGCTCGGGCACCGATATTCCCAGGATGCCGAGTTCTCCGAGTCCCGTCAGGATTCTGCGATCGAACACCTTGGCGGCGTCGTTGTCGCGGATATGCGGGGCCACCTCGCGGGCCGCGAACTCGCGGACCAGCGACTCCGTGGCCCGGTGTTCCTCATTCAGATCGAAGTTCAGACGCTCAGCCAAATCTCCCCTTGCCTTTCCGGTCGTTCCCGCCGGCTGTTTCCTTGCCGCCTCCGTCCCGCCGGCGCGGAGCGCGGAGTATACGGCGCGGCTCCGGGCCGTTTCCCGGCGCGGCGCGTGAGGGAGGGATCCCCTTTGCCGCCCGACGCCGCGGGGATCAGATCCCGCTGGCCAGGGCGGCGGCCGCCGCTTCGGCTTCGGCCTTGCGCTTGCTGGGACCGACCCCTCTCCCGAGCGCGCGACGGCCCGCAAGCACTTCGATGACGAACGTCTTTTCGTGCTCCGGGCCGCTTTCCGAGATGAGTCGATACACGGGGAGTCGACCCTCTTTCTTCACGAGCGCCTCCTGCAGGTCCCCCTTCGGGTTCTCGGTCGCGGCGACGACGGCCGGACTCGTCCCGGCGGCTGCGGCCGGGCTCGTCCCGGCGGCTGCGCCCGGGGAATCCGCGGCCGAGCCTCGTCGCGTCCGGCTCCGCCTGCGGCCGGACCGGCGTTCAAGGCGTTCGAGGGTCCGCCGCGCGGCGTCCTTCTCGGCTTCCTTGAGGCCTCGGCCGACACCCGTCTCGGTGAGCCCATCGGCCAGCCGCAGGGTCACGGAGACCGTCCCGTCGCCCCGGGAGTTCCGCGGTGCGCGTCTTGTTTCGTACCTGGGAGTGTCCTTGCCCGCCTGCGCGAGGCGGTTCTGGAGCAGCGTCTTGGGGTCGAGGAGTTCCAGGTCGGGATCCCGGAGTTCCTCGAGGGCGGTTGCGAACGGCCGGCCCAGGGCGCGGCGCGCGGCTTCCAGGCCGCCGTCCAGATAGAGCGCCCCCATCACCGCCTCCGCGGCGCCGCCGGCGTCGTCCCCGTCCCCGAGGTCCCAGTGTTCGTTCAGCGTGCGGGTGAACTCCCGGCTCTGCAGCCTCATCCGGGCGAGGGTCATCCTCCCTTCGTCCCACTCGGGGAAATGTTCGTGAAGCGCCTCCGCCAGCACCAGGTGCATGACGTCCCGGCCGAGGAAGCGCAGTGCGGGCCGGTTCGCGAACCCGCCGCCCCGCGAGGGCTCCGGAGACGGTGGAGAGGGGGCCCGGCGCCCCCTCGTCCTCCGCTTTCTGCCGCGTCGTCCGCCCGGGGTGCGGTGCCGGCCCGCGTCGCCCGCGTCGAGCGCCGCAGCCAGGATTCCGGGACTCGCGAAGGTGTATCCGACGGCCCGTTCCACCCGCTTGCGCAAAGAGAGAAGCCGGCGGGCGATCCGGATGCCGAGCGGGCCGATGGAACGTAGTCCGGCGCCCGCCCGGCGGACCCATCCCGGAACACCCTCCGGCGGTTTCAGCCTGAGCCGCTGCAGCTTTTTCCTGAATGCCGCGCCCAGGACGCCGCGCGCGGCCGGCATCCCTCCGTCGAGATACGCGGCCCCGAGGACGGCCTCGAAGACGTTGGCGAGGATGCGGTCGGAAGACCGGACCTCCTCCCCGGCGTTCCGCCCCCGGCCGACGCGGATGCCCTCTTCGAGCGACAGAGCGCGGGCCGCCGCGGCCAGCGACTGGTTGCTCACCAGTTCCGACTTGGTCTCCTGCCGCCGTTGCCCGTCCCATCGCGGCCGCTGGAAGTGCATGGACTCGGTCACCACGAGGCCGAGCGCCGCGTCGCCGACGAATTCCAGCCTCTCGTAGTCCGCGACCGCATGGTCGTTTCGATACGAGCCGTGCGTCAGGGCTTCTTGAAGGAGTCCGAGGTCCTGGAACCGGTATCCGAGACCCCGGGCAAACTCGAGGACCGGCCGGTGGTCGGAAGCCGGCGCGCGCCGGCGTCGCCTGCGCCCCATCTCAGTTCACCCGGACCAGGACCATCGTCAGATCGTCCGTGTGAGTCTCCGCCCCGGTGAACGCCAACACGGCGTCTTCGACCGTGCGCTGCAGGTCTGCCGGGGTGAGGGCCGCCCCCTCTTCGAGGAGCCGCATGAGCCGTTCTTCCCCGAACATGTCGGATTCGGCGTTCATGGCCTCCGAGACGCCGTCCGTGAAAAAGAGCCAGGTCTCCCCGCCGTGGAGGCGCGCCGACCGCTCTTCCAGGATTTCGTCGAAGACCGGTCCCGGGTCGAGGGCCAGCCCGAGTCCGGGCGGAGCGAGCGCTTCCGAGCGGGGCCAGTGTCCGTCCTGCTGCACCAGGTGCAGGAGCGGACTGTGCCCCGCGCGGGCGAATGTCACGCGCCCCGCCGCGGAGTCGAATACGGCGTAGGTGATGGTGATGAAGGTTCGTGAATCGAGTGCGTTGTGCAGGACCCGGTTCGCTTCGACCAGCACCTGGCGGGGGGATTCGTGAATGCGGCTGAGCGCGAGCATCAGCCCCTTGAGTTCGGCCATGATGAACGCCGCCCGGGTGCCCGTGCCGGAAACGTCGGCAATCACCACCCCGAGCCGGTTCGGCCCGAGGGGGATCAGGTCGTAGTAGTCGCCCCCGACTTCGGTTGCGGGACGGCAGACGGCCGAAACCGCGAATCCGGGCACCGACACGGATCCCTCGGGAGGGAGCAAACGCGCCTGGGACTGCCGCGCGGTTTCCATTTCCTGTTCCAGCACCGCCGCCCGCCGCAGACGGCCCATGTCGTCGGCGATCTTCGCCGTCATGATGTTGAACGAGCTGGCGAGCTCTCCAAGCTGATCCGGCGACGCGGCTCGTACCTGATGCCCGAAGTTCCCACCCCGGACCAGTTCGGTCCCCCGGCTCAGGGCTTCGACGGACCGCGTGATCGACCGGGCGAGCCGGAGCCCGGCGGAGAAAGCGACGCACTCGATGAGCACGAAGACGATGCCCAGCCCGCCGAGCACCAGGAGCAGACCGCTCCGCCAGTCCGGATTGCTGATCGCCACCGACTGGGCGAGCCCGCTGGTCGTTCCCTGGATCAGGTGAATCGGAGCGAACGCGATGGCCACCACGACCGTGCCTCCCTCCATCCCGGGCCCCCAGGGAAGGGCCTCCAATAGCAGCGGCTCATCCCAGTCGATCGTGAAGCGATCGTTGTCCGCTGCCGAAAGCGGGGCCGGGGCCGGTGGGTCCTCGTTCTGGTCTCCGAGGTAGAGCGCCCAGACCGTCCGCACGATCAGGTCCTCCTCCCGGGCGCTCGCTTCGAGGAGCGGAGCGAGCGGCGCCAGCACGATGGCCAGCCGGTCCCCCCGGAGCCCGGGAAAGACGGCGCCGAACCATTCGGTGTCCTCCATCTGGACCACCCCCTCGTACGGGGTGAGGGCCCATTCGGGCACCGGATCGGACTCGCGGACCGGTCCCCCGGGGTCGGAACCGGTCAGCCGGACGATGCGCCCGTCCTCGACCTCGAGGTACCAGGCCGCTGCTCCCGGTGCGAAGGGAGCGACCCGGGCCACGGCTCCCTGGAGCCCGCGGGCAATTTCCGCCCGGTCCGCATCCGGTGCGATCTCGAGGAGGGCCTGCTGCGCGGCGGAAGCGAACGCGGTGCCCCGGGCCGCGAGGTTCGCCTGGAAGGCGTAGGAGCCGAACAGCCCCAGCACCACGTAGAAGGCGAGCAGAAAGAAGGACGTCAGCAGCAGGACCGGCAACAGCCCCACGAACAGATAGGACACGGCCAGCTTCCGCCGGACGGGGTAGAGGAGCCATCCGAGAAGGTCGCGCCCGAAGTAGACGAGCACCGCGCCCAGGGTGATGACGAAGACCATCCAGGCGTCCGCCGACCATGAGGGGGGCAGCGCGCCCAGCGAGGACAGCGAGGCTACGGCCCCGACTCCGAGCAGGAATCGACCGGGCCATGAGTGGGTGAGCGCCTTCGCCGCGCGTTCCAGGCCCTTCGCGAGGGACCTTGGATCGGCGGGCGCCGCCGGAGGCGGAGCGGATGGAGAGGCCGGTCCGGCGCGTCCCGCGGGCTTTGGTGGGTCTTGGTTGGAGATTGTTCGGGAGTGCGGGTGTCTTGGGAACGGCAGTTGGCCGGATTGCCGGATCCGGGGCGCTCCCCGCGAGGTTCGGTCGGGCGTCTCCGGGGTTGCGCGCGCTCGCACTCGAGACCCGAAGGCCCGGCGCCGTTCGCGGGGACGGACGATCCGCCGACGCGCGTTTCGGCGCCGAGACACCGGGCCTGGCGGCGGTTCTGATGCGAGAGTTGCGGCCGACCGGCCAGTTCCGCCAGGCAAGGCCCCGCTTGGAAATGGCCCGGTTATCGCGACGCGGATCGGAAGCGCCGGCGAGCGCCGGTCCGCCAGGACGGCGGGCCGGCACCCCGAGTGCTCGGAGAAAGTCTAGCAGGGGGCTCCATCCGTCCACGCGTCCGGCCCGGCGCACCGTAAACTCCAGGATCGCCTCCCATGCGCCTCCTGGATTGCCGTCTCCGCGCGGTGTTCGTCCTGGCGGCCGGTCTGGCGGGCAGTGAGCCGGCCCTGGGCCAGCAGGGCGGGAACCCGGAACACCCCGCCATCCGGCTCTACGGAGTCGTGCAGCAGGGTGACGGGGGAGTCGCGCTCCTGCGGTTTGCCGAGGGAAGACCGCTGGCGCTCCGGGTCGGCGAGACCCATCGTGGATTCACGGTCGTGCGGGTACTTGCCGATGGCGTGGAACTGGAGGCGCCCGGCGGGCGGATGCTCGATGTGGGCCTCCCGCACCTGGCGGTCACGGCCGGCGACGGGGAGCCTCCACCGGCTCCGGAGGCTCCGGTCGAGACGCGGCCTCCCGCGGAGTTTTCGGCAGGTCCCGAAGCGGGGGCTCCGGAGCCCCCGCCGGTTGCTGCGGAACCGCCTCCGCCTCCGGGGGACAGGGAAGAGCGAACGTTCTCGCGAGACGACGTGCGGCTGCGGCTTCAGTCGGAACTCCCGCGCATCCTGTCGAGCGCCGTCGTCGCCCCCCGGGTGCTCGGGAACGAGATCGTGGGGCTGGAACTCGTTGCCTTTCCCACCGACACCGTGCTCGGGGAAACCGGGCTCGTCCCCGGGGACGTCCTCCTGGAGGTCAACGGGAGGGAAGTGCGGGGAGCCGAATCGCTGGCGGTGCTGGTGCAGCGGTTTCAGACCGCGAGCCAGGTCGAACTCACGGTGGATCGCGACGGAGAGGTCTTTCCGATCCGGTACCGGATCGAGTAGCCGAACCGCCCGGAGCTGCTCCCCGCCGGGTCCGCCGCAACGCGGGCGGGCGATCCGCGGGCGGGCCTTCAGCGGCGGGTGAGGGCGCCCGGGCCGGGTGGCTGGAGCAACACCACGACCTCGCCCGGCTCGACCAGGTGGTGGTAGGTCTTCGCGTGGACCACGAAGGCCGCGGGATCGTTCCGCAACGACGCGATGGAATCCCGCAGGCTGGCGGCTTCCTGGCCAAGCCGCTCGATTTCCGCCGCCAGCTCGTCTTCCAGTCGTCCCTGTTCGTTCAGCGATTCGAGTCCGCTCACTCCGACGGCGGCGGCGGCGACCCCGATCAGCACGATCACGACGACAGGCGCCGCGCGCTCCGTCAGTTCGACCCCGGCGCGCCCCCAATCGGCGCCCCTGCGGAGCGCTCCTCTCCCAACGCTCCCCAACGCCCGGCGCAGGCCCCCCAGGGCGGAAACCGCTGCCTCAAGCGAGAACTTCATGGATCCAGCAGGGACCGGAGCCCTTGCCCGATTGTATGCGGAAGCGGGGCGCGCCGGTACGCGTTCCGGCCTAGCAGCCTGTGGCAAAACCCCCGCGGCGTTCGCCGGGCGATGCATCCCGGCTGAACCGCGCCGCTCCGAGGCGCTCTGCGTTGCGTTTCAGTCGGAATACACCCGGTATTCCTCCCCCACGCGCCTTGTCAGCCGTGCGCCTCGCCCGTCTCGGCGCTCACGGGGGTTTCACCACAGGCTGCTGGCGCCCGCCGCCGAGCTGCGCGGCGAGCTCCCGGAGCCGCTCGGTCTGGTCTTCCAGCGAGGCGAGCCTCTGGCGCGCCCGGTCGACCACGGCGCGATCCGCGCCGGCGAGAAAGCCGGGGTTCGACAACCGTTTCCGGGTGCTCTCGCGTTCTTTCCCCAGGCGCCCGAGCTGCCGCTCGACGCGCTGGCGCAGCGCTTCCAGATCGACGGCTTCCCCCAGGGTGGTGTGTGCCTCGAAGGCCGGGTCGACGATGGAAACCCGGCCGGCGCCGGGCTCCGGTCCGGGTGGGAGGGGGGGGCCACCGGGCGGCGCGACGGAGACGGACGTGAGCCGGGCCAGCGAAGCGACGGGTTCCCGGCACTCCGCCAGGAGGGCGCCGAACCCGGGAAGACGGGGCGATTCCTCGACCCGCACCCGGAGTCGCAGGTCGGGCGGCAGTCCGGTGTCGGCGCGGAGCTTGCGGACCCCGCTCACCAGCCGCTGTAGCGCCGCGAAGCGCTCCTCGAGCTCCGGGTCGCGCCTTCCCGTCCCGTCCGGGAAGGCCGAGCGGGTCAGCAGATCCGCGCCCGGCCGTCCGCCATTCCACAGGCCCTTCCGGTCCATGGCCAGCCGGAGCCGGGCGAAGAGGTGTTCCGTCACGAAGGGAGTCACGGGATGCAGCAGGTGCAGGGTGTCGCTCAGGACCCCTCCCAGCGTGGCCGCGGTCCGCCGCGCCGCCTCGGGTCCCGAACGGAGCCGCACCTTGGCCAACTCGACGTACCAGTCGCAGAAGTCGTTCCAGACGAACCGGTAGAGGACGGCGCCCACGGCGGCGAAGTCGAAGCTGTCGAGCGCCCTTCGGACCTCGCTCGCGCAGGCGTTCGCCCGGGAGGCGATCCAGCGGTCCTCGGCCTGCGGTTCGCCCATCGGGCCCCCGTCTTCGATCTCGTCCAGGGCGATGAGGGCGAAGCGGGACGCATTCCAGAGCTTGGTCAGGAACCGGCGACCGATCTCGTGGAACTTCGACAGTGAGAGCCGCATCTCCTGTCCTTCCGAGCAGAGGCGGACGAGGGTGAAGCGCAGGGCGTCGGCCCCGACTCCCTCGAAGCCGTCCGGGAAGTTCCGTTCCACCCGGCGGAGCAGCTCCTTCATGTTGGTGGGGCGCGCTTCCTCCACCGGCCGCTGGAGCTCCGCCAGGGTGGCCCCGTCGATCACCGCCAGCGGATCGACCCCGTTTCCCTTGCTCTTGCTCATGACGGCGCCGCGTTCGTCGAGCACGGTGGGATGGATGTAGACATCCCTGTACGGCAGCCGGCCCGTCATCTCGATCCCGGCGAAGTTCATCCGCGCGACCCAGAAGAAGAGGATCCCCTTGTCGGTGGACAGCACCGAGGTCGGGTAGTAGCGGGCGAGATCGGGTGTCTCGTCCGGCCAGCCCAGGGTGCTCATCGGCCAGAGCCAGGAACTGAACCAGGTATCGAGCACGTCGTCGTCCTGACGCCAGGCGCCGGGGTCGGCGAGCACCTCGGCGGGGGTTTCGACCCCGACCGCCACCTCCCCCGTTTCCCGGTGATGCCAGGCCGGGATGCGGTGTCCCCACCAGATCTGCCGGCTGATCGTCCAGTCACGGATTTCGATGAGCCAGCGCGCGTAGACCTGCTCCCACCGGGCCGGATGGAACCGCAGTTCGCCATCGCGCACCTTTCGCCATCCCTCGTCGCCCTTCTCGAAGCCGCTGCGGCGGAGCGCCCGGTCCGCGAGCGGCCGCATGCGGACGAACCACTGGTCGGAGAGGCGGTACTCGATCGGCGCTCCCGAACGCTGCGCCCGGCCGAGCGGCACCTGGTGGGGGGTCACCGCCTGGAGAAGGCCGGCGGCCTCCAGCGCGGCCACGGCCTCCCGGCGCGCTTCGTAGCGGTCGAGCCCGCGGAACGCCTCGGGCGCCTGGTCGTTCAGGGTCGCGTCCTCGTTCATCACGTTCAGCGGTTCGAGGCCGTGACGCTCGCCGATCTCGAAGTCGTGCGGATCGTGGGCGGGGGTGATCTTCAGGCAGCCGGTTCCGAAATCCCGTTCCACCCCGGAGTCGGCGATCACCGGAATCGTGCGGCCGGTGAGCGGAAGCTGGACCTTGCGGCCGATGAACTCGCGGTAGCGGGGGTCCTCGGGATGCACCGCGACCGCGACGTCCCCGAAGAGCGTTTCCGGCCGGGTGGTGGCCACCGTCAGACGCTCGCGAGGGTCGTCGGCGAGTGGGTAGTGGATGCTCCACAGGTGGCCGGGTTCTCCCTCGGGCGCCGTTTCGACCTCGTCGTCGGAGAGCGCGGTCCGGTCCACCGGGCACCAGTTGACGACCCGCTTCCCCCGGTAGATCAGTCCGCGGTCATAGAGAGCCTTGAAGACCGTCCGCACCGCGCGCGAGAGTCCTTCGTCCATCGTGAAGCGGGTGCGGCGGAAGTCGCACGAGCACCCGAGCTTGCGCAGCTGCTCGAGGATGACTCCCCCGAACTCTTCCCGCCATTCCCACACCCGATCGATGAAGGCGTCGCGCCCCAGCGCCCGGTAGTCCACGCCCTGGGCGTCGAGGTGCTTGCGAACCACGGTCTGGGTGGAGATTCCCGCGTGGTCGGTTCCCGGAACCCACAGGGCGTCCCGGCCTTCCATCCGCCGGTAGCGGATGAGCACATCCTGAATCGTGTTGTTGAGGGCGTGCCCCATGTGGAGCCGGCCGGTGATGTTGGGAGGCGGGATGACGATGGTGAAGGGCTCCCGGTCCGGATCGCCGCCCGGCCACGGCCGTCCGCCGGCGTCCACTTCCGTCGCGAAGGCCCCCGCCTTTTCCCATCGGCCCCAGCTTTCGGCCTCGACGGCCGCCGGGTCGAGGCGGGTTGCGAGGGCGTCCGCGGGGCCGGTGCTCATCCCGCCGCGAACTCGTGCCTACCGGCCGACGGCGGCGACCAACGCTGACGCGCGATCGGGACTCTCCCAGGGGAACCCCGGGTCTTCGTGCCCGAAATGGCCACCCTTCGCGGTGTTCTCGTAGATGGGCCGGCGCAGGTCGAAGTGCGCGATGATTTCCCCGGGCGTCAACCCGAAGACCTCCCGCACGGCGCGCTCGATGGCCGCGTCGCCCGCCCTTCCGGTGGCAAAGGTATCCACCCGCACCGAGACCGGCTCTGCGCGGCCGATCGCGTACGCGATCTGCACCTCGGCCCGCCGCGCGAGTTCCGCGGCGACGATGTTCTTGGCGATGTACCGCGCCATGTAGGCCGCCGAACGGTCCACCTTCGTCGGGTCCTTGCCGGAAAAGGCGCCGCCGCCGTGGCGGGCCATCCCGCCGTACGTGTCAACGATAATCTTCCGGCCCGTGAGTCCGCAGTCGGCCGCCGGGCCGCCCTCCACGAACTTGCCGGTCGGATTGACGAGGACCGCCGGCGAGTCGGCGCGGAAGGCCTCCGGCAGCACCGGGAGCACCACCCTTTCCTCGATGTCGCGAGCGACGCGGCCGGTAGCTTCTTCCGCGTGCTGGGACGACGCGACGACCGTGGGAACCGCAACGGGGTTCCCGTCTCCGTTGTAGGCCACCGTGACCTGCGCCTTGCCGTCCGGGCCCAGATACGGAATATCGCCGCTGGTGCGCGCCTCGGTCAGCCGCCTCGTGACCCGGTGCGCCAGCATGATGGGCAGCGGCATCAGCTCCGGCGTCTCGTCGCAGGCGAAGCCGAACATCATTCCCTGGTCCCCCGCGCCTCCCGTGTCCACGCCCATCGCGATGTCTGCGGTCTGCCGGCCCAGGTGGATCTCGACGGCCACCGTGTCGGCGTCGAAGTCGTCGTTTCTCCCGATGTATCCGATGCGCCGGATCGTCCGGCGCACCACGCTTTCGAGCTCCTCCGGCGAGGGTCCGTTCCGTGCCGCCGCTTCCCCGGCGATCACCGCGCGGCCGGCGGTGACGAGCGTCTCGCAGGCGACGCGGGCCAGGGGATCCCGAGTCAGGAACGTGTCGAGAATCGCGTCGGAAATCTGGTCCGCAACCTTGTCCGGATGGCCTTCGGTCACCGACTCCGAGGTAAAGAGGCGCAGGTCGCGGTGTTGTTGCACGCTTACGGGACGCCTTCCTCGCTCTTCGGTCTTGACTGGTAGGGAGAGACGATCTCGTCCCGGGATTCGAAGCTTGAGAGAGCGCGGCATGATAGCAGCCCGGTCCGGGTCGGAATGCGGGGTGCGGAGCGGCCTTCCCGCTACCGGAGCCGGGGTGAATCGGTGACGGCAGGCGCCCCCCGGCCCACCGCCGTCATCCTCCTGGCCGGGCGGTCCCAGCGGACCTGGCCGCTGACCGCCGACTTTCCGAAACCGCTCCTGCCGCTGTGGGGCCGCCCGCTCACCGAGCGCGTCCTCGACCAGTTGCGCGGCGTCGTGGACACCGCGGTACTGGTCGTCGGGTATCAGAAGGAGCGCATCCTCGACCACTTCGGAACGAGCTACGCCGGAATCCGCCTCGTGCCCGTCGAGCAGGCGAGCGCCCGCGGGACCGCCGACGCGTTGCGGGTGGCGGCCGCCGCCGTCCGCGGGCCGGTCCTCGTTCTCAACGGAGACGACTTCTACCACCACGAGGACCTGGCGCGGGTGAGCGGGCACCCGACGGCGATTCTCTGCAAGGAGGCCAGCGACCCCTGGAACCGGGCGACGGTCACCGTCACCGAGGATGACTGGCTGGTGGACGTCCAGGAGAAGCCTCCGGCGGCCCGGCCCTGGGAACTGAGCAGCGTGGGCGCCTATTCGCTGCGGCGGGAGGACCTCGAACACCTCGGGGAAGTCCGGGAGAGCGTGCGCGGCGAGCTCGAACTTCCGGACCTCATTCGAATCCTGGCGCGCTCCCCCGGGGTGCGCGCGGTGCGCGCCCGGCGTCCCTGGATCCCGTTGACCTACCCGTGGGACGTCATCGGACGGATCGTGCCCCTCTTCGGCGGAGACCCGCCGGGAGACGGGGCCCGGGCGCTCGGATTCGAGACCAGCACGGGGGAGATGGGAGAAGGCGCCGTCTTCGTTGGCGAGGGCGCATCGGTGCATCCCGACGCCCGGTTGGTGGGACCGGTGGAACTGGGCGCCGGCGCCCGAATCGCCGCCGGCGCGGTGGTGGAACGGGCCGTGCTGATGGAAGGGGCGATCGTGGGCGCCGGAGCGATCGTCCGCGACAGCGTGCTCGGCCGCGGCGCCTCGATCGGAGAGGGCGCGTGCCTTCGTTCGGGTCCGGTCGAGCGGATCCGGGTGCTCGAACACACGGCGCGGGTGGGAGTCCCCGTGGTCGGGGCCTGCCTGGGAGCGGGCGCCAGCGTCGCGGCCGGCTCCGCGACGCCTCCCGGCACTCTGCTGGGCCCGGCGGAGCGTTTCGGCTGACGAGGCGGTAGCGCGTCAGCGCCGCTGCAGCAGCAGGAAGACGGAGGCGAGCCCGAAGAAGAGGTTCGGCGACCAGGCCGCGAGCACCGGGTCGAGGAGCCCGGCGTTCCCGATGGAACGGAAGAACTGGGTGGCCACCAGATAGACGATCGCGATCGCGAAGGCGATGGCGGCGCTCGCCCAGGCGCTCTGATTCGTCCTGCGGAAGGCGAACGGGAGCCCGATGAGCACCGTGACCAGCGATGCGAAGGGCAGGGAGGTCTTGGTCTCGAGGGCTACGTGGAGCACCGGATCGCGGTGACCCGCCGCCTCGATCGTTTCGATGCGTTGCTCCAGGTCGCGATAGGGAAGGTGGTCGGTGGCCAGGTCCACCTTGAGGAGCGCGTCCGGTACGGAAACGTCCGGAATCTCCCGCACGGCGAACGGTTCGGCGGCGCGGCCGCCGTGGAGGGCGCGCTCCCAGCCTCCGATCCCGGTCCAGGTCGCTTCCGCCGCCGACCAGTGGGCGGACGCCACGTAGCTGCGGGCCGCCAGCGAGGCGCTGTCCGGACTGAGCCGGAATACGGACAGCCCGCTCAGGACCACGTTGTCGGCGTCGAAGTCGTCGTAGTGGTAGATCTGTCCCTGGGGCCCGAGCCCCCAGTGCCGCTCCAGCGGGTTGACGGTGCGCCGGGCCTCGCCCCGGATGCGGGCGCCCGTATCTTCCGCCTCCGGCGCGGTCCGGGGGATCAGCCGTTCCTGCAGTCCGAAGCCCGCGCCGCTCACGAGCAGTCCGGTTGCGAGCGCCGGCGCCACGAGGCGCGCGCGGCTGATCCCCCCGGCGAGAAACGCGGTCACCTCGTTGTGACGGCTCAGGAGCCCGAAGGTCACGAGCGTCGCGGTGAGGGTCGCGAGCGGCAACATCTGGGCCGTGTAGCCGGGAATCGAGAGACCCAGGTAGCGAAGCACGGTGGAAGCGGGGATGTCCCGCTCGAAGGCGTCGCCGATGACCGCGTTCAGCAGGCCGATCAGTTCCCACGACAGGAGCGCGGCCAGCGCGATCAGCGCAAACGTGAGGTAGCGGGCAACCACGTAGCGGTCCAGGATCGTGGGGAGCCCCGGCCGGCGCCAGCGCAGCACCGCCGAACGGCGCCGGGGGACCAGGCGCCACAGCCGGCCGAGGAAGCGCCCGGCCGCCTCCAGCGGGTGCAGCTCCCTCGAAGCCAGCGCCAGCAGCGCGATGCCGGCGGCCACCGTCGCGATGTTGGCTCCCCACATCGCGATCCAGGGAGACAGCTCCCCCGCCGCGGCAAGCTGTTCGCCAAACGCGTTCGGCGCGTACCAGGCGAGGATCACGAGGATCGCCACGGCGAACGATCCGGCGCGCGTCGGTCCCGCCGACGGACGGATCCCGATGCCCAGGCCGAGCAGTCCGAAGGCCAGGCAGGCGAAGGGGAAGGCGAACTTCTTGTGGATCTCGACCAGGTAGATCGGGTGGTCGGTGCCTTCGTAGGCGGCCACGAGATCCGGCAGCAACATGGCGCGGGCGCTGCGGCTGACACTCGGGGTTTCCGGGCCGAACACCTCCTCGGCATCGAGCGGCAGGCGGATCCGCTCCGCCCGCTGAATGCGGTACCGCCCGGGATCGTCGAGCCCGGCGTTGTGGACCTCCACGCCGGTGAGTTCCAGGAACGCCAGACGCTCTTCGGGGACGGTGACCAGCCGCCCGCGCTCCGCGACGAAGATGGTCGGCTCGTCGGCGCGCGCGGTGTCGGCGAGAAAGACGCGCCTCCAGCCTTCCTCGCCCGGAGCCGCGGCGCCCACCAGCAGGACCCGGCCGTCGAGGAGCTCGTCATAGAACATGCGCGGCTCGATCTCGGTGCGCAGCCGGGAGCTCAGGAGCTCGTCCCTCAGTTCGACGAACCGCTGGTTCGCCAGCGGGACGACCTCCAGCATCAACCACAGGCACAGTCCGAAGGTCGCTCCCGCCGCGGTCGCGATCGGAACGAGAAGGCGCCAGGGAGAGACCCCGCCGGCCCGCATCGCGATCAGTTCGTGTCCGCTGGACAGCCGGTTCAGCGCCAGCAGGATCCCGAGCAACAGGGCGCTGGGGACGGCCACGGCCAGGAGCGCCGGGATCAGTTGGGCGAAGGCCAGCCCTACCGTTTCCGGGTTCGCTCCCTGGGTGACGATCAGCTCGATGTTGACGATCAGTTCGTTCAGCAGCAGCGCGAACAGGAAGACGGCGGTCCCGAGGAGTACGCCGGGGGCGATGAGCCGGAGGATGTAGCGGCTGAGGAGACCCACGGCGGACTTCCCGGATTCTAGGAGCCGGCCCAGTTCTCCCGGCGGAGGCTCCAGGCCGGCGGCGCCGTCACGGCGGTGGACAGATCGGCGGGACCGGATTCGGGAGGGAGGGTTCCCAGCCGCGATCCCGAATCGCACACCCACCGTATCTTGGGGGTGCGCGGCCCTCGAAACACAACATGTTGTGGGTTGGTCCGGTGACCGCGTACAATACGCTTGGGTTCGGCAGCGCCGCAGCCACAATCTCCAGGTGACCAGCGAGTGAGGATCGAGCGGCTCGAGATCGCCGGGTTCAAGAGTTTCGCCGAGCCGGTCACGCTCGAGTTCGGGCGGGGCGCGACGGCGGTGGTGGGGCCGAACGGCTGCGGCAAGAGCAACATCGCCGACGCGGTCTTCTGGGTGCTCGGCGAGTTGGGCGCCGGCACCATCCGGGCGCGGGGGAAGGAGCTCATCTTCAGCGGGAGCGCCCTGCGCGAACCCCTCGGGGTCGCTGAAGTGCGGCTCCACGTCAGCGGGGCCCGGGATTCGCGGCCGGGGCAGTCCGACAACGGCGTCGCCGGCAACGGAGCCGAAGCGGTTGCCGGCAACGGCGCGCCGCCGGTGCGGGACACCCCGCGGGGTACGGCGGGCAACGGCGCGGCCGAACCGGTGCCGGAGAACGGCATGGCGCCCGGTGGTTTCGGGCGGAACGTGGTTGTCGGCCGCCGGGTGGACGCCAGCGGACAGTCCGTCTACGAAATGGACGGCCGGCGGTGCACCCGGCGCGAGATCCGGCGGCTGTTCGCCGGCACCGGGCTCGGCCCCGGGTCTTACGCGCTGATCGAGCAGGGGCGCGCCAACGACGTGCTCAGCCGCAAGCCCGCCGATCTGCGGCTGCTGGTCGACGAGGCGGTCGGGCTCGGCGCCTACCGCCTGAACCGGCGGGAGAGCGAGGCGAACCTGCGGGCTGCCGAAAAGGCGCTCGAGCGCGTGCGCGAGCGGCTTCGTGAACTGGACCGCTACATCCGGCTGGCGCGGCGCGACTCCCGAACCGCGAGCCGCGTCCGGGAAGCCTCGGAGCAGGCCCGGATGCTCGGCGTTGCCGAAAAAGCGGCCCGGCGCGAGGAACTCCTTTCCCGGGTCCGTGAGAACACCGGCCCGGAAGAGGCCCTAGGCGCGGAGCGCGACCGCCGGTCCCGGAGCCTCCGGGCCTTCGAACGGTTCATGGAGGATCTTCGGGAGCAGGCCACCGGCACCGAAATCGAACTTCGCGAAGCCACCCGGGAAATCGGCGACCTGGGGGCGCGCCGGGCTCGCGCGGCGGCCCTCCTCGACGAAGGCGCTCGGGCCGCGGGGATCCGCGCTTCGCAGGTCACCCGTCTCGACGCCGAGACCACGACCCTCGAAGCGCGGCTCGACGATCTCGAGACCCGGCGGCAGGAGAGCGAGCGGCGCGCCGAGGTGTTCCCCGACCGGCTCGCCGAGCTGACCGAGGCGGCAACCAGGCGGGCGGCGGCCCGGGACCGGGCGCTGGCCGAAGAACGCGAGGCCCACTCCCTGGTGTGGGAACTGCGGCGGGAGGTGGACCGTCTGCGGGCGAGCGTCCGATCGTTCCGGATGTCGCGGGACCAGTACGCGACCCGGCGCGAGCGGCTCTCGGCGACCGGGCTGGGACTCTCGGGGAGCCGGCGGGAACTCACCGCACGAATGGACCACGCGACCCGGAGCCTCTCCGGCGCGCGTTCGCGGGCCCGAACGCAGGAGGAGAGCATCGCCGGTCTGCACGCCGAGCTCGAGACGGCGGAAGCGGCGTGGCGCTCCGCGACCGCCGCGGCGGCGGCGGCGCGGGACGAGGAGGCGCGGGCCGAGAAGGAACAGGCTGCCCTCGCGGACCGCCACCGGTCGCTCGCGGCGCTGGTCGCTTCGCGCAACCAACTGGGGGAAAGCGCCTCGAAAGTCGTGGAGGCGGCTCACCGCCGCGGCGTCGCGCCCGGCGGCGCGCTCGGCGAGCTGGTGGAGGTGGATCCGGGATACGAGCTGGCGGCGGAGCGGCTCCTCGGCGTTCATCGCATCCGGATCGACCGCGTGTCCGATGTTTCGGAGCTCGTCGAGGAACTCGGCGGCCCGGAGGCCGGTCCGTCCGAGGTCCTGGTGTCCGAGCTGCTCGAGGCCTGCGGGTCCCGGAAGCGGCCGGCGCACGACGGAGCCGACCGGCTGGGCGACCACCTGAGACCACTGGACCCGGCGCTGGACCGGGTGGTTCCGGACGCGGTGGTCACCGCCGATCTCGCGGAGGCGCTGGCGGCCTTCCTGAAGGAACCGGGCGCCTACGTGACGCGGGACGGGGCCAGCGTGACGCCTCCCGGAGTCGTGCGGTTCGGACGGGGCGGACCGGGGGAGGGTTTCCTGAGCACCCGGCGCGAAGTGGCCGAACTCGAGGCCGGGAAGCGCCAGGGGACCCGGCGGTTGGCCCGGCTGGCCCGCGCCTCGGCCGGCGCGCGGGAGTCGGCGGAAAGAGCGGGCTCCGCGGTCGAGGAACTCCGGCAGACGCTGGGGCAGGCGGAGAACCTCGCGCACCGGCTCCGGCTCGAGGCGGACCGGGAGCGGGAAACCGTCGCCGAAGCCTCGAAGCGGATCGAGGAACTGGAAGCGGAGATCGCCCGTCACGCCGAGGAAGCGGAGGGCAACGAGGAGGCCGACGCGCGTGCGGCGGAGCTGGCGGCCCGCGACGAGGCGCGGCTCGAGGAAGCGTCCCGTGAACTCGGCGAGCGGGAGGCGGCCCATGCGGCCCTCCGGCGCGAGTTGGAGGCCCGGGAAGGACAGTGGCGCGACGCGGACCGCGAACTGGCGCGCCAGAACGCGGTGGCCGACGAGGTCGCGGGCCGGGCGCAGGCGCTGGAGCGGCAGGTTCGGGACGACCGCCAGCGATTGGAACGGATCCGCGCCGAGCGGGCCGCGGCGGGGCGTGAGGAAGAGGCATGGCGGACGCGGCAGGCCTCCGCCGCTCGGGAACGGCAATCCGCGGAAGCCGCTATCGGGGACTGGAAGGCTCGGGAAGAGACCCTGACCCGCGTGGCCGCGGACGTCCGTACCCGGCTCGAGGGCGCCGTGGCGGCGGTGCGCCTGCGGACCGCGGAAATCCGGGACCTCGAGGAGCGGCTGCACGAGATCCGGTCGGGCACGCAGGAGGCCCAGGGACTCCTGCGCGAGCTGGAAGACGAGTTCCGGCGCTCCCGCGGACGCTCGCTCGCGGAGGCGGCCGCGGCCCTGCCCGCGTCGCTCCGCGGCCGGTCCCGGGAGGAACTCGCCGAGGAGGCGGCCGAGGTGCAGGACCGCATCCGGAAGCTGGGTCCGGTGAACGAGATTGCCGAAGCGCGGCTCCGCGAACTGCAGGCGGAACGCCGCGAGCCCGCGTCGCATCTCGAGGACGTCGAACAGGGGATCGCCGACGGGCTTGCCGCAATCCGCCGCCAGGACCGTGAGGCCCGCCGCATCTTCCGCGAGGGTTTCGAAGCCGTCAGCGCCGGGTTCGACGAGGCTTTCCGGCAGCTCTTCGGGGGTGGCCGCGCCGAACTCCGGCTGGTCGCGGCGCCCGGTCCTCCGGGCCCCCCGGAGCCGGCGGACGTCGCGAACGGCGCGGGTCAGGCCGCCGATCCCGCCGGCGAGGGGCCGGACGCCCCGATGTCCGCGAGTCCGGAAAACGGGGCCGCCGAAGCGGCGGCCGCGGGGACCGCCGGGGACTTCGAGGCCTGGAGTTCCGGCCCGCGGTCGCTGGCGCCGGGAATGCCGGAGGAAGCCCAGTTCGGGGTCGAGATTGCGGCCGAGCCGCCGGGCAAGAAGCTACAGAGCGTCCGCCTCCTCTCGGGCGGCGAAAAGGCCATGACGGCCATTGCGTTCCTCATCGCCCTCTTCCGGTATCGGCCGGCGCCCTTCTGCCTGCTGGATGAGGTGGATGCTCCCCTCGACGATGCGAACGTGCAGCGGTTCGCATCGATGCTGGACGAGCTCCAGCGGGACACCCAACTCGTGGTCATCACCCACAACCGGCTCACCATGGAGGCTTGCGAACATCTCTACGGAATCACGATGGAGGAGCCCGGTGTCTCCCGCCTGATCTCGATGCAGATCGGCGCCGACGCGGAGAACTGGATCGCCGCGGCGGCGGACGCCGAGAGCGCGGACGGCGCCGCCCTGTCCGCCTGACCGGCGGTGGTTGGCGTCGGGCACGGAGGACGCCCGGCCCGGTTGCCCCGCCGGGCCATGGTGTTCGCCGCCGGACGGGGCGAGCGGATGGGTCCCCTGACGAGGGACCGCGCCAAACCGGCGCTTCCCTTCTGCGGGGTGCCACTGCTTACCCGGCTGTTCCGCTGGCTCACCGCCGCCGGAGTCACCGAGGTGGTCGTCAATCTCCACCACCATCCGGAGACGCTGGAACCGCTCCTGGCTTCCGCCGGGCGCACCATGCCCGGGCTCACCATCGGACGGTCGCCCGAGCCGGAACTGCTCGGCACCTCGGGCGGCCTCTCGCGCGCCGCGGCGCGCTTCGGACTCGGAAGCGATACCGGTGGCCCGCTCCTCGTCCTGAACGGCGACACGCTCCCCACCTTCGATCTCGGGGACATGGCCGGTTTCCATGGGGCGGGGGGCGCTGAAGCCACGCTGCTCGCCGACCCGCGACCCGGTCCGGAGTTTTCCGGTGAGCGCCGTCTGGAGACCGGCGGGGACGGCGTCATCACGGGGCTGAGCGGACCGGGGGGACCCGGACTGGGGTTTTCCGGAGTGTGGCTGCTGGAGCCCGCGGCGCTCCGTCACCTGCACGGCGGGCGAGGAGGCCTCTCGCAGGATCTCCTTCCCGGCCTGATCGCCGCGGGGACGGCCCGAGCCTTTCCGAGCCGGGCTCCGTGGTTCGAGATCGGAACCCCGCGGCGCTATCTGGCGGCCTCCCGGCGGGCGCTGGAAGACGGAGCGCTCCCCGAGACGCCGGCCCGGCGGGCGGGCGCCGCCGAAGCGCGTTCCCGGCGCGGCGCCGCGGGGCAGTGGCCGGAGTTGATCGGCGAGGGGAGTGTGGTCGAGGAGCAGGCGTGCGTCGAGGCGTCCCTGCTTCTCGAAGGCGTCCATGTCGGAGCCCGGGCGGTTGTCCGCGATTCGATCGTCGCCGCCTCGGAAACCGTCCCGGCCGGCGCCCGGATCGAAGGCGCGCTCTTCGCCGGCGGCGTTGCGATGCCGCTATGACGCCGGCCCGTTTGCCGGGAGTCGTGCCGTGCCGGTAGACGCGATCGCCCCGAAGGCGCCGGGTTCCGACGCGAGGAAGCGGCTGGACGTCTTTCTGCGGCGGTCCCGAAGCCTCGCGCCGGACCTCCGCACCGGGGTGGCCGTCGAGCCCCTCGTCAAGGAGGCGGGCGAGCGGGTCTATTTCCGGATTCGGCCAGCGCGCGCAACCCGGGTGGCCGCCCCCAGCGGGGGGAGGGCGACCGTCGTGCTCTGCGTCATGGCCGAGCCGTACCCGCCGGGCTCGCTGCCGTTTGCGAACTCCACCCGGCTCTACCGGGAACTGGGGGTCCGGACGCCCCGGATTCTGGAAGAAGCTCCGGAACTTGGCGTGATCGCCCTCGAGGACCTCGGGGACGATCTCCTGCAGGCGGTCTGGGCGGGAGGAGGCGGCGACGTCCCGGCGCTCTACGACGAAGCCGTGGACATCATCGCCCGGATTCAGCACGAAGGCGCCCGCCTGGCCGGGACGCCGGCGGCGGGCGGCTTCCGGGCCTTTTCCGCCCGGCTCGACGCCGCGCTCTTCCTCCGCGAACTGCGGTTCTTCGCCGAACATTTCCTGGGCGGCTACGCCGGTCTGGAGCTTGGCGGGCGAGCGCGCGGCGACCTCGAGTCCCTGTTCGGGGCACTCGCGGAGGAGGCGGCCGGCGGTCCCGTGGCGCTCACCCATCGGGATTTCCACTCGCGCAACCTGATCGCCGGCGACCGTCCCGCCGGGTCCGGCGCGCTCCGCGTGCTCTGGGTGATCGATCACCAGGACTCCCGCATCGGCCCGCGCTCCTACGACCTGATGTCGCTGGTCCGCGACCCGTACGTGGCCACCGGCGGCGCCGCGCGGCCGCCGTTCCGGGAACCGGACCTGGTCGACCGTTTCCGGGACGCGGCGGGGGTTCGCGGAAGTCCCTCCGAACTGCTTGCCGAGTTCGACGCGGTCGCGCTCCAGCGCAACCTGAAGGCGCTCGGCACCTACGGCTTCCAGGTCTCCCGCCGGGGCAACGACGTCTACCGCCGCTACGTCGCCCCCACCCTGCGGATGGTTCGCGAGAACCTGGAGCGCCACTCCGGGCGCTCCGACCGGCGCCGCCTCGGGCTGCTGCTCGCGGACGTCCCCGCCGGCTGAAACGTAAACTCCCGCCCCGGCGGAATCCATGACTGAGCAACCGACTGATCCCGCGCCGGCGGGATCCTGGAAGGACCGGCGCCTTCCCACGATCGCGTCCCTGCACCGGAAACTGTCCCCGGACACGGCGGCCGCGGGAGTGCCCGGGACCCTGCGGGGATGGCTGGCCGGACGGCGGTCGAGCGGCAAGCTGCTCTTCTTGAACTTCCGGGACGGCTCGGGCTTCGCACAGGTGGTGGTGCCAAAGGCGGCGGTCTCCGCCGAGGCCTTCGAGAGCGCCCGGCACTGCCCGCTCGAAAGCGCCGTCGAGGTGGCCGGCGCCGCTTTTTCGGAGCCGCGCGCCCCGGGAGGAATGGAGATCCGCGCGTCGGACTTCCGGGTCCTGCACGCCGCCGATCCCTATCCGATCACGCCCAAGGAACACGGAGCATCGTTCCTGCTGGACCACCGGCACCTGTGGCTCCGGTCCCGGAAACAGCACGCGCTCCTGCGGATTCGCGACGAGGTCCTGTACTCGTTCCGCGAGTACCTGCGGGAACAGGAGTTCGTGAACGCCGATACGCCCATCTTCACCCCGAACGCCTGCGAGGGCACGACCACGCTCTTCGAGACCCGCTACTTCGACCGCCAGGCCTATCTGAGCCAGAGCGGCCAGCTCTACAACGAGGCCGTGGCCATGTCGGTGGGGCGGACCTATTGTCTGGGCCCGACCTTCCGGGCGGAAAAGTCGAAGACCCGCCGGCATCTCATCGAGTTCTGGATGCTGGAACCCGAGGTCGCCTTTGCGGAACTGCCGGACATCATCGACCTTGCCGAAGGGTTGATCTGTCACGCGGTCTCCCGGGTGCTGGAGAACCGCGCCAGCGAGCTCGAGATCCTGGAGCGCGACCCGGGCCCCCTGCGCCGGATCCAGGCGCCCTTCCCCCGGGTTACCTACGACGAGGCGGCCGGGATCCTGGCCCGCAAGGGGACCGGTTTCACGCCGGGGGAGGACTTCGGGGCGCAGGACGAGACGGCGCTCACCGAAGACCTGGACCGGCCGCTCTGCGTCACCCACTTTCCGGCCGCCATCAAGGCGTTCTACATGGAACCGGATCCGGAACGTCCCGACCGGGTCCTCTGCCTCGACATCATCGCTCCCGAGGGCTACGGCGAGGTGGTCGGCGGCGGCCAGCGCATCCATGACCAGGAACTCCTGCGCCGGCGGGTGAAGGAACACGGCCTGCCGGAGGACGCCTTCGAGTGGTATCTCGATCTCCGCCGCTACGGAACGACCCCGCACTCCGGATTCGGGCTCGGCATCGAACGTTTCGTCGCCTGGATGTCCGGCCTCTCACACCTCCGGGAAGCGATTCCGTTCCCGCGCACGCTCTACCGCCTCGCGCCATGAAGCCGGACCGGATTCCCCGGGTGGGGCTGGTGAGCCTGGGCTGTGCGAAGAACCTGCTCGACAGCGAAGTCATGGCCGGAGTCCTCACGAAGCGCGGTTTCGAGATGACCTCCGATCCGGCGAACGCTGACGCCCTGGTCGTGAACACCTGCGGGTTCATCGGCCCGGCCAAGGAAGAGGGGATCAACACGATTCTGGACCTGGCCCGCCTCAAGCGCGAGGGCCGCTGCCGCCGGCTGGTGGTCGCCGGATGCCTCGCGCAGCGCTACGCGGGGGAGCTCGCCCGTGAGATCCCCGAAATCGATGCGGTCATCGGGCTCGACGAGGTCGAGCGCATCGCGGAGGTGCTGACCGCCTCCGGGCGCCGCACGCCGCCGCTCCGGGCCGACCAGTCGGTCACCTGGCTCTACGACCACACCACGCCGCGCATCCGCTCGACGGCGTCCCACACCGCCTACATCAAGGTGGCGGAGGGATGCGACTACCCCTGTTCCTTCTGCGTGATCCCGCAGATCCGCGGGCACTTCCGCAGCCGCGACCCGGACTCGGTGCTCGCCGAAGCGGCCTCGCTGGCCGCGGCGGGGACCCGGGAACTCGTGCTGGTGGCGCAGGACACGACGGCCTACGGCAGGGATCTCGGCATCCGCCACGGCCTGGCGCGGCTGCTGCGTGAACTGGCCCAGGTCGAGGGCGTCGCCTGGGTGCGGTTCCTCTACGCCTACCCGACGACCCTCGACGATGAAGTGCTGTCGGCGATGGCGGAGGTCCCCGAGGTCTGCCGCTACGTGGACATCCCGTTGCAGCACGCGAGCCGCCGGGTCCTCGTGGACATGCGCCGCCCCGGAACCCGGCAGAGCAACGAGCGCCTGCTGGCCCGGATCCGCGACGCGGTTCCCGGCGTCGCCATTCGAAGCACGTTCATCGTCGGGTTTCCGGGCGAGACCGAACGCGAGTTCCGGGAACTCTTCGATTTTGTGGAAGCGGCCCGATTCGATGCGATGGGGGCGTTCGTCTATTCGAACGAGGAATCCGCGACGTCGCACGTGGACGAGGAAGTGATCTCGGAGACGGAGAAGGAAGACCGCCGGGCCCGCCTGATGGAGCTGCAGCGCGGGATCGCCCTGGCCCGGCACCGGGAAATGGTCGGGAGCGTCGTGCCGGTCCTGGTGGATGGCGCCGCCGAGGAGAGCGAACTGCTCACGGCCGGCCGCACCGAGGGGCAGGCGCCCGACGTGGATGCCCGGGTCCTGATCGTGGATGGGGACGCTCCGGCAGGCCGGTTCGTGGACGTGGAGATCACCGAGGCGCATCCCGAGGATCTGCTGGGTCACGCGCTCGAGGGCAGTGTCGCGGAAACGGTGCGAGTCACCGCCGCGACCGCCTGAACCGGGCCGCGTAGCTGCTTCCCCGGACCGCTGAGCGGGTTCCGGCGGAGCGAACCCGCGGTATCCGGCCGGTTTTCGCGGTCGCGAATCGCCCGTTCTTCGGCGACTCCGGCGTGGGGTATACTCAGTCGTTCGGGTGCGGCCGGGGTGGGGTCGCTCCCGTTTTCTTTCATGACCCGTCGCACATGGGTGCGGCGGGTTTTCTCCGATTCCCCAATCTCAAGAGGCGCTACGCATTTCGCAAGAAGAAACCGACCCGCTGCTCCTGCGCCAAGCGGGCGACGATCTCACCGCAAACATCGAACGACTGGCGCGAAGGGCGGCGGCGAGTGCTCAGGTCGAGTTGGCATGGATCGAGATCAAGGGACCCCGGAGCGGCCGGCGGGTGCGCGTTTTCATCGAGCGGCCCGACGATGCCGTCGGGCTGGGCGATTGCGAGCGCGTGAACGAGAAGCTCTCGGCACTCCTCGATCTGGAGGATCCGATCCCCGGTTCCTACACCCTGGAAGTGAGCACGCCGGGGCTCGATCGTCCCTTGCACTCGGCCGAGGAGTGCCGGCGGTTCCTCGGGCGTCGAGTCCGGATTCGCCACCGGACGGAGAGTCGGCCGGACACGGTGACCGGAACCCTGCGGGCGGTGAACGGGGACGCCGTCCTCTGCCTGACTGGGCCCGAAGGCGAGCGGCAAATCGCCTGGAGCGCGGTGGTCGCCGCCCGTCTCGCTCCGGACTACGCCGCGCTGCTCGGAAAACGTCCCGGCGGTCGGAGGCGCCCGTCGATCTGATGGCCGCCATCGAGGAACTCGCCGCCGAGGTCGATCGGGCCGAGATCATCGCCGGCGTCGAACAGGCGGCGGGCCTCGCCGCGTCGCAGAGCAGCGGCCGCTCCTTGAGCGCCCGCCTCGACGCCGGCAAGGGGCGCCTGATCTGCTACGCCCGAAAGCGGGTGGCCGCGGAGGTTCAGGATCCCGAAACGCAGGTGGCGGTCGCCGCCGCGCCCGAGGGCGCGTCTCCCGGCGACCTGGTCGAAATCCCCGTTCCCTTCGGCACCGCCGCCCGCAGCGCGGCGAGGGCGGCCCGCGCCGTGCTCGAAGCCCGGCTGCGCGCCGCCCGGATGCTCGCCCGCGCCGAGCGCTACCGCGATCGCGTCGGAAAGCTGGAAACGGCCATCGTGGCCCGCCGCGAGGGGCAGGACCTCATCGTCAACCTGGGACCGGTGGAGGGTCGGCTGCCCGCGGAGGAGCAGAGCCGCCACGAGGTCTTCAATCCCGAGGACACCATCCGGGTTGCCGTTCACGCCATCGAACCTCACGACCCTCCCGTCATCCTCTCCCGGATTGCTCCGGCCGTCCTGGCGGGACTGATCGAGCGCGAGACGCCGGAGGTCCGCCGCGGCGTCGTCCGGGTCCGGGCGGTGGCGCGTCATCCGGGACTCCGGGCCAAGGTCGCGGTGTCCAGTGCGGCGCCCGATGTGGATCCGGTAGCCGCCTGCCTCGGGCCGGGGGGCTCCCGGATTCGCGCGGTGAGCCGTGAACTTCGCGGGGAACGCGTGGACGTGGTTCCGTGGCACGAGACGGTGGAGAGGTTTGCGCGGAACGCGCTGCGCCCGGCGGAAGTGCTCGACATTCGCCGAGTGGACGGGGAGTCCGCCGAGGGAGGCTCACGGAGATTGCGTGAGGACGGTGGGCTGCTGGTGACGGTTTCCGAAGCCGAACTGCCCCGCACCCTCGGAAAGCGCGGCCAGAACGTGCGCCTCGCGTCCGAACTCATCGGCGTTCCGATCGAAGTCGTGGCCGAGGGAGCGTCCCCGCGGGGCGGGCGGCGCGGTCCCCGCGATGCGGCGCGTTCCCGGCGCGGTCCCCGTGACGGGGCCCCTTCCCGGCGCGGCCCCCGCGATGGGCGTGCTCCGGGACGCGGCTCCCGCGATTCCCGTTCTCCCCGGCGCGGTCCGCGGGATGCGCAGTCTCCCGGGCGAGGGCCCGACAGGCGGCGCGGCGGCCCTCCGCGGCGCCACGGACCACGCGACCACCGCTCGGGTCCCGCGCGGAGCGATCGGCCGGGGCGGGCAGGACGGCGCGCGCCAGAGGCAAGGGATCGTTAGCTCATGCCGTCCACCGTAAGGGTCAGCGACCTCGCCAAAGAGGTCGGCATGGAGCCGGGCGAGCTCCTCCGGGTTCTCCAGACGGACTTCAGTCTGCGGGTCCGGACCGTCTCGTCCTCCATCCGGGACAGTGACGCCCGGAAGGTCAGGAACCGGCTTCGCCTGCAGCAGCGGCGGGCATCGCGTCCCGACCGTCGCCTGCAGGCGGAGGCCAACATCCGGCGCGCCGCCGAGCAGCGCCGTCTGCGGGAGGCGGCCGAGGCGAAAGCCCGCGGCGAAGCCGAGCGGAAGGCGCGGGAGGAGGCCGAGGCGAAGGCCAGGGAAGAAGCCGAAGCGAAGGCGCGAGCCGAGGCGGAAGAGGAGGCCGCGCGGCTCGCGGCCGCGGCCGAGCAGCGCGCCGAGGAAGCGCGTCGCGCCGAGGCGGCCGCCCGGGGCGCCGCTCCCGAACCCGAACCCGAGGCGGCCCCGGAACCCGCCAAGCCGCCGAAAGAGAAGGCGAAAGAGAAGAAGGCGGCTCCCGCGGCCGCTCCGGAGGCCGGCGAAGGAAAGGACCGTCGCGGGGAGAGCGAAGCCGGCGCTGGAACGGCGGGAGCGCCCGCCCGGCCCGAGCGCATGGCGGCGGCTGCCGCGAAACCCGCCGAAACGGCGTCCCCCGGCCCTCCGCGCCGAATCGAAACGAGGATCATCGCGTCCACCGCGAGCCCCGCCGAATTCCGGCCCGGAGCCACCGATCGCAAGATCGTGCCCGCCGTGACCCGGCCGGCCCGGCGGGCCACGCCCCCGCGCATCCGGGCGACGCCGCCGCCGCTCAGGAGGACGCCGTCGGCGCCCCCCAAGGCCCAGCGTCCCGCTCCGGGCCGGCGGTCCAAGGGGCGGAGGCGTCAGGCGCCGGCCGAGACCCCCGAGGTCCTCGAGGGATTCGACAGCCCGCTGCCGCCCGGGTTGCGCCAGGCGGTGACCCGGGAATACCGGACCACCGCTTCGGTCGCGCTGAGCGACGGAATCACCGTGAAGGGTCTCGCGGAAGCGATGAGCATCCCGACCGTCGAGGTGATCAAGGCGTTGCTCCTCCAGCACGGAGTGGCGGCGTCGATCAACCAGCCGCTCGATACGGAGATCGCCACCAAGCTGGTCCGGCACTACGGGGGAACCATCGCCGAGGCCGGGACTGCGGCGGCCGCAACGCCGGCTGACGAGGCGGCCGCGGCCAGCGAGACGAAGGAGGACCAGAAGAAGGAGGATCTGGTCGAACGGGCTCCAGTGGTCACCGTGATGGGTCATGTGGACCACGGAAAGACGAGCCTCCTCGACGCCATCCGCAGCGCCCGGGTGGTCGACACCGAGGCGGGCGGCATCACGCAGCACATGAGCGCCTACACGGTGGAAACGAACGGCCACCGGCTCGTCTTCCTGGACACGCCGGGGCACGAGGCCTTCACCAAGATGCGGGCGCGCGGCGCCGGCGTCACCGACGTGGTGATCCTGGTGGTGGCTGCCGACGACGGCGTCAAGGAGCAGACGATCGAGGCGCTGAACCACGCCCGCGCGGCCGGCGTGCCCATCGTGGTGGCGGTGAACAAGATGGACAAGCCGGCGGCCGACCCCGACCTCGTGATGCGGCAGCTGGCGGAGCGTGAGGTGACCCCGGAGGACTGGGGCGGCGATTCCATCTTCTGCAAGGTCTCCGCGAAGACCCACGACGGGCTCCCGGAACTGCTGCAGTCGGTGCTCGACGTGGCGGAGCTCGAGGAACCCACCGCAAATCCGCGGGGGCCTGCCCAGGGCGTGGTCCTTGAGGCCCGGAAGGACAAGGGCCGGGGCCCGGTGGCCCAGTTCCTGGTTCAGGAGGGCACCCTGTCCGTCGGCGACACCGTGAGCGCCGGCGCGGCCTGGGGCAAGGTGCGGGCGCTCCTCGACCAGTCGGGGCGCCGGATGAAGAAGGCGCCTCCGTCCACGCCCTGCGAGGTGCTCGGGCTCACCGAGGTGCCGGTGGTCGGCGACCCGTTCTCAGCCAGCAAGAAGCCGGCGGAAGCGCGGCGCGCGGCGGAGGAGAAGAAGGAAGAGACCCGGCTGCAGTTGATCGAGGGACGCCAGCGGCTGAACCTCCAGAACCTGCACGCCCAGATGAGCGGCGGACTGAAGGAACTCTCGATCGTGGTGAAGGCGGATGTCGGGGGAACGGTGGAAGCGGTCCGGGACGCGCTGGAACGGTTGTCGACGGAGGACGTCAAGGTCCGGGTGATTCACGCCGGAGCGGGCGCGGTCTCGGAAAGCGACGTGAACCTGGCGTCGGCGACCGAGTCGATCATCGTCGCCTTCGGCGTGCGTCCGGATCCCCAGGCGCAGCGGCTTGCCGAGCGGGAGGAGGTCGAGATTCGCGGACACACGGTCATCTATCACCTCGTCGAGGAGATGGAGAAGGCGCTCGCCGGTCTGCTGGAGCCGGAAACGGAGATCGTCGAACTCGGGAAGATCGAGGTGCGGCGCACCTTCCAGGTGCCGAGAGTGGGGGTCGTCGCCGGTTCCTACGTCCTCGCGGGCACGGTCCCGAGGAACTCCCGGGTGCGGTTGGTCCGCGATGGCCGGCTGGTGCACACCGGGCGCATCGGCAGCCTGCGCCGGTTCAAGGAGGACGTGGCCCAGGTCCGCGAGGGCTTCGAGTGCGGTGTCGGAATCGCCGGCTACAACGACGTGAAGATCGGCGACATCATCGAGGCGTTCCGCGAGGAGCAGGTCAGCGCGGTCGCCGACTGAACCTGGCGCGCCGCTGGCCGCGCGGCCCGGCTCCCGGTAGAAACTTCAAGGCGTGACCGGTCCCGGAACGCGGGTGGGACTCCTCCGCATTACCCTGCGCCTCCCGTACGCACGGTCGCGGAAGGACCGGCGCAGCGTGGTCCGGTCGCTGTCGGACCGGTTGCGCGCCCGCTGCCTGGTGGCGGTGGCCGAGACCGGAGACCCGGAGATTTTGCGGGAGGCGGAAATATCCGTGGTCGCCGTCGGCCTCGGAGAACAGGTCGTGAGCGCCCGGCTGGCGACGGCCCGCGACATCGCCGTTCGCGCTTACCCTTCGGAGGTGGCGGACACCGCGATCGAGTGGTTGACCGTTCAGGAGTAGCTCGATGAGAACCGCGGGAAGACGCGAACGGGTCGCCGAAGCGATCCGGCGGGAAGTGGCCGGCATCCTGCGGTTCGAACTGTCGGACCCCCGGGTCGGGCGGGCGACGGTGACCCGCGCCGAGTTGACCGGCGATCTCACCGTGGCCCGGGTCTATGTCTCCGTCTACGGGAGCGATGCCGACCAGAAGGAGACGCTCGCCGTCCTCGGCCGGGCGCGGGGGCGGGTGCGCACCCTGCTGGGATCACGGATCCGGCTGCGCGCCACTCCGGAGATCCGGTTCGTGTTCGATCCGTCGGTCGAGTTCTCGATCCGCCTGGAGCAGATCCTCGACCGCGAGCGCGCCGCCGGCGCCCGGACGCCGGGGGAGGAGTCCCGGGAGGGAGATGACCGGGGACCGCCCGTCCCACCGGGGGAGGAGGAGAACTGATTTCCGGACTCCTCCTCGTGGACAAGGACGAGGGACTCAGTTCCTTCGCGGTCGTACGGCGGGTCCGGGCGACGCTCGGCGGGGTCCGGGCCGGTCACGCCGGCTCCCTCGACCCCTTCGCAACCGGACTGCTGCCCGTCTGCGTGGGCCGGGCTACCCGCCTCGTCCGGTTCGTGGCCGCGGGCGCCAAGCGGTATCGGGCCCGGGTGTGTTTCGGGCAGGCGACCGATACCGACGACGGCACCGGACAGCCACTGGGCGCTCCCGCGGCCCCTCCGGAATCGTCGGCGATCCTGCGGGCGCTTCCGGAGTTCCTCGGGGAAATCGACCAGGTCCCGCCCCGCTATTCGGCCAAGCAGGTTGGCGGCCGCCGGGCCTACCGCCTGGCGCGGGCGGGCCGTCCGGTGCAGTTGGCCCCGAGCCGGGTCCGGGTGGACGAACTCCGGCTCCTCGGTTACGACGGGAAGGTGGCGGAGCTCGCCTGCCAGGTGGGGCCCGGGACGTACATCCGCGCCCTCGCCCGAGACCTCGGGGAGCGGCTCGGCGGCGCGGCTCACCTCGCTGCCCTGCGGCGCACCGGAGTGGGACCCTTCGACGTGTCGGACGCGGCGCGGCTCGACGAACTTCCGGACCGGAACGCCGTCACCGCGCGTCTCCTGGACCCGCTCGCGGCCCTGCGAGGGATTCCGCGACTGGCGGTATCGGAGGAGGAGGCCGGGCTCCTCGGGCACGGCCGCCCGCTTCCGTACCGCGGCGCCGGCGAACCCGCGGACGAAGGCGCGGGCCCGGAATCCGGCGCGGAGGTCCGCTGCGCGGTGGCGGCCCTCGATCTTCCGGCGGGTTCGGGTGACGAGGACGGACTGGCGCTGATTGCCGTGGTTGCGGCAGCGCCGGATGGCTGGCGCCCGCTCGTGGTCTGGAACACGGGTGGGAGCGGCGGCGCCTGAGTCCGGCATCGCCGGTCCCCGGACCGGCGCCCGGCGCGTCCCTTCCGGTGTGGTAAGGTGCGCCGCGAACGACCAGCCGACCCGGGAATTGTGATCACGAAGATCGAGCGTCTTGGCCGGCGGGCACCGAGCCCGGCAGACCGAAGCATTCATCAGGCGGCATAGGAAAGACCAGGAGCAGCGCCGGCCCGGCTGGCGGCAACAGGGAAACAGGGAATTGGCACTCACACAGACATCACGGCGTGACATCGTCGAGAAGTACCGGCGGCACGAAACGGACGCCGGTTCACCGGAAGTCCAGGTCGCGCTGCTGACGGCGCGGATCACCGGACTGGCGGACCACTTCAACGATCATCGGAAGGACCACGCCTCGCGGCGGGGTCTGCTCCGCATGGTCAGCCGGCGCCGGCGGCTGCTGGACTATCTGCGGCGGGAAGACGTGGAGCGGTATCGCACCCTGATCACGTCCCTCGGCCTCAGAAAGTAGTTCCCGCGCGCCCACTTGCCGGCAGGCCGCTCAGGCCGCCGAACGCCGTGAACCGGAAGCAGGTTCCCGGCACCAGAGAAGGAAGAAAACAAGTTGATTGAAACGGTACAGACCCGGATCGGCAGCAACGATCTGATTATTGAAACCGGCCGGCTCGCCCGGCAGGCCGCGGGAGCGGTCACCGTCCGGCTGGGTGACACCGTCGTGCTGGCCGCGGTCACGGCTTCCCGAAGCGACCGGCCCGATGTCGATTTCCTGCCGCTGGCGGTGGACTATCGGGAGAGCTTCTACGCCGCGGGCCGGATCCCGGGCGGCTTCTTCAAGCGGGAGGGGCGGCCCAACGAGAAGGAAATCCTCACCTGCCGGCTCATCGATCGCCCGCTGCGCCCGCTGTTCCCGAGCGGCTGGCGGCGCGAGACGCAGGTCACCTGTCTCCTGCTGTCCACGGATCGCGAGAACGATTCCGACGTTCTGGCGATTACCGGGGCGGCGGCGGCGCTGGGAATCTCGGATCTCCCCTTCGACACTTCCATCGGCGCGGTGCGCGTGGGTCTGGTGGACGATGAGTTCGTTCTCTGCCCGACGTTCTCCGACCTGGATCGGTCGGCGCTGAATCTCGTGGTAGCGGGGTCCGAGGACGCCATCGTGATGGTCGAGGCGGGCGCCGAAGACGTGCCCGAGTCCCGGATGGTGGAGGCGCTCAGCTTCGCCCACGAGGGAATCAAGCGCATCGTCGGCATCCAGCAGGAACTCGTGAGCCGGCTCCAGCCGAAGAAGCAGGTGGTGGTGGCGAAGGATCCGGATCCCGCCCTGGCCACCGAAATCACGGACGGATTCCGCGAACGGCTGAAGGATGCGTTGCAGACGCCGGGCAAGATCGAGGCTTCCCGCGCCGTCGACGAGGTCAAGACCGCCATCGCCGCCAGCCTCGAGGACCGGAGCGACGAAGAGCGCTCCGCGGTCTCCGGCATCGTCAAGGCGATGGAGGAAGACATCCTCCGCTGCACGATCCTGGAGGAGGGAAAGCGCCTCGACGGACGGGCGTTCGACGAGATCCGCCAGTTGTCCTGCGACGTTGGCGTCCTGCCCCGGACTCACGGTTCCGCCGTCTTCACCCGCGGCGAGACGCAGGCGCTCGTGGTCACCACCCTGGCGCCGCTCAGCGAGAGTCAGCGCCTCGACTGGGTGCACGGCTCCGGGGAAAAGCGCTTTCTCCTGCACTACAACTTCCCGGCGTTCTCCGTCGGAGAGGCCCGGATGATGCGGGGTCCCGGCCGGCGTGAGATCGGGCACGGGGCGCTCGCCGAGCGCGCCCTCCTGCCCGCGATTCCGGGCGAGGACCAGTTCAACTACGCCATCCGGGTGGTTTCCGACACCCTCGAGTCCAACGGGTCGAGTTCCATGGCCGCGGTGACCGGGGGGTGTCTCTCGCTCATGGATGCCGGCGTGCCGCTCAAGGCTCCCATCGCCGGAATCGCGATGGGTCTCATCACCCGGGGCGACGAGTACCGGGTGCTGACCGACATCGCCGGGGCCGAGGACCACTACGGAGACATGGACTTCAAGGTCGCGGGCACCGCCAACGGGATCACCGCGCTGCAGATGGACATCAAGGTTTCCGGACTGCGGCTCGACATCGTCGGCGACGCGCTCGAGCAGGCGCGGCGGGCGCGCATCGAGATCCTGAAGGTCATGGCGGCCGAGATTCCCGCTCCCCGGAGCGAAACCTCCCAGTACGCACCGGCGATCCTCACGATGAAGATTCCCGTGCGGAAGATTCGCGAGGTCATCGGACCCGGCGGCAAGACGATCCGGGCGATCACCGACGAGACCGGAGCGCGGGTGGACGTGTCGGACGACGGCACCATCCACATCGCCGGGCTCGACGCGAAGTCGACGGCGCGGGCGAAGGAGCGGATCGAATCCATCGCGGTGAGCCAGCTTCCCGAAGTCGGACGCGACTACCACGGAGTCGTGAAGACGATCGTGGACTTCGGCGCCTTCGTGGAGATCCTTCCGGGCACCGACGGCCTGCTTCACATCTCCGAGATCGCGGACCGCCACGTGAACAGCGTGCGGGACGAGCTCCAGGAGGGTGACGAGGTCGAGGTCCGGGTCATCGAGGTGGACGGCAACGGACGGACGCGCCTTTCCTGCAAGGACATCATCCGGGAGCGGGCGGGCCTGCCGCCGTTGCCGCCCCGGCCGCCGCGGCGGCGTGGCGGACGCGATCGCGATCGCGACCGCGGCGACCGGCGACGCTAACGGGACTCGGAGCGCCGGCCTAGGAGCGCCGGCCTCCGGCCGGCATCGCCGAGCGCAGCGAGGCGAAACGCGCGCCGCCCATCGAGACCAGGCGCAGGCCGTCGCCGGGCCTGTTTTTCGCCACTCTTCGGGACCCCTTCCTCCGTAGAATTCCCGGATGGCCGAAGCAGTTCTCACGACCTCGCTCGAGGGTGTCACCCTCCGTTCCCGCGGCAAGGTCCGCGACATCTACGCCGTCGGCGATCAGCTCCTGCTGGTGACGACGGACCGGGTGTCGGCCTTCGACGTCGTGCTTCCGGAGGGGATTCCCGAGAAGGGCCGGGTGCTGAACAGCCTGAGCGCGTGGTGGCTGCGGCGGACCGAACACATCGTTCCCAATCACCTGGTGACCGACGACGTCGACGAGTACCCCGGCGTGCTGGCGCCGGCGAAGGGAATGCTGGACGGCCGCTCCATGCTGGTGCGCCGGCTGAACCCGATCCCCTTCGAGTGCGTGATGCGCGGGTTCCTCTACGGGTCAGGCTGGAAGGAGTACGGGCGGGAAGGCAGCGTGTGCGGCATTTCCCTGCCGAGCGGGATGCAGCTCGCCGAGCGTTTCCCCGAGCCCCTCTTCACGCCGGCGACCAAGGCCGAGGACGGACACGACGAGAACGTGAGCGAGGACTTCATGGCGAACGCGCTGGGCCGGGAGCTGACCACCCGCCTCCACGAGATCTCCCGGGAGATCTACGCGAGCGGGGTGGAGTGGGCCGCCGAGCGGGGCATCATCATCGCCGACACCAAGTTCGAGTTCGGGCACGACGACGACGGGAAGCTGTACGTCATCGACGAGGTCCTGACGCCGGACTCGTCGCGGTTCTGGCCCGCCGACGAATACGCCCCCGGGAAGCTCCAGTCCAGCTTCGACAAGCAGTACGTCCGCGACTACCTGGAAACGGTCGACTGGAACAAGGAGCCGCCGGCGCCGCATCTGCCCGACAGCATCGTCCGCGGCACGACCGAGCGTTTCCTCAGCGCCTACCGCCAGATCACCGGTTCCTCCCTGCCGGCTCCGCGCTACTGAGCCGCCGCGCGGCGGCAGTCCGGGCCGGAATCGGGTCGCCGCCCCGGGTCAGTCCCGGTCGGCGAACCTGACCCGGACGGAGCCGTCACCGGTCCGCAGGTGGATGCGGGGCCCCGACCCATCGCCCAGCGTGGCGAGCGCCAGCGGCCCCTCCCGCTGCCAGTCGGAGACATCGCGGCGGTCATCGGAATCCGGCCGTCCCACGGCCGTCACCACGGCGTCGGTGGTTCGGGGCAGGGTGAGCCGCACCGGGCCGCTCCCCGTCCGCAGGAACCACTCGCCGGCCGGCGGGGGACCGCCCGCGCGGACGTCGATCTCGATCCGTCCACCGCTCGTCACCGCGGTGACCTGTTGCAGTCGTCCCTCGAGTTCGATGCGCCCGTCTCCGCTTTCGGCCCGGACACGCCCCTCGAGGCCCTGCGCCGCGATCCGGCCGTCCGCGGTGCGCAGCCGGATCGGTGCCGCCGCTGTCCCCGCCGGCGACCGGAGATCGTTGGCGGCAATGCGGCCGGAGGCCGAGGTCGCCCGAACGGGGCCGGTGAGGCCCTCCAGTTCGATCCTGCCCGAACCGGTCCGGGCGTCCACCGCCGTGCCCCGCGGGACGGCGATCCTCAAGCTGAGAGCGAGTTCTTCCCAGGGCCGGAAGGTCCCGGCCGTGGCGCTGCGGCCGGTGATCGTCAGCGCGCCCGCATCCGGGTCGCGCTCGAGATCGACCACGAGGGCTTCGAGCGCCGCCTGGGCGGCCTCCCGGGAAGGCGCCTGGGCGGTTCGCCAGACCTCGATCTCGAAATCGGCGCCGAGGTGTTCCCGGACGATCACCGATCCCCGTTCGAGGCGGATCGCGAGTGCGGGGGCCGCGGGCCGGCGGATCGTCTCCATGGACGTCTCGTCGACGCCGGGAAGACAGCCCCACCACAAAACGCCCGGCACCGCCAGGACGGCGGCGAGAACGGGAACGGCACGTCTCACCGGTCTCCTCCTGCAGGGGGATGCGCCCGCACCGTGATGTCGCCGGCCTCGGTCGAAATCGTCACCCGTTCGGCCCCGGACCCCGCGCGGCCTTCCCATCGTGACCTCCCGTCCGCCTCGCGCCGCTCCAGGGTGAACTCGCTGTCGACATCGCCGCCGCCGGTCTCGGCGGCAAGGGAGAAGGACCCCGCGGACGGCAGCGCCAGCCGGACATCCCCACGCTCGGTTACGAGTCCGACCTCCCCACCGAGGGCGTCGGTGGCGACGTCCACCTCGGCGTCGCCACTCCTGACCGACAGGGCGTCGTCGAAACCGCGGACCGTGATGGCGCCGGCGTCACCGGTGAAACTCGCCGGTCCGGACAGCCGCGACGCCCGCACCTCGCCGCGGCCGCTGGCCACCGTCAGCGCGCCCGCGACCTCGTCGAGAACCAGCGATCCACCGGCGGCCTGAACATCCACCCCGGAACGCGCCCGCCGTACTTCGAGGTCGGCGGAGTCGGTCCGGATCTCGAGCGGACCTTCGATGGACAGGGCCACCACGTCGCCGAACTCGGAACGCAACACCGCGGAACCGCCGATCCCTTCGAGGCGGATGGGAGAGATCCGGGTCTCGACCTCGATTGGGCCGAACGAGTCCTCGACCGCCACGGGGGCGTTGCGACCGCGAACCGTTACCGAAGCCGCCGCCGCCGCGATCCACACCGGAGCGCCCTCCGCATGGACCGTGGCGGTCCCCGCGACTCCATCCACCTCGACGGACGCGCGCTGTGCCTCGATCGCGAGCGCGCCCCCGATCTCCGAGGCCCACGCCGCTCCGTTGCGCACCGTGAGCGAGACGGGACCTTCCGTGCCCCGGACCTCGACGGGACCGTCGTTGGTGCGGGCTTCCACCCGGGCGAACGGACCGTCCACCCGCACCCACCCCTCGTCGGTGAAGGCGGAGATCCGCACTCCCGGAGGCAGGGTCGCGAGCAACTCGAGCGCCACTTCCGACGTCCCGGAGTCTTCGATCCGGACGGAAAACTGGCCGGTTTCGAGGTCGAGGGGGCCGGCGCGGAGCCGCACCGCAGCGGCCCGGGCGGCGGCCGCCTCGCCGTCGGCGGCCCACACGCGCTTCACGAGCTGGAGCCGGCCCTCGATGCCCGCCTCGCGAGGAACGTCCTGGCCCTCCGGTTCCGGACCGGGGGTCACGGAGCTCCCGGGGCCGGTGACGGCAGCCGCCTCGACCAGGATGTTGCCGGCGGGCAGCGAAACCCGGATCTCGACCTCTCCTTCGGCGGCAAGGGAAAAGGACTCTTCGGTGACGAAGGAATGGACGGGAAACGAGCCCGCTTGCTGTTCGATCAGACGCCGTACTTCCGTCACCCGGGGCGCGAGCCCCTGGCTCTCGATGGCGCGCTGCGCGAGCGTGAAAACGGTGCCGCCGAGGACCAGCAGCGCCAGGAGGAGGACCTCCCCGAATCCGAGGCGGGTGCGTCCGGTCCGCAGCCGGGTGATGAGCTTCGAGGCCCCCCACGCCACCAGCAGGAGCGGCCACCAGACGGCGGCCAGCGGCGCCGCGTCGAGGAGCAGCAGCGCCAGCGGGGTGTCCGTCAGGTTCACCCAGAGAAACAGCCCCCCGAACGCGATCAGCGCGATTCCGAAAGCGGCGCCGCATCCGCCTCCGGACCGTGGCGGATCGGCTGTCACTCCCGAGTCCGTCACGGAGGGGGCGGCGGGCCGGAACCGGGCCCGGAGCCGGAGCCGCGGTCCCGAAACACCAGCCGCGCGCCGACCGCGATCAGGATGAGCGGCCAGAAACGCAGGAGATCGCCCAGATCGACGAGGTCGAGATTGGACAGCAGGAAGACGATTCCGATGACGATCAGGATCGGTCCCGACCAGTTGTCGTTGCGGGCCATGCCTAGTCTGCCTCCTCGTCCGTCCGGGCCGGGGGCGGGTTGTCTCCCGGTGCGGGTGGAGCGGGAGGCGGACCCGCGGCGGGCGCCGCGTCCGGCGGTCCGGCTGGCGCGGCGGCCCCCGAAGCCCCTGCCGCCGGACCCGCGGATCCGGGGATCACGGGCTGTCCCTGGTAGAGCCGGAATCCGATCCAGACCAGCAGGAGGGGCCAGAACCTCAGGGCCCACTCGAGGTCGGGAATGAGCGCGAGCGTCGCGAGCACCCCCACCGCCATGAGTCCGGTGGCCCAGTGCCGATCCAGGGAGACGGCCGCCGGCCGGCCTTCGGCGTGCGCCCGCACGATCTCTTCCGCGGTCCGGATCGCGTTCACGATGCCGAAGATCCACACGGCGAGCACGAAGGGGACCAGTTCCTCCTGCAGCAGGGCGATGAACGCCCCGGCGAGCGCCAGCCCGCGGGCCGTGGCTCCGGCATAGAGATGACCAAGGCCGGGGAACAACACGGAGAGGACTCCGGCGAGTCCCGGTGAACGGTTCATGGGGCGGCTCCTCCTTGCCGGTCGCCGCTGGAGGCCGGGTCGGCATCCGATTCGGGAGCGGACAACAGTTGGTCACGGTGGCGGGTGGCGCGTTCCAGATCCCGGAGCCGGTCTCCCAGTTGGTCCATCCGGTCTTCCAGCGCGAAGGAAAGGGAGGCGCGGAGCACGCCGAACTCGGCCAGCGCCCGGTCGGTGTGACGATTCGCGGCTGCCCGCAGGCTGCTGACCCCGTCCGAGGCCCGGGGAAGCGATTCGAGCGCCCCCCGGACCAGCGGCGGCTGGAAGAACAGCAGCATGGCGGCCGCCGCGGCCGCCGCGAGCCAGGTCGGCCAGTAATGCGTCCGCCGTACGTAGAGCGAGCGGAACGCCGGCAGCGTCGCCGCCAGGATGCGTCCCTCGAGCCCCGGGGGCGGCGTCGCCGCCCCGGCGGCCATGTCGCCGAGACTCCGGCGCACCGCCCGGATCTCGCCGTAGAGACGGGCGAGTTCGGGGTCCTCCGCCAGCCGGGTGCGCACCCGTTCCGCTTCGGCCCGGTCGAGTTCACCCGCGGCGAGGGCGGACACCAGGTCGCGGAAGCGGTCGTCCGAACGAGCGGGCGTCATCGGTCGCCTCCCCTGCTGACCCGGACGGGTCCACCGCGTCCCAGCGCGCGCCGGGCCCGTGCGAGCGTCTGGCGAGCCCGGTGGATGCGGGACTTCACGGTCCCGAGCGGGATGGACAGCCGCTCCGCGATCTCCGGATAGTCGCAGTCCATCAGGTCGCGCAGGATGAGCGGCTCCGACAGCTCGGGCGGCAACCGGTCCAGAAGCGCCCTGATCCTGGTGGCTTCCTCGCGCCGTTCGGCGATCGCGTCCGGCTGCCAGGCTGCCGGCACGGGAGCTTCCGGGATCTCCTCGTCGGGCAGCAGCAGCGGTGTCCGCCGCCGGCGCCGGTAGGCGTCGATGGCCACGTTGGTGGCCACCTGCCGCACCCAGGCGCCCAGCGCTCCGCTCGGCCGATAGCTGGGAAGGACGTTCACGAGGCGCATGAAGACGTCCTGGGTGAGCTCGTCGGCGTCGTCCGGGGTTGCCGTGAAGCGATAGGCGATGTGCCAGACCGGCGTCCGGAAACGGTCCACGAAACTGCGCCACCCGTCCTCATGGCCGGACAGGCACTGGCGGACGAGTTGGGCATCGGAGATTTGTACGGGGGAATCCAATGGCGGCGCTTCGGTCTTCTCCCCGTCAACCGAACATAACGAATCCAGGCGTTCGCCGGTTCTCGATTCCCGCGGGGGTGAGGATTTCGCCAGGTTCCGGGTTCAGCGGGCTGCTTGAACCTTCTTCCGCCGCTTTGCGGGCGCCCGTTTCCGCAGCAGGGATTGCACCTCCTTCACGAAATCGCGGGTGTCCTGAAAGTCGCGGTACACCGACGCGAAGCGGACGAAGGAGACGTGGTCCTCCCGCTTCAGCTCCTCCATCAGGACTTCCCCGATTCCGGCGGCGCTGAGTTCCCGGTCGGGACTCTTGGCCACCAGCGCTTCGACCCGGTCGGCGATTGCCCCGATCTTCTCCTCGGCGACCCGCGTTCCGCACGCCTTCTTCAGTCCCGACAGCACCTTGTCCCGGTCGAACACCTCGCGGTCGCCGTTCTTCTTGACCACCGTGCACGGAATCTCCTCGACCGCTTCGTAGCTGGTGAACCGCTTCCCGCACCGGATGCACTCCCGCCGGCGGCGAATGACCTCTCCTTCGCGACTCTCACGGGAATCCACCACCCGGTCTTCGGGATTGCCGCAGTACGGGCACTTCACGATGGTCGCTCCAGGGAGTGCGCAGCGTACACGCCCTCGATCGTCCGGGCCGGCTCCCGCAGAGCGATTTCCATTTCCATCCCGGGCCAGGTCGCCGCGCGGGGCACGAGTCCGACGATCTCGGAATGGACGACGCCGGTACCGGCCGCGCCCGCCTCCAGCAGGACGCGGCGGAACGCGTCCGCCAGCGAGGTGCGGCGCCAGTCCAGCAGGTTCATCGAGACCTGGGCGAGGACCCGCCGGCTGACGGGATCGGCCTGCCGCACCCCGAGGGCCCTGAGCGCGGGAAGACCTCCCCCGCTCGTCCTGATCCGCCCGGCGATGGCCCGCGCGACTTCGGCGTCGGACGTATCGAGGTTGACGTTGAAGGCGATGAGCGGCCGCCTCGCGCCCACCGCGATGCCCCCGGCCGACGGGTGCAGGGCGGGGGGGCCGTAGTCCGGACGAATCTCTCCCCGGGCGAGACGGTCCGCGAGGCCGCGAAGCCCGCCTCGCCGAATCTGCGGCAGGGTGCGCCGGCCGGGATCGGCTTCCCCGTAGAGGAAGACGGGCACCGGCCGGCCGGCGCCGATTTCCTCGGCCAGCGAGACGGCGAGCCGCGCGGCCTGCTCCATCCTGGTTTCTCCCAGCGGCACGATCGGGAGGACGTCGAGGGCGCCGATGCGCGGATGCTCGCCGCGGTGGCGCCGCAGGTCGATGCGGCGGATGGCCGTCTCGAAGAGGGAATGCGCGGACGCCCGCAGTTGCGACGCGCTTCCCGCCAGGGTCAGGACCGAGCGATGGTGGGACGGGTCCGCGTGCAGGTCGAGAAGCGGACTTCCCGCCGCTCCCGCGAGGCAGCGGAGGGTCGCCCGGGATCGCCCCTCACTGCAGTTCGGGACTGCTTCCAGCAGTGCGTGCGGCGCCGGTGAGTCGTGGCCCATCCAGCTCTCCTCGCCGGGTCCGTTCGGGGAGAAATCCGACCGTTCCGTCCCGGAAGCCGGCAGTATAGTTTCGCTACTCCGCACCGCCTCCGGTGCGGGATTCGACTCATGATCCGCCTGTTCCCCGGTCCCGCTCCGTGAGCCCGGACGATCGGGGAGAGGGCGCGACCGGAGCCGTTCCGGAAGAAAGAGCCGGCGTCACGACGCCCGAACCGCAATCGGGCGAAGTTCGGGACCGAGGCCCGGCGGGGAAGGCGGGTGGAGGCCGGGAGCCGGGTACGCGCGAGCGGGTGGAGGAGGCGCTCCGCCGCCGGGCCGGGGTCGGTGCGGACGCATCCGATCCCGCCCGCGATCGGGAGGGGGTCTCCGCGGCGCATCCTTCTCCGGGACCCCCGGCGGGGGAACACTGGAGTTCGACCATCCGCCGGCGCGTGGCCGAAGGGCGTACGGCGCCGGACACCGGCGCACCGGATGCGCAGGACGGGGAGTCGCCCCCAACGGCCGCGGAGGACGAGGATGCCCCCTCCCCGGCCGCGGAGGCTCCGGGAGTGCGCGAACGGGTAGAGCGCCGCCTTCAGGAGGCCGAGGACCGCCGGAGTCGAAGCGCCGCGCCGTCAGGTGCGTCGCCGAGGCCGGCTCCGCCGGATCCGGACCAAGGCGTCGCCGCCGGCGCCGGTTCGGAGGAAACGCCCCTCCGTCCGGGAGGCACGCCCGATTGGGACGACCACTGGACAGAGGGCGAGGAGGCGCCGCGGCCAGCCGGACCAACCCTGCCGGCCAGGCCACCCTCGCGGCTCGCCGCCTTCATCGCGACCTGCGCGTTCATCGGGAAGGTCCCGGTCGCGCCGGGAACCGCCGGCGCGGCCGCCGGCCTGATCGCCTTCGTGCTGACGCGGAACCTGCCGGGCAGCCTGCCCGTGACCCTGTTCGGCGTGGCCGTGGCGGTCGGCCTCTGGGCCGGTGCGCGCCACGCCAGGGATCTCCGGCAACCGGACCCGCGGTCGGTGGTGGTGGACGAGTTCTGCGGGATGTGGCTGGCGCTCGTCGGCACCAACCCGTCGTTCCTCGTGATGGTGGCCGCCTTCGTGGCCTTCCGCTTCCTGGACATCGTGAAACCGCCTCCCATACGGCAGGTCGAGAGGCTTCCCGGCGGCATCGGCATCATGGCCGACGACCTGGTCGCGGGCGGCGTCGTGCGGATCGTCCTGCTGCTCGCCCTGGGCATGTGACGGCCCGCGGAACCGGCGGCGGTCCGGTGCTGTCCCCCGCGGTGAGGCCGCCAGCCGTCCGCGGTGCGGGGGAGGCGGGCTGCCGGGAGCGGATCCCCTGACGAACGGCGGGGGCCTGCCGCCCGGCGCGGCCGTGGTGGCGGTCGGCACCGAACTCCTCGCGCCCGGACGCATCGACCGCAACACCCCGCTGCTGAAGGAGCGGCTCGCGCAACTGGGAGTGGCGGTTCGGTTCTCGGCGGTCGTTCCGGACGAACGGTCCATCATGGAGGACGCCCTGCGCACCGCCCTCGCCCGCTGCCGGTACGTCCTGGTCTGCGGCGGACTCGGCCCCACGACCGACGACCTGACGCGTTTCGCGGCGGCCGGTGTCCTCGGGGTCGGGCTGGTCGAGGACGCGGCATCGCTTGCCGGCATCGAATCGCGGTTTCGGGACCGTGGCATCGAGATGCCGGAAGTGAACCGCCGGCAGGCCCTGATTCCCGAGGGAGCGGCGGCGCTGCCCAATCCCGCCGGGACCGCACCGGGAGTCCTGGCGCGCACCGGCGCCGGCGCCTGGCTCGTGCTCCTCCCGGGGCCGCCGTCGGAACTGGCCGCGATGTTCGACGCGGAGGTGCGCCCGCGTCTCGAGGCCGAGACCGAACGGACGGCGGGCAGCGTGCGCGAGACGGTCATGGTGGCCGGGCTGCCGGAATCGGTCCTGCAGGAGAGGATCCTGGATCTCACCCCGGCGCGGGATGCGCCGCATGAGCTCGCGATCCTCGCTTCCCGCGGCGAGATCGAGATCCGGGTCACCGGACCCGCCGGCGGGGCGGCGGAGGTCCGGCGGCTCGCGGACCGATTGGTGGAGCGGTTGGGAGACGCGGTCTTCAGCCGGACGGCCGGAGAGCGCCTGGAGCATGCGGTGGGACGCATGCTCGAGCGGAGGGGGGAGCGCGCCGCGTTCGCCGAGTCCCTCACCGGAGGACTGATCACCGAGCGGTTGACCCGCGTCCCGGGATCGTCCGCGTGGTTCGACCTGGGGGTGGTGGCCTATGCCAACGAAGCCAAGCGGGACCTGCTGGCGGTTCCGGAGGAGGCGCTTGCCGTGCACGGAGCGGTCAGCGAACCGGTAGCGACGGCGATGGCCGACGGCGCGCGCCGGCGCTCCGGCAACGCCTGGGGCGTCGCGGTGACCGGGATCGCCGGGCCGGGGGGAGGAAGCGCCGGGAAACCGGTGGGCCTGGTCTGGATCGCGGTAAGCGGCCCGGTCTCCCGCGCGAGGCGGTTCCGCCTGCCGGGAGACCGGTCGCTCGTGCGGCAACTCACCGCGACGGCGGCGCTCGACCTGCTGCGCCAGAGCATGCTGGCGGCTGGCGGAGAACGTGGCGTGACGGCCGAGAGGGGCGAGACGTCCGGCCGTTGAGGCCGGCTGCCGCAATGCCGGGGTCCGGGCCGGTCCGGCGAGAGCGTGAAGCGGCGGCCCGCGCGCCGCGGCTCTTCGCCGCCGTGCCGCTCCCCGGCCCGCTCCGCCGGGAGCTCTTTGCCGCCTCGGGGGCGATCGCCCGCCTGCTCCCGGCCTCCGTCTTCCGCCGGGTTCCTCCCGGCAACCTCCATCTCACCCTGCGCTTCTTCGGCCCGGAAGGAGGTCCGGTGGAGCGCGGGCGGATCGCGGCGCGCCTCCGCGAGCGCCTCGAGACCGGTTGCCCGGGGCCCCTGTCGCTGAAGACGGCCGAGGTCTCGGCATTCGGCTCGCTCCGCCGCGCCCGGATCGTCTGGGTGGGGCTCGTCGAGGACGGCGTTCCGGAGGGCGAGCCCGGACGGCTCCTGCCCCTGCAGCGGGAGGTGGAGACGGTTGCCCGCGACCTCGGGCTCGCTCCGGAGACACGGCTCTTCGTTCCCCACGTGACACTCGGCCGGCTGCGCGTCCCTTCGCGTCTGGCGGCAGGGGATCTGAGCGCCGCTCGGTCTCCGGCGCCGGATGCCGCCTGGTCCTCCGCGTTCACCGTGAGGGAGTTTGGCCTCTTCGCCAGCTTCCTCGGCCCCGGCGGGCCGGTGTACGAACGTCTCGAGCGTTTCTCCCTGACGAGGGACTGACCGGACGTCCGCGGCTATCCCCGTCGCTCGGCCAGCCGGAAGTCGGCGAGGAGGTCGGGGCCGAGGCGGGCGTAGCGCGCCGAGCGCGGCTCAGGCTGGACGCGCGGCAACTCGCGCCGGCCGCCGGCCGGAGCCCGGGTGGCGTCGAAGAGCCCGGTTCCTTCCGCACGGCCCAGGAAACGCGGCGCCAGGTAGAGCACCAGCCGGTCGGCCAGCCCCTGCTGCAGGAATGCCGACGTGAGCCGGGGGCCGGCCTCCACCAGGAGGGTGTGCGCGCCGCGGCGAGCCACCTCGGCCAGCACCGCCGCGAGCGCAATCGGCTGGGTGACGCCCTCGCTCGGGGAGGCCGGGGCGCTGTCCACCGTGGCCTCGACCACTTCGACCCCCAGGCTCTCGAGGCGGTGGCGGGGCGCGGCCGGCGCGCCGGGCGCGCAGACGACGAGCACCGGGTCCCGGTCGAGTCCGCGCAGGACGCGCGCCCTGGGGGAGATCCGCAGGCTGGGATCGAGGACCACGCGGAGCAGGGGGCGGGACCCGCGCCGGGGCCGGGGCGTCAGCAGGGGGTCGTCGGCCGTCACGGTGGCGATCCCGGTGAGGATGGCGTCGTTCTCCCGGCGCAGCACTCGCCCGTGGCGGCGGCTCCGGGGCCGGGTGATCCACCGGGTCCCGGGCGGGGCCATGACCCCGTCCACGGAGGTGGCGGCCTTCACCGTCACCCAGGGAGTGCCGGTCAGGAGGAACTTGAAGAACGACGGGTTCAGGTCCTGCGCCTCCTCGCGGAGGACGCCCGTCGTCACCTCCACGCCGGCGGACCGAAGACGGTCGAAACCTCCGCCGCGCACTCGCGGGTCGGGATCTGGATGGGAGGCGACAACGCGCCGCACTCCCGAGGCGATGATCCGTTCGGCGCACGGCGGGGTCCGCCCGACGTGACAGCACGGCTCGAGGTTGACGTAGAGCGTCGCGCCCCGCGCCGCGCGCCCCACCCGGAGCACCTGGGCTTCCGCGTGCGGCCGTCCGGCGCGGGCGTGGAAGCCCTCGGCAAGGACCCGCCCGTCGCGGACCAGGACGGCGCCCACCGCCGGATTCGGCGGGGCGGTGTACTGGCCGAGCCGGGCGAGCTCGAGGGCCCGCCGCAGGAAGCGATCGTCCACGCGGGGATCGTATGGGCATGGTCATCGGCTTGCGCGGCGGGAACGGATCGGGCAATCTCCCGGCCGGATGTTCACGGGACTCGTCATCGCGGTCGGCGACGTGCAGGCGGTGCGGGACCTCGCCGCCGGGCGGCTGCTCTCCGTGGGGCACGGCGGGGGCGAGTTCTCGGGGCTCTCGGTCGGCGACAGCGTCGCGGTGTCCGGAGTCTGCCTGACCGCGGTGTCGGTCCAGCCCGCCTCCGCGTCCTTCGAAGTCGCGGCCGAGACGCTCTCCCTGACGACGCTCGGGGACCTGCGCCCGGGGAACCGGGTCAACCTGGAGTTGCCCCTGCGCGCGTCGGACCGGCTGGGCGGCCATTTCGTCCAGGGACACGTGGACGGTTGCGGCGAGGTGCTCGAAGCGGGGGGGGCCGACGACGACTATCGGCTGAGCGTCCGGCACCGCGAGCCCCGCTGGATCGTCCGCAAGGGTTCGGTGGCGATCGACGGGGTCAGCCTGACGGTGGCGGCCGCTTCGCCCGGCGAGGCGTGCTTCGAGGTCATGCTGATTCCCCACACGCGCACGGCCACTACCCTCGGGGCGCTCCGGAAGGGGGACCGGGTCAACCTGGAGTACGACATCCTCGCCAAGTACGTCGGCGCCCTGGTGGGGACGCCGGGCGCCGGTTGAGCAATCCGGGTCCGGCGCGCGGCTAGAATTCCGCAAATCGGGACGGTTTCCGAAAGAGGGCCCCTCGGGCCCGACGAGGTGTTGTGCGCGTGGTTGACACGGGAAAGAGCGAATCCACGGCGTTCTGGCCGGTCGAGCGGGCGGTGTCCGAAATCGCCGCCGGACGCATGGTCATCGTGGTGGATGACGAGGACCGCGAGAACGAGGGCGACCTGACGATCGCCGCCGAGAAGGTCACTCCCGAAGCGATCAACTTCATGGCCACGCACGGCCGCGGTCTCATCTGCATGCCGATGACCGGCGAGCGTCTCGACGAACTCGACATCCCGCTCATGGTTCGGGACAACACGTCGGTGCACGAAACCGCGTTCTGCGTCTCCATCGAGGCAAAGGAAGGAGTCACCACCGGTATTTCCGCCGCCGACCGGGCGCACACCGTCCAGGTCGCGATCCGCGAGCGGACGCGGCCGTCGGATCTCGTCCGGCCGGGCCATGTGTTCCCGCTCCGCGCGCGTCCCGGCGGCGTGCTGCAGCGCGCCGGACAGACCGAGGCCGGGGTGGACCTGGCGCGGATCGCCGGGCTCTACCCGGCGGCGGTCATCTGCGAGGTGATGAAGGAAGACGGCACGATGGCCCGCCTCCCGGACCTGGAGGTGTTCGCGGCGGAGCACGGGATGGCGATCGTGAGCGTCGCCGATCTGATCCGCTATCGGCTCGGCACCGAGTCACTGGTTCGCCGGCTGGCCGCGACGGTGCTCCCGACGCGTTTCGGGGCGTTTCGAACCATCGCCTACGAGAACACGCTCGACGGGACCAAGCACCTGGTTCTGCAGATGGGAGAAGCGCGCCCGGACACCCCGGTCCTGGTGCGCGTCCACAGCCAGTGCCTCACCGGTGAGGTCTTCGGCTCGATGCGGTGCGACTGCGGCCCCCAGCTCGACGCGGCTCTCGCCCGGATCGGCCAGGAGGGTTCGGGAGTCCTGCTCTACCTGAACCAGGAGGGGCGGGGCATCGGGCTCGTCAACAAGCTGCGGGCCTACGCCGCCCAGGACGATGGCCTCGACACGGTGGACGCCAACACCCACCTCGGGTTCCGTGCCGACCAGCGCGAGTACGGCGTCGGGGCCCAGATTCTCCGGGACCTTGGCGTCGGACGGATTCGCCTGCTGACCAACAACCCGCGGAAGTTCGTCGCCCTCGAGGCCCACGGCCTCGCCATCGAGGAGCGGGTCGCCATCGAGGTCCCGGCCAACGAGCACTCCCGCGAGTACCTGCGCACCAAGAAGGAACGGATGGGCCACCTTTTGACCGAGGTCTAGCTGGCGGGCCGCCGGTGGCCGGCATCGCCCGCCGCGCCCCCGTTGGTACGATTCCGGCCACCCCACCCCTGAAGGGAGCGATTCCTTGGCCAACACCTACGCGACAAACGAGTTCCGCAGCGGGCTCAAGGTCCTGCTCGATTCCGATCCGTGCGTCCTGCTGGACTGCGAGTTCGTGAAACCCGGCAAGGGACAGGCGTTCACCCGGATCCGCTACCGGAACCTCAAGACCGGGCGGGTCCTCGACAAGACGTTCAAGTCCGGCGAAAAGGTGGAAGCGGCGGACGTGCTCGACACCGAGATGGAGTTCCTCTACAGCGACGGCGGCGACTGGCACTTCATGGATCCCAACACCTACGAGCAGTACTCGGCGGCGAAATCGGCGCTCGGGGGCCACGAGAAGTGGCTGCTCCAGGGGATGACCTGCGGCGTCACGCTCTACAACGACGCCATCCTGCTCATTCACCCGCCGCACTTCGTGGACCTCAAGGTCGTGGAGACCGAACCCGGGATCCGCGGCGACACCGCGACCGGGGGATCCAAGAACGCGACCCTCGAGACCGGAGCGGTGGTGCGGGTTCCCCTGTTCATCGAGGTGGACGAGACGCTGCGCCTGGACACCCGCAGCGGCGAGTACGTTTCCCGGGTAAAGAACTGACCGGCACGGGCAACCCCGGGTGGGGTCCCAGCGCGTCCCCCGCGAATCTCCGGGAGCGCTCCCGGCTCGTTGCGCGGCTGCGCGCCTTTCTGACCGCCCGCGGCTACCAGGAGGTCGAGACCCCGATCCTCGGGCCGCACGCGACCCCCGATCGGCACCTGGAATCGGTGCCGGCGGCCGGGGGTTTCCTCCACACCTCGCCGGAGTTCGCCATGAAGCGCCTGCTGGCGGTCGGCAGCGGTCCTATCTTCCAGGTCGTCAAGGCGTTTCGCGCGGGAGAGACCGGCCGGAAGCACGCCGTCGAGTTCACCATCGCCGAGTGGTACCGCCTGGGTCCGCTCGCGGGATTGCTGACGGAAATGGACCTGCTGCTGGGCGATCTCCTGGGCACTCCTCCGGCGGAGCGGCGCACCTACCGCGAGCTCTTCCTTGCCGCCGTCGGGGTGGACCCGCTGTCGGCGCCGGAAGAACGCCTCCGGACGCTGGCCGAGGCGCACGGCCACCCGGGCCGGCCCGACGACCGGGCCGGGGCCCTCGACTACCTGTTCTCACGGCTCGTGGAACCCGGTCTGGGGACCCGGGTCCCCACGATCGTGACCCGGTTCCCGGCCCCCCTGGCGGCGCTCGCCCGGCTGAGCGACGACGATTCCCGAACCGCCGAGCGTTTCGAGGTGTTCTGGGCGGGACTCGAACTCGCGAACGGCTACGACGAGTTGCAGGACCCGGAGGAGCACCGCCGCCGTTTCGCGGCCGAGAACCGGGCGCGCGAGCGTGCCGGGCGGCCGGTCGCGAGCACGGACGCGCGCTTCCTGGCCGCCCTCGAGGCGCCGGGCCTCCCCCGCTGCTCGGGGGTGGCCCTCGGGGTGGATCGCCTGGTCATGGCGGCCGTCGGGGCGTCGAGCCTCGACGAGGTCGTCGCGTTTCGCGAGGCACCGGACAACTGAGTCCACCCCGCCCCGTCCGGCGCGCCCCGGTACACTGACCGGCTCTTTCCGGAGGGACCTCTCGATGCACACTGGACGATTTCTTCGCATTCCGGCAGCGGCCGTCACGGCCGTCGTCCTGGCCGCGCCCCTGGCGTTCGGACAGGGAAGCCACCGCGACTACCACGAACACTTCGACGAGGCGAACGTCACCGTTCCGCCGGAGTATCTGGACGACATGCAGTTCCGCGCGGTCGGCTTCACCCGCGGCGGCCGCTCCACGGCGGCGGTGGGGGTTCCGGGCGATCCGCTCACCTACTACTTCGGGGGCACCGGCGGGGGCGTGTTCAAGACGACCGACGCCGGACACAACTGGACGAACGTCACCGACGGCTTCTTCGGTGTGGGCGCGGTAGGGGCCATCGCAGTTGCTCCCTCGGACGTCAACGTCGTCTACGTGGGCACCGGATCGGCATGCCCCCGGGGCAACATTTCGGTGGGCGACGGGATGTACCGCTCGACGGACGCGGGGAAGACCTGGGAACACGCCGGGCTGCGTCACGCCGGTCAGATCGGCGCCATCGCCGTCCATCCGGACGACCCGGACCTCGTCTACGTCGCCGCGCTGGGCTACATCTTCGGCACGAACGAGGAGCGCGGCATTTTCCGTTCGCAGGACGGCGGGGAGACCTGGGAGAAGGTGTTCTTCCTCTCCGACCGCACCGGCTTCGTGGACATCCAGATGGACCCGAACAACCCGCGGATCCTCTATGCGGGCGCCTGGCGCGCCGAGCGGAAGCCGTGGACGCTGATCTCGGGCAGTGAGGACGGCGGCGTCTACCGGAGCAAGGACGGCGGCGACACCTGGGAGAAGGTGGAAGCCGGCCTGCCGACCGGACTCGTCGGCAAGACCGCGATCGCGATCTCACCCGCGAACTCCGACCGCATCTGGGTCCTGGTCGAGTTCGAGGGCGACAAGGGCGGCCTCTACCGTTCGGACGACGGCGGCGAGAGTTTCACCCGCATCAACGGGGACGCCAATCTGCGGCAGCGCCCCTGGTACTACATCCACATCTACGCGGATCCGCAGGACGAGAACACCATCTACGGGCTGAACGTGGGCTTCTTCAAGTCCATCGACGGCGGCCGGACGTTCCCCGAGCGCATCCGGGTTCCGCACGGCGACAACCACGACCTCTGGATCAACCCGGACAACCCGATGAACATGGTCAACGCCAACGACGGCGGCGCGAACGTGTCGTTCGACGGCGGCCAGAGCTGGACCGACCTGAACGGACAGGAAACCTCCGAGATGTACCGGGTGTACGTGGACGACCAGTGGCCCTACCGGATCTACGGTTCGCAGCAGGACAACAGCACCATCTCGGTGCCGTCCCGCGGCGGGTTCAGCGTCGTTCCGGACTGGTACCAGGTGGGCGGCTGCGAGAGCGGCCACATCGCGGTGGACCCCCGCGACCCGGACATCATCTACGCGGGCTGCTACGGCGGCTCCATCACCCGGGTGAACCGGAGGACCGGCGAGTTCCGGCAGATCCTTCACTACCCGCAGCTCCAGCTCGGCCAGGCGGCCCGGGATCTCAACTACCGGTTCCAGTGGAACGCGCCGATCCGGCTGTCGCCCCACGACCCGGACATCCTCTACCACGCCTCGCAGGTGGTCCACATGTCCCGGGACCAGGGACAGAGCTGGCAGGTGATCAGCCCCGACCTGACCACCAACAACCCGGAGCACCAGGACTACGCCGGGGGACCGATCACGCGCGACAGCACCGGCGTCGAGGTCTACAACACCCTCTTCTCGTTCGAGGAGTCGCCGCACACGCCCGCGGAACTGTGGGCGGGCAGCGACGACGGCCGGGTCCACATCTCCCGCGACCGCGGCGACACGTGGACGGAGATCACCCCCGCGGACATGCCGGAAGGGGGCACCGTCAACGTCATCGAGATGTCCTCCCACGATCCCGCCCGGGTGTTCATCGCGGTGTACCGGTACCGGGAGAACGACTTCCGGCCCTACATCTTCCGGACGAACGACTCCGGAGCGAGCTGGGACCTGCTCACCGACGGAACGAACGGCATCCCGCCGACGCACTTCACCCGCGCCATCCGCGAAGACCACGACCGCAAGGGCCTGCTCTACGCGGGGACCGAGTTCGGGCTCTATGTCTCGTTCGACGACGGCGCCCACTGGCAGCGCTTCCAGAACAACCTGCCGGTCAGCCCGATCACCGATATGCAGGTGCACCGGAAAGATCTGGTGATCTCGACCCAGGGCCGGTCCTTCTGGGTGCTCGACGACCTGAGCCCGCTCCACCAGATCACCGACGAGACGATGGCGGCGGATTCCGTCCTCTACGCCCCCCGGACCGCCTACCGGGGCGGCTTCGGGGGTGCGGCGGAGATCCGGTATCACCTCAAGGAACAGCCCGAGTCCGCCATCACCCTGGAGATCCTGGACTCCGCGGGCAACTCGGTGCGGAAGGTCACCGGGCAGCCGGGGCCCGCGCCTCCATCCGGCCCGGTATCGCCGTTCGCGGCGTTCTTCGGCGGTGGGCCGGGCGCCCGTCTCCCGGCCGCGGCGGGACTCAATTCGTTCCGCTGGAACCTGCGGAGCGAGGGTATCCAGCGCCCCGCCGGGGTGGTCCACTGGGGCGGCACGCCCGGACTTTCGGTACTCCCGGGAACCTACGAGGTCCGACTGACCGTTGGGGAGGAGACCCACACCCAGCCGCTCGAAGTGGCGCTGAACCCGAATCTCTCCTCCACGGCCGAGGAGCTCGCGGAACAGCGTGAACTGGGCGAGACCGTCGCCGGCGAGATCACGAAGCTCTTCGATGCGCTGAACCGGCTCCGCGACGTCAAGTCGCAGGCCGGCGACATCGTCGGACGCCTGCGGAAGGCCGGGAATGCGGACGAGGAACTCGGGAATCTGAGCAAGGCTCTGACCGATCGCCTGACCGAGATCGAGGAGACGATCACGCAGACGAACAGCAAGTCGTCGCAGGACCCGATCAACTTCCCGCCGCAGATCGACAACCAGTTGGTGACGCTCTACGGCTACATCGTGCAGGGGGACTACGAGCCGACCGCCGGCGCCTACGAGCGCTTCGACGACCTGAAGCCGGAGCTCGACGCCATCCACGCGGACCTCGACGCCGCCATGACCGAGCACCTCACCCCGTTCAACGAGCGGGTGGCCAGCCTCGGCGTCCCGGCGGTCCTCGTCGCCACGGAGGAGAACTGACGGCACGGTGCCGCGGAGGGCTGGGAGCGCCGGTCTTCAGACCGGCACCGCCCCGCCTCGGCGGGGCGACCGCGCTGCGCAGGACCTCTCGGCCCAGGAACGAGGACGGCTCGGACCGCCGGCTTCAGCCGGCATCGCGCGGGAGCGCGAAACCCGCGCCATGGCGCTACGCCGAGCCGGCCCGAAGGTGGCGGCGCAGACGGACCTGATGACCCGACGGGTCGCCCGGTCCGTTCCGACCGCCCCCCTCACTTCACGTCGAGACGCCCTGACCGTGCTCGCAGCCGCCGCGATCCCGTTCGTGGCGGGCGCCCGCCACTGGCCCGTCCAGCCGGACCTGATCCGGCCGCCTCGCATCCAGCCCGGCGACACCTTCGGCATCGTGAGTCCCGCCACCGCCGCCTTCGAGACCGACCCCACCGAGATCTTCGCGGACGCCTTCCGCGCCGTCGGGCTCGAACCGCGGCTCGGTTCCAACTACTACCGGCGGCGCGGCTACTTCGCCGGAAGCGACGCCGAGCGGGCCGCGGACATCATGGAGTTCTTCGCCGATCCCGAGGTGAAGGGCATCTTCGCCCGGGGCGGCTGGGGCTCGGCGCGCGTGTTGCCGCTCCTCGACTACGACGTGATCCGGGCGAATCCCAAGGTCCTGCTCGGCTACAGCGACGCCACCGCGCTCCTGACCGGGGTCCACGCGAAAACGGGCCTGATCGTCATGCACGGTCCCGGCCCGGGGAACCGCTTCTCCACCGAGCACTTCCGCCGGACCCTGATGGAGGGCGAAGCGGAACTGCTCGAAAACCTGGCCGATGACCCCGGGGACCACATCGTCCCCCGGGACCATCGGGTCCGCACCATCACGGGCGGGCGGGCGACGGGACCGCTGCTCGGGGGCAACCTGACGGTCCTCACCGCGATCATGGGGTCGGACTACCTACCGGACTTCACCGGCGCGATCCTGTTCCTCGAGGACGTGGACGAGGCCGTCTACCGGGTGGATCGGATGATGACCACCCTGAAGCTCGCGGGAGTCCTCGACCGGATCGCCGGGTTCATCTTCGGCCGCTGCACCGACTGCGACCCCGGATCGGGGTTCGGCTCGCTCACCCTGGAGCAGGTGCTCGACGATCACATCGCCCCGCTGGGCATTCCGGCATTCCGGGGGAGCATGATCGGGCACATCCCCGAGCAGTTCACGCTGCCCATCGGCGGCCGCGCCGAGATGGACGCGGACGCGGGCACGATCCGGCTCCTGGAACCGGCGGTCGTGTAAGCCGCGGCCGCGTTGCGGCGGTAGACTCTCGGCGCTGGGTCGCGAGGAGCTTGATGCGTCCGCAACGCGGACGGAACACCTTGACACTTGACAACTCAATGAGCCCGCAGGGGCTCGACGGCCGGGAACCGGCTGGAGGCAGTGTGAAGAGGAGAGAGTGGATTCCGTTCGTGTCGCTCGGGGTCTTCATGGCGGTGATGAACCTCACCATCGCCGCGTTCGGTTTCGAGCGGATCGACCGCCTGGAAACGCGCATGGATCGCCTGGAGGTTCGCCTCGAGGCTCGTATGGATCGCCTCGAGGCCCGCATGGATCGCCTCGAGGCCCGTATCGATCGCCTCGAGGAGAGGTTGACCAGCCTGGAACAGCGTGTTTCGCGGATCGAGGGAGTTCTGCTGCTGCGGGAGCGACCCGACGGGGACGCCTTGTCCGGGGACGCCCGTCCCGAAGAACCGAGGGGCTAGGGGCTCGGCGCCGTCAAGGCCTGGTCGGAACCAACGCACAATGGCGGAACGAAATAACTAGTGATATAGTTATATCGTCATGGCGACAACGACCCCGCTGAATGAGCAACTCGCGGCGGCGAGTCTGGGTGCGCTCGGGAACCCGACGCGTCTCAGGCTCTACCGGTTGCTGGTGCGCGCGGGTCAGCCCGGACTCCCGGTGGGGACGCTCATCCGGGCACTCGGCACGCCCGCTTCCACGCTCGCCCACCACCTCGCCTGCCTGACCCGGGCCGGTCTCGTGGAGCAGGAGCAGCGGGGACGTGAGGTGCGTTCGCGTCCTGATTTTGCCGCCATGACCCAGCTCATGGACTTTCTGACTGCCGAATGCTGCACGGGTGCGCCTTCGGCCGCATCGACGGAGGAGAACGACTGTGTCCCGACTGCAACTTGCCCTGAATGTGACGAACCTCGAGAAGGCGATTGACTTCTACTCGCGGATGTTCGCGACCGCGCCGGCGAAGGTGAAGCCGGGCTACGCGAACTTCGCGATCGCCGATCCGCCGTTGAAGCTCGTCCTCTTCGAAGGTGCCGAGGGGGCCACGATCAACCATCTCGGCGTGGAGGTGGAGGCGGCCCGCCAGGTACGGGCGGCCGAAGGGCGGCTCCGGGAATCGGGGCTCGAGACGACGGGGGTGGACGACACCGAGTGCTGTTACGCCCAGAAAACGGAGACCTGGGTGACGGATCCCGATGGGGCGCGCTGGGAGTGGTACGTGAAGTCGGGGGACGCGGAGCAGTTGCAGAACGTCGTGATTTCGACGGACGGGGCGGACGTGGGGGCGGAGGGGGCCGAAGGGGTCTGCTGTACCTGAGGGGAGGTGGCGGAGGTTTCAACAGGAATCACGCCGATACGGACGCCATCCCGGCGGTCGCGGGCCGTCCCGCCGCCCGCCTGCGGCGGGCTGTGCCGGTCGGAGACCGGCGTTCCAAGCCGCTGCGCCACGATCCCGGGCGGCGATCTGCGGGCGAAGCCGGCGGGCGTGACCCTGTCTGGTCAAGTCCGCGCTTCGACGTCGATTTCGATGGGGTGAGGGTGCGAGGGCTGCCCCGGAGCGCGAGCGACATCGGCGGTTGACGGGAGGCGTTCGCGAAAGACCGCCTGTACGTCCGGCCAATCTTTCTCGTGGGTGCGCGCCTCGACCCGAACGGCGTGCGCCATCTCGGCGTCGAGCGACTGGAGGGCGCCCTCCGCCCGGTCGAGGGCGAAGTGCGTCTGCGCCCGGATGCTGTCTCCGCCGATGAGGCGGTCGCGATGGGTCGGAGTGACCCCGGCAATCCGGATGTCGGGCCCGGTGCGGACCGCTTCCCGGAAGCCGGCGTCCGGATCCAGTTCGACGCCGCGCTCCGTGTTCCGCGCCGCGTAGGGCGCCGGGAAGTGGGTGACGTGGTGGTGGAGGTCTCCCGACGCGGTCAGGTACGGCGGCCGCCGGTACTCGTCGCCGCAGTCGCCGGGAATCGGGTCGAGGCCGGCCTGCGCCTCGGCAAGCTCCGCCCGGGACCGCTCTTCGAGCTCGAAATCGAACAGCCGGAGGTTGTCTTCGAGGTGGGTTCGCTCTCCGGGGCGCGCCCCGATGATGACCCCGGCCACTGCGGGCTGTTCCAGCACGTGGCGCACCGCCACATTGGCGATCGACACGCCGTAGCGGTCCGCGACCCGGCGCGCGGCGCGCAGCATCGCCTGGAAGCGGTCCCAGCCACCGGCCTGGTCGATGAAACGGCGGTACTTCATCTGCGACCAGGTGAGCGAGTCGTCGATCGGAGGCTCGGCAACGCCGAGCCAGCGATCGCTCAGCAATCCGCCGGCAAGGGTTCCATAGACCAGCATCCCGATCCCGTGCGTGCGGCACACGTCGGTCATCCGTCCCGCCGGCCGGCGGTCGACGAGCGAGTAACAGACCTGGTTCGAAACAATGGGGATGCCGCTCCGGAGCGCAAGATCAAGATGGACCGCGTCGAAGTTCGTGACTCCGAGATGGCCGATCCGTCCCTCGGCCCGGATCTCCGTCAGGTGGAATAGGCAGTCCAGCCAGCCCGGATCGGGATAGCTCCAGGCGTGGAACTGGAGCGCGTCGAGCCGATCGGTCCCGATGCGGTCGAGTGAGCGCCGGACCGCGGCTTCGACCTCCTGCCGGGACGAAATCCCGGGTTCCGGAACCCACTTGGTCAGCACCTGGACCCCGGGACGGCGTTTCCGCAGCGCGCCGGCGATGAGTTCGGCGGATCCGTAGTGATCCGCCACGTCCACCGTGGTGAAGCCGGCGTCCACCGCGAGTTCGAGCGCCCGGGCCGCCCGCTCGGTTTCGAGCGCGGCGCCGTCCCGCTCCTGGTCGGCGACCTGCCACAGACCGGTCAGGACCCGGGACACCTCCAGCCCGGCGGCGAGCCGGGTCCGTTCCACCGCCGCGCTCACCCGGGCGGCAAGGTGCGGAACAAACGGTCGGTGTCCACTCCCCGCTGGCGGAGCCGCGCCATTTCACGGAGATAGATGAGAGAGGCGACACCCATCACCAACAGCCACACCCAGGTCGAGTGGAAATACCAGGCGGCGGTCTCGGTGGAGAGGTCCCTCACGATGTGGAGGATCAGGAAAAGGCCCAGCAGCGCCGCGCCCCCGCCGCCGACCAGCACCTGCGCGGGCCTCCCCAAGACCTTCACCTCGCCCGCGAGGTCCGGGTTACGGCGCGGCAGGGTCACGAGCGACAGGCAGATGAGCCCGAAGTTGACGAGCATCGACGTCACCAGGATGTCGATCCCCAGGAAGAAGTCGCCGGCGAGGTGACTTCCCACGATCCCCACCGTCGCCATCGTGCCGCTCAGCAGGATCGCCACCCAGGGGGTGTGGAAGCTCCCGTGTACGGCAGCCACCCCCTTGGGGAAGATGCCGTCCTCGGCCCAGGCGAACATCATGCGGGAGACGGCGAGCAGCATGGCGGGGAGGTCGTTGATGAGCGCCACCGCGGCCCCGGCGAGGATCGCCGCGGTGCCGGCCGCCGGCAACAGATAGCCGAGCAGCCCCGGCGCGGTCACGTCGCGGACGGCCGCTTCCCCGGCGACGAACTGCCACGGCACGGCGTGGTACATCGCGGCGGTGAACAGGAAATAGAAACCGCCGACCGAGGCGATCGCGATCCCGATGGCGAGCGGGATGGTGCGGCCGGGGTTCTTCGCCTCGCCGCCGGCCTGCGCGATCGAGTCGAACCCGATGAAGGTGGCGAAGAGCACGACGGCTGCGGTCACGAACGGGACGAGTTGGAGCGGCGTGGCCGGAGCGTCAGGGACCGATCGGCCGTCGCTCGCCATCAGCGCCGCGGCGAAGTCCCCGTGGTCGAACGCGAAGCCGCTGACGATCACGACCCCGCCGAGCGCGAACATCAGGAACATCATGGGGACCAGGGTCCGCTCGTAGAGCTTCAGTCCCCGCACGTTCACCAGCACGAAGGTCCACAGGAACGCGATCGAGATGCCGACCCGCACCGGGCCGCGCTCGAGGGTTGCGGCAACCGCGGAGTAGCCGAGCGCGCCGGCCATGTCGCGGATGAAGGGAACGAGCAGGTACGACACCACCCCGATGGCGATGGACAGTCCGAACCACTGGGAGAAGCTGGCGATGAACCCCCACCAGGGACTGAGCGCCCGGCTCGCGTACACGTAGCTGCCACCGGCGCGCGGCATGGCGGAGCCCAGGCTGCCGTAGGCAAGCGCCGCCAGCACGGCCGGCACGGCCGCGAAGGCGTAGGCGGGGAGGACGTAGGGCCCGATCTCGGGGATGCCCCGGAGCAGCGCAAAGGGCATCACGTTGATCGCCGCCCCGAGCATCGAACAGATCCCGGTGGCCGCGAGCCCCATGAGGCCCAGGTTCCGGGCGAGCCCGGTGCTGGAGCCCTGGTTTCGGGACGAACTCGTCATCGAACTTCCACCTTACCAACCCGGCCGCGGTGAAAGAATGCCCGTGTGGCCTACCGGATCAAGGTGTCTTCTCGTGGCGCCATCACGCTGCCAGCGGCCGTGCGGCGGAAGTTGGGAATAGGGAGCGGCCACCTGCTGGTGTTGGAAGAGAAGCCTGAGGGCATCGTGTTGACGCCTTGCCTCCCTGGTTTCCATCGCTATTCCGATGCCGAGATCGAGGAATGGGCCGTCGCCGACCGGTTGGAGGATGACGAGCGCGATCGTTTGCTGGATGTCCTGAAGGTGTGCCGGCCGTAAGGGATCGGGCTTCGCTCGACCGGGTAGTTGCCCGGGATGAGCGTCCTCCGGTGAACGTCGCTTCAGATCACCCCGTGCAGCGGCCGGCCGGGAGCCGCGAGGGCGTCCACCCGGCGGCCGACCGCGGGGTCCTCGATAAGGGGCGGAGCGTGGTGGGGCTTCAGGCGGGCGTCGATGAGCACCGGCTCGACCGCGCTCCAGTGCTTGTGGCGGATCACCGCCCGGCGGCCGTGCACGTCGTGGGAGGGGTTGGACCGGGTGAAGGCCACCCAGAGCAGGTTCCGGAGGGTCTCGGCGGCGAAGTCCGGGTCGTCGCAGAGGACCACCAGCGGCATCCCGGTGAGGTCGGCGCCCGCTCGCTCGGCGGTGTCGAGGGCGTCCCACAGCGGAGCGAGATCCCGGTCCACCCGTTCGTAGGCGTCGAACCGCGGGCCTCCCAGCGCGAAGACGCCCGGCAGTACCACCGAAAGGCCCGAAAACCCCGGGGGCAGCGCCTCTCCCACTGCCACCGGCACCTCGCGGGCCAGCGACCGCCGTTCCGGGCCCGCTCCGGCGATCACCAGCTTCGATCCGGCGTTCAGGCCGGTACCCGAGTAGTCGAGGGTGTCGATGGTCGTGCGGGTCTGGAAGTGGAGATCGGTGGCGAGGTCCACCCGGCGGAGGACATGGTCCAGCATCCCCGGTATGTCGTGGGCGGCCAGTTCCGGAGCGTCTTCCGAGGCCGCGATGAACAGGTACTTGGCCAGCGAGCACTGTCCGAAACCCAGGATCGCGTTGGCGATGGTCCACAGTTCCTGCGGCCGCCGGCCGGTGAAGGGGGAGTAGCGCTCGCTGCCGACCGCCAGCAGCAGCGGGTGGACCCCGGCCGCGTCCACCGCGTGCACCGAATGGACGCCCGGCAGGGTGGTCGGCACCATCGGCTCGGTGATCTCGTGGATGAGCTGGCCGAAGGTGGTGTCCTCCTGCGGGGGACGGCCGACGACGGTGAGCGGCCAGATGGCTCCCTTGCGGTGCGTCACGGAAGTCACCCGCAGGACCGGGAACGGATGGGTCAGGCTGTAGTAGCCGAGGTGGTCCCCGAACGGGCCCTCCGGCAACGTGCGGCCCGGGTCCACCCAGCCGGTGATCGTGAAGTCGGCGTCCGCCGAGACCACGAAACCATCGTCGCGCCGTTTCCAGGCGAAGCGGCGTCCGGCCAGCATCCCGGCGAACAGCAGTTCGCTGAGCCCCTCCGGGAGCGGCATCACCGCTGCAAGGGTGTGGGCGGGTGGCCCCCCCACGAAGATGCTCACCCGGAGGGGCTCGCCACGCCGCTCGGCGGCGGTGTGGTGCACCCCGATGCCGCGGTGGATCTGGTAGTGCATCCCCGCTTCCGCTTCGGCGTACTCGCCTCCGGCGAGCTGGATGCGGTACATCCCGACGTTTGAGGCCAGGGGAGCGCCGAGCGGCCCCTTGCCGGGGGGAACGCCGGGGTGCTCGGTGAAGACCTGGGGCAGGGTGATGAAGGGCCCCCCGTCGTCCGGCCACGAGGTGATGCGGGGGACATCGGAGAGGGTGATGGGATGCGCCTGGCTCGGAGCCGTGCCGGCACGGCGGGGCAGCGAGTGGATCGCCGCCGTCGCGGCGCCGAGCGGGGCGGAAGGGCGGTTGCGGAGATCCGAAAAGATCTTGCCCGGCGCCGCCCGGTAGCGGACCGCGGCCTTCGCCCCGTCGAGTCCGTGCCGGAGCAGGAAACGGGCTCGCTCCATGGTTCCGAAGAGGTTGGAAACGCAGGGAAACGCCGATCCCTTCACGTTCTCGTAGAGGATGGCGGGCGCTCCGGCGGCGTAGGCGCGGCGCTGGATCTCGGCGACTTCGAGGTGTCCGTCCACCTCGTCGGGCACCCGGACCAGCATCCGGTTTCGTTCGAGATCGCGGACGGCGTCGGCGAGCGACCGGTAGGGCATGGGCGGTGGGGAGGGTAACGGGAGAGAGCTCAGTTGAAGCCGGCCTTCCAAGCCGCTGCGCCGTCGGGGCTGGTTGGGGTGTTGCCGGCCGGGGATTGCCGTGAGGCGGAATGGAGTTACGACGTGCGCGGCGCGGAGCGCCGCGGTGCCGGTCTGGAGACCGGCGTTCCAAGCCGTACGTGCCGTGGCCCGCAGTAGGATGCGGCCATGGAGAAGAAAACGATCAGCCTGATAGGTGTGCCGCTGGATTTGGGCGCCGGGTGCCGGGGGGTGGACATGGGGCCCTCCGCCATCCGGCGCGCGGGGATCGCCTCGCGGCTCGAGCGGCTCGGGGCCGTGGTGGAGGACGCCGGGAACATCGAGGCGCCCCTCGCCGAGACGCTCTCCGGGCCGGGCGAGCCGAACGCCCGCTATCTCGAGGAGGTCGTCCGGGTCCTCGAGCACCTGGCGCGCGAGGTGCGCCGTCATCGCGAGGCGGGCCGGCTCCCGGTGGTGCTCGGCGGCGATCACTCCATCGCGCTCGGCACGGTTTCCGGCATGACCGGATGCGCGCATCGCGGGGGCGGCTACCCACTCGAGCAACGTCTCGGGCTCCTGTGGGTGGATGCCCACACGGATGCGAACACCCCGGAGACCACCCCCACCGGCAACCTGCACGGGATGCCGGTGGCCGCAATGTTCGGCCGGGGTTCCGAAGCGCTTACCCGGGTGGGAGGTTTCGCCGCGGGGGCCAGGAGGCTGGAACCCCGAAACGCCGCCCTGATCGGGGTCCGGAGCGTCGATCCGGCCGAGGCCGGGGTGGTGGAGGACCTTGGGATACGGGTGTATACGATGGAAGAGGTGGATCGCCGGGGCTTTGCGACCGTGGTGGACGAGGCGGTCGCCCGCGTGCTCGACGGGACCGACGGGATGCACCTCAGCCTCGACATGGACGGACTCGATCCGGAGATCGCCCCCGGGGTCGGGACTCCCGTCCGCGGCGGGCTCAGCTACCGCGAGGCGCACAGCCTGATGGAGGCGGTGGCGGAGAGCGGCGGACTCCGGTCACTCGAGGTGGCGGAGGTCAATCCGATCCGCGACGTCCGCAACCAGACCGCCGAACTCGCGGTGGAGCTGGTCGCCTCCGCCCTCGGCAAGCGGACGCTGCCAGGGGTCGGCGGATCCCGAAACCGTCCGGCCGCCCCGCAGTGATCCTTCACTCCCCGGACGGCGGCTCGGGGACGGTCAGCGCGGCCCTCCACGAACCCGTTACCGCCGGGGGCGCCGGCCCGCTGCTCGCGCTCACCCACGGGGCCGGCGGAAACCGGGACACGCCGGGGCTCGTCTCGCTGGCCGAGTCCCTGGCGGAGCGGGGGATCCGGACGCTTCGCTTCAACCTGCCGGCGGCCGAAGCCGGACGGAGGCGGCCCGACGGGGCGGGCCGGGCGATCGCCTGCGTCGCCGCGGTCGCCGGCTGGGCGGCGCGGACGTTCGAAGGCCCGCTCTTCCTCGGCGGCCGCTCCTTCGGGGGAAGGATGGCGTCCCTCCTGCTCGCGGACGAAACCGCGGAAGCGCGCCGCCTGGTGGCGGGGCTGGTGTTCCTCGCCTATCCGCTGAAACCGCCGGGCAGGGCGGAGGTCCCGCCCGAGCGGATGGAGCACCTGTCCCGGATCGGCGTCCCCACGCTGTTCGTGAGTGGCGACCGGGATCCCTTCGCGCCGCCGCCGCTGCTGAACCCCGTAGTCGCCGAAGCACGCGCCCAGGTGCGCTGGATCGCGGGGGGCGACCACGGATTCCGGGTGCCGAAGGCCGTTCTCACCGCCACCGGGCGCACCTCCGCTGAAGTTCGGGACGAGATCGCCGGAGCGGTGGCGGCGTTCGTCACCGCCACCGCAGCGGGTTCCGTCGGCGCCGCCTAGAGCGCGCCCCTACTTCGGTCCGAAGACCCAGGACATCCCGATGGTGAAGGTGTTCTGGCTCTTCGAGAGCCCCTCACCGCAGCCGGAGCAACTGAAAAAGTCGGCGTCCGACCAGTCCCGCCGGTACTCGAGGCGGGCCAGGAAGCGCGGGTCGTCCACCACCGGCTGGAACTCCAGCGTGACGGTGTTCTCCATGAGCATCTGCTCGAGGCCGGTGGAGCGGGCCTCGCGGTCGTTCATGAACTCGTAGCGCTCGGCGATCCGTACCCGGTCGTTCACGTGGAAGCGGAGATATCCGCCGAGACCCCAGGAGGTGGCGCTGGTCCCCATCTCGTCGGTCGCGGAGATGTAGTCCATGTTCACCATGGCCTCCACCCGGTCGCTGAGCCCGGCATAGGCGTTCCAGCTCAGGTCCCGGAGCCACCCGTCGTTCGTCCCGGCGTTCTCGGGTCCGTTGATCCAGGTCAGCGTGGTGTTGAACCGGTCGTTCGGAGCGAGCGAACCCTGGACGCCGTAGGACTTGCCGGTGTTCTGGTCCCAGGCGTTGTCGAAGCCGTTCACCAGCATCAGGGTTCCGGTGAAGGTGTCGGTGAGCGGCACGCCCAGCCGCGCGCCGACGTGCGAGAAGGGTTCGTTCCAGGCCCACAGGATCCCCCGGGTGTAGTTCCAGTTCAGGTGCGATTCGGCGACCTCGAGTCCGGCGATCGTCCCGAAGGCGCCCATGTCGAACTGGGCGCCGTTCCCGAACCGGTAGTAACCGTAGGCCTGCTGGACGTACAACAGGTCGGCCAGTGGCCCCGGCTCGAGTCCCTCGCGGAAGAGGCGCGCCCCGGAACCGAACCAGATGTCGGACCGGAAACCGAAGGGGCCGTCGCCGGTGGTCTCGATTTCGAGCTTCAACTGGTTCAGGCCGAACCCCCGGGCGTTGGGGTTCGTGTAGTAGAGCGTGTTGTTCCCGTCGGCGGGATCGTTCGCGTTGTGGGTGAAGTAGGTGTCCACCAGGCCGGTGATGGCAAGCGGCTGCCCGCCGGTACTGGCGACCCCCTCGGGCATCGCCGCGCCGGCGTCCTGGGCCACCGGGAGGGGTACGCCTCGAGCGGCGCCGGCGTCCGCCGCCGCGAGGGCCAGGCCGGGCTCCGCGCCGGTCGGCGGAACCTCGGCGTCGCGGGAAGCCACCAGGGTGGCAAGCAGGATCTCGAGGTCTTCGATGCGCTCACGCAGCGAATCCAGTTCGCTGCGGATCTCGGCTTCGAGTTCGACGGTGGTCACCGCGGCGGTTGGTGAAGAGTCGCTGGCCACCACAGCCGCTGGCGCCGCGAGCCCGCAGGCAAGGAGCACGACCAACGTCGCGCCCATAGGTCGCGTTTTCATGATGTTTCCTCCGCCCATCCCGGGCTGTACAAGCGAAACGGAACGATCCCACCCCCCCCGGCAGGCAGGCCCGGTTAGTCCGGGCCTCCGGCGTTCTCGAGGGCGTAGCGGGCCACCTCTTCGTGGGTGGCGTACCAGACGTCGCCGGCCGCGTCCATGTGCTCGATCAGCCGCTCGAGCATGGCGATGCGGGAGCGGTGGCCGATGACGTGGGGATGCATGGTGAGCAGGAACATGCCACCCTCGGCGTGCGCCATGTCGAATTCGGCCTTCCAGATGGACAGCACGTCGTCAGGAGTGCTGTGCGGCCGAAGCGCCGAGTACCGGCTGAAGCCGAAGTAGGGCGCGTCGTCCAGGATCCACTCCACCGGGAGTTCCACGACGCCGGTGGGCTCGCCGTTCGCCACGATCTCGTAGGGCCAGTCGTCCGCCATGAGGCTGGAGTCGTAGAGGAACCCGAGGTCGCGGACGATCTGCAGGGTGTTCGGGCTGTAGTCCCACGACGGCGTGCGGAGTCCGACCGGGCGCGTTCCGGTCAGTTCGGTGAGAGTGTCGACCGCGCGTTCGATGAGTTCGCGTTCCACGTCACCGGAAATGAGCGAGTTGCGTTCGTGGATCCAGCCGTGGACGCCGATCTCGTGTCCGTCGGCGACGATTTCGGCCACGTCCTCCGGGTAGATCAGCGCGCTGACCGCGGGGATGAAGAACGAAGCCGGAATCTCGTGCCGCCGCAGCAGGTCCAGGACCCGGGGGAGGCCGGCTCTCGACCCGTACTGTCCCCGGGAGAGAACGGAAGCCGAGGTGTTGTTGTCCCGGAGCGACACCGTTTCGTTGTCGAAGTCGAAGGAGAGGGCGACGGCGACCCGGTTCCCGTCCGGCCACTCCGAGGGCGCCAGGCGGCGCCCGGCGCGCACCGCGTCGATCGGGGCCCGCCACTCCGCCTCCGTCCACTCCCAGGGCCGGACCTCGGGCGCCTCGCCGGGGGGTTCCTCGACGGGCGGCCCGGTGTTGCAGGCGCCGGCCGGCACCGACGCCGCGAGCAGGATCCAGGGCAGTGCCGAACCACGCATGGCCCGCGATTCTACGCGGTGCGGCGCCTCCGTGCCGGCTCCGGCGCGTCCCGCCGGGAACCTCCCCGACGGTAGAATGCGGCGCCCTTGTCCGCACCTCACGATCCCTCCGCCCTGAGCGTCAACCTGGCCGCCGTGCCTTCGAACGGCGCCCGGGTCGCCGTCTCCGCCGCGCGGGAGGCCTTCGGATTCCCGGATGCGGAGTTCGAGATCGCGGGCGACCTCCGGTTGCACGGCCGCCTCGACCGGCTGGAGCGGGACGGCTTTCGCCTGCGGGCGGGCCTCCGCGGGGAGTTGCGGCTCGAATGTGTCCGCTGCCTCGGCCCCGTTCCGCTTCGCGTGGACGAGGAGCTCGATCTCGTGTACCTGCCCCGGGTCGCCGAGTCGACCGCTCCGGGAGGCGGTGAGCGTGCTCTCGAGGCCTCCGACATGAACGTGTCCTTCTACGACGAAGACCGCCTCGAACTGGCCGAGACGGTGTGGGAGCAGCTCCACCTGGCCCTGCCGGTGAAACCGCTGTGTTCCGCCGATTGCCTGGGGCTCTGCGGTTCCTGCGGAGCCGACCGCAACCGCCACCCGCGGTGCGGTTGCGACGACAATACCGGCCGCGCCGACCGGAGCGGGCTCGGCGCGCTCCGCGACCTGACGGGCTTCCCGCAGACTCCGGGATAGCCAGCCGCACCCGGCGATCCGCGCCCACGCGCGGCGAGCCGACAACACCATTCCTCCAGTGAACTGACAGGAGAAACCGAAATGCCACAACCCAAGAGGCGGCACTCCCGCGGCCGCCGGAACAACCGGCGTTCGCACGACAGCCTGAAGGCTCCGGGCCTCTCGGTGTGCACCGAGTGCAACCGCCGCATCCGGCCGCACGTGGTCTGCCCGCACTGCGGCCACTACAAGGGCAAGAAAGTCCTCGACGTGGACAACCCCTGAGTTGAGCAAGACGGCCTTCCTCTTCCCCGGCCAGGGGTCGCAACGGCCCGGTATGGGCCGGGCGCTCCGCGACGCCTTCCCGGAGTCGCGGGCGGTCTTCGAAGAGGCGGACGACGTCCTCCGGGAACCGCTCTCGACTCTCTGCTTCCAGGGCCCGGAGGAGGACCTCCGGCGCACCCGGAACACCCAGCCCGCCATGCTCACCGTCAGCTTCGCCGCCTGGCGCGCCGCCGCGGCGCGCGGCGCGGCCCCGGACATGGCCGCCGGGCACAGTCTGGGCGAGTACTCCGCACTGGTCGCGCTGGGTGGGCTCTCGTTCGGCGACGCGTTGCGGCTCACCCGGCGCCGCGCCGAGTTCATGCAGGAGGCGGTGCGCGAGGGCGAGGGCGCGATGGCCGCGGTGCTCGGGCTGCCGGCGGCGACCGTGGCCGAGGTCGCGTCCGAGGTGACCGGCCGCGGTGCGGGCCTCGTGGAACCGGCGAACTTCAACGGCGGGGGCCAGGTGGTCATCGGCGGCCACACCGCGGCGGTGTCCGCGGCCGGCGAGGCGCTCAAGTCGCGGGGCGCGCGGCGGGTACTCCCGCTCCCGGTGAGCGCGCCGTTCCACACCCGGCTGATGGAACCGGCAGCGGAACGCCTTTCGGCGGAGCTCGACGCGATCCTCTTCCGCGACCTCGCGGCGCCCCTGTGGACGAACGTGGACGCGGCTCCCATCCGAACCGGCGCCGAGGCGCGGGAGGCCCTGCGCCGCCAGGTCGCCTCGCCGGTACGCTGGGAAGCGACGCTTCGAGGGATGGCCGCGGCGGGCGCCGGCGTCTTCGTCGAGATCGGTCAGGGCAGGGTGCTGACCGGGATGGTCCGCAAGGTGCTGCCGGAGGCCTCCGCGTTCGGAGTCTCCGATCCGGCCGGCGTCGAACGGCTTCAGGAGCTGTCGCCGGAGCCCTTGGCGACCTCCGCGTGATGGTTTCCGCGGCGCAGGACCCCCGCGGAATGCGGTTCGAGGAGCAGACCGCCCTCGTGACCGGCGGCACCCGCGGGATCGGCCACGCCATCGCCGCCCGGCTCGCCGACGAGGGGGCGGCGGTGTTCCTTACCGGGACCGATGCTTCCCGCGCCGAAGCCGCCGCCGAAGAACTCGACGCCGGCCGCGGCCGGGTGCGTGGGCTGGCGCTCGACCTGACCGATCGCGAATCGGTCAAGCGCTGCGTGGCGGCCGCCAGCGCGAACGGGGGGTTGCAGATCCTCGTCAACAACGCCGGCGTTGCCCGCGACGGCCTGCTCGCGCGCCAGTCGGCGGACGCCTGGCGCGAGGTCATGGCCACCAACCTGGACGGCCTGCACGCTTGCTGCCAGGCCGCGGTCCGGCCTATGATGCGCGCTCGCTACGGTCGCATCGTCAACCTCAGTTCCATCGTGGGGCTCCGCGGCAATCCCGGTCAGACCGCCTACGCAGCTTCGAAGGCCGGCATCGTCGGTTTCACCAAGGCGCTCGCGAAGGAACTGGCGCGCCGGAACATCACCGTGAACGCGGTGGCTCCGGGGCTCGTGGAAACCGACATGACCCGGGAGTTGCCCGAGGCGGCGCGGACCCAACTCGGAAGCGCCGTCGCCATGGGGCGTTCCGGATCGCCGGAAGAAGTGGCGGCCGCGGTCGCCTTCCTCGCTTCGGCCGAGGCGAGTTACATCACCGGCGCAGTTCTCGAAGTAACCGGAGGACTCGCGCTTTAGCCCCGCGCCGCGGGATCACCCGGCGGGCGCGGAAGAGCAACGACAGGAGTAAGACCAATGCCCGACAAACCCAGGGAAGCGGAAGGCGCTCGGGAGCCGGAAGAGCTGCCGGTGGACGAGCGCGTCCGGGAACTCATCTGCGAGCAGCTTTCCGTAGCCCCCGACGAGGTCACGCCGGAGGCCACCTTCGTGGGCGACCTGAGCGCCGATTCGCTGGACATGGTCGAGCTGATGATGGCGCTCGAGGAGCAGTTCGGGATCGACATCTCGGAGGACCAGGCGGAACGGATCCAGACGGTCGGCGATGCAGTGGCGTTCATCGAGCAGCGCATCAACTGAACGGCGCCCGGTCCCGGTCCCCCGGGGCCGCCGCCGCCAGACCCCTCGGTACGCGGGAGCGCCGCTGATCAGCGTGCCACGGACACGGGGGGGCTCATGACTCCCAGGCGGGTGGTCGTCACCGGGGTGGGACTCGTGTCTCCCCTCGGTATCGGGACCGCTGAAACCTGGCGGGGCCTGGTTGCGGGCCGCTCGGGCGCGGGCCCCATCACGCGCTTCGACGCCTCCGACTTCTCGTCGCGGATCGCCTGCGAGGTCAAGGGATTCGATCCGCTCGACTACGCGGACCGGCGCGACGCGCGCAAGATGGACACCTTCATCCAGTACGCACTCGCGGCCTCGCTGTTCGCGGCCGAGGACGCCGGCCTGGAGACTCCGCTTGCCGACCCCGATCGCGTCGGGGTGGTCATTTCCTCGGGAATCGGCGGTTTCGAGACGATCGAGCGGGAGCACCGCAAGCTGCTCGAGAAGGGGCCGCGGCGCATCTCCCCGTTCTTCGTCCCGGCGATGGTGGTGAATCTGGCTGCCGGTTGGGTGTCGATCCGATTGGGCGCCCGGGGACCCAATTCAGCCATGGCGACGGCGTGTTCCGCCGGCGCGCACGCGGTGGGAGAGGCCTTCCGCCTCATCCGCCACGGACACGCCGACGTCATGGTCGCCGGCGGGGCGGAGGCGACGATCACCCCGATGTGCATCGGCGGATTCGCCTCGATGAAGGCGCTCTCCACGCGCAACGACGAGCCCGAGCGCGCGTCGCGCCCGTTCGACCGGGACCGGGACGGCTTCGTGGTCGGGGAGGGGGCGGGCATCCTCGTCCTGGAGGAGCGCGAGGCGGCGCTGGCGCGGGGCGCCACGCTCTACGCGGAGGTGCTGGGCTACGGGATGAGCGGCGACGCCTTCCACATCACGGCGCCGTCGGAGGATGGGAGCGGCGCGGTCCGGGTGATGCAGGCGGCGCTCGCCGAAGCCGGAGCCGCGCCGGAGGACGTGGACGCGGTGAATGCGCACGGCACCTCCACGCCCCTGAACGACCGCATCGAAACGGCGGCGATCCGGCGGGTCTTCGGCGGGCACGCCGACCGGCTCGCGGTCAGTTCCACGAAGTCGATGACCGGGCATCTGCTCGGCGGCGCCGGAGGGCTGGAGGCCGGCATTGCCTGTCTGACGCTCCGCCACCAGACGCTGCCTCCGACGATCAACTACGAAACCCCGGACCCCGACTGCGATCTCGACAACGTCCCCAACACCGCCCGGCCCGCGACGGTGAGGAGCGTGCTTTCCAACTCGTTCGGGTTCGGCGGCACGAACGTGTCCCTGCTGTTCCGGCATCCCGGCGAAGGCTGACGATCCGATGGACGACCTCTTCCGGTATCTGCGCGAGATCGTCGACATCCCGTCGGTGACCGGCGATGAAGGAGCCGTGGCCCGGCGGGTCGGCGCGGATCTCGAGGCCATCGGACTCGACGTCGAGTTCGACGAGGCCGCCCCTGGCCGGCCGAACCTGATCGCGCGCGCCGGGAAGGGTTCGACCCGCCTCTGGTACTGCACCCACCTGGACACCGTGCCGCCCTTCTTCCCCTCGAGCGAGACCGGGACCCACATCGCCGGGCGGGGTTCCTGCGACGCCAAGGGCATCCTGGCGGCAATGCTCTTCGCGGCCCGCCGGCTCCGCGAGGACGGTGTTTCCGGCTTCGGGATGGCCTTCACCGTCGGCGAGGAGGTGGACAGCGCCGGCGCCATCCACCTCGAAGCGCGCGGCCCGGGAGGCGCGGCGGACGGAGTCCACCTGGTCTGCGGCGAGCCCACGGAGGGGCTCATGGCGAGCGGCCACAAGGGCACGCTCCGGGTCCGGATCCGGGCGCGCGGGAAGGCGGCCCATTCCGCCTATCCCGACGCGGGAGACTCCGCGGTCCACCGCCTTCTCGCGACGATCTCCCACCTCCAGTCGCTCGACTGGGGAAAGAGTGAGGTGCTCGGCCCGGCGACCCTGAATGTGGGCGTCATCTCGGGCGGGGTCGCGGGGAACGTCCTCGCCCCTGCCGCGGAGGCCACCCTCTACTGGAGGCTCGTCGGCGAGGCCGAACCGGCGCGGCGCCGCCTCGAAGCGATTCTGGGCGCCGACGACAACCTCAGCTACGAGCACGTCGGCCAGAACGACGCGGTCTTCTGCCGGACGCTCCCCGGCTTCCGGGTGGCCCCGATGTCGTATTCGACCGACATCCCGTTCATGCCTTCCTGGGGTACGCCGCTCCTCATCGGGCCGGGGAGCATCCATGACGCGCACACGGCTCACGAACACGTGTTGAAGAGCGACCTGGTGGACGCCGTCGGCTACTACCAGCGGATCGCCCACGAACTGCTGTAGCAGGCTCCCAGGCCGGAGCGGGGAGCGCCGGTGTTCACACCGGCACGCGCTGCGCCGCAGCGCAGCGCCCGGCACGACGCTGATTCGCGCGATGGTTCTCCCTTGATGGCGCGACGCCATGCGGAACAATGGTGATCCGGGTTTCGCGGCCCGTGGCCGCGATGCCGGCCGGAGGCCGGCGCTCCGACTCCCCATGTCCGACCTTCGCCCAGCGTCCCCGTTCCGTCTCCTGCGGCGGACCCTGCTCGCCTGGTTCCGGCGGAACGGGCGCCCGCTCCCGTTTCGCGAATCGCCGGACGCCTGGCGCGTCTGGGTGTCGGAGGTGATGCTCCAGCAGACCCGGGTGGAAGCCATGTTGCCGCGCTACCGGGCGTTCGTGGCGCGTTTCCCGGACCCCGGGGCGCTGGCGGACGCCTCCGAGGACGAGGTCCTGGCCGCCTGGGCGGGCCTCGGCTACTACGGCCGCGCCCGGGCGCTCCACCGGGCCGCGCGGGAGTTGGCCGCGGCGGGCGGGGGGATTCCCGACACCGCCGCGTCACTGCGGAGGCTTCCCGGGATCGGCGACTACACCGCGGCGGCGATCGCCTCGATCGCCTTCGACGAACCGGTTGCCGCGGTGGACGGGAACGTGCGCCGGGTGTTGTCCCGGCTGTTCATGGTCGAGGGGTTCCCGGGGCGGGCGCCGTTCGAGGGGCGGGTCCGGGAACTCGCCGACCGCCTGATGGAAGCGGATGGCGGCCGGGATCCGGGCGACTGGAACCAGGCGGTGATGGAGCTCGGCGCGACGGTCTGCACTCCGGCGGTTCCCCGGTGCGGCTCGTGCCCGGTCCGCGAGTTCTGTTGGTCGCGGGTGGCGGGGCGGCAAACGGACTTCCCCGGACGTCCGCCGCGTCCGGCGCCGGTCGCCGTACGCCTGGCCGTGGCGGTCGTGCGGGACCGGGAGGGCCGGATCCTGGTGTTTCGACGCGGCGAAAGCCCGATGCGGGGCCTCTACGAGTTGCCGTGCGGCGAGTGCCGGAGCGATGAGTCCCCGGAAACGGCGCTCGTCCGGGAGACGGCCTCGCGCTACGGGATCCGGGTCGAGCCGGCGCGAGAGGTGGCGGGGTTCCGTCACACGGTGATGAACCGCAGGATCGCGGTGGTTCCGTTCGAGGCGGATCTGGTGGATCCGGCCCCCGGCGAGACCGTGCCGGGGGGCCGTTTCGTGCACCCGCGGGACCTCGATCGGATTCCGTCCGGCTCGATGCTGCAGAAGACGCTTCAGCGGGTCGCATCCACGCGCCGAACGCCCGGGAATCCATCGCGGCGGCTGCTAGTCTCCGCGCGCGACGACCCATGAGCACCTTTCACGAACGCGTCGAAACAAAGTGGCAGGACCGCTGGGAACGGGAGGGTTCGTTCCGTACGCCGGACCTGCCGGACGGGCCGCGCTACTACTGCCTCGAGATGCTCCCCTATCCGTCCGGGCGCATCCACATGGGCCACGTGCGGAACTACTCGATCGGCGACGTGGTCGCCCGCTACTACCGGCGGAACGGTTTCACCGTGATGCATCCCATCGGGTGGGACGCTCTCGGCCTGCCGGCCGAGAACGCGGCGCTCCAGCGCGGGGCTCACCCGGCCGACTGGACCACGCAGAACATCGACCACATGCGGCGCCAGCTCCGCCGGCTCGGGTTCAGTTACGACTGGGAACGCGAGTTCGCCACCTGCGATTCGTCGTACTACCGCTGGAACCAGTGGTTCTTCCTGAAGATGTGGGAGCGCGGGCTCGCCTACCGGAAGAACGGCACCGTCAACTGGTGCCCGGGTTGCGAGACGGTGCTCGCCAACGAGCAGGTCGAGGCCGGACGGTGCTGGCGCTGCGAGGCGGTGGTCGAGGAGCGGGAGCTCCCCCAGTGGTTCCTGCGCATCACCGACTACGCCGACGAGCTGCTCGACGAGATGGAGCGGATGCCGGGCTGGCCGCAGAAGGTGCTGGTGCTGCAGCGCAACTGAATCGGGCGCTCGGAGGGCGCGGAGGTCCGCTTCCGCATCCCGGCCCTGGGAGACGGGGGCGACGTCCCGGTGTTCACCACCCGGGTGGATACCATCTACGGCGCGACCGCGCTGGTGCTCGCTCCCCGTCACGCCGCCGCCCAGGCCATCGCGGCCCGGAACCCGGAGGTCGCCGGCTACGTCCTCGCCGCCGCCGCCGCGCACGCCGGTGAGAGTCACCCGACCGGCGAGACCGAAAAGACCGGGGTGAACACGGGCTTCAAGGCGCTGAACCCGTTCTCGGGAGAAGAGATTCCGGTCTTCGTCGCCGACTACGTGCTCATGGAGTACGGGACCGGCGCCGTCATGGCGGTTCCGGCGCACGACGAGCGGGACTACGAGTTCGCGAAGGCGTACGGGATCGAGATCCGGACGGTCGTGATCCCGAACGATTCCGGCGGCGCGGCGGCGGAAGACGGCGCGTTCACGGAGTACGGCACGGTGGTGGACTCCGGCCCGTTCAGCGGCTTGCCCACCGAGGAAGCGAAGACCGCGATGGCGGAGCATGCCCGCGAGGGCGGTTTCGGCGAGCCCCGGATCGCCTGGCGGTTCCGCGACTGGGGAATCTCCCGGCAGCGGTACTGGGGCACGCCCATTCCGATGATCCACTGCGGGGCATGCGGCGAGGTCCCGGTGCCCGAGGACGACCTCCCGGTCGAGTTGCCGCGCGACGTCGAGATCACGGGCATGGGAGGCTCGGTGCTCTCGAGAATCGAGTCCTGGCTCCGGGTGGACTGCCCGCGGTGCGGAGCCGCCGCCCGCCGGGAGACCGACACCATGGACACCTTCGTGGACTCGTCCTGGTACTTCTACCGCTACCTCGATCCGCAAAACGCCGGGGCGCCCTTCGATGCGGAGAAGGCGCGCGCGTGGTTCCCCATCGATCTCTACATCGGCGGCGTCGAGCACGCCATCCTGCACCTCATCTACTGCCGGTTCTGGACCAAGATGATGCGCGACCTGGGGCTGGCCGGCACCGATGAACCGGTGGTCCGCCAACTGAGCCAGGGGATGGTCATCAAGGACGGCGCCAAGATGTCCAAGAGCAAGGGCAACATCGTGGACCCGGACGCCGTGGTGGAACGGCACGGGGCCGACGCGATCCGCCTCTACGTCCTCTTCGAGTCGCCGCCGGAAAAGGAGATGGACTGGACCGACGCCCGTCTCTCCGGGCCGGCGCGCTTCCTGAGACGGCTGGAACGCATGATCCCCGGGGAGGCGGAATGGCTGGTCTCCACCCCGCTACCGGCGGGGGACGAGGACTTCGCGCCCGAGGACGTGGCGCTCCGCCGCAAGACCCACCAGACGATCCGGCGGGTCACCCGGGACCTCGAGGAACGCATCCATCCCAACACCGCGATCGCCGCCATCATGGAACTGACCTCCGCGTTCTCGCATCGCCTGCCGGAGGCCGCCAGCGAAAGCGCCCGGCGAGCCGTGCGGGAGGCGGCCGAAACGGTGATCTCGCTCCTCAACCCGATGGCGCCGCATCTGACGGAGGAACTCTGGGAGCGGCTGGGAGGCGGCGCGATGCTGGTGGAGACGCCCTGGCCGGCATGCGACGAGGATCTCGCCCGGGAGGAACAGGTGCTGGTCGTCCTGCAGGTGAACGGGAAACTCCGGGGCCGCCTGGAGGCGCCGGCCGGACTCGAACGCGAGGCGCTCGTCGGCCAGGCCCGGGAGAACGCGGGGATCCGCCGGCACCTCGAGGGACTCGAGGTTCGCCGGATCGTGACGGTGCCGGACCGGCTCGTGAACTTCGTGGCGTCCCGACCGACGTGATTCCCGCCACCCGCGCCGCCGGCCGGGAGCGGGGCGGGACGTCCGGCCGGAGCTGGAGCGGGGCGCTGTTGTCCGGGCTGTTGTTCCTCGGCGCCTTCGAAGGGTGCGGTTACCGGCTCGCCGGCCTCGGCGGCGGGTTGCCGGGTCATATCCAGGTCGTCGCCATCCTCCCGTTCGACAACGAGAGCGCCTTCCCCGAAGTCGAAGAGGGGATGACGGAACAGATCATCGAGGGGTTCAACCGGCGGGGGCGCTACGAGGTCCAGGAGATCGAGGAGGGGGCCCAGGCGGTGATGCGAGGCACGGTGCTGAGCGTGGATTTCTCCCCGGCGCAGCTCGATCCGGCGACGGGAGCGGCCTCCACGTACCTCATCATCGTGCGCGCCACCGTGGAGTTCACGGACGTCGTCAACGACGTCGTGCTATTCGAGTCGGACGAGTTCACGCTGCGCGACGAGTTCTCGATCGGGGACGACCCCGATGCCGCCTTCGACCGGGAGGGGCTCGCGTTCTCGCGGATCGCCAGCGCGTTCGCGGATTCCCTGCTGGTGGCGATTCTCGAGGGGTTCTGATGCCGTTCGCCGAAACCGGGTTCGGCAAGACCTTCGCCGCGTTCGGGCCCGTTCCGGCGGAGAGGATGGCCGACCGGCTGCCGGCCCCCGAGGCGGGCGCCTTCTATCTCGTGGGGGGCGCGGACAGTTGGCTCCGCCAGCAGACGCTGCGAAAGCTGGCGGACCACCACCTCGGACCGCAGCCGGCGGCGTTCCGGCTCCGCCGCTTCGACGGCCGGACGGCGGGGGCCGAGCAGGTGGTGAGCGCCACGCGCACGGTCTCGTTCAGCGGATCCCCCGTCGTTCTCATCGAAAACGGCCTGCGGATCGCCCAGCCGCCCGCCACCGCCAAAGGGCTCTCCGGCGTCGTGCTGGAACTGCTCGACCGGCCGCCGGGACGGGCGGTCATCGCTCTCGAATGGGAGCGGAGCCCCGACCGGAGGCGCAAGGACTGGAAGGCGCTGGCCTCGTCGCTCGGCGACGCCGTCGCCGGCGGCGGGGCGCTGGTGCTCGATTGCGACGCGCCGCCGCCGGCCCGGATGACCCAGTGGATCCGCCGCGCCGCCCGCGACCGCGGTCTCAAACTGCCCGAACAGGGCGCGGAGCTGCTCTTCGAGCGGTTCGGCCGGGAACTGCGCCAACAGGTGAACGAGATCGAAAAGCTCGCGGTCTATGCCGCCGGGGATCAGGGCGGGGAGGTCACGCTCGCGGACATGGAGCAGGTGCTCGGCGGCGGGAGCGTCCAGGACCGCTTTCGTTTCACGGATGCTCTGCAGGCGGGCCGCACCGAGACGGCGCTCTCGTCGCTCGAATCCCTGCTTCGGGACGGCGAGTCGCCACAGGCGCTCATGGCCCTGCTGTACCGGCTCGTCACCCAGATCCAGTTGGCCCAGGCCCACCGGGGGAACGAACCCCTCGCCGAGGTGCTGCGGGTGCCCCGCCGCGTCGCCGACGACCTCGAGCGCGCGGCCCGCCGCTTCCGCCCCGCCGAACTCAGGGCCATGCTCCGGCAGCTTGCCGAAATGGACCTGCGGATGAAGACCACCCGGGTTCCGGATCGCGCCGCGCTCGCCTCGCTGGCGCTGCTTCTCGGCAGGAGTTCGTCCGGTACGCGGCAGCGCCGGGGGTAGGGACCTCCAGCCGGGCGGCGCCGGCAGGACGGACTTGACCCGTAGAATCCGCGCCGTGACTCCGACTCTTCCCCGGGAACCCGGAATCGACCGGCTCTCCGCGCATCATCTGCACGCCCTGGCCGTGGCCGTACTCATCGACCGTTATCTGAAGGTGGATCCGACGCCCGAGCGACTGGCGGACCTCGCCGGCAAGGTGGCCGGGTTTGCGGAGAAGGAACTGTTCCCCCACTTTCAGGTGGAGGAGACCGCGCTCTTCCCGGCGCTGCGGGAGGCGCTCGACTCCGATCCGCTGATCGATGAGCTGATTGCCCACCACCGGAACATGGAGGCACTGGTCGGGCGCCTCGCGGAGTCCTCCGCCCGGGAGCGTGCGTCGCTGCTCAAGGAGTTCGGGGGATCGCTGCGCCGCCACATCCGCATGGAGGAAGTGGAGCTCTTCCGGCAGATCGGCGGCCGGCTCGACGAAGCCGGACGGGAAGAACTCGGCCGGAAAGTCGACGAAGCGGCACGGACGATGGGCCTCACGGTCCACAGGCTCTGGTAGCCCCCCACCGCCCCGCGGCTTGGAACGCCGGCTTCAGCCGGCACAGCCCGCCGCAGGCGGGCGGCGGCCCGGACCGCATAACGCCGGACCGCGCGCCTGGCCAACCCCGCCGGACTGCGCCTCCACGGTACCTGGCGCACCTGGCCTCGTCCGCCCGACGCACTAGAGTGCGGACATGGCCCCGCAACCGCTCCACCGTGATCCGAGCCTGATCCCGCTCTCCCATCAGCACCAGCACGGCCTGGCCCTCACGGTCTTTATCGACCGCGGCCTGAAGGCGGAGCCCACCCGTGAGAAGGCGCTCGAACTCGCCGACAAGGTCGCCCGCGCCGCCGAGGCCGAACTCCTCGGGCACTTCCGCGTCGAGGAGGAGATCCTCTTTCCGGCGGTACGGCCCTTCCTTCGATCCGGGGCCTTGCTCGACCGCCTCATCGCCGAGCACCGGGTGATGGAGGACCTCATGCGGCGTATCGCGGAAGCTACCGACGAGGATCGGATCCCTCTCCTGAAGCGGTTCGGAGAGGTACTCCACGGCCACATCCGCACCGAGGAGCGCCAGCTGTTCGAGGAAATCCAGAGTCAGTTGGACGCCTCACAGCTCGCCGAGATCGGCCGGGACGTCGCGGCGAAGATCGAGGCCGTCTGCCCGCTCACCGGCAACCCGCCCTCCGGCGGACGGTCGCCGTAGACCTCGGAAAGGCCCGCCGGAAGGCGCGCGCGCCGTGGTACCCTCCGCCCCCTGATGCAGCTCGACGAATCCGCCCAACCTCCGGAACCCAGCCGGAGAACCGCCCCCGTCGAGGTGCGCCCTTCCGGTACCCGCCATGGTTCTCACCAAGACCCCGCTGCTCGCGGAGACGGTGCGCAAGCTGGTGTCCCGGGGGGCCTTCGCTAACGCCCACCGCATCCTCGAGAAGCTGCATCCGGCGGATGTGGCGCAGGTTCTCGCCGACCTGCCGGAGGCCTACCGGCTGAAGACGTTCCGGGTCGTCTTCCAGCGGGATCTGAATCTCGCCGCGGCGGCGCTCGGAGAGTTCGGGGTCGAGCGCGCCGCCGACCTGATGCCGCGGCTCGAGCCCGCCGAGATCTCCCAGCTTCTCCAGGAACTCGACCCCGACGACGCCGCCGAGTTCCTGAGCGAACTCCCCGAGGAGCTCCGGGAGCGGGTGCTCCGGGGGATGCGGACCCGGGAGGCCTCCGACGTCGAGGACCTGCTCCAGTACCCGGAGGAGACCGCCGGCCGGATCATGAGTCCGAAGGTGTTCTCGGTCCCCGAGGACGCCACCATTGGCGAGACCATCGCGCGCCTCCAGGAGTCTCCCGACGTGGAGATGGTTTTCTACATCTACGTGGTGGACGGCCACGGGACCCTGGTGGGAGTCCTCTCGTTGCGCCAGCTCCTCCAGCGGCGCCCGGAAGCTCCCCTCTCCGACGTCATGGTGACCGACGTGCTCCGGGTGCGCACCGAGATGGACCAGGAGGAGGTCGCCCAACTGGTGGCCAGCTACAACATCCTCGCGGTCCCGGTGGTGAACCAGCAGGGCAAGCTGGTCGGGGTCATCACGGTGGACGACGTCATCGACGTCATCAAGGAAGAGGCCACCGAGGACATGTACCGGATGGCCGGGCTCGGGGTTTCCGAGAGCGTCTTCACCAAGGCGTCGCGCTCCATCCGGATGCGCATCCCCTGGCTCGCCGTGAACCTCGCGACCGCGTTCCTGGCCGCCTGGGTGGTCAGCCTCTTCGAGGAGGACATCGCGAGGTTCGCGATCCTCGCGGTGTTCATGCCCATGGTGCCGCTCCTCGGCGGCAACGCGGGCAACCAGACGCTGACCGTGATGGTGCGCGGGATCGCGCTCGGGGAGCTGAGCTGGAAGAACAGCCGGCAGGCTCTCCTCAAGGAACTCGCGGTGGGTTCCGCCAACGGCCTGATGATCGGCATCCTGATCGCCGGGGTCTCCTGGGTCTGGAAGGGCGATCCCCGGATCGGCCTGGCCCTCGCGCTGGCCATGGTCGGCACCATGGTGGTGGCGGCGATCGTGGGGACGCTGATGCCGCTGACCCTGCGGTGGCTGAAGGTGGACCCGGCGCTGGCGTCCTCGGTGTTCGTCACCACGGCCACGGACGTCTCCGGCTTCCTGCTGTTCCTCAGCATCGGGGTGACGGCGCTCACGCACCTCTGACGCGGGGCGCCTCGGAGCGCCGGCCTCCGGCCGGCATCGCGGCCCGGGAAGGCCGCGAAACCGCACCCCGTCACCTACCGCCGCTCCGTCGCAAGTTGCGGAACACCGGTTAGCCTCTGACCTGCCCGCTCCCGATGCCGCTCAAACAATCCCGCGCGTTCGTGCTCCGCACCTACGCGGTCGCCGAGGCGGACCGGGTCGCCGTGCTCTTCAGCGGCGACGAGGGGAAGGTCCGGGCGTGGGCGCGCGGCGCCCGGAAGCCCAAGTCGCGCTACGGGGGCGCCCTCGACATCGGGAACGAGGTGGAGGCCGGGTGGTACGAGCGCGAGGGCAGGGAACTCGTGCATCTCGACCGCTGCGAACTCGTCACCTCCGCGCTGCCGCTCGCCCGCGATCCGGTGCGGGCCGCGGCGCTGGGCTACCTTTCCCGGCTCGTGGATACCTTCGCCCCCGACCGGGAAGCCGACCCGAGACTCTTCCGGTTGATCTCCGCCTGCCGGGACGCGCTCCTCGACGAGCGGCCGGCGGAACTCATCGTCGCCTACTTCGAAGCGTGGCTGCTGCGGCTCTCGGGGCTCTACCCGCGTCCCGGGCGCTGCGCCTGCGGGGCGGGCTTCGAGGAGGGCGGGGCGGTGTTCTTCGCCGCCGGTCCGGTCTACGCCTGCACCCGCTGCGCTCCCGGTCACGGCGAGCCGACCGACCGGCTTTCCGCCGGAGCGCTGGGCCTGCTGGAAACCTTCTGGATCGCGCCGCCCTCCGCCTCGGCTCCGGAAGCGCCGGCCGCCCGTGAGCTCTTCCGGTTCCACGGGCGGCTCACCGCGGGTTTTGCGGAGCGGGCGCTGCCGGCCCGCCACGCGCTCGAGGGGCTCCTCGAACCCCGCGTCGGGCCCGCCGGAGGTCCGGCGCCGTGACCTTTCAGGAACTGATCGCGAAGCTGACGGGCTACTGGGCCGGCCAGGGCGCCGTCGTCGTTCAGCCGTACGACATGGAGATGGGCGCCGGGACCATGCACCCGGAGACCTTCTTCCGGGTGCTCGGAAGCGCGCCTTGGAAGGTGGTGTACGTGCAGCCCTCCCGCCGGCCCGCCGACGGGCGTTACGGCGAGAACCCCAACCGCCTCTACAAGCACCACCAGCTCCAGCTCATCCTGAAGCCGTCGCCCCAGGACATCCAGGACCTCTACCTCGAGAGCCTGGCGGCGTGCGGGGTGGACGCCTCGCAACACGACCTCCGTTTCGAAGAGGACAACTGGGCGGCGCCCACCCTCGGGGCCTGGGGCGTGGGCTGGCAGGTCGTGCTCGACGGCCTCGAGATCAGTCAGTTCACCTATTTCCAGCAGGCCGGGGGCATCGAACTCGCCCCGATCTCGGTGGAGATCACCTACGGGCTGGAGCGGCTCGCGATGTACCTGCAGGACGTGGAGGACGTTTACGACCTCGCATGGGCGCGCGGCGTGGACTACCGCACGGTGCGGCTCGCTGACGAGCAGCAGTCGTCGCGGTATGCGTTCGAAGAGGCCGACACCGCGGCGCTTGGCCGGGGCTTTGACGAAGCGATCGCCGAAGGCAGCCGCCTGATCGAGAGCGGGCTGGTCATTCCCGGGTACGAACAGTGTCTCCGGGCTTCCCACCTCTTCAACCTGCTCGACTCCCGCGGCGCCGTCTCCGTCAGCGACCGTCCGCGCCGCATCCTGGCGGTGCGCGGCCTGGCGACGGCTGCCGCGCACCGCCACCTGGCCGAGCCATGAGCGGGCGGGAACTCCTGATCGAGATCGGGTGCGAGGAGATTCCCGCCGACTGGGTGGAGGGTCTCGCGAAGGGGTTCGAAACGGCCGTCGCCGAAGGTCTCGACCGGGAGCGGCTGACGGCGGAAACGGTCGGCTCGCACGGCACCGCTCGCCGGCTGGTCGTCCATGGCGCCGGGATTCCCGAGTCCCAGCCGGACCAGGTTCGCGAAGTCCTGGGTCCCCCGTGGCGGGTCGCCCGGGACGAGGGCGGCCGCTGGAGCCGCGCCGCCGCCGGTTTCGCCCGCCGCCAGGGAATCGAGGAAGCGGACTTCGAGAGCCGGCTGCGGGCGGTGGAGACGCCCCGCGGCCAGTACCTGGGGATCCGCCAGGCGGTGCCCGGAAAACCCGCGATCCGGATCCTGCCCGGGATCCTGGAGGGCGCGCTGCGCGCCGTGCCGCTCCCGAAGGCCATGAACTGGGACGCCTCCATCGGGGAGCGGCCGTTCCCCTTCGCCCGTCCCGTCCGCTGGATCGCGGCGCTCTTCGGGGACGAGGTCATCCCTTTCCGGATCGACGTGACGGGAGGCACGCCGGTGGTGGCCGGGAACCGCAGCTACGGCCATCGGGCGCGGACCGCGGTGGACGGGGAGAGTCCGGGCGCTTCGTTCCCCGTCGATTCGCTCGCGGGTCTCAGGGAAGGGCTGCGCCGCCGGTTCGTGATCCTCGACGGCGGGGAACGAAGGGGCCGCCTGCTCGAAGCGCTGGGGCGCTGCGAGACCGAGGCGGGGGAGTCCGCGGAGGTTGGCGCCGCGGCCGACGTGCACAAGGACCTCGTGGAGTATCCCGGGGCGGTTCTGGGCCGGTTCCCCGACGAGTTCCTGTCGCTGCCCAAGGAGATCCGGGACACCGTTCTCATTCACCACCAGAAGTTCTTCCCGTTTCCCACGAGGCCGTCCTTCATCGCGGTGACCAACCTGCCGGACGATCCCGAGGGGCACGTCCGCCGCGGCGCGGAACGGGTCGTGGTGGCCCGGTTGCGGGATGCGCGGTTCTTCTGGGACGAGGACCGGAAGGTCCCGCTCGCCGAGACCCGGCCGCGGCTCGCCGGCGTGGTCTTCCACCAGCGGCTCGGCAGCTTTCGGGAAAAAGCCGGCCGGATGGAGGAACTCGCCGCCTGGACCGCCGATTCGACGGGGGCGGACGCCGCGGCGGCGTCGCAGGCCGCCGGGGTGGCGAAGTGCGACCTGACCGGGAACCTGGTCGGCGAGTTCGCGTCGCTCCAGGGTCTGGCGGGCGGACTGCTGCTCCGCGAGGAGGGCCTCCCGGAAACCGTCTGGCAGGCGGTCTATGACCACTACCGGCCGGCGGGGCTCGAAGGAGACCTGCCGCGCAGCCCCGAGGGCGCCTCGGTGGCGCTCGCCGACCGGGCGGACACGCTCGCCGGCCTCTTCCTCGCCGGGGAGGAACCTTCGGGTTCGGGCGATCCGTTCGCATTGCGGCGGGCGGCGCTCTCCATGATCCGGGTGCTGCGGGACGCTCCGGCGGCGTACCCGGGACATCGAAGCGGCTGGCCCTCCCCGAGAGCCCTCCTGGACCGGGCTCTCGACGGATACCGCCCGGATGGGGAAACGCGTGCCGGCGTCGCCGGGAAGCTGGCGGCCTTCGTGAACGACCGGCTCCCGCACGCGTTCGTGGCTCCGTCGACGCCGAGGGGAGTGGTGAACGCGGTGCTCGCGAACCGGGACTGGTCCCATTCCGTCGCCGACACGCGGCAGCGCATCGTCGATCTCGCGAAGGCGGTGGAGAGCGGGGACTACACGACGCTCGCGGCGGCGTCGCGGCGGGTCCGGCGCATCCTCACGCCCGAGATCCGGGAGGGGAAGGGCGCCGGTCTCGATCCGGCCCTGCTGACCGAGGCGGCGGAGCAGGAGCTCTGCGCCAGGCTCGAACGGGTGGAGGCGGAGGTCCTTCGCTGCTTCGCGGAGACCCGATACTTCCCGGCGTTTCAGGCGCTGGCCACGCTCTCGCCGGCCATCGCCACGTTCTTCGATGATGTCCTGGTCATGGCCGAGGACCCCGCGGTGCGCGCGAACCGGCTGGCGCTGCTGGCGCGGCTGGATGCGCTGTTCAGCGAGGTCGGGGACCTGAGCCAGATCGAGGCGTCAGCGTCGTGAGGGTAGGTGGTGGTTGCGCCGTGCGCGGTGCGGAGCACCGCGGTGCCGGTCTGGAGACCGGCGTTCCAAGCCGTCGCGCCATGATGGCAGGTTCCTGACGACGACCTGATGGGGCGAATTCGTCGGCTGCCGAGTGCGGTGGCCAACCAGATCGCCGCCGGGGAGGTGGTGGAGCGGCCGGCGGCGGTGGTCCGCGAACTGGTCGAGAACTCGATCGACGCCGGGGCAACGGCGGTCTCGGTGCGCGTGAAGGGCGCCGGGAGAACCGAGATCCGGGTGAGCGACGACGGGGTGGGGATGACGCCCGAGGACGCCCGCCTGGCGATCGAGCGCCACGCCACCAGCAAGATCGAGTCGGTGGACGACCTGACCTCGATCGGGTCGCTCGGCTTTCGCGGGGAGGCGCTGCCTTCGATCGCCTCGGTCTCCCGGTTCCGGCTGCGAACCCGCGAAAGAGAGGCCGACTCCGGGTGGGAGATCGAGGTCGAGGGCGGTACGACGGTTTCCGAGCGGCCGGCCGGGACCCCGCCGGGCACCATCGTGGAGGTCCGCGACCTGTTCTTCAACACGCCGGCGCGGCGCAAGTTCCTGCGCGCGGAGAGGACGGAGAACTCGCACATCGTCCAGGCGGTCTCGAACCTCGCGCTCGCCTGGCCCCAGATCCGCTTCGACCTGCAGAGCGGCGACCGCCAGGTGTTCGCCCTCGAGCCGGCCGGTGACGCCGCCGAGCGTCTGCGGCAAACGGAATCCCGCTGGGCCCGGGACGCCATCCCGATCGAGGCGCGCGCCGGCGAGCTCACGGTCCGGGCCTTTCTGTCACCGCCCATGGCGCGCCGCGGGGCCGCTTCGCGGCTGCTGCTGTTCCTGAACGGACGGCCCATCAAGGACCGGCGCCTCTTCCACGCGGTCACCGAGGCCTACCGCCGGCTCTCGAGCCTGAGCGGCACCCCGAAGGCCTTCGTGTTCGTCGAGGCGCCGCCGGACGCCGTGGACGTGAACGTCCACCCGGCGAAGGCGGAGGTGCGGTTCGCGGATCCCGGAGCGGCGTGGGGCGCCGTCTTCCGCGGCGTCCGGGCCGGCCTGGAGGGATCCCCGAAGCGGGTGGACCTCGGGGTGGCCGGCGGCGGGCGCGCCGAACGGCCGCCCGCGGAAACCGGGGCGCCCGCGGGCGGCGCCGGGAGCACAGGGGCGGGCGGCGCCCCGCGCGGGGACCGGATGCGGGCGCGCACCGGCTGGGACGGGGCGAAGCTCGGCGAGCTGCTCTACGGGGCGGACCGGGTGGAAGAGCCGGTACGGGCCAGCTATCTGGACTTCGGGCCCACGCCCCCGAAAGTGCTCGGGCAGTTCCGGCGCACCTATATCCTCGCCGAGGAGCGCTCGGAACTGCTCGTCGTCGACCAGCACGCCGCGGATGAACGGGTCCTCTTCAACCGGCTGATGGACCTGTCGAGCGAGACGCGGACCCAGGAACTCCTGCAGCCGGTGCCGCTCGAACTCTCGCCCGTGGAGCGGGCGGCGCTCGCGGAGGAGCACGAGCGCCTGGCCGCTGCCGGCTTCGACATCGAACCCTTCGGGGGGGACGCGTGGATCCTCCGCGGCGTGCCGGAAGCGCTGGGAGTGGGCCGCGGGCTGGACGTGCTCATGCGCTCGCTCGCTTCCGAAGAGAGCGAGTGCACGGCCGCCGCCGTCCACGACGCCCGCGCCCGGATCATGGCGCGGGTCGCCTGCCATGCCGCGGTGACCGCCGGGGTCACCCTCACGACCGAGCGGATGAACGAGGTGCTGGCCTCGCTCTGGGGAACGGAGAATCCCTCGACCTGCCCGCACGGCCGCCCCACGGTGCTGCGCCTCGATCTGCCCTTAATCGAACGGCGTTTCGGACGGACCTGACATGACCGCCGCACCGAAGCGCCGCCGGGAGCCGCTGCCCACCGCGGTGACGCTCGCCTGGATTCGTTACTTCGCCGGCCGGACCCTGATGATGGCGGGAATGCTGGTGGTGACCGGCGCGGCCGCGCTCTTTTTCGGCGCGGACGCCGAGCGGCGGATGCTCGTGTTCACGGGGGCGGGAGCGGCGCTCTTCGTTACCGGATGGCTGCTCTCGAAGAAGCGGCCACCCGAGGCGCGCTGAACGGGCGGGCCGTCCTCGGACGCATCGGTGGCGTTCAGGCTCGTTCACGCAGGGTAGAGCGAGGCGCGTTGCGCCCGCTGCGCGGGCGATGCCGGTCTGAAGACCGGCGTTCCCCTACCCCCCGATGCCGTCGGCGGTGAAGAAGCTGACCACCGACTCGAGCTCTTCCTTGCCCTCGTCCAGCTTGTGCTTCAGAACCTTCCGCACGGTTGCCATGCCGACCACCGCCTCGCCGTCCATGATCGGCAGGTGCCGGAAGTGGTTGGAAACCATGACTTCGAGGGCCTGTTCCAGCGTCGTGTCCGGGCTGATGGTCACCGGATCGGCGGTCATGGCGTCTCCCACCCGGGTGGTTTCCGGGTCCCGGTGCTGCGCGACCACGCGCGTCATCAGGTCGCGCTCGGTGAAGATCCCGGCCAGCGTCCCATCGGGGTTCATGACCGCGGCCGCCCCAACGCGGTTCCGCACCATCGCCTGCACCGTCGCGCAGATCGTTTCCTCCGGGGGAACGCAGGTGGCCGGCCGGTGGCTGATCTTGAGCAGCGGGTCCATGACGTTGTCCTTCGATGATCGTGGTTTGAGAACGGCTAGTTTCGCAAAAGGCGGGCGCGATGGCAATCTTCGCGTGCCGCCGCCGGGCAAGGGAACAGAATTGCCCGGTTCCCCGTCAGAGCAAGACTTCCCGCATGCGCCTCGCCATCGTCTGTTACCCGACCCACGGCGGGAGCGGTGCGGTCGCCTCCGACCTGGCGATCGGGATGGCGGACGCCGGACACGACGTCCACGTCGTCAGCTACGCGGTGCCTTTCCGGCTGCGGCGGTTCCATCCGGGAGTGCGGCTCCATGAAGTGGAGATCGCGTCCTATCCGCTCTTCCGCTACCCCCCGTACACGCTCGGTCTCGCGACCAAACTGGCCGAGGTCGCGAGCGAGGGCGGCTTCGACATCATCCACGCGCACTACGCGGTTCCCAACGCCGTCAGCGCCTTCCTGGCGCGCGAGATCATCGGAGATGGCCGGACCCGCGTCGTGACCACCCTTCACGGGACCGACATCACGCTGGTAGGTGCGGACAAGTCGTTCGACCGGGTCATCCGCTTCGCGCTGGAGCGTTCCGACGCCGTCACCGCGGTTTCGGACTATCTCGCGGACCGCACCCAGCGCGACTTCGCTCCCCACGTTCCGGTCGAGGTCATCCCCAACTTCGTGGACACGGCACTGCCGGCTCCCGGCCCGGAGCGCTACGCCCGCGAGGCCTGGGCGCCGAACGGCGAACCGATCCTCATGCACATCTCGAACTTCCGGCCGGTGAAGCGCATCAGCGACGTGGTGCGGGTCTTCGCCGCCGTCCGCCGGGAGCTCCCCGCGAAGCTGGTCCTGGTCGGGGAAGGCCCGGAGCGGCTCTTCGCGCAACAGCTCGTCCGCGAACTCGAAGTCGCCGCGGACGTCGTTTTCCTGGGACAGCAGGACGACATCCGGGGACCGCTCGCCTGCGCGGATCTCCTGCTGCTGCCGAGCGAGCAGGAGAGTTTCGGCCTGACGGCGCTGGAGGCGATGGTGAGCCGGGTACCGGTGATCGCGACCACGATCGGCGGGCTCCCGGAGGTGGTCACCGACGGCGAGTCGGGGCGGCTGTTCCCGGTGGGCGAGGTGCGGGGGATGGCCGCGGAGGCGATCCGGCTCCTGACCGACGAGCCGGCGCGCCGGGCGATGGGTGACGCCGGGCGGGCCCGGGCAATCACCCACTTCGCGCGCGACGTGGTGTTGCCGCGCTACGAGGACCTCTACCGGCGGGTGGCGGCCGGCTCGCTGCCGGTCACCGCCGACTGACCGCGAGGCGGCCGATCCGCGGGGCTACTCGCGGTAGATCGCTTCCCGGTAGCCGAGGGGCCTCGGGCGCTCGGCCAGATACGCCTGGTCCGCGAGGCTCCGGACCCCCAGCCGCTTTGCCCACGCCGCGAGGGAACGGACCGGCGCCGCCAGGGGAATCTCGCCCGCCAGGAACGCGGCGATCTCGCCGCCCAGGCGGTCCCGAACCGCCGGATCGAGCGGTTTCCGGAGATGGCCGGCCAGGTGCAGGAGGGCGTTGTGATGCGTCCCCGCCGATGCCGGTTCGGCGAGCCCGGCGAGGAACGCTTTCCGGTAGCGCGGCAGCGCGTGCCGGCCGCCCCGCGTGCCGGCGAGAAAGCGGCCGAGCCGCCGGGCGGTCCGTTCCGAGTGCGCCATCAGGACCATCTTCCAGCGCGCGTGGAAGTCGTAGAGCCTCGCGGCGTCGGGCGGGTCCGCGGAAAGTTCCCGGAGCTCCGCGAGCGCGAAGACCCGGGTCAGCCAGTGGTCCCGGCGCGCGGGGCTCTCGAGATCCGCTTCCGAGATCCGCGGGGCCTCGGGAAGGTCCGCCGCGAGGCGGCTCGCGAAGATTCCGGTCCCGTTCTCCGCGACCACGGCGCCGTCCTCGTGAAGCTTCACGTCGCCCATGCCGCAGCTCGGTGAACGGGACTTGAGCACGATCCCGGCGACGCGGGCCGCGTCGAAGGTCGTGGCGGCCTGCCGCGCGTAGCCGTCCATGAGCGGGGTCAGGTCTTCGTCCCGGGAGCCGAGCAGCCGGGCGACGTTTCCGCTCCGTTCCAGCCGGACCTTCGGCCGCGGCACCCCCAGCCCGATGCCGACTTCGGGGCACTCGGAGACCAGTTCGAATACGCCGCCGAGCGCGTCGGTCACATAGCTGCTCCGGCGGTGCCCGCCGTCGTAGCGCACCGCCTCGCCGAGGAGGCAGCCCGACACCGCGATCCGGATCGGAAGGCGATGCTCCATCGTCACTCCGCGCACAGTTCCCGAGCCGTCGCGAAGACCTCGTGGAACATGGGCCGGGTGAGCCGGCCGGTGAACGTGTTCTGCTGGCTCGGGTGGTAGCTCGCGAGCAGGTGGGTTCCGGGCGCGACCCGGGCCACGGCGCCGTGGCCGAAGCGGGGGAGCGGCGTCGGGACGGCGCGGCCGAGCGCCTTCCAGGTGCGGAGAAAGGTCCGGAAGGCGATCGAGCCGAGCGCGAGAACCACCCGGAGCCTGGCCGCCTCGCGGATCTCCTCCTCGAGAAACGGTTGGCAGGCGGCGAGTTCCTCGGCGGCCGGGCGGTTGCCGGGGGGAGCGCAGTGGATCGCGGCGGTGATCCGGGTGCGCAGCAACCGGAGACCGTCGTCCGGATCCGGCGAGTACGGCGCCGACGAGAAACCGAACCGGTGCAGCGCTTCGTAGAGCCACTCCCCCGACCGGTCTCCGGTGAACATCCGGCCCGTTCGGTTCGCGCCGTGGGCCGCCGGGGCGAGACCCACGATGAGCAGGCGGAAACCTTCGACCCCGAAGGACGGGACGGGCCGCGCCCAGTACCCGGACCCGCGAAACCGCCGGGGCGGCTCGCGCGCCACCGCCTCGCGATGGGCCACGAGGCGCGGACAGGCCCGGCACGCGGTCACCCGCGCGTGGAAGTCGGTGGGGAGGGTCACGAGCGCCCCGATTGTCGCAGCCCCCCGTCCTCCGGGGCGGCATCCGTCAGAATGTGCGGCCGGAATCCCGAATGACCGCGGTGGAGCAGTTCCTCGAGCCCGACGATCCGGGCAGGTCCCGGCTGGCGGTGAGCTGGACCCCGGGAACCGATGCCGCGGCGCCGGTCTGGGTATTCCTTCACGGGCTGGGCTCGGATCGAAAGGGAGAGAAGGCGCTCCGGTTCCGCGACCACCTCGCCGGGCGCGGGCCCGGGTTCCTGTCCCTCGACTTCACCGGGCACGGCGACTCGGGGGGCGACTGCCACGGCCTTTCGCTCACCCGGAATCTCGCGGACGTCGGCCGGGCCGTTTCCTTCCTGCGCGAGGAGGCGCCCGCGGCGCCGCTGATCCTGGTGGGGTCCTCGATGGGCGGCATCGCGGCGCTCTGGTACGCCTCGCTCTTTCCCGGCGCGGTCCGCCGGGTGTTCGCCATCGCTCCCGCCTTCCTGATGGCGGCCCGTTTCGCCGCCAGCCTGTCCGCCGCCGCCCGCCGGGAATGGGCCGACCGGGGATTCCTGTCCGTGCCGATCGGGGATCGGGACCTCGAGATCGGTTGGGGAATGGTCACGGACGAGGACGGCTATCCGATGGAGCGCCTGGCCGCGGACCTCGCGACTCCGTCCCTCCTGATCCACGGAGACGAGGACGCGGTGGTCCCACCGGAACTCTCGCGGGACTTCGCCGGATCCTGCGCCGCCGCGGAACTCGTCGAGATCGAGGGCGGCGACCACCGCTTGAGCGGCGTCAAGGACCTGCTGTTCGAGATCATGTGGACCGCGGGGGCGGCAAGCTGATGTCCGGACTCTTCGTCGCGCTGAGCCTCTACGCGGCCGTTCTGGTGGTCGCCTTCGGCACCGGGCTCGTGATCGAGCGCGCCGCGCGCGCGGTGTTCCGCAAGAAGGCCGCGAAGACGCAGACCGACTGGGACGACTGGGTCGCGGAGGAAGGGTTCCACCTGGTGCCGTCCCTGGTGCTCGCCGTCGTCGCCACCCGGATCCTGATGACGATCCGGCCGCCGGCGGACGCGGTGGAGCCGCTCGTGACCACGGGCCTGCAGGTGGTGCTGGTCCTGGCCGCCATCCGGGTCGGGGTGGACCTGGGGCTAGCGACGCTCCGCATCCGGCAGAAGCGCCTCGGCCACCAGGGAGTCTCCATCCTCCGAAACACCCTGGTCGGCGTGGCGCTGACCGCCGGAGTGCTCGTCGTCCTCGACCAGCTCGGGATCTCGGTGGCGCCGCTGCTCGCGACGCTGGGAGTGGGCGCGCTGGCCCTCGCCCTCGCCCTGCAGCCGACGCTCGGAAACATCTTCGCCGGGATCCAGATGGTCGCCGCCGGGCAGTTCCAGGTGGGCGACTTCCTGCGGGTGAACGATTCGGGCGTCGAGGGCTACGTCACCGACATCGGCTGGCGCACCACCACCCTCCGGACCCTGCTCGACAACTACGTGATCATCCCGAACTCGCAGCTCGCGGAGTCGGTGCTCACCAACCTGCACACACCGAATCCGCGCGTGCGGCTCAGCATCGGAGTGGGCGTCCACTACGACACCGACCTCGGGGAGGCGGAGCGCATCGCGCGCGCGGTGATCCGGGAAGTCCAGGATGAGACCGAGGCCGGCGTCCCGGGGTTCGAGGGCGACATCCGCTGGACGGCGTTCGGGGACTCGGCGATCACCTACGACGCGATCCTGCAGGCGAAGAAGCCGCTCGACCGGTTCGCGGTCGCCAGCGCCTTCATCAAGCGGCTCCACCGCCGCTACGACGAGGCCGGGATCGAGATCCCGTATCCGATCCGGAACCTGTATCTGCGCACCGGGCTGGCAGTGACCGGCCCCGGAAACACACCGGAATCCGAAGGCGGATAGCGGGCTTTCGATCCAGCGCATTCTCAAGGGTCTTCACAAGGAGGAGTTTGCAGGTGACAGCAGCACAACCTGCGGGCGGCGGCGCTGCGGCGTCCTCGATCCGCTACCAGCCGGACGAACGACCGCCGGAGGCGCTCGCCTTCGGGCTCGGTCTCCAGATGGCGATCCTGCAGATCGCCGGCATCGTCCTCACGCCCGCCATCGTGATCCGCGCCGCGGGGCTGGGCGAGCCGTACCTCTCCTGGGCGGTCTTCGCCGCGCTCACGGTGTGCGGTCTTTCCACCATCCTGCAGGCCAATCGGGTCGGCCGGTTCGGGGCCGGGCATGTCCTGCTCATGGGAACCTCCGGCGCCTTCATCGCGATTTCGGTCGCCGCCCTCCGGGAGGGAGGGCCGGCGCTGCTCGCGGTTCTGGTCCTCGTTTCCTCCCTGTTCCAGTTCGGCCTCGCCTTCCGGCTCGCCTGGCTTCGCCGGGTGATCACCCCGACGGTCGCGGGGATCGTCATCATGCTGATCGCGGCCACGGTGATGCCCATCCTGTTCCCGCTGCTCGGCGACGTACCCGAGGGAGCCGGCCCGCTGGCGGCCCCGCTGAGCGCCGGAGCGGCCCTCGCCGTCTTCGCCGGACTCGCGCTCCGGGCAAGGGGATTCGTGCGGCTCTGGGCGCCGATCATCGGGGTGGCCGTCGGCTCCACGGTCGGCGCCCTCACCGGCATCTTCGACTTCGGGCCGGTCGTGAGCGCGGGCTGGATCGGCATCCCCACCGGATGGCCGGGACTGGACTTCTCCTTCGGAGCCTCCTTCTGGGCGCTCCTGCCCGCCTTCATCTTCGTGACCCTCATCGGGGCCATCGAGACGATCGGGGATTCCATCGCCATCCAGCGGGTTTCGTGGAGGAAACCGCAGGCGCCCGACTACCGGGTGGTGGCCGGCGCGGTCGCCGCCGACGGCGTCGGCAACCTGCTCTCGGGTGTCCTCGCCACCGTGCCCAACACGACCTATTCGAACAGCATCTCCATGACGGAGCTGACCGGCGTGGCCTCGCGCCGGGTGGGAACCTGGATCGGAATCAGTTTCCTCGGGCTCGCGCTGTTGCCCAAGGTCGCGGCTCTCTTCCTCGCGATCCCGGGCCCGGTGGTCGGCGCCTTTGGTATGGGCCTCATCGGGATCCTGTTCAGCCTGGGTATGCACATGGTCGTGAAGGACGGGATGAATCTCCAGAAAGCGGTCATCGTCGGCCTGTCCTTCTGGGTCGGCAGCGGCTTCCAGGGCGCCGCGATCTTCCCCGAGCTGCTCGCGGGTTTCTGGGGAGTCCTCCTGGACAACGGCATGACCGCCGGCGGCCTGATGGCCATCCTGCTGATGGTGTTCCTGAACCTGACGGGAGCTCGGCCGAAGCGGCTCGACACCAGTCTCGACATGGCGGCGGGACCGAAGATCGAGGAGTTCCTGACCGCGGAGGCCTCCCGGCGCGGCTGGGACGGGAGCTCCACGAACCGGCTCGTTTCGGCGGGAGAGGAGGCGCTGCTGACGCTCCTGGACGCTGGGGAGACGGCAGAGGCCGCGGCCCGGCAACTCCGCCTCACCGCGCGGACCGGCCGGCGCTCCGCGGAGCTGGAGTTCGTGGCCGCCGCCGGAGGCCTCAATATCGAAGACCGCCTGGCGATGATGGGCGACCGGCCCGAAGTCCCCGACGAGAGCGAGATCTCGCTGCGCCTGCTGAAGCACTACGCGAGTTCGGTGCGGCACCAGAAGTACCACGACGTGGACATCGTGACGGTGGAGGTGAGCGGACGCGCCTGATCGGACCGGGTGCGGACCGCCGAGATGATCCCCCGCCGCCGCTGGGCCGCCATCGCGGCGGCCGCGCTCCTCATCGCCGCCGCGGCGGTGGGCGCGGAGTCCTGGATTCTGACGTCGGGCGAAGTACGCGTCCGGTGCCGGCTCACCGTGGGGGGAAGCTTCGACGCGGTCACGTCCCGGATCTCCGGCGCCGTGCGTCTGGAAGATGGCGGCGCCCCCGGGTTGCCGGGACAGGTGCGGGTGAGACTCGACTCGCTGGACACCGGCATCGGTCTGCGGAACCGTCACCTTCGGGAGACCTACCTGGAAGTTGACCGCGGCGAGGAATTCCGCGAGGCGGTGCTGATCGAGGTGGAGCTGGCCGACCCGCTTCCGTCCGGAGCCCGGGACCATGAAACCGGTTTCGCGGGCCTGCTGTCGCTCCACGGGATGGAGCGGAGGGTCGAGGGCGAGGCGCGGCTGGTGCGGCGCGACGGGCGGGTACGGGTAGAAGCCGAGTTCCCGCTCAGCCTCGCGGATTTCGCGATTCCACCCCCCCGCTACCTCGGGGTGGGCGTGCGTGACGAGATCCGGATCACGGTCAGCTTCGATGCCGCGATCGCGTCCTCTCCTCCGGGAGCGAGGCCGTGACCGGAGCCGGAGATCGCGGGCGCCGCCGTTTCGTCCTCCTTGCCGCGATGGTGGCGTGCTGGAGCGCCGCGCCGGCGGCTGCGGAACCCACGTTCCTCTCGAAGCAGTACCCGCGGTGCACCGCCTGCCACTACTCCGCTTCGGGGGGAGGTCTCCTGACGCCCTACGGACGCTCGCTCTCGCGAGAGGAGATCTCGACCTTCGGTCGCCGGGACGCGTCCGCGGCGGCGGGCGCCCGGGCCGAGGAGCAGTTCCTCTTCGGCGCGGTCGGCAGCGACGCCCCGTTGCAGCTCGGGCTGGACCTCCGGCCCTCGCAGTTGCGCATCGAGGCCGCCGGCCGCGAACTGCCCGACCGGAATTTCCTCATGAACCTGGACCTGCAGGCGGCCTGGAGATCCGGAAACTGGACCGCCTACGGCACCGCGGGGCGCCGTCCCGGCGGGGGTCTGGTGACCTACGAGCACTGGCTCGCGCGACAGGTCTCGGATCGGGTGAGCGTGCGCGGCGGGCGGTTCCTGCCGGCCTACGGAGTGCGCTTCGCCGATCACACCGCACTTTCCCGGGACCGCCTCGGCCTTGCGGAGGATGACCAGATCTACGGGGTGGAACTCGGCCTTCATTCCGATCGTTCGCTACTCCAGGTCGCGGCGGGGCCGGGCAGGGCCGAATCGCTCCTGAACGACGACGGGAGAGGGGCCTTCACCGTCAGCGGCCGTGCGCAGCGGGATTTCGGTTCCCGCACGGTGGCGGTCGGATCGGTTCTCCATCGTGGCGCATCGGACCGGGCCGGCCGCAGCACCGCCGTGGGAGCCTCGTTCGGGCACGCCCCGGTCCCCTGGCTTACGACGTGGACGCAAGTGGACGTCCGGTTCCAGGATTCGGCTCCGGGTGACCGCGCCGTCATCCTCACCAACCAGACGTCCGTCGAGGTGTGGCGCGGCGTCTGGCTTCGGGTTTCGCCGCAGAGGTACCGGGTGCCGGACAACCCCCGTAGTGAGATTCACCGGATGGTCTACGGGCTGGACCTCTACCCGCGCACCCACTGGCACGTGAATCTGTCCTGGTACCGGGACCGGTTCGTTTCTTCCGGCCGGCTCCACCAGCGGCTGCTCGCCCAGATGCACCTGTATCTGTAGGGACTCTCCTTCGCCGGGCGCCGCCCTTCCTGACCGGCGGGCGGGTTGCGGCGCTCTGGTATGTTCGGGGCCATGGCCGGCCAAGGCAGAGTCGCGGTTGTGCTCCTGGCCGCAGGGGTCTTCGCCGGGTGCGGTTCGTCCGACAGTCCGGCTCCCGCGGCGCCGACGACTCCGCTCCCCGCCTCACCACCGCCTCCGCCGTCACCCCCACCGATGGAGGAGACGCTGATGCCCACGCTCGCGAGCATCCAGGCGCTGGTGTTCGATCCGCGATGCGTCTCCCACCATGGCGACCGCTCCCCGCATGCCGGGCTCAACCTCAGCGAGGGGGTGTCGCACGCGGCCCTGGTGAACGTGCCCAGCACCCAGACAGCGCTGGATCTGGTGGAGCCCGGGGACGCCGAAAACAGCTACCTGGTCCACAAGCTCGAAGGCCGGACGGGAATCGCCGGGGACCGGATGCCGCCGAGCGGGGATCCGCTCACCGAGGAAGAGATCGCGGCGATCCGGGACTGGATCAACGCCGGCGCCCTCAACGAGTGAGTTCCGGCGGCGCCGCACCGCCGTGTTACGTGGCCTCGGGCCTGCCGATCAGGCGAATCGGGCCCGGGTAGCGCGCCACGGTCCCATCCGCAGTCAAGAGAGTGATGCCCTCTGCCTGGGCCTGCGCGATCAGGATGCGGTCGAATGGATCCCGGTGGATCGGAGGGAGGTTCGCGACGGCGGCGGCGTGGGCGCCGGTGACAGGGAGTTCCGGACATCCCACGGCGTGCAGCGTGGTGCGGAGCGCATTGGGACTCGGGAAATCAAGCGGATACCGCTGGTGCTTGATGGCGACTTCCCAGACGGACGCGGCGCTGAAGATCACGTCCGTTTGGGGTGAATCGAGGAGTGCGAGGAGTTCCGGAGTCCGCCGTTCGGGTACGCCAGTCGTCCAGAGGAGAACGTGGGTGTCGAGGAGGAGTCTCACCCCTCCTCCTGCTCCGGGGATTCCTCGTTCGGGATGCCCTTGTACTTGCCTTCGAACATCGCCTGGATCTCGTCGGCGAACATCGTGTCGAAATCGTCGGGTGCCGAGAACTGGCCGTCCAGACAACCGATCAGCCGCTTCCTGGGAGCCTCCTCCACCGCCGTCACCCGTACGAGCGGCTTGCCGGCGCGGGCGATGACGAACGGTTGTCCGTCCACGGCTTCCCGCACGAGACGGGAGAGATGGGTCTTGGCCTGGTGCATGTTCACGGTGCGCATGTCGGTTCTCCGAGATTAGTCCACTTTGGTTAGTTTAACCGTCGGCCAAAGCGACAAGGCGCCAATCGTCCAGCCTCCGTTTCCGTCCGGCCGCACCATCAGTCCGCGGGTCCGAGGTCGAGGCGGAGGTGTTGTACGCTCGCCGGCTGGCCGCGCGGCGGTCCACGGACCCGTGCGGCGACGGAGGCGAGACCCATGTTTCTTCCGCTTGCATCGTTTCGGAACCGGCGTCTTCAGTCCTGGCTGCTGCTGACCGCGGTCCTGCTGCTGGGGGCGGCGCAGGCGTCCTCCCAGACCGCCGAGCAGGTCGAGTCCGTCCTGAACCGGATCGAGTGGCGGAACATCGGCCCGGCGATCATGGGGGGCCGCATCGACGACATCGCGGTCGTCGAGTCCGACCCCAAGGTGTTCTGGGTGGGCACCGCCTCCGCGGGCGTCTGGAAGACCGAGAACCATGGGATCACCTGGATTCCGCAGTTCCAGAGCGAGCAGGTGTCCTCGATCGGTTCCATCGCGGTGGCGCCCTCCGACCCGTCGGTGGTGTGGGTGGGCACCGGGGAACCCGCGAACCGCCAGAGCAGCTCCTGGGGCAACGGGGTGTACGTCTCCACCGACGGAGGGACCACCTGGACCCACAAGGGGCTCGAGGACACGCACCACATCGGCCGGGTCCTGGTGCATCCCACGGACCCGGGCACGGTGTACGTGGCCGCGCTCGGCCATCTCTGGGGCCCGAACGAGGAGCGCGGCGTCTACCGGACCCGCGACGGCGGCGAGACCTGGGACCGGGTGCTCCACGGCGACGAGAACACGGGGGCCGTGGAACTCGCGATGGATCCCGAGAGTCCGGACACCCTCTACGCCGCGCTCTACCAGCGGCGCCGCCGGGCCTACGGGTTCGCGGGCGGCGGACCGGGCAGCGGCATCCACCGCACCACGGATGGCGGAGACACCTGGACGAAGCTGGGCGGCGGCCTCCCCGAGGGCGACACCGGGCGGATCGGACTCAACGTGTACCGAAGCGACCCGCGGATCGTCTACGCGATCGTCGAGAACCGGGAGGGTGGCGTCTTCCGGTCCGAGGACAAGGGACTCACCTGGGAGCGGATGAGCGACACCAACCCGCGGCCCATGTACTACAGCCAGATCCGTATCGATCCCAACAACGACCAGCGCATCTGGGTTCTCGGGACCCAGATGCACTACTCCCAGGACGGCGGCCGGACCTTCGTCACCGACTGGGTGCAGCGCATCCACGTGGACCATCACGCCCTCTGGATCGATCCCGCCGACTCGAACCACATGGTGCTCGGGAACGACGGGGGGATCCACATCTCCTGGGACCGGGGCCGGAGCTGGGACTTCGTGAACACCATCGCGCTGGGCCAGTTCTACGAGATCGGCCACGACATGAGCACGCCTTACATGGTCTATGGCGGGCTCCAGGACAACGGGAGCTGGGGCGCGCCGTCGCGCACCTTCTTCCGGCAGGGGATCAGCAACGAGGACTGGTTCCGGATCGGGGGCGGGGACGGCTTCTACACCGAGCCGATCCCGGGCGACCCGGACACCGTGTACATCGAGTCCCAAAACGGCAACCTGCGGCGGCTGAACCGCCGGACCTCCGAGACCAAGCTGATCCGGCCGCAGCCGGAGAACGGCGGCGAGCGCTATCGCTTCGACTGGAACAGCCCCATCGTGATCTCGCCGCACGACCCGGACACCGTGTACTACGGCGGCAACCGGCTCTTCATCTCGTCCGACCGCGGCGACGCCTGGACCCGGACCGATGACCTGACGAAGCGCCTCGACCGGGACGAGCTGCCCATCATGGACGTTCCGGTGACCGAGGACACGCTGTCACGCCACGACGGGATCTCGAGTTTCGGCCAGATCGTGACCATCGCCGTCTCCTCGCTCGAAGAGGGCGTCATCTACGTGGGGGCCGACGACGGGAACGTACAGCGGAGCCGGGACGGGGGCGAGACCTGGGACGACCTGACCGGGAACCTGCCCGGAGTCCCCGACCAGACGTACGTGACCCGGCTGATCGCCTCGGCGCATGCGGCGTCCCGGGTCTACGTCACGCTGGACGGGCACCGGAACGACGACTACTCCACCTACGTTTTCCGAAGCGACGACTACGGGGACACCTTCGAGTCCCTGGCGGGGACATTGCCGCCGGAAGCTGCGCTCAACGTGATCCGCGAGCACCACGAGAACGAGAACTTCCTGGTGACCGGCGGCGAGTTCGGGGTGTACGTGACGCTCGACCGCGGGGCGAACTGGCACCGGATCCGGGGCCAGATCCCCACCGTGCCGGTGGACGACCTGGCGATCCACCCTCGGGAGAACGACCTGATCCTGGGCACCCACGGCCGCAGCGTCTGGATCGCCGACGACATCGCGCCCCTCACCACCCTTGACGCTTCCGTGTTCGAGAAGGACCTCCACCTCTTCCCGGTGCGGGACGCCGTCGCCTGGCGCATCTACACCCACAAGGGGAACACCGGCCACAAGTTCTTCATCGCGGAGAACCCGCCCGAGGGCGCCCTGCTCCACGTCTACGCGAGCGCCGCCGGAGAGGCCGAGATCACGGTCACCGCCGCGGGTGGCGACGCGGTCCGCACCCTGAAGGCGGAGCTCGAGCCGGGGCTCAACCGGGTGAACTGGGATCTTCGCTACGACTCCCCGGTCCCGGACGGCGGCCAGGGCTTCGGCGGACCGCCGCCGGGTCCGCGGGTGCTCCCCGGCGCCTACTCGGTGCGGGTGGCGAGCGGCGACGCCTCGGCGGAGGGATCCGTGGCGGTGTCGGAGGACCCCCGCATCCAGATTCCCGAGGCCGACCGGCGCGCCAACCACGACGCTCTCGTGCGGCTCACCGGGATGATCGCGGGGATGAGCCGGGCTCACGAGGCGGCGGAGGCGACCGCGAAGGAAGCGGCGGAGCTGGTCCAGGCGTTCGCGTCCGAACCGGATAGCGACCTGAAGACCCGGATTGGCGAGTTCCAGGAGGCGGCCGCGGAGGCGGCGAAGAACCTCTCGCGGAACGAGGGACGCCCGGGATTCCGCGCCTGGCCGCGGCCGCTGTTCGCCCGGATCGGGGCCGAGGCCCGGAACCTCGACGCCTACACCGAGGCGCCGAACGCCGAGGTCCTCGCCCGGATCGACGCGCTGAGTACCGAGTACGAGGAGCGCATTGCCGCCTGGGAGGCGGTGCGGCGCCGGATCGACGCCCTGAACGAAGCGCTCCGGAGCGGTGGCCCGCCGCGCCTCACCCCGCGGCCGGAGGCTGCGAACTGACCGGGTGGTTGTGAGTTAATTCCCACCCCAGACCTTCCCTTCCAGGAGATACCAGCCCATGTCCCGTCTGCTCGACAAGAACCTGAGCCGCGCCGAATTCCTGAAGCTCTCGGGGGCCGCCGCCGCTTCCGGTCTGGCGACCGCCTGCGGTTCCGGCGGGGGCTCGGCAACCCCGCAGATGATCGTCCACAACGCCCGGGTGTACACCGCCGAGTACAGCGAGGGCCGGGAGACGATGGACCAGGCCCAGGCGCTCGCCGTCAACCACGGCAAGTTCGTCGCGGTGGGTTCGAACGAGGACGTGATGAATCTCGCCGGACCGGGCACCGAGGTGGTGGACGCCGGCGGGATGACCGTGGTCCCCGGCTTCATCGATGCCCACTGCCATCCGGGCGGGATGCGGGACCTCTTCGAGGTGAACCTCGACGTCCGCACCATCGAGGACATCAAGATGGCGGTCCGGGCCGCCGCCGCCGACACCCAGGCCGGCTACTGGGTGGACGGCTTCAAGTACGACGACACCAAGGTCACCGACGAGAACGGCCAGTACCGCCGGATCACCCGGCACGATCTCGACGAGGCGACGACGGACGTTCCGGTGCGCGTCTCGCACCGGGGCGGACACATCTACTGGTACAACTCGAAGGCCTTCGAGATGGCCGGCATCACGAAGGACGTGGCCGATCCGCCGGGAGGCCGGTTCGAGAAGGACGCGAACGGTGAGCTGACCGGGCTGGTCGAGGAGAAGGCCGACGAGGTCTTCGACGGCGTCGGGCAGCGTCGGGTTTACGGCCGCGCCGAGTTCCAGCAGGGCGTGGCCCACATGTCGATGCTGATGACGGCCGCCGGAATCACCAGCGTGCACCAGACGGGCGGCGACTCCGACGGCCTCCTGGCCCTCGAGGACGCCTACGCCGCCGGCGAGCTGCGCTACCGGATGTACTACTTCGCGTCCGCGGACTCCGACCTGCACCGCGGGATGAAGGAGGCGAAGATCCATCGCGGCTTCGGGAACGAGTGGCTCCGGATCGGGGCGATCAAGTACGGCGCCGACGGCTCCGCCTCGGGCCGCACCATGTACATGAGCACTCCCTACGAGGGCACCGACGACCACGGCATCCTCACCATGACTCCCGAGCAGATCATGGAGGCCGTCGAGGACTCCCACGCGCACGACTTCCACATCGGGATCCACGCGAACGGCGACCTGACCATCGGCTACGTCCTCGACGCCTACGAGAAGGTGCTTGCCGAAGCGCCGCGGGACGCGCGGCACCGCCTCGAGCACTGCTCGCTGGTGAACCCCGAGCTGCTCCAGCGGATCCACGACTCCGGTTCGATCCCCACCCCGTTCTGGACCTACGTCCACTACCACGGGAACAAGTGGGTGGAGTACGGCGAGGAGAAGATGAAGTGGATGTTCGCCCACAAGTCCTTCCTCGACTACGACATCAAGGTCGCCGGCGCCTCCGACTACGTGCCGGGGCCCTACGAGCCGATGATGGCGCTCCAGGCCATGGTGACCCGCAAGGACACCCAGGGCCGGGTGTGGGGCGACAACCAGAAGGTCACGGTGGACCAGGCGCTCCGGATCGGGACGATCAACGGCGCCTACGCGTCCTTCGAGGAGGACATCAAGGGCAGCATCAAGATCGGCAAGCTCGCCGACTTCGTGATGCTCGAGCAGGACCCCCACGACATCGCCGCGGACGACCCGGACCAGCTCAAGCACATCCCCATCCACCGCACCGTCGTCGGCGGCAAGACCATGTTCCAGGCCTAGCGGCCCGCGACCGCCGGTCGTCAGACCGCCAAGCGCGGCGGCTTGGAACGCCGGTCTCCAGACCGGCACCGCGGTGCTCCGCACCGCGCACGTCCCAGCGTCACCCGGAAAAGGGCGCCCCGCCTACGTGCGCGTGGAGGTCAACGGCGCAGGCGACGCGTACGGCTTGGAACGCCGGTCTCCAGACCGGCACCGCGGTGCTCCGCACCGCGCACGTCGTTGCCTGCACGAGGAAAAGGTGACTTCCGCCTCGGCGCGGACCCCAACCGCGCAGGCGACGCGTGGGCTTGGAACGCCGGCTTCAGCCGGCACAGCCCGCCAAAGGCGGGCGGCCGGACGGACCCCGACCGGCATGGCGCATCCGCGCCAGTGCGGCGGAGCCGCTACCCCTTCGCCCGCAGCTTCGCCGCGATGAACGCCGGATGCTCCACGTGCAGCAAGGTCGCCACCTTCCGGATGACCTGCTCTTCCTCGCCCGCGAGCCAGCCGTCCGCGAACGCCACCCGGAACAGCAGTTCGATGATCGTCGCCTTGTGCTCCCGGGAAAGGCTTCGGTCCACGAGCCGGGTGAACTCGTAGAGCGAGACCGCTTCGGACGACCGCCGGCCAGCGATCTCGACGATTTCCGCCGTTTCCTCCGCACTCAACTGGAACGCCGACTCGATGCTCCGGACGATCTCCCGGCTCTCCCGCTCGTCCACGTCGTGATCGGCCGCCGATACTTCAAGGAGGAGCACGGCGGTCGCGATCTGGACGTCCCGCGGTGAGGGGGGCGGGGGAGGGGAGTGTTCCGGGCGCCGCCGGCCACCGCTCACCAGGTCACTGATCCAGCCCATGTCAGACCTCCGTGGCCCGGTCTGCCGGTGCCGCGACGACGGGAACGTTCTCGCTGCGAGCGGCGCGGAGCAGGGCCTGGTCCAGTGTCGCAAGCGGTGCTCCACGGCGCCTTGCCAGTTCGAGATAGAGGGCGTCGTAGAAGGAAAGGTTCCGCCGCTCGGCGAACGAAAGAGCGGAGTCGAGATCCGGATCCCGGTCGGTGATGGTCCTGATCTCGGCGAGAGCCCGAAGCCGGGCGCGGATCTCCGTCCTTTCGAGGCGCCCGCGTCGTGCGGCCACCAGTAGCGCATTCCGCACCTCGAAGTGCCAGAGCACGGGGACCGTGGCCGGCCCGGTTTCGAGATGCGCCATCGTGGCGCGGACTATGGGTCCCGTCTCGGCCAGGAGACGGGCTACCGCAACCGACGCGTCGAGAACGATCAAACCCTAAAAGCGCCGTCCCTCGTCACGAGCAGCGAGAATCTCCTCCACGGTAATTCCACTGGGCTTCCAGTCCGCAGCCGCGGCGCGGAATCGCGCCACGCCCTCGCGACACGCCTGCTCCTGTGCGTCCTCGGCGGGAACCAGATAGGCCACCACCCGTCCGTTGCGGCTGATCGCAATCCGCTCTCCGTTCTCCGCCGTACGCAGAAACTCGGCGAAACGGGCCTTGGCCTCGGTTGACTGGATTCGACGCATGAAAAATCTGACCCGTCATTCTAACCGGTTTGTCCTTGACCAGGACGACGGAACCGATCTACGCCGCCGCCGCTCGCCGCGAGCGCCACACCCAGAGTCCGAAGGCGCCGAGGCCGAAGAACATGACGAGCAGGCCGACCACTCCTCCGATGAAGGGAACCTCCACCGCCAACACCAGGATTCCCAGTCCGAGCGCGATGCGCCCGATCCGCTGGACGTTCGTGGAAGCGAGACCCATGATCGCCTGGCCGATCACCATGGCGGCGACCACCCGGGAGGCGTAGAGCAGGAACACGTAGAGCATGCCGACGGCGAACGCGAGCGGCAGGCCGATGAAGGTGATCGCGAGCAGGATTGCCGCGAAGGGGAGTCCCACGAACAAAAGGAGTCCGAGCAGCAGCGGGGCGATGGGTCTGCCACCGATGGCGGCCATCGCTCCGAGGGGGCCGGACGCGAGCAGTACGAGCACCATCCCGAGGGCCAGTCCCATGCCCCAGCGGGTGGCAATGCTCATGGCGTCGTCCCACACGCTGGTCTCCTCGGGCTCCGGCTCGGACCACTCCACCTCCGGCGCACCGGGCTCGCGCTCGGGCTCCGAGGGGCCGGTGTAGCTGCCACTGCCGCCGATTGACGCTCCCGACCCAAGATGCAGTTCTTCCCCGCTGAATTCCAGGTCGCCCTCGATCGGCGCGTTCACTTCCAGCCGGCTTCCCCCGGCGAGAACCGAGCCCCCGACCGGTCCCGCCACGGACAGCCGATCGCCCGCCATCATGATGCCGCCTCCCACGCTAGCGCCGGGAAAGACCGAGACTTGTCCGCCAGCGGCCGCTAGCCCGCGTCCCAGCTCCCCGGTAATTCGGATTGTTTCGGCGGCTCCTCGCAGGCTCAGGCCAACACTGCCTTCCACGTTGATGTCATTTCCGAACCCGAAAACGTCGCCATCCACCCGCCCGGTGATCGTGAGCGAACGCCCGGCGAAGTACAGGTCGCCCGTTACCGTGCCCTCGACGCTTGCTACGTCGCAAAGAAGCAGCAGGTCATCCGTAACCACGTCTGCGGCTGCGATGCGACACCGCGAGTTGTCCCCGGCGATCACCTCAAGCGCCTCGGCGGGTGCGCTAATGACTCCGAACGGCAACGACGCTGCCAACAAGAGCGGCATGACGCCGGCGCGCGGCCGGCGAATGGCGTTGGAAGCCAGGGCGATACCGATGAGGGTCATGATGACGATGCCTCCGTAGGCAATCTGCAGTCCGATCTGCTGGATATCCAGCAGGGAGAGAAGGCGGAACCCGAGGTCCGAGAGGACGGGAAGGGCGTCCGGCATGGGCGTTTCCGCCGCCGCTTCGCCGACCCCTGTGAGGAAACGCCGCACCGCAACGAGGCCCAGCGAGAGCACGAGTCCGGCGGCCACCACCCAGCCGAGTTCACGCGACATTTCGCGCTCACGCACGACCTCGGGCGCCGCGGCCGCCCGCAGGACGTCGCTCTCCCGGCGAAGCCCTTCATAGAGCCGGTGGCAGGAGAAGCAGCGGGTCAGGTGCGACCGCGCCGCCGCCGCCTCGGCCCGGGGCAACTCCTCGTCGATGAGGGCGAGGAGTTTCAGTTCCGGGAGGTGCTCCACGTCGGTCATCAGTCGATTCCCTCGCTGGCGAGCCGGTCCCGCATCCGGCGCCGTCCCCGGAGCAGCAGCACCCCCACGTTCGTGCGCGTAACGCCCAGCGTGTCGGCGATCTCCTGGTAGCTGAGCCCGGCGCCGTAGCGCAGGGTCAGTGCAAAGCGCTGCCGGAGCGGGAGTCCGGAGAGCGCCTCGCGGACCCGCTCCCGCCGCTCCTCCGTGATCAGCCGCTCGAGGGGGCTCGGGGAATCGGCAGGCAGTTGCGCCGCACCTTCGTCGTCGAGCGGTTCGGAACGACGGTTCTTCCGCGCCTCGTCCCAGCAGCGGTTGGCCGCGATCCGGAACAGCCACGGCCCGAAGGGGCGCGACGAATCGAACGAATCCAGCCGGAACCGGGTCTTCATCATGATCTCCGCGGCCAGGTCCTCGCCGGAGTCTCCGGGAAGCGTCCGGCGGCAGAACGCGAGCACCTGCGGATGGAAGTGCCGATAGAGCGCGGCCCACGCGTCCTGGGCCGCCTGGCCGGCGGGACCAACGTCCGCACCCTGTTTGTCGGCCTCCTGGCAGGTTCGGACGAGATCCGTGATTTCCTGATCGTGGAGCATCCCTCCGGTACCTATACGTCCCGGACGGGCAGACGTTACAGCGCGCGGGGCGGCCCGCCGTCCTCTGTGTGATGCTTCCCGCCCGCGGGAGGCTCCGAGAGTGCGCAGGTTGCTGAGGCGTTTCGCCGGCCGGTTCGTGTTGACGCTGTCCCTGGTGCTGCTGGAAGCGGCGGGCTGGACTCTTTTTCCGCTGGTCATCGGACGCGCCATCGACAGCGTCCTGGCGGACTCGCCACGCGGCCTCTACGAGTTCGCCGCGCTCGGGATCGGCGTCATGGGCCTCGGGATCGCCCGGCGCTTCGTGGACAGCCGGGCCTATGCGCGCGTCTTCCGGCGGCTCGGTGAGGAACTCGTCGTCCGGGAACCGGGGGGCGGCACCTCGACGAAGACGGCGCGTCTCGGGATGCTCGGGGAGTTCGTCGAGTTCTTCGAGAACCAGGTGCCGGGCCTCATCACCGGGATCATCGGTCTCGGGGGCACGCTCCTCATCCTGTCCGCGCTGAACCGGCCGGTCTTCTTCGGGTGCCTTGCGGTCACCGCGGTCAGCGCGGTTCTCTATGCCCTGACGGGAAGGCTGACCACCCGCTACAACCAGGGACTCAACGACGAGCGTGAACGGCAGGTGGACGCCGTTGAGAGCGGCGATCCCGCGCGCGTCGGCGTTCACCTCCGGGCGCTCATGCGCTGGAACATCAAGTTGTCCGACCTGGAGGCGGTCAACTTCGGGGTGGTGTGGTTGTTCCTGATGGGGTTGCTGGTGTTTTCGATCGGATCGGCGGCAGAGCGGACCGTCGAGTACGGCACCGTCTTCGCCGTCGTGATGTACGTCTTCCAGTTCACCGAGTCCGTGATCGTGCTGCCGCTCTACTACCAGCAGTGGCTGCGGCTGAGGGAGATCTCGGGGCGTCTGGGCGCGATCGGAGCGTCGGCGTAGGGTTGTCCGGCCGACCCGGAGAGCTGCGTGGCGCCGCGACCGGCAGTCCGGCCGGTCACTTCAGGTGGTTGCCGCGAGACTGAAGTCGGCCCAGACGCCGAAGTGATCGGACATGGCTTCATCGTCCGCGTTTCGCTTCGGCCAGATTCTGAACGGGGTCGCCCGCCTCAGGTCCGGTGTGTGGGCGATGTGATCAATGGTCAGTCCCGGCGCCCCGGGAATCTCGCCGGCCGTAGGAATCTCCAGACCCTCGAAGGCCCTGAGCAGTGCCTCGTGTGCCTTCTTCGGCGCCCGCATCCGCGGAATCCGCTGATTGAAATCCCCCAGGACGACCATGCGGTCCGTGGTACGCCGCCAGGGAAGCCGTTCGAACGCCTCCAGCCAGGCGTGGTGATCCTCCCAGAGCTCGCGGTCCTTGCGGCCGTTGCGAACGTGGGCGCCGTCCCAGGGAACACAAACCCCAACAACCGTCAGCGGTCCGATCGGCGACTCGGTGACTCCCTTGACGAACCGGCCCCCGGGAAAACCGGGCGAGCCAACGCAATCCGCGCCGGTCCACGGGTGTCGGCCCCAGAGCACTACTTTCCTGCGGTCCTCGCGGAGCAGGTCATAGCCCCAGTCCGTGCCGGCATCGATCACGTGGCCTTCCCCTGGCAGGAGACCGGCCGATCCTTCCGTGACGCACAGGATGTCGCACTCGGCAACCGCGATGGAGGTGCGTACGCGAACGCCCCTCGCGCTGCCGGGCACAGCCCATCCCGTGTTCCAGGTGCCGATGCGCACGGCCCCCGACCGGTCATGCACGCGAAGCGGAGACCGTGGGCCAGGCGCCGCGGACCGAGCCACGGTGGCGGGCGAGTACGCGGAACCCATCGGACGACGGATCCGGAATGACCGGATTCCCCCTTGAGTCGAGGTAGAGGCACCCGACTTCATCTGGCGGAAGGTCCGCCACCAGGGCTCGGGCGTCTTCCATCGCGCTGAGCCACCGGCGCTTGAGGGTGCCGAGGTCGAGCGGTTCCCGGAGCGCCAGCCGGCCGAGGTCCGCGTCGGTGTAGGCCGCGTGCCGCGCCGTCTGCTCCAGCAGGAAGTCGGGTGTGTAGCCCGGATCCTGGCCGCAGGCGGCCCACGCCAGCGCTCCCAGCGACAGGTAGGTGTCGTTGCAATGGAGCACGTCCACGAAGTCCCGGATCTCGTGACGCCCCGCCAGCGCCAGGACCTTGTTGATGGCGGCGTCGGCAACGTGCAGGCGATACCCGAACTGGTCGTCCTCCTGAATCGGATAGAACCGGAACGCGCTGTCCTGGGCCCACTCGATCCTCAGCGAGGCGGCGCCCGATCGGGTGACCGCGCGGTGAAACGCCGGGGTCCGGAGCAGCCAGGAGACTTCGTGGCCGGCTCTCCGCAGGGTTGCCGCATCCGCCTCCGCGCAGAGGGCCACGCTTTCTTCCAGATCGTGAAAGAGATCGAGATCGAGCGAGTAGCGCGGCGTCCGCTGCTCCCGGTGGAGCACCGTCGCGCCGGCGACGTAACTGTCCGGACTGCGGTTTCCCGCAATGAGGCGCAGGACCTCAACCTGGAAGGAACCTAGCGGCATAACCGGGCGGCGGTACGGAACCCCTTCCGTCCGCCGTGTTGCCGCAGGCCGCGGACGATCTCCGGGATGTCGTCGAGCGTTGCCACCAGATCGGGGCGGAGGTACCAGAAGCACTGGGCATGGAACGTGCGGAACGCTCGGCGCGCTTCGCGGACCCGCACCATGTCGCGCGCCTGCTCAGGCGAGAGTTGGCGGCGGCTTCGCAATCCACCCTTGCGGCCGATCCGGGCGAAGTACTCCCTGAGTGTGGAGGGTGGATCCATGCGGGCATATTAACGTAAGCCGCTTACGTTTGGGCACCACTCGAGGTGGCCGGCTGAAACATCGCCGCATGGGTTTCGCGCCGCGGCGCGATGCCTGTTCCCACCGGAAGACGCCCCTCGCGTGTCCTCCCGCCCGCCCGGCCGGAAACGAACACTCCGCGGCGGCCGGCCGCGAATTCCGGGACGCCATGGGCACTGATCGCGGGGACCTGAAACAAGAATGGCGAAGCGCCGTACGCGCGTGCGTAGCTGCCGTTCGGCCAATCCCCCTGACGGCGGTGCGCTGCGGCGCAATGACGCCCGGGAGTTTCGCCCGCTGCGCGGGCGATGCCGGTCTGGAGACCGGCGGTCCGGCGCCCGTCTCCTAGAATCCCGGCGATGCGAGTTGTGCACCGGAGGCTTCTGATCGTCTCGGCGGTGGTCCTGGCGCTCGTCCCGGTGGCGTTCGGGGTCCGGCTGCTCGACCGGATGGCGCTGGCCTACACGACCGGGCTCCGGCGGAGCGTGGACAGTCCCGGGTTCGGCGGCGTCATGCCGCCCGCCGACGGGCCGCCGCCCGGGGTGGCGTTCATCGGTTTCTCCCGCCCGGCGGAGGACGCCGACGGGTTCGTGATGAGCCGGGTCACCGCCCAGGGCCGGGAGGCCGGGCTTCGGGACGGCGACCGGGTCACCGCGGTGGACGGGGTGGCCTATTCGGACGCGCGGGAAGCGATGGGGGGACTCATCGGCACCCGGATCGCGGGCGAGACGGTGGACCTCACGGTCATGCGGAGCGGCGAGGAACTCCGACTGCCGCTCCGCCTCTCGCGCTACGTGCGGCATCCCGGGGACCTCGGACTTCCGTACGAGGAGGTCGCCCTGGACTCGGAGAGCGGCCACACCCTCCGGGGATGGTGGATCCCGCCCCCCGAGGACAGCGACGGCCGGGCGGTGGTGTGGGTGCACGGCGCCCATTCTTCCCGGTACCAGGCGCTCGACCACGGCGCGGAGTTCCTGCACGCGCGCGGCTACGGGATCCTCACGATGGACCTCTCGGGCCGCGGGTCGAGCGACGGCGAGTACATCACCTACACCTGGAACGAGCGGCACGACGTCCGCTCGATGGTGGACTACCTGCGCTCGCGCCCGGACACCGACGCGTCGCAGGTGGTCGTCTTCGGGACCTCGAACGGCGCCGCCTCCGCGATCTACGCGGCGGCCGCCCTCGGCGACCTTCCCGCGCTCGCGCTCGACGCCCCCTATGCCGACCTCTGGCGGGCGGCCGGCTCCATGCTCGAAATGCGGGGAGGAATCCCGGCGCTCCGGGGTCCGCTCGCGCTCTTCGTCCGGGCCCGAACCGGCCTTCGCATCCGGGAGGTCCGGCCCATCGAGGTCATCGCGGACATCCCCGGTCCCGTCCTCTTCGTGCACGGCGACCGGGACCGGCAGGTTCCTCCCGACCACAGCCTCGAACTCCACGAGGCCCGGCTGGAAGCGGGGTTGCCCTCGCGGCGGTGGATCCTCCCGGGCGGCGAGCACGGGTTCGACGCCTATCCGCTGCCGGGAATCTTCTGGAACCGGATCGTGGACTTCTTCGACGACGCGCTCGGCGGCCGCCCTCCGGGACGGGAACTCGGCGGACCGGCTCCCGACACCCTCGACGATCCGGCGTGGACCGGTGACGGCCGGAACGGAGCGGGTCGCGGAGGAACCCGTTGACGGGCGGATCCCGCGGCCTGGGGGCCCTGGCCCTGGGTTTCTTCGCCGGTTGCGCCGCGCCCGATGCGCCGCAACCCGCCACGGTCGGGCCGGCGTCCGGCTACGAGGAGCTGGCGGGGCGGCTCGCCGACTTCGTCGAGGCCGAAATGGAACACAAGCGGATCCCGGCGCTGGCGCTCGCCATCACCGACGGCGAACAGGTCGTCTGGGCCCGGGGCTTCGGGGAGGCGCGTCCCGGCGTTCCGGCCGATGCGGACACGCTCTTCCGGGTCGGTTCGGTTTCGAAGCTCTTCACCGACATCGCCGTGGTGGCGCGGCACGAAGCCGGCGAACTCGACCTCGACGGCGAGGTCTCGGAGGTCCTGCCGGGGTTTCAGCCCGCCGGCGTCCCGGAAGCGGGCGGGATCACTCTGCGGCGGCTGATGGCGCACCGCGCCGGACTCGTCCGCGAGCCCCCGGTGGGGCACTACTTCGACGACACCGATCCCTCGCTCGCCGCGACCGTCGAGAGCCTGAACGGCGTCCCGCTCGTCTTTCCTCCGGGAGCGCGGCAGAAGTACTCGAACGCCGGGATCGCGGTGGTGGGGCGGGTGCTCGAGCACGCCGCGGGCAAGCCTTTCGCCGAGGCGGTAACCGAGGAGGTGCTGGCGCCGCTGGGCCTTGAATCCAGTTCCTTCTCGCTGGCCGCCGCCCCGGCGGAACGCGTCGCCCACGCCACGATGTGGAGCTACGACGGCCGCGAGTTCCCGGCTCCCGGTTTCCCGCTCGGAATGGCGCCCGCCGGTTCGATGGTGACCTCGGTCCGCGACCTGGGCCGGTTCCTGACCCTGCTGGCGGGAGGCGAACTCCCGGGTGTACTCGATGCGGAGGCGCTCGCCGGGATGTGGCGGGTGCAGTTCCCGGCGGACCGGGGCGATCCCGAGCCCTCGGGATTCGGCCTCGGCTTCTTCGTCGGCACGCTCGAAGCCCCGGACGCCGCCGGCGAGACCACCCCGCACCGGATCGTGCGCCACGGCGGCGCGATCTACGGGTATTCCACCGAACTGGCGTTCCTGCCGGAAGCGGGCCTCGGCGCCGTGGCGGTCAGCAACGTGGACTTCACGAACGCGGTGGTGTCCCGGATCGCCGAGCTCGCGCTGCGGAGAGCGCTCGGGCTCCGTTCCGGGACCGAGGTCTCCTTCCCCCGCTCCGAGCCACTTCCCGAGGGCCTCTCCGCCCGGCTCCACGGCGTCTATGAGGCTGAGGATGGCGCGAGCCTCCGGGTGCTCGCCCGCGGCGGCCGCGCCGAGCTGGAGATCGGGAGCGCCACCCTGGAGCTGCGCGCTGCAGGTACACCGGGGGTGCTGGTCGCCGATTCCCGCCTCTCCTTCGGCCCCGAGATCGCCGTGCCGGGCGGCGGTGCGGGGGAGATCCGGTCCCTGGGCATCGGCGACCGGGAGTTCCGGCGCGTCCCCGAACCCCGTCCGCCCCCGCCGCCGGCGGAGTTCCTGCCCCTGATCGGCGAGTACGGCTGGGACCACAACATCCTCTTCGTGTTCGAGCGGGACGGCGCGCTCGCCGTGCTGATCGAATGGCTCGAGCGCTACCCGCTGACCGCCGACCCCGAGGATCCCGACCGCTTCCACTTCCCGGACCGCGGCCTCTACCCGGGCGAGTCCCTGAAGTTTCTGCGGACCCCGGAGGGCCGGGTCACCGGCGCCGACCTCTCCGGAATCGTCTTCGAGCGCCGTCCCGGACCGGGAGAAGGGACCTTCCGCATCGAACCGCTGCTTCCGGTCGAGGAACTCCGCCGTCTCGCCGATGCCGGCTCTCCGCCGGCCGAGGACGGCGACTTCCTCGACTCGGACCTCGTGCGCCTCACCGACCTCGACCCCACGATCCGGCTCGACGTCCGCTACGCCGGCGAGAACAACTTCATGGGGACCGCCTTCTACCAGGTCGCCGACGCCTTCCTGCAGCGCCCCGCGGCCGAGGCGCTGGCCCGCGCCCACGCGGCGCTCGGGGACCACGGCTACGGAGTCATCGTGCAGGACGGCTACCGGCCCTGGCGGGTCACCAAGATGTTCTTCGACGCGACGCCCGAGCATCAGCGCATCTTCGTGGCCGATCCCGCGTCGGGATCGCGGCACAACCGTGGCGCGGCGGTGGACATCGGCCTCTACGACCGCGCGACCGGCGAGGTCCAGGTCTTCGTGTCCGGCTACGACGAGTTCTCGGAGCGCGCCTTCCCGCGTTACGTCGGGGGAACCTCGGAGCAGCGCTGGCTCCGCGAGCTGCTGCGGCAGGTCATGGAGCGCGAGGGGTTCGACGTCTACGAGCACGAGTGGTGGCACTTCGACTACCGCGCCTGGGAGCGCTACGGGATCCAGAACGTGCCGCTCCACCGCATCGGGGCAGGGGACCCCGCCCCGTGATCCTCGATCTGCTCTCCCGGGAAGGGCGGGAGGCGGCCCGGATCCGGCGCGCCGCCAAGACCCTCACCGAGCGCTACGCGCAGCCGGAGCCCCGGATGGACGCCGCCGAGCGGCTCGTCCGCATCGGAACGCCCGAAGCGATCTACCAGCTCGCCCGGCGTTTCACGATCACCTCCGGGAACCTCGAGCAGGACGACAAGGAAAAGCGCTGGGTCCGCGACCTCCTGGTCGAACTGGGAGACCGCGCCTCCGAACCCGTCCGGCGCTACCTGAGGGGCCACGACGAGATCACCTGGGCGATGGACGCGCTCGCGAAGCTGCTGCCGGCCGGCGAGCTGGCCGCGTTCCTCTTCGAGGTGCTGCAGGACGGAGATCCGGTGGCCATCCGGGGGTCGAAGGCGGTCCAGATCCTCGACTTCCTCGCCGGGCTGGAGGCGGAGCAGGTCGCCGCCCCGGTGGCGCGCTGCCTGACGAGCAGCGACGACACGGTGCGGATCGCCGCGGTGGCCGCGCTCCGCGGGTACGCCGACCCGGACACCAGGGAACCGCTCCTCGAGGCCTTCGTCTCCGACGAGGAAGACTCCGTGCGGGTGCGGATCGCCATCGCGGAACTCTTCGCCGACCTCGAGTGGGAGATCCGCGGCCATCGCCCCGGGGTGGAGCGCGTCCTGCCCGATGGCTTCCGGGTCAGCTCCCGCGGCCGGATCGTCCGGGCCGGATAGTGGTCACGCGGGGCCGGCCTGACGCCGCGCGCTGATGGTCTCGGCCTCCACCGTCCTCGTCGTCCTCGGCTATCTCGCGGGGATCACCGCATTCGGGATCTGGGTGGGCCGGCGCGACCGGTCCGTGACCGGCTTCTTCCTGGCCGGCCGCTCGGCGCCTTTCTGGGCGGTGGCCGCCTGCGTGGTGGCCACCGAGACGAGCGTCCTCACCTTCACCTCCATTCCGGGGTTCGCCTACGAGGGCAACCTCGGGTTCCTCCAGTTGGCCATCGGGTTCCTGCTGGGCCGCGTGGGGATCGCGCTGGTGCTGCTCCCCGCCTACTTCCGCGGCGAGGTGGTGACGACCTACGAACTGCTCCTGAAACGCTTCGGCGCCCGGGTGCGGAGTGCCGCAGCGGCGATCTTCCTCGTGTACCGCAACCTCGCCGACGGCGTCCGGCTGCACGCGGCGGCGCTCATGGTCGCGATCGTCGCCGGCGTTCCGGAGTGGTGGTGCATCGTGGCGCTCGCCGCCGCCATGGTGGCGTTCTCCGAGGAGGGCGGGGTCAAGGCCACCATCTGGACCGACGTCGTCCAGCTCGGCGTGTACCTCGTCGGGGCGGGGATCGTGGTCGCGGCGCTCTGGCAGGGGAGCGGCGCCGAGCCGCTCGGGTGGATTTCGGCGGCGCGCGAGGCCGGCAAGTTCGACGTAGCGCTGCCCGCCTTCGACCTGACCATCCCCTACACCCTCTGGGCGGGCGTCATCGGCGGGTTCTTCCTCACTTTCGCGACCCACGGGGCGGACCAGTACCTGGCGCAGCGGCTGCTCGCCGCCCGCTCGCTCCGCCACGCCCAGGCGGGACTCGTCCTCTCCGGGGTGGGGGCGCTCTTCCAGTTCGCGCTCTTCCTGGGCATCGGCGCCTGGCTCTGGCACTACTACGGAGGGCGCGAGTTCGCCCGGCCCGACGAGGTGCTCCCGACCTTCGTCGCCGAGCACCTGTCCGGCGCCGCCGCCGGCATCACGCTCGCCGCAGTGGTGGCGGCGGCGCTCTCGCCGTCGCTGGTGAGTCTCGCCTCCACCACGGTGCGGGACTTCTGGCTGCCCTGGAAGCGCCGCCGGGCGGCGGCCGGCGCGGCCGCGGACGACGACTCGGGACAGGTCCGGGTGGGGCGGCAGTTCGTCGTGGTGTGGGGCATCGTGCAGACGGCGGTGGCCCTCGTGGCGCAGCGGGCGCCGTCGGCGCTGGAGGCCGGGCTGTCGATCCTGTCCTACGCCTCCGGCCCCACCGTGGGGGCCTTCCTGCTCGCGGTCTTCTTCCCGCGGGCGCAGCCCAACGCGGTCCTGATCGGGATGGGCGGCGGGTTCGCCGCCCCGGCGCTGATCCGGCTGGCGGGATTCCCGCTCGCCTGGACCTGGGACGTTATGGTCGGCTCGCTCGCCACCTTCGCGGTGGGCTGGCTCCTGAGCCGCGCCCGCACGACTGAGCCGTGACCGACTACCGGACGATCCTCGCCGCCTTCCGCTCCTGGCGGACGCTCTCGGTCACGCTCCTCTCCTTCTCGTCGGGAATCCCTCTCGGCCTCGTCTGGTTCGCCATCCCGGACTGGATGCGGGACATCGGAGTGGATATCCGCATCGTCGGGCTCTTCAACCTGGCGCAGATCCCCTGGGCGTTCAAGATCCTCTGGTCGCCCTTCATGGACCGCTACGTCCCCGGTTTCTGGGGACGGCGGCGCGGCTGGATGGCGGTCACCCAGGTGGCGCTCCTGGCGCTCTGCATCCTGCTCGGGGGCGCCGGGGACCACCCGGACGCCATCTGGGTGGTGGCCGCGCTGGCGCTCGCGGTCGCGATCGCGTCGGCCTCGCAGGACATCGTGGTGGACGCCTACGCGGTCGAGGTGCTGCGTCCCGAGGAGCACGGGGTGGCGGTGGGCGCGCGGGTGGCGCTCTACCGGGCGGCCATGGTGGTCGCGGGGGGCGGCGCGATCAGCGCCGCGGCCCTGTTCGGCTGGGGCGTGGTGAACGCGCTGCTGGGGCTGCTCTTCCTGCCGATGCTGCTCGTGACCTGGCGCGCCCCGGAGCCGGAGGAGCGCTTCGAGCCGCCCCGCACGCTGCGGGACGCCGTCTGGAAACCCTTCCTCGAGGCGCTGTCCCGGCCCCGGGCCTTCGAGATCTTCGCGTTCGTCTTCTTCTACAAGTTCGCGGACAACCTGGCGCAGTCGCTGACCCGGCCCTTCCTGATCGACATGGGCTACGGGGCCGGACATCGGGGGATCGCGCTCGCCACCGTGGGAGCGGTGGTGACCATCGTCGGCACCTTCGCGGGTGGGCTCTTCACCACCCTCGCCGGACTCGGGCCGGCGCTCTGGGCTTTCGGAGTGCTCCAGATCTTCTCGAACCTCGGCTACTTCTTCGTCGCGGGCGCCGAGGGGAGCCTGGCGTGGATGTACGGCGCCTCCGCCTTCGAACTGTTCACCGGCGGACTCGGGACCGGAGCGTTCTCGGTCCTCCTGCTGCGGATCACCGAGAAGCGCTTCTCCGCGACGCAGTACGCGCTCTTCTCCGGACTCTTCGCCCTGCCGCGCCTGCTCGCGGGTCCGTTCAGCGGCTTCGCGGTGGACGCCCTCGGTTGGCGGACGTTCTTCCTGTCCACCATGGCGATGGGGATTCCCGGACTGATCCTCCTCCATCGCTTCTCGCCCCTGGGGGTCCGGGATCCCAGGATTCGACTCGGGGCAGGGGAAGAGCCGGAGGCGCCGTCGCTCTCCACCGGACTCGCCGGCCGTTTCGGCGTGTCCGCGCTTCTCGGTGGCGGGACGGTGTTCGCCTTTGCCGTCCTGCTGGGGGCGCTGAAGGCCGCGCGCCTCGATCCCGAGGCCGGCTTCTCCCTCATGGCGGGGCTCCGGCCGATCGTGAACCCGGCGTCCTTCGAGGACTGGGTTCAGGTGGGAGGAATCCTGGTGCTGGGGTTGATCTCGGGCCTCTTCGGCGCCGCCTTCGCGGCCGCCAGGCGACGCACCTAGCTCCCCGCGCCACCGTGCCGCCAAAAGCGGCAGGCTAGATTCCCGGTACATGCATCGGGCGCGTCTGGCGGTAGCGGTCCTCCTTGTCCTGAGTTGCGCCGCGTCCGCGTCCGCCTTCACCGGCAGGGTGGTCCTCGAAAGCGGCGAGCCGGCGCCCGGAGCGATCGTCCAGATTCTCGGGCACCCCGGGTCCGCGGTGACCGACAGCGAGGGCCGCTTCGAGTGGCTGCCCGACCCGGCGCCCCCGTTCCACGTGCTGGTCGTGCTTCCCGGAGACCGGTACACCACGCCCGTCTTCGTCGAGTCCTTCGACGCGGAAGAACTGCAGATCCGGGTGGAGGCCCTGGCCCTTCACGAGAGCGTCACGATCACCAGCGGCGCGGTGCCGCACACGGAAGCGACGCCGGGAAACGCTCCGGCCGTCATCTCCGGGGAGGCGATTCGTGTGCGGCAGGCGCCACGGCTCACCGATGTGCTCGAAGCGGTGCCCGGAGGAAGCCGCGGCAGCGACCTGCACGCGGGCGTTCCCTCGATCCGCGGCCTCTCGCGCGGAAGAACGGTGCTCCTTCTCGACGGAGCCCGGGTTACCTCGGAACGGCGGGCCGGCGCCAGCGCGTCCTTCCTGGATCCGTTCTTCCTCGAGACCGTGGAGGTGGTGCGCGGTCCCTCCTCGGTGTCGTACGGCTCCGACGCGTTCGGCGGAGTCATCCACGCCCGCACCCGCCGGCCGATACCCGGCGGTCCCGTCGGAGCGCGGGCCCGCGGAACCCTGGGAGCCGGTCTTCCGGAGGCCAGTTTCGGGGCGGAAGTCCAGGGGTCCGCTCTGGGCACCGGATTCCTGGCCCAGGCGCGGCGACGGGTCTTCGCCGACTATTCGAGTCCCGAGGGGACGGTCGAAGGCTCGGGCGCCGAGGACTACGGGGTGCTGCTCCGGGCCGCGAGAGGCCTCGGCGGGGGATACCTGGGAGTGGCCCTGCAATACGACGCCGGACGGAACGTCGGACGGCCGCGACGGTCTCCGGCCACTACGTCCTATCCCGATGAAGACTCCCTCCGGCTGGTCACCGACTACCAGTTCGCGCCCCGCTGGGGATTCGCGCGGCTGGACACCACTGCCTTTGTCGGGGCGCATCGACTGGTGACCCGGCGGGAGGCGACCGGCGAAACGGCCGACTCCGAGGTTGCCGCGCACGACTTCATGTTGCGCGGGCGCGGCATCCGGCCGTTCGGCGATGGCCGCCTCGAACTGGGAACCGAGTTCCTCAGCCGGTTCGGGATCTACTCGGAGACCCGGGGCGGACCGGACAATCCGGTCCTGATGGCCACGGCGCGCCGCTCGGGGCTGGATGGCGCCCTGCGCCGGGAAGCGTCGTTCTACGGCCACGCCGAGACCCCACTGGCCCCACGGCTTGCCGGGAGCGCCGGAGCCCGCGTTTCCGCGGTGGCGACGCAGTCGGGGCTGGTGGTCGATCGCCGGGAACGTCAAACCACCAGTCACGGCGCGCTGAGCGGGTTTCTCGCGCTGCGCGCCGACCTGTGGCGCGGGGTGGCCCTTACCGGCCAGCTCTCGCGGGGCTTCCGCGACCCGACGCTTTCCGACCGCTACTACGCCGGCCTGAGCGGGCGCGGGATCGTGTTCGGGAATCCCGATCTGGATCCCGAACGGTCGCTCCAGTCAGACCTCTCGCTTCGCTACGACGGCGATGGGGTCCACGGCGGCCTCTACGCCTATCGCTACCGGATCTCCGACCTCATCGAGCGCCATGAGGAAGGAGCAGACCTGTACTTCTTCAGGAACCGGGGAGAGGCGATCCTTTCCGGCCTCGAGTTCGAGGTCCAGGTCGGAACCCCGAACGCCCCGTTCCTGCTGGACCTTTCGGCCGGTCTCACGCACGGCGTGGCCGACGGCGGCGCCGCTCTCGACGGGGTGCCTCCCGCCAACTTCCGCGCGGGCCTGCGCCGCCGCCTGCCGGCGCAGAGCTTTGCCGAGGTCGTACTGCTGGCCTTCGCCGCGGACCGCGACCCCGGACCGACCGAAGCCGCGATGGACGCCTACGCGCGGCTCGATGCCGCTCTCGGGTTCCCCCTGAGCGGCGGCGCGGAACTGCGCTTCTCCGGCCGCAACCTCCTGAACGCCGCGTACCCGATCAGCGCCGACTCCCGCGCCGTCCTGGCTCCGGGGAGGAGTCTGGTCGGCACCATCGTCTGGAACCTGGGGACGTCGTCGGGGCCGTAGCGGGCTGGAGCTACGGTGGCGGCCCCTTCGCCGCTGGCGGACCGCCGGCGGCTTGCGGCAACAGGGTGGCGCCGGGAGGTTTCCGGCCTCGCGGTTCCACCCGATCGGGCATGGGCGGGCAAGGGACACGGATGTCCCGGCAGTGTGGACTCGTTGTCCTGTCCGGGGGTCGCCACCCTGCGGCAGTGGCGCATGACCGCGGGACGCTGTAGTCCGAGGTGACACTTTCTGGAACATGCGGTGACGCGCAAACGTAACCGCAACCAGACTTCCTGCGCCAAACATTGGCCAAAACCGCGACAACTACGGATCGCCGCGTTGTCGTGGAGATCCCGGTGTTCCTGACACTCGTACGTGACCGATGGTCATTACTGTCGTTACAGTCAGATTTCATGGACATTCTGCGGTTTGGGACTGTGTGAACCGGCGTCCCGCTGTGAAACAATGCAAGTACGTCGTACGCAGGAAGAAATCATCTTTGTCCGCATGCGGGATGCGGTCGTTCCATGGGATATGTGACAGGTGGGATTGACACATGTTTACGTTGAGATGAGGAAGGGACCATGAATCTCACAGTTTCCGAGTTGGCGGTCGCCGTAGGCAAACAGGAAAACTACGTTCGTCAACACATACACCGGCGCCACCTGGCGGTTCGACGACAGGGCCGCAGTGTTTCGGTTCCGCTTGACGAGGCGGTGAAGTGGGCGGGAACACGGGGGCTTCCGTTTGTTCCGCCCAAGCGCATCAGCTTGACGTTCCTCGATCAGGGGGAAAGGATCGGACGGCTTACCGTCCTCGCTTGGCGCCCACCAGGCCGGGTGGCGCGAAACCTGTTCACCCTGATGCGTCATCGGAAGCGCGAGGCCCTCGGACCGTGGTCCAGCGAACCCGATGCAACGTGGACGCTGGAGGAGCTCGGCGACGACCTGAGCCTCCTGTCCTTCAACGCTTCGTACGAGGAATGCCGCAAACGCGTCGACAGCATCCTCGCGTCGGGGGTACTGGAGGCCAACGGACAGGAAGTTCATTACGCCCTCGAAGACAACCCGAGGAACCACTGGGCCTACCGCGACTACCGGCGCCGGTCGGAGATGTCCATACGCAGCCCGTTCTCCATGCACAGCGCCGCGATTACCGAATACTGGAGTTTCGAGGACGAACCGCACAAACGATGGTTGTCGCTGTCGGATCCGCTTGCCGGACGATGGCGCGGGGCGCTTCGCCGGCTTGGCTTTCCGCTCGACCGATGTCCGGAGCGGGTCGGCAACCTCCTTGTCGCTGCCGCCGAAGACGCGATCACGTGTCGACTCAGCGCACATCACGACCGGACCCTTCGGCTTCATGTCGAAGCGAAGGGACTCCTCCCCGAGACGTATCGCGCGACCGTGTGGGCAAGTCACAGCGGCGACGAAGTGCTCCGCAGGGAAGTGCCCGTCATTCCCGGACAGACGACGATCGAGCTGGTCTCCGAGGTGGACCGCACCGGCTTCGCCGTCTGCCGCGACTTCGACGGGCAGTACGTGGACCTGGTGGAGAACCTTCCCGGGTTGGAGGCGGTCTCCCCGGGCCAGCGGGACGACGATCCGCTGCGACGGGGTCCGGACCCCATCGCCCGCGTTCCACAGCGGGTCCATCCGTCCCGCCCGGCCGCCGCCGGCTCGGGACGCTTTGGACCGACCGCCCGGCTCGATCGGGGTATCCGGCAGCAGTGGCTCCACCGGGTGGCGCGGCAGCGGGAGGCCGGCGCCCGCCGGGACGCCAACCTGGTGCGCTTCGGCCCCGGACGGTTCGCGGAGGCGGCGCGGCATTTCCTCGATCTCTTTTCGCACGAGGCCGACCGCCCGGGGCCGATCTATCTTGCCGATCCGTGCTTTGTCGGTCACACGATGGCGGATCCGGTAGCCCAGCTCTTTGTGGACATATGTACAGCGATTCGGGGCAAGCCTCTGCGGATTCTGTGCGCGGAGCGCGAACCGGGCGACGCTCCGGCCTGGTGGAGCCGCTACCTGCGAAAGATCCAGGCCGACGTGACCGTGCGGACTTTCGTGAATCGATCGGACGAGCGGGGGTGCTTTCACGACCGTTACCTGATCACTCCCGCACGCGAGGTCCTGATGACGAATTCGTTCAACGGATGGAATCGGTTCGGCGTGACCTTCGTGAGTCTTCCCTACGGGGTCTACCGCGCGGAAGCGGAGCAGTTGTGGGCCCTGGATCGGGACACGCCCGCCTCGGACGTGCTCGTCCGCGAGATCTCCTGATGCCGGCGAAACCGGGCGGCGATGTCTCCCTGTCACCCGAGGCCCGCGAGACCGTCTGGCGGATCTTCGGCGCCGGAGCGGCGCCGGGGGCGAGGGTGTCGGTCTTCGACAACATCGAACCGATGATCCGCAGGCACGTGGCGCCGGCCGACCAGGACCGGGCGATCGCAACGATCGGCGACTGGTTCGAATCGGGCGCCCACGTCCGGTGGCTGAAGCCGGATCGCGCCGAGCTGGTCGCCGATCTGGTGATCGAGGGGGTCGGTCCCCGGCGCTCCGAAGACGCGGTCTGGGCGATCGGATCGGTCGGGCTCGATCTGTCGGCGGCCAGGATCAAGCGGCGTTGGGCCGCGGGAGAGATCCGGACCCTGGTGGACGCGGCGGTGAACGCTCTGAACCGGGTCGAGGCTCGGGTGCGGCACGACGATCGGTCCACCGGTCTGGAGAACGCGGAGTCCACCAGCTTCCGGGGAGCCGTATCCCGGGACGGGGTGGTGGCCGCATTCGCGCGGCTCGAAGAAGAAAGCCTCGAACTGGTGAATCAGGGACTCCATCCGACGGTGGGCAATCTGATCGATCTCGCGGTGGAGCTTTCCCCGGGGCAGGCTCCCGGGCTTGTCTCGAGACTCGAGGCGCCGACCATGCAGGCCAGGGCGGCGCGGCGCCTGGCGGCCCGGACGCCGGCTCACGATCCGGGTGCGATCGCGGGATGGATCACGGAGCGGTCCGCCGAACCGGTCATCGCGCTGGCCATCGTGCATGTCCTGGGCGCGGCGCGGAAACTGGACGACGGTCGGGCCCCGCGGCGGGACCCTTCCGGCGCCCCCGCGGGGAAGCGGGATCCCGGCGAAGCGCTGGAACATCCCCCGGATGCGGTCGGGAACCCGGTTCTCCGACTCCTGGAGCGCCTGGCCGGCCTGGAACCGGCGGACTGCCTGCGGTGGATCGGCGAGCTGCTGAATCAGGCTTCGCGGGCCTGGTCGGTGCCGGGCGGTGGACAAAAGCCCGGGCTCCTGACCCGAATCGAGGACGAGAGCACGGCCTTGGCCGCGAGGCTCTTTTGCGAGTCCGAATCCGCGCACCTGCTCGCGCATTTCCAGTCGGGGCTGCTGCCCGGCCGGGGAAGGCACTGGGTCCGCCACCAGATGGCGATTGCCCGGGAAATCCGCGAATCCGCTCCGGCACGGGCGGAGGAACTCGCGCGGGCCACCCTCGATGAACATCGCCGACAGTTGGCGGAACAGCGAGACGGCCACTACCTGGCGCCCGACTGGGCCTCCTGGACGGACCGGGAATGGCTCGAGGGCCTGGGAGCGGCCCTCGCCCTGGCGCGCAAGGACCTGGATCTGCGGGCCTGGGTCGCCGACGAGTGCCGGGACCTTCCGCTGAGCGTCTGGGACGCCGAGGAGGACCCCGAGGGGTTCGCGACGGCGGAGCAGATGGCCCAGCATTGGTTCCTGGTCGCGCTCCTCGCGATTCCGCAACGGCGCGAGTTCAGCCGGCCGCTCGAGCCTCCCGTGGTTCGCGCTCTCGCGGAGGCGGTCTGGGCTCACTGCAGGTTCTGCCGGCAGCACCTCCAGACGCATCCGGAAGCGTCGGTTGCCGCCGAGCTGGCGGCGCGCTACGCGATGCAGTACGGGCGAGGCAACGATCAGTGGCTGCTCGACCAGGCGCGGGGGGAAGGGGTGGGTCCCGGAGCCCTCCGGGTGTTGCTGGAACAGCGGCGATCCTCGAGTCAGCCGCTGGTCGAGGACGGTTCCGATCTCGACGACATGATCGTGGCGGAACTGGTGCGGATCGCGCTGGGCCGGTTTGACGATGGCGGCCAGTTCGACCTGGAGGCCCTTCGGGACTGGGGAAAGCTGTGGCTCTCGCTGGGCGCGGTGGACCAGGCAGAAAGGACGGCCCTGGCCATTGTCAGTTTCCCGTTGCGCTCCGCCGATCGGAAGGCGCGCATCCTGGCGCTCAAGCTGCTTGGATTGGTCGTCCGGCACCGCAAGCCGCGCCACGGCGTGGCGGAGTACGTGGTGCCGCTCTACAACCAGCTCTGGCCCGTCTTCGCCGTCACCCCGAACCGGGAAAGGAAAGACCGCGAGGAAATCGAAAAGGCCTTCGTCGGGTCGGACCTCATCCCCGGGTAGGGCCGGATCCGGCGTCCGGTCTACCGCGATCCGGGCAGGGAGATCCTCGACCCAAGCTCGTACCATGGCGCGGCGACAGGCGGACATGACGAAACCCGCGGACGAAGCGACCGGCCACCGGGAACGCATGCGGACGCTCCAGTCGGAGGTCCGAAGGAAGCGCGCGGCGGCGAGTGATCCGGGCCGCGGGCTCGTGCTGGTCCATACCGGGGACGGGAAGGGCAAGTCCAGTTCCGCCTTCGGCGTGATCGCGCGCGGGCTCGGCTGGGGCTGGAGGGTCGCCGTGGTTCAGTTCATCAAGGGGGAGTGGAAGACCGGCGAGCGCCAGTTCTTCGAGCGCTTCCCGGACCAGGTCGTCTGGCGCGCCATGGGCGAAGGGTTCACCTGGGACACCCAGGACCGCGCCCGGGACGTCGAGGTGGCGTCCGGCGCGCTCGCCGCCGCTCGGGAGATGCTGTCGTCCGGAGACTTCGAACTCGTCGTCCTCGACGAGATCAACGTCGTGATGAGCTACGGCTACCTGGAAACGGGGGCGGTTCTGCAGGCGCTTCAGGCACGCGCGTCCTCGACGAACGTGATCCTGACGGGCCGCGGCGCCGGCGACGAAGTCATCGCCTACGCCGATCTCGTCACCGAGATGCGCGAGGTGAAACACCCCTTCACCGCGGGGATCCGGGCCCAGCGCGGCATCGACTACTGACACCCGGCCGGCTTGGAACGCCGGTCTCCAGACCGGCACCGCGGCGCTCCGCGCCGCGCACCGCGCGACTCAACGCCGCCTCGCGGCGCCGCCGGCTTGGAACGCCGGCTTCAGCCGGCACAGCCCGCCGCAGGCGGGCGGCGGGACGGACCTCATGCGCCCGGACGGTCCGGACGCTCGCGACTCCGCCCTGCTGAGCGTCTAACCTTCAGGCAACAAAGACAAAGAAGTGTTCGACGGTCGGTCAGGCGGCGCCAAGGGGTCTCCGGCAATCCGGTCCCGGAATGCCGCTGAACCTCCCCTCGTCCTCGTCACCGGCGCGAGCGGTTACGTGGGTGGCCGGCTCGTGCCGGCCCTCGAGACGCGCGGCTACCGGGTCCGCTGTCTGGCCCGCCGCCCGGAGTTCCTTCTGAACCGCTTCACTCCGGCGACCGGGATCGTCGGCGGCGACGTCCTGGACCCCGACTCGTTGAGGGCTGCGCTGGACGGCGTCCACACCGCCTACTACCTCGTGCACTCGATGGGAGCGTCCGGCGACTTCGAGGAGCAGGACCGGGCCGGCGCCGGGAACTTCGCCCGCGCCGCGCGGGAGCAGGGGGTCCGGCGGGTCATCTACCTCGGCGGCCTCGGCGGGCGCGAACTCTCGCCGCACCTGCAGAGCCGCCAGGAGGTCGGCGGCATCTTGGCGGCGGAGGGTCCCCAGGTGGTGGAGTTCCGGGCCTCCATCGTGATCGGCTCCGGCTCGCTGTCGTTCGAGATGATCCGGGCGCTCGTGAACAAGCTGCCGGTGATGGTCACCCCGGGCTGGGTGCGGACACCCACCCAGCCGATCGCGATCGACGACGTGATCGCCTATCTCGTCGGCGGCCTGGAGTTCGAGGGCGAGGAAAGCGCCGTCTTCGAGATCGGCGGTCCCGACCGGGTGAGCTACGGCGGGCTCATGCACGAGTACGCGCGGCAGATCGGAGTGCGCCGCCTTATGGTTCCGGTGCCGTTCCTGACGACCCGTCTCTCGAGCCTGTGGCTGGGCCTCGTGACCCCGCTCTACGCCCGGGTCGGCAAGAAGCTCATCGGGAGCCTGCGGAACGAAACCGTCGTCCACGGCAGCACGGCCCTGAGGACCTTCCCGGTCCGTCCCCTGACCGTCCGGGAGGCCATCGCGCGCGCCCTCCAGGCGGAAGACCGCGAGATGGCGGCCACGCGCTGGAGCGATGCGGTCTCTTCGGGGGGCAGGGCCTCCGCGTGGGGCAGCCGGCGTTTCGGCTCCCGGCTGGTGGACCGGCAGCAGGTCGAGGTGCCGGCCGGGCCCGAGCGGGCGTTCGCGCCGATCCAGCGGATCGGCGGCCGCCAGGGGTGGTACTTCGCGACCTGGCTCTGGTACCTGCGGGGTTTCCTTGATCTCCTGGTGGGCGGCGTCGGGATGCGGCGGGGCCGCCGGCATCCGGTGGACCTCAGGCCAGGGGACCCTCTCGACTTCTGGCGGGTGGAGGCGTGGGAGGAGAACCGGCTTCTCCGGCTGTGCGCCGAGATGAAGGTGCCGGGCCGCGCGTGGCTCCAGTTCGAGGTGGACCCGGCCGACGGCGGCAGCCGGATCACCCAGACGGCGGTCTTCGATCCGCTGGGGCTCGGTGGGCTCGTCTACTGGTACGGGCTCTACCCGGTCCACTGGCTGATCTTCCGGCGGATGCTGCGGGCGGTGGCGGCGCGCGCGTCCGCCATGTAACAGTCCGGACATGCCTCGTCGGACCAACGCCCCGTTCCTGATCGCCGCAGCCCTGCTGGCAGCGGGCGCTGACGCCGGCCAGGAGCGCCGGATCGTGGTGGGTCCGGACTACCTCGTCAGCCGGGATGGCGACCGGCCCCACGTCGAGGTCATGGCGGCGGCCAACCCGCGGAATCCGCGCAACCTGCTGGCCGGCGCGATCACCTTCACCCGCCCCGACGGCGGCGCCGCCACCAAGGCCTACGTGAGCTTCGACGGCGGCGTGCAGTGGGAGGACATCGTCTTTGCCGAGCAGAAGGAAACGGGCGGGGGCGATCCCCAGGTGGCCTTCACCGCGGCGGGCACCGCGATCTTCGCCACTCTCGCGACGCGGGTGGACGAGACCGGGCGCACCCGGGCGTTCCTGCACGCCTACCGGTCCGAGGACGGGGGACGGACCTGGTCCGCCCCCTTCGACCTCGGCGCCTCCTACGACCACCCCATGCTGGCGGCGGACCCGTCGGCGGGCCCCTTCGCCGGGCGGCTCTACATGAGCGTCCTCTACGGCCGCGAATACAACCTCGGGGTCTTCCGCTCGGAGGACGACGGCAGGAGCTGGATCGGCCCGGTGAAGTTCCTGGACGGCGCCGGCGAGCGGGGGCTCAACGTGGACCCGCTGCTGGTGCTCCACGACGGGACGATCGTGGTTCCCTTCGCGGACTTCCCCTCGAACCCCGAGCAGACCGCGAACTGGACCGAATCGCGCATCTGGACGGTGGTTTCGACCGACGGCGGCGTGACCTTCTCCGAGCCGAAACCCGGCCCCGTGAAGCTGACGGGCGACGAAGTGCGCGAGGCGAGGGAGGGGACGGAGCGTTTCCGGGGCGGCTCCTGGACCATGCTCGCGGTGGATCGCAGCGAGCGCTTCCGGGACCGCGCCTACGCCGTCTGGCCGAGTTATTCAGAGGGGCTCCCGCACATCGTGATCTCCTGGACGGACGACCGGGGCTCCACCTGGAGCGATCCCCGGCCGGTGGCGCTGCCTGAATCCCCGGAAAACCAGCAGTTCCAGCCCGCCGTCGCGGTCAGCGGGGACGGTGTGCTGGGAGTGAGTTGGTACGACACGCGCCAGGCGCCGTCGCGGTTCGCCTTCCACCAGTACTTCGCGGCCTCCTTCGACGGCGGCGAGACCTTCACCGAACCGCACCGGGTTTCGGGAGCGCTCTCCGAGCCCCTGGGGTCCGGCAACCTCGTGCCCGCGCCGATCACCTTCAGCGGAACGGAGGGAGAACTGCGGCTCGCCATGATCTCGGCGGCTTCGCGCTGGGTGAACGGCGGCGACTACATGGGCCTCACCACCTCGGCCGGCGGGCGCTTCCACCCGGTGTGGGCCGACGCGCGGTCGGGGACCTATCAGGTATACACCGCGGAGGTGCGGATCGAGGACGGGCCGCCCGCGCCGCCGCCGGACGCCGGCGAGCCGCTGGACGTCACCGGGCGGGTCGAGCTGGTGCACGACCCCGGAAGCTACGACGCCGAAACCGGGGTGGCCAAACTCTGGATCCGGCTGCGGAATGTGTCCGCGACGGCTCTCGCGGGACCGATCGAGGTGGAGATCCGCAGGTTCGGGAGCGGCATGGGAGACGTGTTCTCCGAGCTGGCTCCGGAGGTGCTCAACGCGGACAACGGGCTGGCCGAGGAGGGCGCGGTCTTCCGCTACGACGAAGTGCTCGGCAGCGAGGGGGTCCTGCCCCCGGATGGGGTGAGCGGGGCGATCCGTTGGCGTCTCAAGCTGGCGGAGCCGATCCGGATTCCGAATCTGCACCTCTACATCACCGCGCGCGAGGTGGTTGGAGCCCCGCGTTAGCCCGACGACGGCTGGGCGGCGCCGCGATGCCGGCCGGAGGCCGGCGCTCCGAGCCGGCGCTCCCCTACGCGACGATCAGGGGACGCAGCGCCTTGAGGCCCGCCAGCGCCCGCTCGACGTGCTCCGCGGTGTTGTAGAGGTGCGGTGACAGCCGGAACCCGCCGGAGGTGGAACCGGCGATGCCGTGCTCGTCGTACATCCGGGAGAACACCTCGCGCCGGGACTCGGCCGGCACCTCGACGATGACGACGCCCGCCGAGAGAGCGTCGTCCACCGGGGTCACCAGCGGGATGCCCGCTTCACGGAGGCCCTTCTTGAGGCGGCCCGCCAGGTCGTACATCCGCTTCTCGACCCGCTCGGGGCCGATCTCGCCGTGGAACTCGGCGGTGGTGCCCATGGCCGCGAGGCAGGCGTCGTCGCGCTGCCCCATGGACTCGAACTTCCGGGCGCCCCTCGGGTCCGGGTCGGCGTCGCCGCCCCAGCCCGGCGCCACCTCCGAGGGCCAGAGGCGCGGGATCAACTCCGACCGGACCACCAGCACTCCGCACTCCTTGGGTCCGCAATACCACTTGTGGGAACTGCTCGTGAAGGTGTCGGCGCCGATCGCGGGAACGTCCACCGACAGCCCGCCGAAGCTCTGGGCGCCGTCCACGTGGACGTGGATGCCGCGTTCGTGCGCGGCGTCCGCGATCCGGCGCACCGGGAGGTGAATGCCGGAGACGTTCGAGACGTGGGTAATCGCGATCAGCTTCGTGTTCGCGCCCAGGGCTTCGATGAAGGGGGCGGCCAGATCGTCCGCTCCCGCCGGCGCCTTCGGAACCGACACCCGCCGGACCGTGAAGCCGTAGCGGGCCGCGCGGACATCCCACGCGACGTTGTTCGTCGGATGGTTCTGGTCCCAGAGGACGACCTCGTCGCCGTTCCCGAGCACCACGCCGGCGTTCACGATGTTGTTCGCCTCGCTGGTGTTGCGGACGAGCGCCAGCTCGTCGCCCGTGACTCCGAGCTGCGCCGCGACCTTCTCCCGCGCCGACTCCCGCAGGTCCCCGAACTTCCCCCGGTTCTGGAACGAGCAGTCGTGGTCGATGTCCCGGGTCAGCTCGCTCACCCGGTCCGCCACCGACCGCGGCGAGGGACAGAGGTTCGCCGCGTTCATCGGCACCTTGTCCTCTTCGAAAGGGAACTCCCAGCGCACCAGCCGGAACAGCGCCTCGTCGTCGGCGGCGGCGGCCCGGAGGGCCGGGAAGACGGCCGGAACGGCGGCCGTGGTGCGCAGGAACGAGCGCCGGGTAACGGCATTCGAGAGGGACTTCGTCATGGCGGGCGCCTCCGGTTCAGCGAGTCTAACGGGTTCCCGGAGGCGACGCGGAGGCGAGGTCCCCGGGCTGCCGGGCGCTGCCGTGGGTGATGACCGAGCGGAACAGAACCGGGCAGATGAGCGAGGTGACCGCGGCGATCATCACCGCGATCGCCCGGTCCGTCTCGTCGAGAAGCCCGAGTTCGAGGCCCACGGTGGCGACGGCGATCACCAGGCTCAGCCGGGCCGACAGCAGGAACCCGGTCGCCGCGGCGGCCCGGAGCGAGAAACCCCAGAAGACGAAGAGCAGGGACGGCAGGAACTTGACGAGGAACGCCACGCCGATGATGACCCCGGCGCGCGCCAGCGCTTCCGGATTCAGGAGGGCCGCCACCTCGAAGCGAAGGCCGACGTTGATGAAGAAGATGGGGATCAGGAAGCCCCAGGAGATCCCGGAGAGCTGGTGGCGGAGGCCTTCCGGCGGCTGGAAGAGCAGCGCGAAGACGCCTCCGGCCAGGAAGGCCGCCAGGATCGGCTCCACGTCGAGCACGGTCGAGAGCCCCACGAAGATGAGCAGCAGGGCGAGCGCCCCGCGGATCCCCATCTCGTCGGGATCGTCCTTGCGGAACAGCCGGGACACGCGGAGCGGGTGCCACCAGAGCACCAGCTTCATCACCCGGAGCACCACCACGACCGCCACCAGCAGCAGCGGCCCGTTGATCAGCTCGATCCCCCAGCCGTCCCGCGCCCAGATGGTGATCTCGGCCACCAGCAGCAGGGTCACCAGGTCGGCGATCACCGCGGACACCAGGATCGCCTGCCCGAGGCTCTCGGTGGTGATCCCGGCGCTCCTCAGGCTCGGCAGCACGAGGGCGGCGGAGGTGGTGGCGAGGAGCGGAGCGTAAAAGACCGGCAGCTCCAGCCACACCGTGGCCAGGAAGGAGAGCGCGAAGGTGCCGGCGAAGACCACGAGCGCCTGCCCGATGGGTCCCGCGCCGCCCCGCCGCAGCGCCCGGAAGTCGATCTCGAAACCGGCGAGGAACATCAGCATCAGGAGCCCGAGCGTCCCGATCTGATCCAGCAATTCCGTGCCGTGCACCAGTCCGAGGACCGGGCCGACGAGGACCCCGAAGAGAATCTCGACGACCACCGCGGGGGCGCGCAGCCAGGAGGCCACCGGCGGCAGCAGGAAGGCGGCGATCCCGACGATCACCAGGGCGCCGGAGCCGTCCATCACTCGGTTCCCAGCGCCGCCGCCGCGGCCAGCGCCAGCGCTCCGGTGGACCGCACCAGCTCCTCGACCGGGCAGTGCTCGTCCGGGCGGTGGGCCAGTTCCAGGATTCCCGGCCCGTAAGCCACGCAGTCCGGTATCCCGGCGATCCGGGTCACGTGCTTGTGGTCGTAGGTGCCGGGGCTCGCCACCTCCTCGACCTCGGCGCCGAGCGCGCCCCGCACCCCGTATCGCACCGCCTCGGTGGCGAGTGATCCGGCCGGCGTCCGCACCGGTTCGACCGTGAGCAGCTCCTCGATGCGGTAGCGGCGGCCGGCCTCGCGGCCGGCGCACGCCGCAACCCGGCGAGCCACCTCTTCCCGCACCGCTTCGAGCCCCTCCTCGGGCAGGAACCGGCGGTCCACCACCAGTTCGGCGCGGTCGGGAACCTGGGGGCTCTCGGTTCCCGCGCCCGCCTGTCCGCCCCGGATGCTGTTCACGTTGACCGTCGCCACGCGCGCCCCCTCCGGAACCACCGGGAGCGCGGTGCGCCGGGCGGCCAGCTCCGGGACCCATTCGCTCCGGATCTCCTCGAGAAGCGGAGCGAGGTCGGTAATGGCGTTTCGGCCCAGGAACGGCATGCTGCCGTGGGCGACCTCGCCTTCGGCGACGACCCGGAACCAGTAGACGCCGCGGTGTCCCACGCACACCCGGCGGGAGCCGAAAGGTTCCGGAATGATCACGGCGTTCGTGTCGCGGGCGATCTGTCCGGACTCCGCCAGCCACGCGACGCCGGCCTGTCCCCCGGTCTCCTCGTCCGCGGTCCCCGAGATCTCCAGGGTGCCGGCAAGCCGGGCGCCCGCCCGCTGGAGGACCACCGCCGCGAAGAACGCCGCCGCGACGCCGCCCTTCATGTCGCTCGCTCCGCGGCCCCAGACGGCCCCGTCCCGAACCTCTCCCGAGAACGGGTCGGTGGTCCAGCCGGAGCCCGCCGGGACGACGTCGAGGTGCCCGTTCAGATGGAGCCGGCGGCCGCCTTCCCCGCGCGGACTCCGCAGCCGCCCGATGACGTTCCGCCGGGGCCAGGCGGCGGAACCGGGTGGACAGGCCTCCGCCGGTGGATCATCGAAGACCACCTCGAAACCGGCGCCGGCGAGCCGGCTCCCGAGCAGGGCGGCGCATTCACGATAGTTCTCGCCCGGGGGATTCACGGTCGGGATCCGGATCAGCTCCCCGCAGAAGGCGGCGATCTCGGCGCGGGCCGCCTCCGCCTCGCGAAGGATCCGCGCCTCGAGGCCGGCGGCGACCGGACGGAGCGGCATTGGAACCGAGGATACCGCCCCGTGGCGGCGGCTGGCCGTCGTCCGGACTTGACGGGTCGCTCCTATTTCGATAATATTGGAAATATGGAAACAAGAGCCACCGACTCCGCTGCCGGCGCGCTGGAGTCGCGGTGCGCGCTCTCCCGGGAGAGTCGTCTCGATGTCTTCCGCCTGTTGGCGCAGGGCGGTCCGGATGGACTCGCGGCGGGGAGCGCCGGGCACTGCAAGGCGCCGGCGCCGGCCTGCTCGTTCCACCTCAGGGAACTCGAGAAGGGCGGACTGGTGCGCTGCTGCCGCCATGGCAGATCCCAGGTCTACACGGCCAACTTCCGGGCGATCCGGGCGCTGCTCGGGTACCTGACGGAACACTGCTGCTCCGAAGAAGCGTGCAGCCACGGGATTCCGGCGGCCGCGGAGGACGGGCCCCTTGGATGAGAGCGGGAGCCGCGCGGGCGGGCAGGCCGCGCCCGGCAACGAGGACGCTCGCCGGCCAGGGTTGACTTCCGGTTCTGTTTTCGATACTATTGGAAATATGGAAACGAGAGGCGCCCAGTCGACCGCCGAGGCGCTGGAGATGCTCTGCGCCCTCTCCCAGGAGAGCCGGCTCGACATCTTCCGGCTGCTGGTACAGAGCGGGCCGGATGGACTCGCCGCCGGAGCGATCGCCAGGCACTGTCAGTTGCCGGCGCCGACCTGCTCGTTCCATCTGAAGGAGCTCAAGAAGGGCGGGCTCCTCCGGTGCTGCCGCCATGGCCGATCCCAGATCTACACCGTGAACCTGCAGGCGATTCGGGATCTGCTCGACTATCTGACGGAACACTGCTGCGCCGACCACGACTGCGACCACGAGACTCCGAACGGCGCCGCCGGTCGGGCTCCGGAGGGGCGCACGGAACACTTTGCGACGGGCTCCGCTTGGGGTGGAAAATGACGTCGGTCCGGGAGCGGGTTGGCCGCTCCCGGTGGTGAGCAGGGTCTAGAGAGTCACCAGCCGCCGAAGGAGACGGAAGTCCCGGCCGCGATCGGCCGATTGGTGGGGTGTCCTTGCGTCGAACTCTATATTTCGATAATATTGGAAATATGGAAATCAAAACACGCCGAAGGAAGAGGCCGGGCGCGGAATCCGCCGATGCCTGCCTGCTGGACGTCCTGACCGCGCCGGTCCTGGCGGCGCTCACCCGCCTTCCCCGATCGGTGGTCGCGGAGGGCCTCGGCGCCGCGAAGATCGCCGAGTCCTGCCACCTCGGTAGCTCCCGCCGGAGGCCACCGCAGGCCCGGTTGCCGCGGGCGCTGCCGCGCGGTGGCCGCCGACGCTGCCGGGATGCAGATCACCATCCCAGGGTCATCTGCTACGGACCCCACGGATCCGGGGACCCCTAGGCCGGAATCGACGCGCGGGAGGCCGAACGCCTCCCGGCGCTGAGCGAACTGCCGGCGCGGGCCCCTTCCTTCGGGCTCGCGCCGCATAGAATCAAGGCCGTTCTGTCCCTTCGGCGAGCCCTGGCGCCCGTGCTGCTCCTCGCTTCCGGGACCGTCGTCCCGCCTGGCGGAAACGCGGAGGATTCCGGGCGCCGGCAGGTCATCCCCCCGGTCCCCGATCCCGGACTCGTCGCGGTTGCCGGCATCGAGGTGGGCCACCACGAGCTGGAGGGCCTCCCCACCGGCTGCACCGTGGTCCTGGCCCGGGAGGGCGCGGTGGCCGGGGTGGACGTCCGGGGTTCCGCTCCCGGGACCCGCGAGACCGATCTGCTCGATCCCGAGAACACCGTGGAGCGCGTCCACGCCGTGGTCCTGTCCGGGGGCAGCGCGTTCGGCCTCGCGGCCGCCGACGGGACGGTGCGTTTCCTCGAGGAGGCCGGCATCGGCTATCCGGTGGGCCCCTTCCGGGTGCCGATCGTCCCGGCCGCGATCCTCTTCGACCTCGGAGTGCAGGGGCCGGGGGCGGTCCGTCCGGGCGCCGACTGCGGCTACCGTGCCGCCGCCGCGGCGGGTTCCGACCCGGTGCGGCGCGGGAACGCGGGCGCCGGGGCCGGAGCCACCGTGGGGAAGAGCCGCGGCCTGGGCCGGGCGATGAAGGGCGGAGTCGGCTCGGCCTCGCTGCGCTTTCCGGACGGCCTCGTGGTGGCGGCGCTCATCGCGGTGAACGCGGTGGGCGACGTGGTGGATCCCGCGGACGGGACGGTGGTCGCCGGGGTTCGCGACGACGCGGGAAACCTCGCGGACGCGCGCCGGCTGCTGCTCGAATCGCTCGCCGGTCCCGAGGCGGGAAGCGCCGGTCCGGTCCCCGGAGCCAACACCACCATCGGACTGGTCGCGGTGAACGCCCCGCTCACCAAGGCGGAAGCCAACAAGGTCGCCGAGATGGCGCACGACGGACTGGCGCGCACCATCTATCCGGTGCACACCCCCTCCGACGGCGACACGCTGTTCGCGCTCTCCACCGGGCGTGGACCGGAGGTGCGGGTGGGCCGGGTCGGAGCCCTCGCCGCCGAGGCGGTGGCGCGGGCGGTCCTGGATGCGGTCCGCTCGGCGGAGTCGCTTCCCGGACTGCCGGCGGCGGGGGACCTTCCGGCGCCGCCGGACCGGTAGCCGGGCGTGTCCCCGCACCTCCTCGTCCTCGCGGCGTACTCGGGCCTGCTGATTGCGGTCGGCTGGTACGTGTCCCGAAAAGCACGCTCCGCCGAGGGGTTCTTCGTGGCCGGCCGCCGCCTTCCGGCCCGGCTGATCTTCGCGACCGTGCTGGCCGCGAACATCGGCGCCGGCTCCACCATCGGCGCGGCGGCGCTCGGTTACGAACACGGGCTGGCCGCCTTCTGGTGGGTCGGAGCGGCGGGTCTCGGAACCCTGCTGCTGGCCTGCTGGCTGGGTCCCCGGATGTGGCGGGTGGCGTCCGAAGCCCGCCTCCGGACGGTGGGCGATTTCCTCGAGCTGCGCTACGGCGCGGGGGTGCGGGTCGCCCTCACCGGCCTCCTGCTGGTCGCCACCCTCTTCGTCCTCGCCGCCCAGTTGCTCGCCGCCGGAGTGCTCATCGAGGGCGCCGCGGGGATTCCGCTGCCGGCGGCGATCCTGGCCGCCGCGGTGGTGATGACCGCGTACTTCGCGGTCGGCGGTCTCCAGAGCGCGGCTTCGGTCAACTTCGTGCAGCTCGGCGTGCTGCTGGCCGGCCTCGGACTCGCGGTGCCCTACGCGCTGGCCGCCGCCGGAGCGGGCGGGGGCCTCCGGGGGAGCCTCGGGGAGGACGCGCTGGATGTCTTCGGCAACGCCTCGCTCGCGTTCGGCTACACCGCGTTGCTGATCCCGGCCTTCCTCGTTTCCCCGGGCATCCTGCAGAAGCTTTTCGGAGCCCGGGACGAGCGCGCCGTCCGGCGCGGTCTCACCGCCGCCGGCATCGCGCTGCTCGCCTTCGCGGCGGTTCCGCCGCTTCTCGGAGCGGCGGCCGCGGTCCTCCATCCCGGGCTCGCCAACCCCGACGCCGCCCTCCCGGCGCTGCTGATCGACTCGCTTCCCCTGTGGCTCGGGTGCTTCGGGGTCGCGGCCCTGTTCTCCGCCGAGGTGTCGAGCGCGGACGCGGTGCTGTTCATGCTCTCGACGTCGTTGTCACGCGATGTCTTTCATCGGTTCCTGCGGCCGGACGCCGACGACCGCGCCGTCCTGCGGGTGGCGCGCGGCGCCGCGGTGGTCTCCGGACTCGCGGGCGTCGTCATCGCGATCCTCGCCCAGAGCGTGATCGCGTCGCTGACCGTCTTCTATTCGGTGCTGGGGGTTTCGCTCTTCGTGCCGGTGGTCGTCGGCCTTCATCGCGCGCGGCCTCCGGCGCGCGCCATCCTGAGCGGCGCGGCCGTCGGAGTGCTCGTGTTCGGGCTGGCGCCGGGGGACGGCGTCCTGCCGCCGCCCCTGCTCGGGATCGCGGCGTCGGCCGTGGTGGTTTTCCTCCACCTGCGGACCGCCCGGCGCTGACCGGAGGCGCCGCCGCTTGGTTTCCGACGGCTCCGGCCGAAAACCGGAGTCCGCGGACGTGGTGGTCGTCGGGGCCGGGCTCGCCGGGCTGCAGTGCGCGCGGCTGGTGGCCGAGGCGGGGCTCGGCGTGGTGCTGCTGGACCGGAAGGAGGACGTCGGAGAGCGGGTGCACACCACCGGGATCTTCGTCCGCAAGTCGCTCGAGGACTTCCCGCTGCCCCCGTCCTGCCTGGGTCCGCCGGTCCGCCGGGCCGTGCTCTATTCGCCGGCGCGGCGCGCCCTGTCGCTCGCGAGCCGCCGCGACGAGTTCCGGGTGGGCCGGATGGCGCCGCTCTACCGCGAACTGCTCGGCCGTTGCCTCGAGTCGGGGGTGCGCTTCGTCTCCGGCGCCCGCTATTGCGGCGCCCGCCGGACCGCGCGGGGACTCGTGGCCGAGGTGGAACGCGAGGGCCGGTCCCTGAGCCTCGAGACCCGTCTCCTGGTGGGCGCCGACGGCGCGAACTCCCGGGTGGCCTGCGACCTGGGCCTCGACTCCAACACCGAGTGGATCGTGGGTCTGGAGTCGGTGCACAGCGGGGTGCCGCTCGCGGAGGGGGCGGCGCTTCACTGCTTTCTGGACCCCCGCATCGCGCCCGGATACCTGGCCTGGGTGGTTCAGGACGGCGAGGAGACCCACGTGGGAGTGGGCGGCTATCCGGACCGGTTCCACCCCCAGACCGCGCTCGCGGAGTTCACCGCCAGTCTCGACGGCCATTTCGCGCTCGCTGAGGGCCGCCTCCTCGAACAACGCGGCGGCCGGATTCCCGTGAACGGCGTGCTGCGGCGCATCGGCACGGACGCGGGACTGCTCGTCGGCGACGCCGCCGGCGCGGTCTCGCCGCTCACCGCGGGTGGCTTCGATGCCTGTCTGCGGCTCTCCCGGCAGGCTGCCGCGGTCATCGTGCGGCGCTTCGAGACCGGCGACCCGGGGGTGCTGGCGACGTATTCCGGCGCGAACCTGCGGGCCCGTTTCTGGTCCCGCCGCTGGATGCGGGCGCTCCTCGCCGGGGTCCGGAGCCGGGCGGCGATGGAACTCGTCTGCGGGGCGCTCCGCTTTCCGCCGTTCCGCAACCTGGCGTGGCAGGTCTTCTTCCGGCGGCGGTCCTTTCCCGACGTGGACTGAGGAATGGCGCCCTCGGCTTGGAACGCCGGTCTCCAGACCGGCACCGCGGTGCTCCGCACCGCGCACGACGCAACCTACCCATTTCCGGACGGCGCGCCGCCGGTCCCCACGCCTCGCCGCCGCGGGCCATAATCCGCGCGCCGTGAACACCACCTCCCCCTTCTCGCTCGCCGGGATGGACGTCGTCGTGATCGGCGGCGCCTCCGGGATCGGTGAAGCGAGCGCCGTGCTGGCAGCCGGCTCCGGCGCCCGGATTGTCGTCGCCGACCGGGACGAAGCCGCCGCGGCGCGATTGGTCAACTCCATCGCCTTGGAGGGAGGGACCGCCGTCGCCCGTCCGGTGGACATCCGCTCCGGGGAATCGGTCGAGACCCTGTTCCTGGGCCTCGAGTCGGAGGGATTCCAGCCGCGGGGACTCGTCTCCACTCCGGGCGTGAATGTCCGGAAGCGCCTCGCCGACACGAACGAGGAAGAGTTCGAGCGCGTCGTCTCGCTGAACCTGAAGGGGACTTTCCACGCCCTCCGCCACGGGGCGGCCAGTCTCGCGCGTTCCGGCGGCGGCAGCGTCGTGCTGCTTTCCTCGATCCGCTCCCAGGTGGTGGAGGCGGGGCAGGGGGTGTATGCGGCCACCAAGGCGGGCATCGTGCAGCTCGCCCGCACCGCGGCGGCTGAGTGGGCCGCTTCGGGGGTCCGGGTCAACGCCCTCGCCCCGGGAGTGGTCGAGACCCCGCTGACCGCGCAGATCGAGAAGCGGCCCGACTGGAAGCAGGCGTACACCGACAAGACCCTGCTCGGGCGCTGGGCGACCGCGGAAGAGATGGCCGCGCCGACGGTGTTCCTCCTGTCGCCGGCGGCGAGCTACGTCACCGGTTCGGTGCTCTTCGCAGACGGCGGGTGGACGGCGGTGGACGGACGGTTCGATCCGCTCTGAGGGTCGGCGTTCCCCGGCCGTTGCCGTCGCGAGGCTCGGTGGGCTGCACCGTGCGCGGCGCGGAGCGCCGCGGTGCCGGTCTACGGCGGTGGACGGACGGTTCGATCCGCTCTGAGGGTCGGCGTTCCCCGGCCGTTGCCGTCGCGAGGCTCGGTGGGCTTCACCGTGCGCGGCGCGGAGCGCCGCGGTGCCGGTCTGGAGACCGGCGTTCCAAGCCGTGGGCGACATGTGGAGGGATGAGCGGTACGCGGTTCCGCTGCGCTTCCGCGGAGCGGGTGCCGGCCTGAAGACCGGCGTTCCCTTTACACGTAGAGCAGGACGCCCCTGGCGGGTTGGCCGGTGGCGCGCTCCACCGCCCGGGCGTAGAGAGCGACCTGCCGGCGGTAGCGGGCCTGGCTGGCCTGGAACCCGGGGTCCTCGGGTGGCCGGGAGTCCGTCTTGAAGTCGAGGACCGTCCACGCGCCGCTGGCGTCCGGTTGGAAAACCAGATCGGCGACTCCCTCCACCAGGGTCGGGCCGGATCCGCCGGGAACGGCGGCGTCTTCGGGGTCGGCGAAGGACTCGACCTCCAGCGTCGACGCGGTATCCGGCTCTGGGTGCAGTGCGGTTTCGCGGCCCGGAGGGCCGCGGTGCCGGTCTGGAGACCGGCGTTCCAAGCCGTCGGCCGGCTCCAGGTGGAGGAGGGGCAGCTCCCGGTAGCACACGCCCTGTTCTGCGGCTTTGCGCGCCTCGGTCAGGAGCGGGTGCCCGAGTGCGGCGGTCACCGCCTTCGCCGCGGCGGGGCCGAGCTCGTCCTCGAGCTCCAGTTCGCGGACGGCGCGGGCGGTTTCCGTTTCGACCTCCGCCTCTTCGGCGTCGAGAGGAATCTGCTCGAGAACCCGGTGGACCAGCTCCCCGAACGCCGCCCCGGCAGGGCGCTCCGCGTCCCGCGGCAGTCCTTCGGCATCCGGTCTCTCGACGTCCACCTCGAGGAGGTCCACCGGGTCGCCGGAGGATTCCAGCGCGGCGAACGTCGTGGCCGGCATTGCCCGGCGGGTCGGGACCCGCCCGGCATCGATGGCTCCCCGCCGCCGGGCGAGGAAGGCGGCTTCGGCCGCCTTCCCGTCGCCGAGCGCGCCGCCGGCTGCATCCGCCCTGAGCAGGTCCCATAGCGGTGCGGTTCCCCGCCGCCCCCCCGCTCCGCCCGACCGCCCCGACTCGCGGGTCCGGGGGGTGACGGCGCCGCGTCGCAGCAGCGGTCTGAGGCCCGCCGCAACCGGGGCGAGCAGGCTTTCCTCGGGGGAATCTCCCTCGGACACCGGCGCCGCCAGCAGATCCCGGGCCCGCGTCATCGCGACGTACAGGAGCCGGTCGAGCTCCGCGAGGTCCTCCGCCTCCTCGGCCGGGGTCCCCTCGATGAGGTCCCAGGGAACGATGCCGGCGCCCAGATCGCACGCGTGGAGCCGCTCCGCCGCGTTCACGATGCGGCCCGCCCGTCCGCGCCGGGGCGCGGCCCCGTCGCAGAGGACAACCACCGGGAACTCGAGTCCCTTGGCGGAATGGGTGGTCATGATCCGCACGCCGCGCACGTCCTCGTCGATGGCGTGCGCCGATCCCGCGTCCGGGTTTTCCGCTTCCGACGCCAGTTGCTCCACGAACCCGCGGAAGGAAAGGCCTCCGCGCGCCTCGAAGGCGCGCGCCGCCTCGCCGAGCCGGCGGAGGTTCGAGAGCACCTGGTCCGGGGAGTTCCAGAACGCGAATCCGGTCTCCGCGCGGTGCCTTCCGACAAGCTGCTGGAGCGTTACCGCGATCGGCTGGTGGGTACGGCGGCGGTGGAGGTCGTAGAGGAAGGCGAGCCCGTCCCGGATCGGCCGGTCCACCGCCCGGGCTCCGCTGGCGTCGTCGCCGTCCAGCTCGAGGGACCGGGCTCGGGCGGGCCTCAGCCGGATCTCCGGATGCCGTTCCCGGAAGAGGAAGAGGTCCTGGTCCGGGATCGCGAACAACGGACCTCGGAGGGTCGCGTAGACGCTCAGTTCGTCCTCGGGAAACTCGACGGCGGTGAGGGCCGCCCGCAGGAACGACAACTCCGCGCTGCTGATGTAGGTCTGCACCGCCGCCAGCGAGTGCGGGATGCCGAGGTCCTGAAGGGCATCGGCGTAGGGTTGGGGCACGAGCCGCCCGTAGTTCCGGAAACGCCGGAAGAGCAGGCAGATGTCGCTCGGTTCCACCCGCCGCGAGGGACGCCCGTCCGCCGCCGATACCTCGAAGCCGCTGTCGAGAAGCCCGCGGACGAACTCCGCGACCGCCTGGGGCTCGTGCTCCTCGAAATGCCGCAGGTAGGGGGTGTGCGGCAGCGGGATGGCGGCGAGCGCTGGTCCCTCGGCCGGCTCCCGGAACGCGTGGAGCGGCACGTAGTCCACCTGCCGCGCGAGGCCTCCCAACCCCGGGCCCGCTTCGAACGCCGGTTCGAGGACCTGGTTCACGAAGTCGCAGATGGCGGGAACCGAACGGAAGTTCGTGGTCAGCCGAACCTCGGCGGCGCCGCCGGCGAGCAGGCGCTTCTTGACGCGCAGGTAGTGGCCCACGTCGGCGCGCCGGAATCGGTAGATGGACTGCTTGGGATCCCCGACCAGGCAGAGCCGCCCGGGGCTCGGGACGGCCTCGCCCCAGTCGCCGTCCGGCGGTTCCTCGGCGGTCAGCAGCAGGACGATCTCCGTCTGCATCGGGTCGGTGTCCTGGTATTCGTCCACCACGAGGTGGCGGAATCGCCCGGCGAGTTCCCGGCGGACCTCCGGGTGGTCCCGCAGCAGGCTGCGCGTCCGCAGCAGCAGGTCGTCGAAGTCGAGCCGGCCCGCTTTCGCCTTTGCGCTCTCGTAGTCGCCTACCAACCCGCGCAGGTCCTCCCGCAGGAGGGCGGCGAGGTCCGCATTGCTCTGCCGCTGGAACGCGGCGAGCCGGGTCCGGAAGGCGTCTCGCCACTTGCGGGTATGGGGGAAGCCGGACGGCGTGCGCCCGCCATAGGCCGGGACCCGGAGCTCCGCGAGCGCCTGCTCGAGCCAATCCAGATCTCGTCCGGAGCCGGCTTCCCGCGCCCGGACCTCCCGGGCGAGATCCGCGGCGGCGGCGAGGGATCGGATCAGCCAGTTGGGCCTCGCCCCCGGCCGGTCCTTAGGGAGGGACCGGTAGAGCTCCTCGAGCATGAAGAGCGAAGGGACCGGTTCACCCTCCTCGCCGCCGGGTTGTTCCACCAGTTCCACGATCGCGGTCTCCGCATCCCAGGCGCGCCGTTTCCAGGGTGCGTCGAGGGACCGGTAGTCGAGGAGCCGCAGGCCGGCCTGGTGGAGGACGTCGAGCGGGCTCACCATCGGGTTCCGGCTGCGGCGCAGCAGGCGGCCGATACCCGGTCCCGGGTCCTCGAGCTGCCGGTCGACGAAACGGCGGAAGACCCGGTCGAAGAAGGCCCGCTGCTCGGCGTCCGTCAGGATCCGGAAGTCGGGGTCCACCCCGGCCTCGATGGGGCGCTCTCGCAGGATGGTGGCGCAAAAGGCATGGATGGTCCCGATGGACGCCTCCTCGATCTGGGAGAGCGCCGCTTCGAGGCGCGGCCCCGCCGCCACCCCCTCCGGGCCGGCCGCCGCGCCGTCGATCCGGGACTCGAGGCCCTGGCGGATTCTGAGCCGCAGTTCACCGGCGGCTTTCTCCGTGAAGGTGATCGCCGCGATCTGTCCGATCCTGGCGGTGCCCGCGGCCACCATCTCGACCACCCGGTCCACAACCGACGTGGTCTTTCCGGTGCCGGCCGCCGCCTCCACGATCAGCGTGGTGTCGTGGTCCCGTCGGATGCGGTCCCGGGCCGCGGCGTCCGGAAGGGCGCTCACGGGAGGCTCCGGACTCCGACGACGTCGTCGAGGGCGGCGGCGAACCCGGCCCGGGCCTTGGTTCGCGCGTATCCCGCGGGCCGCGGTCCGCAGACCGGGAGGTAGTCGCAGTAGTCGCACACCCGGTAGGTGACTCCGGGGTTGGGCAGGGCCGGGAAACGCCCGTCCTGGACCGCCCGGTCGAGTCCGCCGACGAACGACTCGAAGACCGTCCGCGAGTGCTCGCTCGCGGCGTCCACCACGGTCTCCAGGTAGGCGCCGCGGATGGTCGCGTAGTAGAGCCTGCCCGTGGCCGCGGGCGATCCGGACAGCGCCTCGTAGGCCAGGGCGTAGAGGAGCGGCTGGAGAGCCCGGCCCCCGAACAGGATTCTCTGGGTGTCGGTGGTCTCGATCGAGGCGCGTCCGGTCTTGTAGTCCGTGATCTGCACGGTTCCGTCGGGGAGCCGCTCCACCACGTCGATGGACCCGTGGAGCCGGAGTCCGCCGGGAAGTACCGCCGCCTCGGTCCGGCTGGCCGGGTCGGCGGGTTGTCTCGCCCCCATGCCGAAGGTGAGCTCGTTCGCGAGCGGGACGCGGCCGGTTTCCGCGTACCGCTGCAGGAAACCGCGCAGGTCGCCGAGCAGCCCGTCCATCTGGTCTCGCCAGATGCGCTCGATCGCCGGCGCGACCCGCTCGCGTACTTCGGCTTCCACCCGCTGGAAGATCTCCGCCAGCAGCTCGAACGCCTCGTCGAGCCGTTCTTCCCGAAGCGGGGCCAGCTCGCGCTTCCGGAATTCCCGCCCCAGGTGGAAGAACACGTCGTGCAGGAGGGACCCGCGGGTGAGCGGGTCCAGGTGGACCAGCGCCTCGGGACGTTCGACCGGCCGCAGCCGGACGAGGTTCTTGAGAAAGAACTGATACGGGCAGGCGGCGAACGCCTCGAGGCCGGTCGCCGAGAAGGAGCGGTTTCCGGGGCGGTGCCGTTCGAGCGCCTCCAGCGCGGCCGGGTTCGGGTTCAGGAAGCCGTCGGGAGACTGCCACTTCCACTGCTGCCGCATGTACTCCTGGCGAAGCGCCCGCGCCAGAGCCGGATCGGACAGCAGATACGCTGCCGTCCCGGGGTCCCCCGCGCGGGCCCCCGGCCTTCCGAGCGCCGCCGCGACCTGGGCGAGATCGAACTCGCGCCGGTCGATCGCGAGCGACGCGTCGCGGGGCGCGCGAATCCCGCGAACCACCTTGCTCTCCCGGCCCGCCTGGGCACGGATTTCGGCGAGCGTCGGAATCTTGCCGAGACCCGCCCGGAACGCTTCCGCCAGGTAGTACGACGGCACCTGGGGACGGCCCTCGACGAGATTCAGCGAGGAATAGCTGAGCGTGAGTCTGCGGGTGGCCGCGCCGATTCCGATCCGCAGCCGCAGGCGTTCGCGCTCGGCCAGATCGGAACGCACCGGCAGGTCGGAAGAGAGCGCCGCGCGCTCCCGGTCGAGGAGCATCGGATCTTCGCGGAGCACGCGGGGGAACGCCCGTTCGGAGAGTCCCGGGACCGCCACCACTTCGAAGGCGAGCCCGCGCGCGGCGTCGATGGGCCCCACCCAGACCCGGCCGTAGCGGCTGCCCCGGGAGCGGGTGACCACCTCGGCGAGCCGCCCGGCGAGGCTCTCCCGCACTTCGTCGAGGGTGACTTCACTCACGTCCCGCATCGGGTCCGTCTCCGCCAGGCAGTCGATCACTCCCTGGGGATGGAGGAGCGCGGCGCGGGCCAGTCCCTCGAGGTGACGCATCCACTCGGAATAGCTCGCGTGCGGGGAAGGGAGGGCCGCCAGCCGGCGGAGGATGGGCAGGGCGGTCTCGGTCAGTCGCCGGAGGTCGCGCTGGCGCGACCGGAGGTGCTCCCGCCTCGCCTCATCCTCCTCGGCCTCTTCATCCTGCCGCAGCCGGTCCGCGAAGCGGGCGAGGCGCCTCTCCCAGCGGTCGAGACCCCCGATGACCTCGGAGTCCAGGATGAGCCGCTCCCACCGGCGCGGCGCCACGAAACCCGGGACCTCCAGCGCCGCTTCTCCCTCGGCGCCGGCCCCGGGCAGCCCCGCCCGGGCGGACGGAGTCTCGCCGAGCGAGAGGTATTCCGCGAACCGCGTCGCGGAGAGCCCTTCCCGGGCGCAGTCCAGGAGGACGAGAAAGGCGCGCCCGGCCGGGTGTGGCCGCCGGGCGCCGGCATCGAAGAAGGCCGGGATCCCGGCGCGCTCGAAGGCTTCCTGAAACGCCGAAGCCTGGGCGGCAGGCTCGGGGAGGAGGACGGCCATCCGGTCGAAGCGAACGCCTTCGCCCGCCTCGGCGAGAAACGCGCGGGCGTGCTCGATCGCCTCCGCGGCGGTTCCGGGCGCCGCGATCACGCTGAGCCCGTGGCGCTCCCGGTCGGGGTCGGGCCGCCGGGTGGCGAACAGATGGCGTTGTGCGGAAGCCACCGCGTCGTCGGGCGGCGCGTCCTCCGAGCCCCCTGCGGTCGCCGGGAGTGGCTCGGCTCCAAGCGCGAGCGCGGCCTGCTCGGTGGCGGTGTCCCCCTCCGGCAGCGTCAGGAATACCTCGGGGGCGGCTCCGCTCAGGGCGCCGGCGAAACGGCGCGCCGCCGCGCCCCAGAGCGCAACGTCCAGCAGGAGGAGGGGAAGCCCTGCCGGAGGAACGGCGCCGCGCTCGATCCGCCGGGTGGCGGCGGCGAACGTCTCCGCCCGATCGGCGAGGCCCACCTCGGTCAGTGTCTCGAGGTACGCGTGGTAGAGCGCCCCGAGGCAGTCGTCCCGGCCGGCTACCCGCTCGGCGCCGACGCCCGCCAGGCGCAGTTCGTCGAACGTGGCGGCGAGCCGGACGGCGAGCCCCGGACCCTCGGCGGCTTCGCGGAAGCGTCCGAGCGCTCCCTGCCGGCGCGCCCGGTGGATGACCCGGACGACCGCCGCGAGCCTCGCCGCCGGGGTGAGCGCCCGGAGCCGGCGCGCCGCCAGTTCGGAGCGCGCGAGGTGCTGGGCGAGGACGGACAGGCCGAAGCGGAAGGCGCCGAGGAGCGCGCCGGAAGGGCCTCCCGTCTCCGCCACTTCGTGGACCATCCGGTCGGCGGCGTGGCGGCCGGCCGCGACGACGAGGAACGGCTGCTTCGTGCCGAGCTTCTGGAGAAACCGGCGGGCCGCCGCGATGCGCACCGCCGCCCGCGGACTCTGGACGAATCGCCTGGGCACCGTTCCCACTATAGGACCGACACACGACAGATCCTGTCGGGGAAGCGGGCGCCGCCCCCGGAACGGCTACCAGGTCTGGGTTTCGTCGGAATGGAGCTTGGGGGGCAGGCGGTACGAGATCAGGGGATCGCGCAGTTGCGAGTTGTCCACGAGCGCGGTGAAGCGGTCCACCTTCGCCTTCGCCTCCCAGCGCGGCACCAGGCTGCGCAACCGCCTCGCCAGGCGGCGCTTCGTCCGCAGGTAGAAGAGCAGGCCCCGGGTGGACTGGGGCGGGTAGTTGAGCTTGTCCGCCAGTTCGTCGCCGATCAGGGCGCGGGACACGCGGTACACGTAGTTGGCGAGATGCTGGCGCTCGGTGGGCTTCCGGATGCCGATCACGACGGGTGCGGAGTTGACCAGGGCGTTCGCCATCACGATGCCCTCGATCGTCGGCCGCGGCTCGCAGGCGATGGCCACCCGGCAGAGTTCGAGCGCTTCCGCCTCGCTCCGGAACAGGATGGATTCCGGAACGCCCATCAGGTGCGCCGAATAGCGCCAGATCTGGACGAAGGCTTCGCTCTCCTCCGCCGTCGGCTCGGCGCCGAGCCGCTTCGCCGCCTCGATCACCCGCGCCGAGAAGTTGGCGGCGGCGAGCGAGACGTGCGCGATGTGGATCGGCGTCCCGACCTCCTCCTCGTCCCACTCGTCGGATCTCCGGAGGTGATACCGCACCTGGGCGTGGATGAGCCGGATCCTCACGCTCAGCTTCCAGCCCTCGCCCTGCCGCTCGAGGCCCCCCGGGATCATGATCTCGATGAGCTGGCGGATGTTCTGGCGGAGCCGGCGGACCCCGTGGTCCGTCAGCCTCCCGGTGGTGAAGAACGACTTGCTGATGAGGGTGGTGAAACCCCAGACGATGCTCGAGCCGACCAGCGCCTGGACGTAGAGGTCCGAATCGGCGTGGAACGCCCGGCAGCCGGGATAGACGGCCTTCGAATCGAACCAGTCCGGTTGGACGGAACTGGACTCGATGAGTTCCCTGAGTTCCGCGGGCGCGTCCCGGAAGCCGGCCGCGTCCTCCTCCATCCCCGCCGTGATGATCTCGTGGATCCGTCTCTGGGGCAGGCCCACCATGGACTCGATCGCCGCATCGGCGAGCGGGTCCCCCTTCGTGGTGTGCTCGATGTAGCGGTGCGCCAGCTCCGGATCGTTCCAGCGCGCCCTCCCGTACCCGGTGCGGTACGCGGTCGGGACAAAGACCTCCGGAGGTTGCGGCGCGGGTCGCTCTTGGCGCGTGGACATGCAATACCGACCGAACCGACCGAACCCACCAAACCGATCGAACCGACCGACAAACGGAGCGAACTGTACCGCCTGACGCGTTCCTGCCGTAACCCCGGCGGTGGTCGGGCCGGGCCGGGCCGGGATCGGGCGGGCTTTCCCGGGCCGGGCGCTATCTCCGGCCCCGCAGCAACAGGGCGGCGTCGTCCCCGAGGCTGTAGAGGGCCGGCACGATGAGCAGGGTGACGAGGGTGGCGAACGCGACCCCGAAGGCGAGCGAAGCGGCCATCGGAATGAGGAACTGCGCCTGGATGCTGCGCTCGGCCATCAGCGGGGCGAGCCCGGCGCAGGTGGTCACCGAGGTGAGGATGATGGGCCGGAAACGGAGCGGTCCGGCCGCGAGGACCGCCTCCCGGGTGGGCATCCCGGCGCGGCGCTCCCGGTTGATGAAATCCAGCAGCACCAGGGCGTCGTTCACCACGATCCCGACGAGCGGCACCATGCCGAAGAAGCTGGGAATCGAGAACGGCACCCCCATGATCAGGTGGCCGAAAATGGCCCCCGCGAGTCCGAAGGGCACCGCCGCCATGATCACGAAGGGTTGTGTCCATGAGGAGAGCGGCACCGCGAGCAGCGCGTAGATGAGGATGAGCGCCAGCAGCACGTTCTGCTGGAGAGCCTCCAGGGTCTCCGCCTGATCGCCCGCCAGCCCGACGACGTCGAATCGCAGGCCGGGATGCTCGTCCGTGAGATCGGGAAGCACCCGCGCCTGGACGTCGGCCAGCACCGCCCCGGCGGAGGCGACCCGGGGATCCACGTTCGTGTGGACGGTGACGGCCCGCGCGCCGTCCACGCGCCGGATTGCCGCCAGTTTCTCCGCGCGGGCGAGTTCGGCGACTTCCCCGATGGGAGCCACCCCGCCGTCCGCGCGCCGGACCCGCATCCCGGTCACGTCTTCGGGCCGGGTGCGGCCCGATTCCGGGTAGCGCAGGAGCACGCGGATCTCGTCGCGTCCCCGCTGGATCCGCTGCACTTCCTCGCCGTAGAACGCCTGGCGCAACTGGCGTCCGAACTCGCCGGCGCCGATCCCGATCCCGGCCCCGCCGGAACGGACGCGCGCCACCAGTTCGGGAGCGCTGCCGTCCCAGTCGTCCCGCACCGCACTGACTCCCCCGTACTCGCGGAGGAGCGTCTGCAGGCCCGCCGACGCCGCGTGCAACGCCTCCATGTCGTCGCCGCTGATCCGGATCGAGATGTCCGCCTCCTCGCCCAGGATCGACGTGAGGACCGTCACCTCGCCGCCGTGCGGCAGCGTGCCGGTGAGGCCGCGCAGCCGGTCTCCGATCCCCCGGGCGGTGAAGCCGGCCCGCTGCTCGGCGGGAATGAGCTCGAGCACCACCTGGCCGATCGTGGTTCCGGATCCGGCCAGCGCTCCCCCGATGGCCCCTCCCGGGCCGAAGGGAAGCTGCTGGCCGGAGAGCGCCGTCAGGTTCCGCTGCGGGTCCACGCCGTACTCGGCGCGGACCTCTTCCCGGATCCGGACGATCGCGGCCTCGACCTCTCCGACGACTTCCGCCGTGGCGGTCGCCGAGGAACCCGGCGGGAGCGAGACCTGCACGGTGATCACGTCGCTGTCGAACGGCGGGGTGGTCTCCACCGGCACCCAGCCGCCGCCCAGGAGGCCCATGGACAGCGCCAGCGACAGGATCCCGAGGGCCACCGTCGCGAGCCGGTTCCTGAGCGACCAGCCGAGCGCCGGGCGGTAGAGGACGTCGATGCTCCAGTCGAGCGCGCGCTGGAAACCGGCCCGGATCCGGGCGAGCCGGCGGCTCGGCCGCACCCCGAGCCCCCCGTGCGCCATGTGGTGGGGAAGGATCCAGGCGGCGTCCACGAGGGAGAAGGCGAGCACCGGGATGACGATGCGGGGCAGGGTGCCCATCAGGTCGCCCCAGATGCCGGGGAGGCCCAGCAGCGGCCCGAACGCCGCCATCGTGGTCAGGACCCCGAACGAGGCGGGAAACAGGACCTGCCGCACGCCCTTGACGGCCGCGGCCTCCACCCCGGTCTTCGCGAGGGAGACGTGGCGCTGCACGTTCTCCCCCACGACGATGGCGTCGTCCACCACGATCCCGAGGGTCAGGATGAACCCGAACAGGCTGAACATGTTCACGGTCACCCCGAGCCCGGGCATCATCAGGAAGGCGCCGAAGAAGGCCACCGGGAGCCCGGCGGCGGTCCAGACCGCGAGCCGGCTCGACAGGGTGAAGAAGAGAACGAGGAAGATGAGGGCCAGGCCCTGCAGCCCGTTGCGGACGAGGACGTCCATGCGGCTTTCGAAGAGCTGCCAGGCGTCGAACCAGGGCGTCACGGAGAGCCCCTCCGGCATGGCTCGTTCGATCTCGCGGACTTCGGCGTGCACCGCCTGCGCGGTCTCGAGGAGCCGGGCGCCGCTCGCGAGCATCACCTCGAGGAGCGCCGCGGGCTCCCCGTTCATGCGCGCCGTCCGCTGGACGTCCGCGAAACCGTCGGTGACGACGGCGACGTCCCCGACCGTGACCACGCCGCCGCCGGGCGCGGCGATCAGGGGGATCCGGGCGAAGTCCTCCCCGGTGACCGCTTCCGCCTCGGTGCTGACCCGCAGCTCGCCGCTGTCGGAACGGATGGAGCCGCCCGGGACGTCCGCCGAACCCCGGCGGATCGCCATCGCGACCTGGTCGAAGGTCAGCCCGAACCGGGTCAGGACGTCTTCCGAAACCTCGATCGAGATCTCGTAGTCCCTCCCCGAGGCGATCTCCACCGTCGCCACCCCGGGGATGGGGGTGAGCGCGTCCCGGACGCGGTGCGCCGCCTCGGTGAGGCTCCGTTCGTCGGCGTCCCCGTGGACCGCGATCCGCAGCAGCAGCGGATCCACCCGCACCTCCGCGATCACCGGTTCCTCGGCGTCCGCCGGCAGGGTCGTGAGGGACTCCACCCGTTCCCGGATCTCGTCGCTCACGCTCCGGAAATCGGCCCAGCGTTCCACCTCGACGGTGAGGACGCCGACCCCCTCGGTCGCGAGGCCGGCGATCTCCTTCACGCCCGAGACGTCGTCGAGCGTCTCCTCGAGCCCCAGCAGGACGCTGTCCTCGATCACCTCGGCGCCCGCGCCCGGGAAAACGGTGGTGACGGTCAGCGCCGAGGACCGCGTCTCGGGGATCATCTCCTGCGGGATGCCCCCGAGGGTGAGCAGCCCGCCCAGCGAGATTCCGAGCAGCAGCAGGTTGGCGGCCACCCGGTTCCTGACGAACCAGGAGATCACCCCCGGCTCCGGGCGATCGCCCGGTCTGGTGGAGGGCCCCTCCACCCTGGCGTCCATTTCCGAACTACTCTCCGTCCGTGGTCGCCGCCAGCCGCACGGTCATCCCCTCGGTGACGATCGCCGGCGGGTTCGTCACCACCCGCTCCCCGTCCTCGAGTCCCGAGCGGACCAGCAGGTCTCCGTCCTCCGTGGACCAGAACGCGTCCACCTCGCGGATCGTGATCCGGCCGACATCGTCCACGACCAGCACCCGCCCGTCCTCGCGGAACGCGCTGCGGGGCACCGCGGCCACCTCGGGATACTCCCGTCCCTCGATCTCCGCCCGCACGAACATCCCCGCCACCAGCGGCGGACGGTCTCCGGCTCCCTCGCCGTAGGGGTCCCGGACCTCGATCACCGCCGGGAAGAACCGCGTCGCCGGATCCACCTCGCCCGCCATCCGCACCAGCCGGCCCTCCCAGCTCCAGGTGGTCGAGGCGAGCGCCGGCCCGAGAACCGCCGTGAGGCGCGCACGCGGCCCCTGGCCGCCGGACGCGCCTCCGAACGGCAGCTCGATGAGTTCCAGCGCGGCATCCGGCAGCGATACCCGCGTCTCCGCCACGTCCACCGACAGGAGTTCCACGAGCGGCACGCCGGGCGCGGCCCACTCCCCGACCTCGGCGTTCCGCAAGCCCACGAGGCCGGTATGCGGCGCCCGCACTTCCGTCTTCTCGAGTTCGCTTTCCGCGCGCTTCAGGGATGCCTCGGCCGCCGCGACCCCGGCGCGCGCCGCCGCGAGCTGCGGCACCCGAAGCGCGAGGGGATCCGGCTCCGTGCCTTCTCCCGTCCATTCTTCCTCCGCGAGCCGGGCCAGGCCCTCCTCCGACTGCAACTGCAGCCGGGCCTGCGCCACCTGGCTGCGCGCCACCTCCACCGCCTGCTCGTAGGCGAGCGACTCGATCCGGAAGAGGGCCGCGCCCTCGTCCACCCGCGCCCCGTCCCGGAGGCCGGGAGCCGACCAGACGACCCGGCCCGCGACCTCGGCCGCCACCGTGGTCCGCCGCGACGGGCGCACGGTCCCGTCCGCGCGCACCGTGACGCGCTGCGGGCCCACCCGGACCGTTGCCGCCCGCACCTCGGGCAGCACGGTTTCGATCTCCTGCGCCTCCGGCCGGGGACCGAGCGCCACCAGGAGCGCCAGCAGCGCTCCCGCGCCGATCAGTATCGGGATGAACAAGAACCTTCGCATCACCTCTCCCCGGCATCCGCCGTCTCGTCACCGTTCGCGCGCTCGAAACCGCCCCCGAGCGCCAGCGCCAGGTTCACCCGGTTGTCGAGCCGGGCCCGCACCTGCGACAGATGCGCCGCCTCGGCGAACAGCGCCGTGCGCTCCGCCTCCAACTCCATGAGTCGCGTGACGAAGCCCCCGCGGCGCTGACTCCGCGTGCGCGCAAACGCCCGGCGGCTCGCCGTGAGCGCTTCCGCGGAACGCGACTCCATCTCCCGCAGCGATTCCTCGGCGCCCAGCGCGGCCTCCACCTCCTGGTAGGCCGTCAGCACCGTCCGCGCGTACACCGCCAGCGCCTCGCTGTCGCGGGCCTCCTCCTGGCGGATCTGCGCCCGGATCCGGCCTCCCTGAAAGACCGGGGCCGCGATCCGCGCGATCAGGCTCCAAACCGAGAAGTCGCCGTTCACCAGGTCCCTCAGCCGCGTGGACGCCGTGCCCGCCGAGCCGGTCAGCGGGAACTGGGGATAACGCGCCCGCCGCGCCATTGCCGTGAACTCCCGGGACATCGCCAGGCGCCGTTCCGCGCTCGCCACGTCCGGACGCCGGGAAATGAGGTTCGCCGGGGCGCCCGCCGGAACCGGGCTCCGGGCCGGGGGCAGGCCGCCAGCGAGTTCCCAGTCCGGTCCGGGCTCCCCGTCGGGATAGTCGGTGAAGAGGACTTCCAGACCCCGCACCGCCGCCGACCGGGCCTGCCGCCGGCTGGCGGCTGCCGCCCGCGCGTCGGCGAGACGGGCCTCCGCGGCGTTCACTTCGGCGAGCGCCGCCTCGCCGATCCGCGCCCGTTCCCGCGTCCAGCGCACCGTCTCCTGCAGGCTCGCCGCGACCGCCTCGGCGATCCGCGCCTGCTCGCGAGCCTCGACCGCCAGGAAGTAGAGGCGGGCCGCCTGGCCCGCCAGCGAGACCCGCGCGCCCGCCACCTCGGCGACCGCCGCCTCCATCACGGCGTTCGCGGCCCGCGCCCGCGGCGTCGCCGCGCGCCAGAGGTTCGCTTCCCAGCTCAGGTCCAGCGAGAGTCCGTAGCGGACGAAGTCCGCGGTGAGCACCTCGTCTTCCCCGAGCCCCGGGATCGGCAACCCGACGGAACCCGCGATGTCCGAGATCGGCAGGCCGATGAAGGCCTGCCGCGACTGGAGGCGGTCCACTCCCGCTCCGACCTGGGGATAAAGCGCGCTTCTCGCGATCCCGGCGTCGGCGGCCGCCTGCGCGAGACGCGCCGCCGCCTCCCGAAGGGTCAGGTTGCCCGAAAGCGCCCGCTCGACGACCCGGTCCAGCGCCGGATCTCCGAACGAGGTCCACCAGTCCGCCGCCGGGACGGCCGCAGGCTCGGTGGCCACGGGGGCCGCCGGCTCGGGCGTGAACTCGACTTCGGGGTCCGCGACCGGGGTCCGCAGGCCGCCGCAACCGCTCGCCAGCACGCAGGCGGCGGCCAGCGCCGTCGGTCGGCCCACGTTCATGGCCCGTCAGTGTATTCGGTGGACTCCCGCGGTGGGCGCGGGGCCCGCCCCTGTTGAAGGGCGGCGTCCGCTCGCGTACGATCATTCGCTCGCATTTCGGTTCCCGTCAGGCTGCGGCCTGTTTTGACGGAGGCTTTCATGATCCAAACGACCCTCCATCCGGCGCCCCGCCGGTCAGCCGGTTTCCGACGCCGGCTCCTTCCCTTTGCGGCACTGGGCCTGGCCGCCGTCGTGGGCGTCCCGAGCGCTCTCGCGCAGGACGAGGAGCCGCTCAACCGCCGGGAGGTTTCCCGCGCTATCGACATCGCCGAGGATCATCTCGATGATGCCGAGCGCGCGCTCCGCAATGAAGATGCGGAAGCCGCGCAGGCGGCCTTCAGCCAGGCCGGCGGGCTCTTCCTCCGGGTGCTGCAGGACCACCCCTACCGGCGGGACATCCGGATGCGGCTCGGCCGCATCTATCTCCACTTCGAAGAGTGGGAGAACGTCGCCAGCACCTTCGAGGAGGCGCTGATGACGGATCCCCCGACGGACGAAGAGGACATCGACGGCTGGGCGTTCGAGAACGTCGAGGACGCCGGCGAGATCCTCGAAGCCTGGACCGCGGTGACGAGCGCCTACGGGATGCTCGAGGACGACCTCAAGGTCATCGAGGCCGGACAGAAGGTGATCGAACTGAATCCGAACCCGCCGGCGAGCACCTTCGTGGCCATCGGGTCCAGCATGGCCCGGCAGGGGCAGTTCGAGGAAGCTTCCAGCATGGCCCGGCGCGCCCTCGAGATCGAACCCGACAGCGCCATGGCCCACTCGACCCTCGGCCAGGCCGCCTTCGCCGGGGGCGACCTCGACGAGGCGGAGGCTTCCTTCCAGCGTGCGGTCGAGCTCGACCCGAGCACGGCCCGCGCCCACGCCGGCCTCGCCGACATCTACTACTCCCGCGAGGACTTCCAGGCGGCCGTGGACGCGGCGAGCGCCGCGCTCAACCTGAACGACCAGTTGACGGCGGCCTACGGGATCCGGGGCCTCGCGAACAACGCCCTCGGCAACTCGGCCGAGGCCCAGGGCGACCTGTCCATGGCGGTGACCGTGAACCCTGACGACCCGGCCGCGAACCTCGCCTTCGCCCAGGTGTACGAGGCTCTCGAGAACCGGGGCCAGGCGACGAGCTACTACCGGAAGGTCACCACCCTTGCGAATTCGCCTCCGGCGTCGAAGGTGGAGGCCCACGTCGCGCTCGGGCGTTTCGCCATCCAGGATCTCAACTACGACGAAGCCGTCAACCACATGAACGAGGCGGTCGCCGCCGACCCGAACTCGGAGGAAGCCAAGGCGGGACTCGGGATGGCGAGCCACGCGAGCGCCAAGGCCAAGCGCCAGGCCCAGGACGTCGCGGGCGCCCTGGCCGCGGCGCAGGCGGCCAGCGCGGCCGACCCCGACAACCCGGTCTACCAGGTGGAGCACGGCATCGCGCTCATCCTGAACCAGCAGGTGGCCGAGGCGGTGCCGATCCTCGAATCGGGAGTCCCCAACTTTCCTGCCGACGGGAACATGGACGACCTCGCGGTCGGCCACTGGGCGCTCGGCCAGGCCTACATGGCCTCGCAGAACTTCGCCGGGGCGGAGACCCAGTTCAGCGAGGCGACCCAGAAGATGGACAGTTGGGGAGCGCCCTTCCAGATGCTGGCCTGGGCCCACACCGCCCAGATCGCGTACGGCCCCTGCCGGCTGAAGGATGCCGCCTTCGGCGAGCGGATGCAGGCGGCCGGAGTCGGGTGTCCGGCGACCGATGCCGACTACGAGCGGGTGGCCGCCGCGGCCGCGCAGTACGAGAGAGCCGTGGCGCTCGGTGTTCAGGACCCGGTCCTGGCGGAGCGGATCGCGGTGCTCCAGGAGGTCAGGAACCAAGTCGCCGAATGACGGCCCGGGGTAGCGGCGAAGTCTCGGACGGCACCCCGGACATCAAGGGGCTGCTCTCCGCGCTTGGCGGGGAGCAGCCCCGGATGGAGGAGATGCTGGGGCGGTTCGTCCGGATCGAATCGCCCACCGACGACCCGGAGGCCACCGCCCGGATGGGCGACGCGGCCGTTTCCGCGCTCACGGACGCCGCCGGGGGACTGCTGAACGGAGCCTCCGTCACGCGGGTCGCCGGGACCGGCGCCGGGACGCCGCGCGGACCGCACGTGCTGGTGCGGGTTCCGGGAGCGGCGGCCCGGGAGAAACCCCTGTTGCTGCTCGGCCACCTGGACACCGTCTGGGGGCATGGCACCCTGGACGAGATCCCCTTCCGGATCGAGGACGGCGTCGCCCGGGGGCCGGGCGTCTATGACATGAAGGGGGGCCTGGTGCAGACGATCTGGGCCCTCCGGGTCCTCGAAGGTCAGGGACTCCGGCCCCGCCGGCCGCTCACGATCCTCTGGAACACCGACGAGGAGGCGGGGAGCGCGGCGAGCCGGGAGCTCATCGAAGCGGAAGCCGCGGAAGCGGCAGCGTGTCTGGTCATGGAGCCGTCGTTGCCCGGGGGCGGCGCCAAGACCGGCCGCCGCGGCGTCGGGATACTCCGGGTGACGGTTCGGGGACGCGCCGCGCACGCGGGTCTCGACCCCGAACGCGGGATCAACGCGATCACCGAGCTCGCCGGTGTCGTCACCGCCGCCGCCGCGCTCTCGGCGCCCGAGCGGGGCGTCACCGTGAACGTGGGGCTGATCCGGGGCGGGTCGCGCACCAACGTCGTTCCGGCCGAGGCGTCGGCCGACGTGGACATCCGGATGGACGACCCGGAAGCGGGAGAGCGGCTGATCCGGGCGCTCGAGGAACTGGGCGCGCGACACCCCGAGGCGGAAGTGGAATGGACCGGTGGGGTGAACCGGCCGGCGCTCGTGCGGAACGAGGGAGTCGCGGCGCTCTACGAGCGGGCCCGGCGGCTGGCCGGCGAACTCGACTGGAAGATCGGCGAGGGCTCGGCCGGCGGAGGTTCGGACGGCAACATCGTGGCCGGCCTCGGCGTTCCGGTACTCGACGGTCTCGGGCCGCTCGGAGACGGCGCCCACGCGCGCCACGAGCAGGTGGTCACGGCGGACCTCCCCCGCCGCGCCGCCCTCCTCGCCGCGCTGCTCCTCGAGCTCTAGGAGCGCCGGCCTCCGGCCGGTATCGCCGACCGCAGGGCCGCAGTCTGCCGGTTCCGCAGGGTTCCGCAGAGTGCCCCGACGTTCCGTTATCCGCCTCATTATTCAACGGCTTACGGTGCTATACTGTTCCCTCCCGGAGCGCCGCAAACTCCCTCGTTCCCGCTCTTCTTGTGTCCCCCAGGCACTCCCCGCAGGAACGCTCATCCATGACCGAACGACCCTACCGACTCTCCGCGAGATTCGTCGAGACCATCCGGGAACCCGGATGCTACGGCGACGGCCGCGGCTCCGGAGGTCTCTCCCTCCGGGTGAGGCGGATCGCCCGCGGCCAACTCTCGAAGTCCTGGCGGCAGCGCGTCACGGTGGACGGACGTCCGCGCAACCTCGGACTCGGGACCTGGCCCCACGTCAGCCTCGCCGCGGCGCGCCAGAAGTGCGTCCTGAACCTCGTGGCGCGGCAGCGCGGCGAGCTCGTGACCGGCCGCCGACGGACGGTCCCCACCTTCGAGGAGGCCGTGGAGAAGGTGATCGCGGTGCACCGGGACGGCTGGAAGGGCGGCGGTCGGCAGGAGAAGCTCTGGCGCGCCACCCTTCGAGACTACGCGATGCCCAGGCTCGGAGGGTTGCCGGTGAACCGGATCCACGCGGCGGACGTGATGGCGGTCCTGCAGCCGATCTGGAACGAGAAGCGGGTGACGGCGCAGCGGGTGCGGCGGCGGATCTCGGCGGTGATGCGCTGGGCGGTGGCCCAGGGCTACCGGGAGGACAACCCGGCTGGCGACGCCATCGGGGCGGCGCTGCCGCGGAACGGCGTCCGGCCGCGGCACCATCCCGCGCTGCCGTATGCCGAGGTGGCCGGCGCCATCGAGGTCGTGCGGGCCTCCGGGGCGTATCCGGCCATTGTCCTGGCGTTCGAGTTCCTGGTGCTGACGGCGTGCCGGAGCGGCGAGGTGCGGGGCGCGCAGTGGAAGGAGATGGACCTTGCGGGCCGGGAATGGCGCATCCCGCCGGAGCGGATGAAGACGGATCGGGAACACCGGGTGCCTCTGTCCACACGCGCGCTCGCGGTGCTCCGCGAGGCGAGAGAGTTCGCCAACGGCTCCCCGCTGGTGTTCCCTTCGGCCCGCGGCGGCCCGCTGTCCGAGGTGGCGGTCTCGGCGCTGGTCCGTCAGCTCAAGATCGGCGCGGTGCCGCACGGGTTCCGTTCGAGCTTCCGGGACTGGGCGGCGGAGTGCTCCGACGCTCCTCGCGAAGTGTGCGAGCTGGCGCTGGCTCACGTGAACACGAACGCCATCGAGGCGGCCTACCGGCGCACGGATCTGTTCGAGCGGCGGCGGGCGCTCATGGAGCAGTGGGGCGCGTTCCTGGCGGCGTAGCGTTGCCCCTCGATCCCGCCGCTCCGGATCGCCGATTCCGGGTCTCCCCGGGCACCGGAGCGGCAGCTGGCCGACCTGCTAAGGCAGGTGGGCCAGCCTACCCTTTGTATACACAAAGGGACTGGCGAGGGGAGCTGCGCCCCCCTTCGAACCCCCGGCCTCTCGCGCCGCTGCCGGAGCAACCGGGCGGACGGGGGGCGTCGCGGTTTCCCGTTGAGGCACCGGAGGTGATCCTCCTCGGTCCCACGTCCCGCGTTCTGCAGGGGCGGGGCGCGGGGGCCGCGTGGATCCCGGACCCGGCGAGAGAGGGCCATTTCCGACCGCTTTGGGCGCAAGTCAGGCCCTCTCTCGCCCTCTGGAGCCGACTGGAGTGCGCTCGAACGTCGTTCGAAGCCTCTGAGAGCGCCTGAATTGGGCGAATTCGGGCTTCGTTATCGGAACCTGGAGCCGACTTCTCGCGCCGGCGCACTTCCGATTATGTGAACTGGGCCGATTCCGCCTCGAGACAGGGTTTCGTGGGCCTTCGGGATGTCGCAATTCGGACGGTCGCCGGCGAGATCCGGACGCGGGTTTCGATAACGGCTCTTTGGTCTATCTGACCATTTCTGCCTTACTTCTTTCCCTCGACAATCGAAGCGACGATCCCGTCTGAAACGGATAAATCAAGGGGCGGAACACATCTGCCGCCCGCCGCCAGATACTCCACTTCTCCACTTCCTGGAGCTGCATCTGTGATCAGACCGCACGGATGCGAACTCCTCAGGCATCTGTAGTAATCACGTTCGTAAATGTCCGTGCACTCCTCATCGTCATCGTGATTCCGCATGCACTCATCGTAGACGAACTGCGCAGAATCGACGCAACAATCAACATCGCTTTGGGGCGCTGGGTTGCATTCCGGCAACGTAGGGAACCACAGACACCAAGGTGAAAACTGCGCTTCACTCTCAGTCGGCGCAAAAAATACGCCGACAAGAAACACTGCGCTAATCGCGCGGCAGAGTTCTCTGTCGCGCGATTAGCGCAGTGTCTGAAACACTGCGCTAATCGCGCGGCAGAGTTCTCTCATTGTTTCTTCCTCTCGGGGGTTTTTGGGTTTCTGCGAACGGTGCGTCCTTCGGAGGGTCTACCTGCTTCCTTTTGGGAGGAGGAGGTGGTGGAGCCGGAGGAAGCACCCAGTAAGGAAAAGCCAACATCCCATCGAAGGGGTGGATGCGTTCTGACGGCGTGTCCTTCGGAGGGTCTAGCTGCTTCCTTTTGGGAGGAGGAGGTGATGGAGCCGGAGGAAGCACCCAGTATGGAAAAGCCAACATCCCATCGAAGGGGTGGATGCGTTCTGACGGTGTGTCCTTCGGAGGCTCTACCTGCTCTATAACAGCGGGCGAAGTCACATTCTCACCGGCGACTACCAGTGCCCCCGAAATCAATAGGATCGGCCACATTGCTCTAGATTGGCATTTATAGAGCATCTCTGCCTGTTTGTCAAAACAACAAATCCGAGTCTTCAATCCGGACGGGCCGGTCCGGAACCCCGCCGCGCCCCACGACACCTGGCGCGTGAGCCAGAACGGCCGCAGCGGGTTCCACTTGGTCGAGTTGCACGAGTCCCTGCCGCACCGCTGGAGCCTTCCAACGCGGCCAAGCTGTGACGACCGCAGGGCGCAACTAACTCGCTCTTGCGGCCCGTATGCGCTTCGCCGGCCACTGGTCGAACCGCGAGGCCGACCTGCTGCAGGAAGGCGAGGTGCCGAACATGGCCATCTTCGCAGTGCCGCTCCCGACGCGCTCGCCAGTCAGTCTCTCTGAGACGGCCCCCGGATCCACGCGCCGGTCCGCGCACGGCGCAGCAGCGCACCGCTGTGGTCGTCGTCCACCTCGCCCAGGCGGAGAAGGTCGCCTTCGACCAGGCGGCGGAGCCCCTCCGGCTTCAAGACGCCCGGAAGCGGGCCCACGAGGCCGCGAGCGGCGTCCGCGGGCTGTCGCCCGACCCTCCGAGCCTCCCCGTCGAGGGCCGCGCTGCGCGCGGAGGCCCCGCCGACCGCCGCCTGGACCCGCCGAAGGCGGAGCCGGAAGCCTTCCCGCAGGGATCACTCGCGCCAGGGGCGCGGGCTGCAAGCGACCCCCGGCCCGGGGAGGAGAGTGCGACAAGCACTCCACGACGGGGCCGTTTTTCGCCACGAAAGGGGGGGTCGCTTGCAGCCCCGACCCTGACCCCGCAAGGCAGGGTCGCCGGAGCACAATCGCGACGGGGAGAACGGGATCGCGCCCACGGCGATGCGCAAAAGC
>JAJDVI010000073.1 GCA_022826195.1 Acidobacteriota bacterium
CAGACTTATTCGATTCCCATATGTGGCACCACGAATTCTCAAAAAGCCAACACGAGTTGTTGCCCCCCAACCGCTTTCGCGCGCCAACCGCCCGAAAACGACTCGAAACTGTTAAAGATGAGTCTGGAGACCGGCGTTCCAAGCCGGTGCGCGGCCTGCGCGGGGAAGCGGTACGCGGTTCGCGCGCCTGGCGGCGCGCGGTGCCGGTCTGAAGGCCGCTACCGCGAGGACCGGCCGGCGCTCCCGCTCCCCTCAGTCGAGCGAGCCGGTTTCGATCAGCTTGCCGATTTCTTCGTTGAGGATCTCGCCGACGGCGCCGAGGTAGCGCTTCACCAGGTTGCCGTCGCGGTCGATGAGGTACTTGGTCGGATAACCGAGGAACGGACCGAACGAGTCGCGCACCTCGCCGGATCCCATCACGTTCGGGTAGGTGAGGCCCTTTTCCGCGATGAACGGGGCCACATCCTCCGCATCACCCGACTCGAGCAGGATCCCGAGCATCAGGAAGTCGTCATCGGAAAGCTCCTCCGACAACTCCTGCAGGTGCGGAAGCTCCGCGACGCAGGGGACGCACCAAGTCGCCCAGAGGTCCACCAGGACGACCTTGCCGGCGCCGTCGCCCCGGAGGCTCACGTCACCGCTCCCGTCAACGAGCGGCAGCGTGACGTCGGGGGCGGTCGCCGCCATTCCGCCGGCGCCGCCGCCGGCCCCCGGCGGGGGCGGGCCGCACGCGGAAAGTGCGAACCCGATGGCGAGAACCAAAGCGGCCCGGCCGGCGGGCGCATTCCTGGAAGCGAGCATGATCGTCATCCTCCGTCGTCTGGTCAGCGCGGCGGCTGCAGCGTCCGCACGTAGTGGACGACCTGCCAGCGTTCTTCGTCGCTGAGCGTCCGGGCCATTCCCGGCATCGGTTTCTTGCCCTCGGTGATCTTGTAGAAGATCTCGCCGTCGGTCATCCGGTCCCGCGCCTCGACGGTCGAGAAGTCCGCGGGCGCCGGCTTGATGAACCGGGTGGCCCTGCCGTCGCCCTTCCCGGTATCGCCGTGGCAGGAGGCGCACCGGGCGCCGTAGGCCTCCTCGCCCGCGGCCAACGCCTCGTCGGTCAGCGCGACCGGATTCTCGACCGCCCGGGCCTCGTCCGGAACGACCCAGACCTCCTGGGCCGGCGAGCCGGCGGCGAACATCACGAAGACAAGGAGCAGGGCGGGCATGGAGCGTTAACCAAGTACCGGAAGGAAGGTGAGGTATTGCGAAAGCGCCTGCAGGCTGTCGGTGAACACCAGCACCCCGATCACGATCAGGAGCACGCCGGCGATCACCTCCACCACCCGCATGTGACGCTTGATTTTCTTCGATATCGCGAAGAACCGGTCCACCGCGATCCCGGTGAGCAGGAAGGGCACCCCGAGCCCCAGCGAATAGCCGCTGAGAAGGATGATGCCCTGGTTCACGGTCTCGTAATTCGCCGCAACCACCAGGACGGTCGCCAGAATCGGCCCGATGCAGGGAGACCAGCCGAAGGCGAAGGCGAGCCCGATCACGAACGAGCCGAGCAGGCTCACGGGCTCCCGGTTCGAGTGGAAGCGCTTCTCCACGTTCAGGAAGGGGATCTTCAGCACGCCCATCACGTGGAGGCCGAAGAGGACGATGATCGTCCCCGCGATGCGGCCGAGGAAGACCCGGTTCCCGGCGAGCCACTGCCCGGCGTAGGTCGCCGACGCTCCCATCGCCACGAAGACGATCGAGAAGCCCAGCACGAAGGCGACGGTGTTCACGATGACCCGCCGCCGGCGGGCCGCCGCGTCTCCGGTGGGCGCGCCGTCCGCCAGTTCGCTGAGCGAAGTCCCCGAAACGAAAGAGATGTAGCCGGGAACGAGCGGCAACACGCAGGGCGACAGGAACGACAGCACACCGGCTCCGACGGCGTAGAGCAGGGTGACTAGGTCCATGAGTTGACGGTGCGGCCGGGGCGCCGGCTCCGGGCCGGCCCTTCGGGCGGGGCCTCCGGCCGGGTGATCCGCCCGGAAGAACCGCCCGGCGAAGCGCTCGCCGGGCCTGAATCGTATCCCGTGGGGAAAAAGGAGGCGGAAGAACGGCCGCCTTATGCCGCTTCGCTTCGACTTTTCCACAATTGCCGCCCCGGCGGGAAGAAATCGTCCGGAATTACGTCTGTGTTTCCGTGCGACAAGTCGAGAACACCGACGCGGGGCGGAAACCCCGCCGGGGACGGCTGCTGGCGGTCACCCGCACGGGGACGGTCCGCGGCGTGGAGGGACTGCTGATTCGGGTCGAAGTGGACCTGCAGCGGGCCGACCGGAGCTCGTTCCGCACGGTTGGCCTCCCGGACGCCGTCATCCGCGAAGCCCAGTTGCGGGTCATGGCAGCGCTGCGGCACAGCGGCTTCCACGTCCCCCCGGGGCACGTGGTGGTCAACCTGGCGCCCGCGGGGGTCCGCAAGGAAGGAGCGGGATTCGATCTCGCGGTCGCGCTCGGGATCCTGGCGGCGACCGGCATCGCGCCCCGGCACCGCCTGGCGGACACGCTGCTGCTCGGTGAGCTGGCGCTCGACGGCTCGCTGCGGCCCGTCCCCGGCGGGCTGCCGATCGCCTGGGAAGCGGCGGCAGCCGGGATGCGCTCCGCCGTCGTTCACCCGGACAACGCCGCCGAGGCCGCCATGGCCCCCGGGATCCGGGTGTACCCGGCGGTCAGCCTGCACGCCGCGGCGGACCTGCTTGCCGCCGAACAACTGCCCCCACCGTTCCGGCCGCCGGCGGAAACGCGGGCGGCATCCCGCACCGGCGTGGACCTGGCCCAGGTCCGGGGCCAGCCGCGCGGCCGGCGGGCCCTCGAGATCGCCGCCGCCGGCGCCCACAACCTCCTCTTCACCGGGCCTCCGGGCAGCGGGAAGACGCTGCTGGTGGGCATCCTGCCGGACCTGCTCCCGGGGCTCGCGCCCGAGCAGGCAATGGACGTGGCCCGGATCCGCTCGGCCATCGGCCAGCCGCTCTCCGTTCCCCCGAGCCGGCCCCCTTTCCGGGCGCCGCACCACACGATCTCCTATGCCGGGATGGCGGGCGGGGGACCGGGACCCCGGCCGGGCGAAGTGACCCTCGCGCACCACGGAGTGCTGTTCCTCGACGAGTTGCCGGAGTTCCAGCGACCGGTCCTGGAATGCCTCCGTCAACCGCTCGAAAGCGGTGACATTCACGTGGGCCGGGTCCGCCACTCCGTCCGCTTTCCCGCGTCCTTCCAACTGGCCGCGGCCATGAATCCGTGCCCCTGCGGGTTCCACGGCGAGGGAGGCAGGCCCTGCCGCTGTCCCCCCGCCTCCGTGGCGCGCTACCGCTCGCGGATTTCCGGCCCCCTGCTGGACCGGGTCGATCTCCACCTCACGGTCCGGCCGGTAACCTCCGGAGATGTCCTGGGGCCCGCCGCCGGAGAAACCACCGCTACCGTCCGCGAACGGGTGCGCCTGGCCCGCGCAGCGCGGTCCGAGCGGTTCCGCACCGCGAAGACGTCTGCCGGGATGTCCCTCCTCGAAGTGAAAGCGGCGTCGGCCTCCGGCCCCTTCCGGTCGCTGGTCTCGTGGGCGATGGACGGGCTCGGGATGTCGGCGCGGGGAGTCACGCGCGCGTTCCGGGTGGCGCGTACGATCGCCGACCTCGCGGGAAGCGGCCGGATCGAGCCGTTGCACTTCGAGGAGGCGATCCAGTTCCGGGCGGCCGCCGATCTGAGTGATCCGGGAGGCGCCCCGTACGCGAGTGGGGCCTCCGGAGCCCTAAGGACGGAGGGAACCACGTGAGCGAAGGAGCGCGGCCCGCTCCCGCCGCCGATTCCGCCATGCTCGACGCGGCGAGGCTGTTCAACGAGCGGGCCTACTACGAAAGCCACGATGTGCTGGAGGAGGAATGGGCCGAATCCCGCGGGGTCCGGCGCGAAGTCCTGAAGGCGCTCGTGAAACTCGCCGCCGGGATGTATCACCTCCAGACCTCCGGATACCGGGGGGCCGGCAGCCTGCTCTCGAGCGGGGTGGCGGCGCTCGACGCACTGCCGCCGAACGCGCTGTTCTTCGAAGTCTCCCCCCTGCGGGAACCGGTCGCGCGCTGCCTCGAGAAGCTCGCGACCCTCGAGTCCGGGGGGGCCGTCGAGTGGGTCGAGGACGACCTCCCGCGCCTCCAGCTCCGGCCCGGCGGCTCCGCGCGTTGCGCCCCCCCTCCCTGCGTGTGAGGCAAGAGTTGAAATACGGAGTCCGCCGGGTCAGAATCCGTCCGTTACCCCCTATGTTCGGGCGAGATGTACCCATGCTCCGACGGCTTCGTAGCCTGGCTGCGTCTCGCAAGCCGGACGCGGATTCGGATCGAACCCCCACGCGAATCATCGTCTTCGGGGCTCGGAACCACACGCCGCGCGAGGTTCGGATCACACCGGGAATCCGACGGATTGCGGCCGCCGCGGGTCTGGTCCTGCTGGGATTCGCCGGGCACTATGTCTGGCTGCTGGTGAGCCCCGGGCCGGCTTCGGTGGCGCTGGTCGAGGAACGCGACGCCCTCCGGCAGTTGAATCGGGACTACGCCGACGATACGGAGCGGATGGCCAGCCGGGTCGAGTCCCTCGAGATGCAGATGCGGAAGCTGGCCGTCATCGCGGGAGCCGAGCCGATTCCGACTCCGATCGGCGGCGTCGGCGGCGCGGTGAGTTCACCCGCCGGGTACGACTACGTGAGCGACCGCCTCGAGGATCTGTCGGGCCGGATCGCCACGCTGGACCAGCAGAGCGTGGCGCTCGAGCGGACGATGCGGGAGAAGAGCAGGCTGCTCGCCTCGACCCCTTCCATCTGGCCGATTCGCGGATACATGTCGTCCGGGTTCGGGATGCGCAACGATCCGTTCACCGGAGAGATCGAGCGGCACTACGGGCTGGACCTCAACGCGAGAACCGGAACCCCGGTTCGCGTGACCGCCGACGGGCTCGTCATCGAGACGGCCACCTCGCCGACCTACGGCAAGTACGTCGTGGTGTCTCACGGCTTCGGCGCCGTGACCCGGTACGCGCACCTGTCGCGGATCGACGTTCGCCGGAGCCAGCGGCTGCGCCGCGGCCAGGTCCTGGGTCTGGTGGGGAACACCGGGCGCAGCCGGGCGCCCCACCTCCACTACGAGGTGTGGGTCAACGAACGCGCCCAGGACCCGCTCAACTACATCGTGGACTACACGCCGTAGGGGCCGGGAGCGCCGGCCAGTCCTCCCGGCGGGGGCCTTCAGACCGGCGCCGCGCGGGAGCGCGAAGCCCGCGCTGGTCGCGCTGCTTCCATCCATCGCGGGCTCCGCTCGGCTCATTCGCGCGGCGGTGCGCCGTTCGTTTCTTTCAGGCGGTGGCGACGTGCGTTTCTTTCGGGCGGTGGCAACGTGCGTTTCGCGGCCTGCGGCCGCGGTGCCGGTCTGGAGACCGGCGTTGCAGGCTCACGTCCCCCGAATCGGTAGCAACGTGCGTTTCGCGGCCTGCGGCCGCGGTGCCGGTCTGGAGACCGGCGTTCCAGGCTCCCTGCTCCTGCTAAATTCATCCGGTTTACCCGGCTTCGACGAGTGTTCCAGAACGTCCTGACCAAAATCGTCGGGAAGAAATCCGACCGGGAACTGAAACGGCTCCGGCAGCTCGTCGCCGAGGTCGGCGCCCTCGAGCCCGAGCTGAAGGAACTCGAGGATCCGGAACTCGCCGGCCGGATCGCCGGGCTCCGCGACCGCGCGCAGAACGGCGAGCCGCTCGAGGAGCTGATGGCGGAGGTGTTCGCCGTGTGCCGGGAGGGCGCCCGGCGCACGCTGGGAATGCGCCACTTCGACGTGCAACTCCTCGGCGGCGCCATCCTGCACCGGGGCCGCATCGCCGAGATGAAGACCGGCGAGGGCAAGACGCTGGTGGCGACCCTCCCCGCGGTCCTGAACGCGCTCTCCGGCAAGGGCGTCCACGTGGTCACCGTGAACGACTACCTCGCGCGCCGCGACTCGGAGTGGATGGGCCGCCTCTACAAGTTCCTGGGCCTCAGCGTGGGGGTGATCCAGCACGACCTGAGCGACGAGGAGCGGCGCGCCGCCTACGGGGCGGACATCACCTACGGGACCAACAACGAGTTCGGCTTCGACTACCTCCGGGACAACATGAAGTTCCGCGCCGAGAACTTCGTCCATCGCACCTACCCGCGCACGGAACGCGACCGCGACGGCAAGCAGGTGGAGCGGCTCTTCCACTACGCGATCGTGGACGAGGTGGACTCGATCCTCATCGACGAGGCGCGCACCCCCCTGATCATCAGCGGTCCCGCCGAGGACTCCACCGACCTCTACTACACGGTGGACCGGATCATCCCGAGGCTCCGCCGCGACCTCGACTTCACAGTGGACGAGAAGTCGCGCACCGTCACCCTGACCGAGGAGGGAGTGCCGAAGGCCGAGGAACTCCTGCACGTGGAAAACCTCTACGACCCGGGCCAGATGACGCTGCTCCATCACCTGCTCCAGGCGCTCCGGGCCCACGCCCTCTACAAGCGGGAGAAGGACTACACGGTGAAGGACGGCCAGGTCGTCATCGTGGACGAGTTCACGGGACGCCTGATGCCGGGGCGGCGCTGGTCCGACGGCCTCCACCAGGCGGTCGAAGCCAAGGAGAACGTGAAGATCGAGCGGGAGAACCAGACGCTCGCCACCATCACCTTCCAGAACTACTTCCGCATGTACGGGAAGCTGGCGGGCATGACCGGCACCGCCGAGACCGAGGCCGCGGAGTTCGAGAAGATCTACGACCTCGAAGTCGTCCCGATCCCGACGAACCGCGAACTGGTGCGGGTCGAGCACGCGGACGTCGTGTACCGGACCGAGCGGGAGAAGCTGAACGCCATCGCCGAGGAGATCAAGACCGAGCAGCAGCGCGGCCGCCCCATCCTCGTCGGGACCACCTCGATCGAGAAGAGCGAGCGGCTCTCCCGGGTGCTGAAGCGCCAGCAGGTGCAGCACGTGGTGCTGAACGCGAAATACCACCAGAAGGAGGCCGAGATCGTCGCCCAGGCGGGGCGGAGCGGCTCCGTCACGATCTCGACGAACATGGCGGGCCGCGGGACGGACATCCTGCTCGGCGGGAACCCCGACGAAATCGCCAAGGCCCGCCTTCGCAAGGAAGGCGTGGACTGGGCGGAGGCCGAGGCCGCGGTCTGGGAGAGCGCGGTGTCCCGGGCGCGGGAGGAGACCAGGGCGGCCCACGACGACGTGGTGGCTCTCGGCGGCCTTCACATCGTGGGAACCGAACGCCACGAGGCGCGCCGCATCGACAACCAGCTCCGCGGCCGCGCCGGCCGCCAGGGCGACCCGGGCAGTTCCCGTTTCTTCCTCTCGCTCGAGGACGATCTGATGCGGATCTTCGGCAGCGACCGGATGAGCGGGCTGATGCAGCGGCTGGGGATGGAGGAGGGCGTTCCGGTGGAGGCCGGGATGGTGACGCGCGCCATCGAGCGCGCGCAGAAGCAGGTCGAGGCGCAGAACTTCGCCTACCGCAAGCACCTCCTCGAATACGACGACGTGATGAACAAGCAGCGGGTCGCGATCTACGGCCTCCGCCGCCGCATCCTGGAGGGGCAGGACCAGCGCGACTACGTCCTCGACCTCGCCGCGGTCGCCGCCGAGTCGCTCATCGACAACTGGCTCTCGACCGAGGTGGACCCGGACGACTGGGACTACGCGGGTCTGAGGGAAGGGATCCGCGGGCAGTACGGATTCGTCCCGGACTCGCCGGCCGGACACGCCTTCGAGGAACTGGGCCGCGACGAGATGAAGTCGCTGCTCGAGGAAGCCGTGCCCGCCCGCTACGCGGAGAAGGAAGAGGAGATCGGCGCCGAACTGATGCGCGTCCAGGAGCGCTACATCATGCTCCACATCCTGGACGCGCAGTGGAAGGACCATCTCCACGCGATGGACCACCTCAAGCAGGGGATCGGACTCCGCGGCTACGGCCAGCGCAACCCGCTCATCGAATACAAGAAGGAGTCCTTCGTCCTCTTCGAGGAGATGTGGGACCGCATCGAGCGGGAGACGGTCCGGCTCCTGTTCGTGCTCAAGGCGGTCCGGGCGGCCCCCGCCCCGAAACCGCCCCCGCCGAAGGCACGGCCGCTGGTGTTCAGCGGAGCGGGTTCGAGCGCCGGCGCCGGCCTCGCGGCGGTGGGGGCCGGGGGCGGTGGACTGCAGGCGCCGGAGGGAGCTCCGGCGCCCGCCGCGGCGCCGGCGGGCGGACGCCTGGTCGAGGTGAAGAGCGGCCAGAAGAAGGTGGGGAGGAACGACCCGTGCCCCTGCGGCAGCGGAAAGAAGTACAAGAAGTGCCACGCCGCGTGATGACCGAGCTGCCGAACCTGCCCCGCCCCGCGCTGACCTTCGACGATGTCCTGCTGCGTCCGCGCTATTCGGACGTCCTCCCGGCCGAAGCCGACCTCGGCACCCGGTTCAGCCGGCACATCGGCCTCGCGATCCCCGTCGTGAGCGCCGCGATGGACACGGTGACGGAAGCCCGCCTCGCCATCGCCATCGCGCAGCTCGGAGGCATCGGGGTCATCCACCGCAACCTCTCGGCCGAGGCGCAGGCCGCCGAGGTGGCCAAGGTGAAGCGCTCGGAGAGCGGGATGGTCGTGGATCCGGTGACCGTCCCTCCCGACGCCCCCATCTCGGCCGCCTTCGAGTTGATGCAGCGGCACGGCATCTCCGGGCTCCCGGTGATCGAGGACGGCCGGCTGGTGGGCATCCTGACCAGCCGGGACCTGCGTTTCGAGTCCCGCTACGACCTGCGGGTGCACGAACTCATGACCCGGGCGCCGCTCCACACCGCACCCCTCGGCACCACGCTCGAGGAGGCCAAGGCCATCCTCCACGAGCACCGGGTGGAGAAGCTGCCGGTGCTGGACGAACAGGGCTCGCTGGCCGGACTCCTCACCGTCAAGGACATCCAGAAGGCCATGGCGTATCCGAACGCCACCAAGGACGACCTGGGCAGGCTCCGCTGCGCCGCCGCGGTGGGGGTCGGGGACGGCGCGATCGCCCGCGCCCGACTGCTCGCCGAGCGCCAGGTGGACGCGATCGTGATGGACACCGCCCACGGGCACACCGCGAGCGGACTCGAAACCGTTCGGCGGCTCAAGGCCGCGCTTCCCGATTCGGTGGATGTGGTGGCCGGCAACATCGCCACCCCCGAAGCGGCGCGCGATCTCATGGAAGCCGGCGCCGACGGGTTGAAGGTCGGCATGGGCCCCGGCTCGATCTGCACCACGCGGGTGGTCGCGGGAACGGGAATGCCCCAGTTCTCGGCCATCCGCCAGGTGCGCACGGCCGCCGAAGTGCCGGTCATCGCCGACGGCGGGATCCGCTTCAGCGGGGACATCGTCAAGGCGATCGCCGCCGGAGCGGAGTGCGTCATGGCCGGCAACCTGCTCGCCGGCAGCGACGAGAGCCCCGGCGAGACGATCCTCTACCAGGGACGCACGTTCAAGAGCTATCGCGGGATGGGATCGCTCGGCGCCATGAGCGGCGAGTCGGCCGACCGCTACTACCAGGCCGGCCGGCCGGCTTCGAAGCTGGTGCCGGAGGGCATCGAGGGCCGGGTGCCGACCAAGGGGCCGCTCGCCGGCGTGGTGGAGCAGCTCATCGGGGGTCTGCGTTCCGGCATGGGCTACACCGGCTGCCGCAACATTCGGGAGCTGATGCAGTACGAGGATTTCGTCCAGGTGACCGGCGCCGGCCACCGGGAGAGCCACGCGCACGACGTGGTCGTCACCAAGGAAGCCCCCAACTACCGGTTGGAGTAGGCCGCCCATGCTGCGCCCAGTGAGAACCCCGACCCGCTCCGCGCGAACCGGGTTGCCGGGCGCCGGGGTGGTGGCCGGGTGCCTGCTCCTGGGGCTCGGGACAGCCGCAACGCTCTCCTGCCTGCCAACCGGCCAGCCGCGCCTCATCACGGTGTACGTGCCGGACATCGCCGTGTCCCTCCCGCTTCCGCAGGGATGGACCTCGGCCGCCAACCAGCAGGGCGGCTACCGGATGACCACCTTCAGCGGTCCCTCGGTGGACGTCCCCGAGCGCGACGGAATCCAGGTGCAGGTCATGGCCGGTCCGGCCCCGCCGGACCAGACGCTCCGGGAGGTCGCGGACCGGTTCTATATCGGCGAGCAGATCGTGCTCTCGGAGGAGCCGGTCCGGATCGGCGCCGAAGAGGGCTTCCTCTGGACCTTTCAGTGGGAGCGGCGGCCGCAGGCGGGCCGGCTGCTCCTCATCGAGCGGGAGGGGCTCCTCTACGGGGTCTTCGCCACCGGTGAGTCGCGGAGCGTCCAGGCCTACGGGCCGACGCTCGACCGGATGTACGAGGGATTCTCCATCGAGTCCTCCGACTACTTCAATGTATACGAGGATCCGGAGTTCGATCTCGCCCTGCGCTACCCACAGAGCTGGACGCGCTCCCACTTCCTCCGCGAACCCGGAGAAACGCTCTTCGTCGGCTTCCGGAGCGGGCCGCTCGCGGTCGATACCGACGGCACCACCGTGCACGCGACCCTCGAGGTCACCGTCGCCAACGCGGAACCGGGGACGACGCTCGAGGGCTTCTACAGCGCCGCCGCCGACAGCCTCGGCGAGAACTACCGGATGCTCCGCCACGACATCCTCGAGGACGGCCGCGGGATCGCGGTGCTCTACTCGGTGGAAACCCAGCTTGCCGACTATCTGGAGTGGGTGATCTACAACCTGGTGGACGGCAGGACCTACCTGTACCGATTCCACTGCCGCAACACCCTCTACCGCGCCATCGAACCGTGGCTCGCCGAGATCGCCACCGGGTTCGCGAGCACCGCTCCGGGCGTGAGCGCCGGCCCGGACAACTAGCGGCAGGAAACGTGACGATGCGCGCGCGGAGTGTTTGCGCGCCGGCCGTGGTGGCTCTCGGACTGGCGGCGGCGGGCGCGGGGCAGGACGGCCGCGACCGCGCCCCGGGCGACCAGCTCCAGGGCGGAACCGACGCGGGCCGTTCGTCGGCGGCCGCGCGCCTGCCGGCGCCTCCGGCAACGTCGCCAAGCGCCGCGGAACTCCGCCGGATGACCCGGGAAGAACGGGTACGGGCGCTCCGATCACGAACCTGGGAGATTCGCGCCGAGCGGGTCCGGGAACCGATCGAGATGGACGGCTGGCTGGACGAGGCGGCCTGGGAACACGCCCGGCCGGTCGGCGACTTCTACGAGCAGGAAACCGACGAGGGGCTGCCGTCCACGGAACGGACCATCGTGCGCGTCGTCTACGACGACGAGAACCTTTACTTCGGGTTCTACTGCACGCTCGGCGAGAACATGGACGAGGGGCACGAGACGGCGCACGCGCGGCGCGCCGCCGAAGACAGCCGCCCGCGCACGATGTTCCGCGACGAGAACATCGGCAGCGACGACGCGGTGGCCATCATGCTGGACGCCTACAACGACCAGCGCAGCGCCATCTTCCTGGCGACCAATGCGAACGGCATCCTGTTCGACATGAGCCAGAACGGCCAGGGGCCGGAGACCCGCAACATGAACTGGGACGCGGTCTGGGAGTCACGCGGGCAGACGATCCCCGGCGGCTGGACCGCGGAGGTGAGGATCCCGTTCAAGTCCCTCCGCTTCCGGCGGCGCCTGCCGGGCCAGGAGGTGGTGTTCGGAGTCGGCTTCAAGCGGAACATCCCCGTGAAGACCGAGGAGGTCTACTGGCCCTTCGTTCCCAACGACTCCACCTGGTACCGGCCGGCCGAACTCGGCAAGCTCCGGGGAATCGAAGGCATCCAGCCCGGCCGCCACGTGGAGATCCGGCCCTACGCGCTCGGCCAGGTGAACGGCGGCGGCGAGTGGACCGGCGACCGGGGCCACGGCGACGGCGGGCTCGACCTCAAGTGGGGCGTGACTCCCGGCCTTACCGCGGACTTCACCTGGAACACCGACTTCGCCCAGGAGGAAGTGGACGACCTCCAGATCAATTTCACCCGGTTCTCGCTGCGTTTTCCCGAGAAACGGCAGATCTTCCTCGAGGGCCAGCGGAACTTCACCTTCAGCGAACGGCGCGACGCGGACATCGTCTTCACCCGCCGGATCGGGCTCTCCGACGACGGCCACGCGGTCCCGATCACCGGCGGCGCCCGGCTCTCCGGACGCCAGGGCGCGTACACCGTGGGTCTGATGGGAATGGCGACCGGCGCTACCGAAGACGCGGTCGCCGAGCGGTTCACGGTCGCCAGGGTGCGGCGGGACATCTTTTCCCGCTCGACGGTCGGCGCCGTCTTCACCGACCGCAGCAGCGACGGCGCCTTCAACCGGGTGGCCGGGCTGGACACCAGTCTCCATTTTCGCGATGCGTGGCGCTTCGAGGGCATCTGGGCCCGGGTGTTCGAGGAGACCGGGCAGAGCAGCACGGGGCTCGCCACCGGGCGGCTGGACTACAACGACGACCTCCTCGGAGGGACGGTCAAGTTCATCGAGATCGGCGAGAACTTCGATCCCGGAATCGGCTTCGTGCAGCGGAAGGGGATGCGCAAGACATACCTGCAGGCGCGGGTCTCGCCCCGTCCGCAGATCCCGCGGCTCCGGCAGTTCCACCTGCAGGCGAGCCTGAACAACACCCTGAACCTCGAGAACGTCCTGGAGACCCGGCGGGCCAGCCTGACCGGGCGCGCCACCTTCGAGAGCGGCGACGAAGTCTCGGTGGAAGTCACCGACCAGTACGAGTTCACCACCTCCGACTACTCGATCAGCGACGTGGTCGTCCCCGCGGGGGAGTACCCGTTCCGGAGGATGCAGTTCTCGCTGAACACCTATCGCCGCCGCTACGCCACGGTCCGCGCGAGCTACGAGTTCGGCGGTTTCTGGGGCGGGACGCGGGACCTCTGGCAGCTCGGGGGCAACTACCGGATCAACAAGAACTTCGGGCTGCGCGGCAACTACGCCTACAACCGGATCCGGCTGCCGCGCGGGGACCTGGACACCCACCTCGTTTCCACGCGGATGCAGCTCGCCTTCCGCAACGACCTGATCCTGCTCGGACTCTTCCAGTACAACAACACGACCGGCGACCTGGCCTCGAACGTCCGCTTCAACTGGATCCCGAAGCCGGGCACCGACTTCTTCCTCGTCTACACGGAGGTGGACGAGTGGTCCGACGTGTTCTTCGTGCGGAACCGCAGCCTCTCGGTCAAACTGAACTACCTCTTCAGGATCTGATCGGAGCGCCGGCCTCCGGCCGGCATCGCGGCCGAAGGCCGCGAAACGCGCTCCTCGCCGGCGCTCGCGGCCGGCGCTCGTGGCAACGAACTTGCAAGGACGTGACATCCCGTTACGCCCGGACCGTCGGGTCCGGACGTCCTCTTCGCATCGTGATCCGGACGGAGGTCGCCCCCATGCCGAAGAAGCTGCCGGCCCTTGCCGACGTGTCCGCGCGAACGGAGGGGAGGGCGCCGCCCCCCGTCACACTCTGGGCGCTGGTCGCCGTCCTGCTGGCGGCCTCACCCGCGCCGGGCCAGGACGGCCTCGTCATGGTGGACGCTCTGGTGGTCGACCGGGGCGGGAACCCGGTTCCCGGATTGAACCGGGGCGACTTCGAGATCATCGTCGGAGACCGCATCGGGCCGGTGGCCGCGGTGCGCATGGCGACCCCGGCGACGGACACCCGCCGTTTCGTCTTCGTGCTCAACCGGCGCGGCGCGCTCCCGGCCCAGTTGCAGCGCGTGAAGGAGGGTCTTGCCGAGTTCGCTGCGACACGCTTCCGCGGCCAGGACGAGGCGCTGGTGATCGACTTCGCCGAGGTGCCGCGCATCACGCGTGGTTGGCGGCAGGGACCGGACGACCTGCTTGGCGAGGTCCAGGGCATTCCCGCGATGGGGTTCCGGAGCCCCGTCGGCCCCGCTGAGGACGCCGCGGACGCCGCGTTCATGCTCTCCGCGCTCGCCGAGCGCCTGCGGGAGCTTCCGGGCAGGAAAGTGGTCGTGCTCTTCTCCGGGAGCCTCGGCACCTTCGTCGGGAGCCCGGGAGGCGATCTCGAACCCGTAGCGCCGTGGGGATGGGCGGACTTTCCCTCGTCCCGGGCCGGCCTGGGCGACGCCCCGAGCCTGCTCGCGCACGCCTTCAGCGCGGCGAACGCGTCTCTCTACACGATCCACCTCGAAGGCGCACAGCGCCAGGAGGAGGGCATTCTCGTGTCCAATCGGGCCGAGTACTCCGGTCCGATCAGGGACTATGGGGACGGCCGCGGGATCACTGCAAGACGGGTGCGGAACTCATCCGCTTCGCTGTCCGGCAGAAGGAGGAACGCTTTCGACCGGCCGACCGATGGCTTCCTCTCTTCCCTCGCTTCCGACACCGGCGGCACCCATACGGCCTGGGCAACCGACTTCGCGCAGGTCCTCAGGACGATCGAGGCTTCGAACCGGCTTTGGTACGAGCTCAGCTTCCCCCCCTTCGGAACCAACATGCCCGGGCGCTACCAGGCCCATGAGGTGAGGGTCCGGAACCGCCCCGACCTGAGGGTGGTCGTCCGCCCGGGCCATGTGGTCCCGGAGTGAGTGGCTAACCGCAGGCAAGACCGGGTGCGCCGGGCGCGGGTCCTCGCCGCAGCGCTGGCCGCGGCGTCGCCCGCGTTCCCTGCATACGCCGGGGAGGACGCCCGGATCACCGTGGACGTACTCGTTCTCGACCGGGAGGGGAACCCCGTAGCCGGGCTCAGCCAGGACGACTTCGAGATCACCGTCGGCAAACAGGTTCGCCCCGTCACCGGCGCGCGGATGGTGCTCGCGGATAGGGATCCTCGGCGCTTCGTCTTCGTCGTCAATCGGCGGGGTGCGAAGGGACCCGAACTCCGCCGCATGAAGGAAGGGATCGAGAGTTTCCTCTCGACGCGCTTCGGCGAGCGGGACGAGGCCCAATTCGTCGATTTCGCCGAGGTTCCGCGGATTACGCGCAGCTGGCGCGTGGGTCCCAACCAAGCCGCCCGCGAGATCTCCAACATGATCCCGATCGGCTTCCCGAGCGCGCTGGGCCCGGCCGAAGACGCGGCGGATGCGGCCTTCATGCTCCAGGCACTGGCTGCACGTCTTGTGGGCGTTCAGGGGCGAAAAGTCATCGTGATGTTCTCCAGGAGCCTCACCACCTTCGGTGGTTCGCCCGGAGGAACACGTGGGTTGGGCCGGGCTCCTTCCTCCGGGCCGGGCTCGATGGCCGGCCCGCCGACGGTGCAGAGAAACACGGACGATGCCGTGGAACACCTCGCGCCTGCCTTCAACGCCGCCAGGGTCTCCATCTATGCCATCCACCTCGAAGGGGCGCGGCGGCACGAGAACGGCATCCTGATAGCAAATCGTGACGAGTTCGCCGGGACCACCTCTGACGGGGGCAGCACCATAACGACGCGGACCTGGATTTCTTCGCCGGCACGCAGGACACGGGACGCCTTTGCCCGACCCGCGGACGATTTCCTTTCCTCACTTGCGTCGGATACCGGAGGCGCCTACACGGCCCGGGCGACCGACTTCGCCAGGGTCCTCGACCGGATCGAGACGTCGAACCGGCTTTGGTACGAACTTGCCTTCGAGCCCGCCGGGACCGACATTCCCGGCCAATACCAGCCCCACGGAGTCCGGCTCCGGAACCGTTCGGGTCTGACGGTGGTCGTCCGTCCCGGACACGTCGTTCCACGCTGACCTGCGCCAGACGGAGGACATTTCATGATCCGGACCGCACTGATGGCGGCGGCGCTGACCGGCGCCGTTTTCCCGACCCAGGCCTTCGCGGGCGACGAGGCACGCGTCACGCTGGATGCCCTCGTGCTCGATCAGGAGGGCAATCCGGTCTCCGGCCTGACCGCCGCCGATTTCGCGGTCTCCGGTCGAGGCCGCGCGTACCGGGTGGAAACTGCGACGCGGCGGACCGCCGGAGAAGCGCCGCGGAGATTCGTGTTCGTCTTCAACCGGCGTGGCGCGGACGCCGCGCAGCTCAGCCGGGCCCTCCGGGGGCTCCGGTCCTTCATCGAGGACCGGACGTCCGATGCGGACCGGTCCCTTTTCGCAGACCTCGGCGAGACACTGCGGATCGGGCGTGAGTTCGGACCCGGGCAGGCGGCGGCGCTCGCCGGGCTGGAGACCGTCCCGGCCATGGGATACCGGAGCCCCGCCGGGGCGGAGGACGACGCCGTCGTGGCGGCACGGATGCTGGAGATGGTCGCGGATCGGCTCGCGACGGTATCCGGGCGCAAGGTCGTGGTTCTCTATTCGGGCAGCCTCAGCAGCTTCGCGAGGGGAAGCGGCCAGCCCGGCGTATTCAGAACCCGGGACGTGCCGGCGATCCTTCCGGCGGCGCGGGGCGAACCGGATGCCGGGCTTGCCTCCATTACGAGCCGGTTGGCCGCCGCCACGGCGACTGTCCACGTCCTTCACCTCGCGGGCGTGGCGGAGTACGAGAACCGGATTCTCGTTGCGGAGCGCCAGGAGTTCGACCCCCGGCAACCTTTCTCTTCGACGTCCTTCGACGGCCGCTTGCAGACCGTGTCCCCGCGCGGGGCGGACGACATTCTCTCGAGCCTCGCCGCGGAGACGGGTGGGCTCTACTTTTCCCGAACCACCGGTTTCCGGACGGTGCTCGATCGGATCGAAGCGCGCCACCGATCCTGGTACCGCCTGACGCTGGTTGGAGAAGTGAGGGCTGCCGAGAGAGAATCCGGAGTCCTGCAGGTCCGGGTTCCGGGGTGCAGCGGCTGCACCGTGCTGCCGGCGCCGAGTTCCGTCCCGGAATAGGGCCGCGGGCTCCCAGTCCATGCTCCGGAATCCCCACCCGGCGAAGATTCTCCGAGGAAGGAGGCTCGCCTGCGGGCTGATCCTCCTCGCTGCCGTCATCGGGGCCGCCGCGGCGGCGGCCCAGACCTTCCGCTTCCGCGCCGCCGCTACCCGGGTCATCGTGGACGTGCTGGTGCTCGATGACGACGGGCAGCCGGTCCCCGGGCTCACGGCCGGCGATTTCGAACTCTTCGAGGACGGAGAGCCGCAACGCGTCGCGAGCCTGGAGGTGGTGGACTGGGAGCGCTACGAGCTGGGAGAGGCGATCCCGGAAGCGGCCGAGCCGGCCGCGCCCGAACTCGAAACGGCCGACGCCGGCAACACCTCGCCCCGCCGGTTCGTGATCGTCTTCAACCGTCGCGGCGCCGATCCGGTCAACCTGCGGCGCGCCAAGCGGGGCCTCGAGGAATTCGTGTCCCAGCACATGGTGGACGGCGACGAAACCATGATCCTGGAGTTCGCCCACACCGTCCGGGTTCTCCAGGAGTTCCATTCCGGAAAAGAACAGACACTGGCCAACGTTCGCAGGATCGTCCCGGGGACCTTCCAGAGCCCCGTCGGTCCTGAAATCGACGCCCGCGACTCCTTCCAGATGCTCTACGCACTCGCGGAGGCGCTCGAGCGAGTGGAGGGACGCAAGATCGTCGTGTTCCTGTCCATGGACCTCCAGACCTTCGCGGACCCCCGCCAGGTCGTCGGCGAGATCGCCGGAACCGAGGTGGACGAGTTCCCCGGACGGCGCGCCCTCGACGAGACGACCTCGCTCCGGAACGCGATCCTCCAGTTGAACCACGCGAACGCAACGCTCTATGCGGTGAATCTCGCCGGGGTGTACGGCAACGAGAACAACATCCTGAACCCTTCGCTGAACGCCTACGACGTGATGGGGAACCCGCTGCCGGTCGAGCCCGACGACCACCCGCTCACGCGCATGGACGCGGCGGCCAACGTCCCGATGGAGGGCGGCACCGCCTCCCTCGCGGTGGCTACCGGGGGAACCTACTTCCCGAACCAGACCAACTTCGCGGTCGCGCTGAACCGGATCGGCATCCAGAACCAGCTCTACTACCTGCTCTCCTTCTCTCCCACCAGGACCGAACTGGACGGCGAGTACCGCCAGATCGAGGTGCGCGTGCGGGATCGGCCCGACCTCCGGGTCATCGCCCGGCCGGGGTACTTCGCGCGACGCCGCGGCGACGTGATCGAGGCAGCCGCCCGCGGAGACTACGACTACGCCTTCCCCGAGGACCTGAACACCTACGCCTACCTGCTGAACCCGCGTCCGCACGGCGCGTTCGGAGTGCTTGCCGCCGCGCTGCCGGAGTCGTACCTGGAAGAGCCGGCGGAGGTGCGGCTCCGCGTGGTGGGGCCCGGCGGGGCGGTCCTGAGCGAGGCGGCCGGGCCGGTGGACATCCGGCGTTTCTGGATTGCAACGCCGGCGGAACTGCCGTCCGGGGAGCACCGGCTCGAGTTGGTAGTGGAACGGGGGGGAGAAAGAGTGCACGCGGGGTCGTCCGCGTTGACCATCCCCACCGGGTTCGGCGAGACCTTCTCGCTTTCGAGCGTCTTTCCGTTCGTCGCCGAGGCCCACGCGCCGGAAGCGGTCGGGCCGCCGGTCCGGCCCGTGGCCACGTTCGCGCAGGCGGAGGACGCCCGGGTGGCGTTCTTCATCTTTCCGGGGCGCGAGGATCCGGTTTCCCAGGTTCGGGTGGCCTACGAGATCCGGAACGCGATCGGGGACATTGCCGTGGAAGCGGAACGTCCGGGGCGCTTCGATCTCGACCCGGGCCGCCCGGAGGGGACGCCGATCATGCTGCCGCTCCAGACCGGGCCGCTGCGGGCCGGGCGGTACACCGCGGTGATCCGCGTCACCGACGACAGCCGCAATCGTTCGGCGGTCGGCGAACTCCCCTTCCTGATTCGCTGAGCGGCGTCCGGACCGGGCCGCGCGGTGAGCCCATCGGCACTGCGCTAACTTGGCGGCAGATGCTTCCATCAGTGACGTGCGCCTGCCGCCGTGGGACGTTCGCCGGTCTCGTCCTCGCTCTGTTCGCGCTGGCGTGCGGGTCCGATGCGCCTTCGACGCCGGCTCCTCCTCCACCGGCGCCGGCGCCAGCGCCCCCGGCTCCGTCTCCGCCGCCGATGCCCGAGCCCGAGCCCGAGTGCCCGACTTCAGCAACCTACGCGGTGACGTTCCGGGCCGTCTGGAACGCGTCCTCGCACGGCAACCGGCCGCCGTTCCCATCGGGACCCCACTTTTCGCGCCTGGCAGGCGCAGCCCATGCGCCGGAGGTCTCGTTCTGGAGTTCCGGCGGAATCGCCACTCCGGGCATCGAGAGCATGGCCGAGACCGGCAGCGTGTCCTCGCTCTGCCGGGAGATCGACGGGAAAGCGGAGCGCGGCGGGAGCACCGGCTGCATCAGGGGCGCGGAAGGCTCGTTCCCATCGCCGGGATCGGCCAGGCTGCGCTTCGAGGCGACGGAAGAACACCCGTTGCTGAGCCTGGTCTCGATGATCGCGCCGAGCCCCGACTGGTTCGTCGGCGTGAGCGGGATGGACCTGATGGAGGACGGCTGCTGGGCGGAGCGGCTCGAGGTGGACCTGGTCGGCTACGACGCGGGAACCGACAGCGGGGCGACGTTCACCGCCCGGGACGCCGACGTGACGCCCCACGAGCCGATCGGCCTCATCCGGGAGCTTCCGGCCGCGGTTCGGGAAGTGCCGTTCGCGACGTTGTTGGTGGCGCTGAGCGAGGAACCGGGATAGATCAGGCCGACTCCGTGGAGAACCCGTGGGCCAGGCGGTCGCGGGGATCCAGCGGGAACTGGTGGAAGCCGGTGACGTGCGCGGAACCGGTGATTTCCGGCACCACCGCCTCCCGGTCGCCAACCCGGGTCTCCCCGAGCATCCGCGCGACGAACATCCCGCCGGTCACGCTCTCGATGCGCACCGAGCGGTCCGGGCCCAGCTCCCCTTTCCGGTGCAGCACTGCCAGGCGGGCGCAGTTGCCGGTGCCGCCCGGCGACCGGTCGAACTGACCCGGCCCGAAGACGTGCACGTTCCGATACGTCGCCGCGGAGTTCTCGGGCCGCGCCAGCACGGTGGCAATGTTGATCTGGTCGCTTCCCGGGATCTCCGGATGGCAGACCGGCAGGGCCCGGTTCGCGGCTTCCCGCACCCGCATTCCCACGTCCACGACCTCGCGCATGTTCCGGAGTGAAACCTCGAGTCCCAGCTCGCCGGCGTCCACCTGGACGAACCAGTTGCCACCGTAAGCGACGTCGACCGTCAGGCCCCCGATCCCGGGCACTGGCAGCGAGGCGTTCAGGTGCGCCGCGAACGAGGGGACGCCGCGGAAGGTGACCGAGACGGCGCGGCCGTCTTCGACCGCCACGACCGATTCGACGGGGCCGGCCGGGGTCTCGAAGCGGATGCGGCGGTGCGGGCCCTCACCGGCGGCCATCCCCAGCTCGACGAGCGCGCTCGAGACTCCGATGGTCGCGTGACCGCACATGTCCAGGTAACCGCCGTTGTCCATGAAGAACATGCCGAACTCGGCGTCCGGACCCGCGGGCTCGGTGAGCACGCATCCGAACATGTCCTTGTGTCCGCGCGGCTCCGAGACGAGCGCGGTGCGCAGGTGGTCGAGATGGCGACGGAAGGAGTCCCGCTTCGCGGAAACCGAGTCGCCGGCCAGATGGCCGATCCCGCCCGTGATGATCCGGGTGGGTTCTCCCTCGGTGTGGGTGTCCACCGCGTTCAGCCAACGGGATGCTCTCAATGCCCTACCCCAGGTCCGTTGCCGCGCGCAGCGGCCGGTGGCTCCAGAGCAGCGCGTTCAGAACGGTCGCCACCGAAGCCATCGCCACGATGATGCCAAACGCGCCGTCCCAGCCGTAGACATCGATCAGATACCCCATCCCGACGCCCGCGAAGATGGCGCCCGCCGCCCCGACCCCGTCCACGATCCCTGACGCCGAAGCCGACGCCTCCTTCCCCCCGAAATCCATGACCATGGCCCCCGACATCAGCGAATACGGGCCGTAGAGCGTGAAGCCCACGAGCCCGAGGGCGGCCGCGAGCCAGGGCCCCTCGGCGACCGGCAGGCGGCTGAAGACGTAGATGGAAAGGGTCAGCACCGCGCACATGACGGCGAGCACGGGCCCCCGGCGAGCGCCCAGCCGGTCCGACACCCACCCCGCGGTGATCGAGCCGGCCGAACCGAGCAGCGGGAAGAGCGCGGAGGTCGCGGCCGCGGCGCCGATGCCGGCGCCGGCCTGGACCAGGTAGTCCACCGACCAGCCCCAGAAGCTGTAACGGACGATGGAGAGCAGGACATAGCTCGTGCACAGGATCCAGAACGCGGGGCTCCGGAGCATCCGGCGGCGCGATCGGCTCCGTTCGCCTGCTGAAGTGGCCGGCGACGGCTGCGCCTCCCGGGGACCCGACGGATGCGTCGCCGGCGGCGGCTCGGGTTTGATGAGACTGTAAAGAGCCAGGCCGAACAGGGCGAGCAGGGCGGCGTGCGCCCAGAAGAGTCCCGACCACCCGAGCGCCACGATCAGCATCGCTGCCGAGGCGCGGGCGAGGAAGTCGCCGAGCTGATAGCTGATGGACATGAAACCCATGACGCGGCCGCTCTCCCGGCTCGGGTACCAGCGGGCCATGATCGGCATGACCGCGAGCCAGCCCATCGTCTGGAAGTACGCGTTGACCCCCCAGACCGCAACGAAGACGAACAGTTCCCGGCCGAACCCGAAGGCGGCATTCATCAGCACGGACCCGAACAGCCCGATGAAGAACATCGCCTTGCCACCGATGCGGTCGCCCAGGAAACCGTTCACGAGCTTGGAGGCCGCGTAGACCGCGAAGTACACGGAGAGGATCAGGCCGACCTGGGTGTTCGAGTAGTCGAAGGCTTCGCCGATGAGCGGCAGCGCCACCGGAACCGTGACCCGGCCGAGGTAGTAGCCCGCGTAGCCGACGAACAGGAGCGCCGTCAGGAGCAGCCGCGACCGCCGGAAGAAGCTCGGTGAGGCGGCGGGCATCTCAGCAGCCGCCGAGGCCGATCAGTACTTCCACCCGCGAGTGTCGGCGCCGGGCGGCGCGTACCTCGTGAGGTGCGCCGCCATCTCCCGGAACAGCTCCGCGTTCGTGATCGGCGTCCAGCCGTGTCCCTTGTTGGGCCGTCCGTAGCGGAACGACCCCCCGTAGTAGGGGCTCTCGGTGGCCTCCAGGAACTCCTCGATGAGATAGACGGGGTGGTTGAAGTAGTAGTTGTCCATGTCTCCGCAGATGAAGTGGAGTTTGCCCACCAGGCCGGGGCCGATCTCTCCCCAGTTCGTCTCGAGGTAGTGGCGCAGGTCGTAGCCGTTCTCCCGCCAGTAGCGCGCCACCTCGTGGTCAATGACACCGGTCCGCTTGTCCCAGAGCGGACGGGGATAGCCGTCGTCGCCGACGGGCCCGAACGACGCTTCCCACGCCTCCAGATAGTCGGTGGACCTGCCGCGGCTGCCCAGCACGGACGCCAGCCGGCTGAGCTCGCGAATGCTCTGGAGGGGCTGACCGTCGTCACCGCGGAACGCGTAGCGCTCGGGTGCGAGCTGTCCGTCGCGCCAGCCTGGCGCCCGGAAGGCGTTGTCGTCCTCGTAGATGTTGATGAGGAAGAAACGGCGAAAGTCGATGGGATCCGGGTAGAAGACCCAGGCGCCCCCGAATTCGTTCGGGCGGTGCGCCTGGAGGGCGAGCGCCTCGTAGCCACCGGTGGATCCGCCCGTCAGCAGGCGCGCCCAACCCCCGGGGATCATCCGGAACCGCTCCTCGAGATACGGGATCAACTCGGTCATGAGGGCGTCCTGGTAGGGACCGTTGTTCGCCGAATTCACGGCGTAGGAGTCGTCGAAATAAGGGGTCGGGTGCTGGAAGGTGACCGCGATCATCCGCGGGAAGCCCGGAGAGCGCCAGGACTCGAAGAACTCGAATCCGTTCTCGACGCCGCGCGCCTGCCGGGCGGCGCGGGCCGCCGGGGTCTCGTCCAGGGGCTCCGATGAGAAACCGAACGGCGGATCAAGGCTGAAATGGCCCTGCTGGTAGACCGTCGGGTACCGGGTGTCGGGATGGGAGTCGTACCCCTCGGGCAGCAGCACGGTGGCCCCGAGAAAGACCGGCTGACCCCAGAACTCGCTGAGCAGCGGGCTCTGGAACTTCACCCGGCGAACCCACTCGTCGTCCGGCGGCACTTCGATCGGCGGCAACTCCTCGACCACCTGGAGCCGGACGGAGAACCCGCTCGCCGGATCGAGCCGGACCCGCTGCGCGTCGCTGAGCAGGGTGCCCGGCGCCCAGTTGAAGTGCTGCCCCTCCCACTCGTCCCGGTGCGCCCAGATCACGTGGCCGTCGGCCCGGTGGAACTCGGTGTACGGGACGAGGAGGGCCTGGGCGTAGTAGTCGCCGGCGGGGAGTTCGCGCAGGCTCGCCACCGGATAGCCAAGCGTCGAACCGTCGATCACCGCCGGCTCGTCGGGCCCGAGCCCCACAACGTCCATCGCGAAGAACGGGACGCCGCGGGCGCTGGAAACCGGCTGGTGACCGAGGCTCCGCTGCCGGACCGCCCCAATGTCCGGCTCCGTCCCGATGACCACGTAGGCCCGGCCGGTGATCGGTCCTTCGTGAAGCTCCGCCGGGAAGGAGATCTCGAAGCGTGTTTCGGCCGGGCCGGAAGCACAGCCAGCGGACCCGATGAGGCTGGCGACCAGGAGACAGGGACGGGTCACCGGCCGGGGCCGGCTCCTTCACGGCGATGACCAGAGCCTCCGGAGAGCACCCCGGATCCGGAGGGCTCGTCGTAGCGCGCCACAATCAGAGAGGTTCGGCGTTTCATGCGCATCCGTCCATCTCCTTCGGCGTGCTGCCGGAGTCTGCAACGCCTCCAGTAGACTATCCACTGCCTTGGGGGGGAGGGAAGTCCGGGTTCCGGCTCACGTTGTGGCGATGCGCCCTCCGTCCCCGCGACCACTGACGGAACCGCGACGCGCGGACCCCCGTCCTCAGCCGCCCCCGGTGCGAAGAGCCGGTTTCGCAGATCCGCGTGAACTGCGAGAGCCGGAACCGGACCAGAACCCTCCGTGAAGTTCACCGGACAGATCCGTGGGCTATCCGATGGGTTGAGAACCGCGCTCGGCGGATCAAACGTCACGAACCGGGTGCGGGACTTCGAAGGATGGACCGACAGGGCATCCCCCCAGGACGATGCCGACGGGGGATACGACCACACGGGGACCGTCAGGGAGTACTACGACCTTTGTGGCGAGTTCATGGTTTTCGGTTGGGGGGAATCCCTGCACTTTGCCCCGCTGTCGCCTGGCGAAAGCCTGGAGGAATCCCAGATCCGGCACCAGAGACTCATGATCTCCAGGCTTGAGCTGCGTCAGGGGATGACGGTCGTGGATGTCGGATGCGGGATCGGCGGTCCGATGCGCCGCGTGGCGAGGGAGGCTGGAGTCCGCGTTGTCGGGATCAACGCCAGTGACGTCCAGTGCAACAAAGCCAGGCGTCTGAACGCGGCAGCGGGGCTCGCGGACCTGACCGAATGCCTTCAGTGCAGCTTCATGGAGATGAGCGCAATCGCGGACCGGACCTTCGACCGCGGCTACGCGATCGAATCAACGTGCCACGCGGACGACAAGGTGGGCGCGTTCGCCGAAATCTACCGGGTCCTGAAACCGGGAGCCCTCTTCTGGGGCCAGGAAATGTGCATGACAGGCAGGTACAACCCCGGGGACAAGCAGCACCGCGCCACCAAGCGGGAGCTCATGCAAGGCATCGCGCTCAAGGACATCGCTACGTTCGGGGAAGTGGACCGGGCGCTCGAAACCGCAGGATTCGAAGTCGTGGAGAGCGGGGACCGCGCCGCCTCCGAGCTCCGTCCGGGCGCGCCGTGGTATCAGCCCATGGAAACCCGGCCCGGGCTGCCCGGCAGCGCTTTCCGCCGGAGTCCGATGGGCCTCAAGGCGGTGCGGTGGGGAATCCGGATGGGCGAGTTCTTCGGCGCGTTCCCGAATGGCTCGGCGGAGGTATTCACACTCCTGGACCGGGCCGCGAAAGCCTACGTCGCGGGGGGCAGAGCGGGGATCTTCACGCCCCTCTACTGTTTCGTGGCGCGCCGCCCTCTTGCGGGTTAGCAGCCGAGCCACTTCGGGGCGCTCGGCTCGCCGCCCGTCAACCGGATGCTTCGCCGGCCAGTTCGCGCCGGGCCGCGGTGAGGCGCAGATGGAGCGAGGAAAGCGCGGGCACCAGAAACATGATGATCACCGTGGTGAAGAGGATGCCGCAACCGATCGAGGCGGAGAAGGGAACAAAGAACTGCGCCTGAATCGCGTCCTCGAGAATCAGGGGGGTGAAACCCAGGAAGGTCGTCAGGGAAGTCAGCATGATCGGCCGAAAGCGTCCTTTCGCACCCTCGATGATCGCGGTTCGCACCGGGATGCCGTCCCGGAGCTTCTGGTCGGTGAAATCGATCATCACCAGGGAGTCGTTGACGACCACGCCGGCGAGCCCGAAGATCCCGACAAAGGACTCCGCGCTGACGGCGACGCCCAGCATCCAGTGACCCAGGATCACGCCGATGAATCCGAACGGGATGATCGCCATGACGATGAACGGCTTGGTGTAGGAGCGCAGCGGAATGGCCAGCAGCGCGAAGATCAGGAGCAGCGCAATCACGAATCCGCGATAGAGACCGCCGAGCGAGTCGAGCTGCTGTTGCTGTTCCCCCCCGAAGGTATAGGTCAGTTCCGGGTTCTCCGCGATGAGCCCCGCCAGGATGGTGTTCTCCAGAATGTCGTTGGCGGCCGCCGCGGAAACCACACTCGGGTCCACGTCCGCGCTGACCGTGACGATGCGCTGGCCGTCCTGGCGCCGAATCGCGGGCGGCGAGGTGCCCGCACGCAGCGCGGCCACCCGGCTGACCGGCACGTCGGCGCCGGATGGGGTACGGAGCCGATAGCTCTCAACGTCGGTAATCGCGTTCCGCTGCTCCTCGGGCAGCCGTACGTAAACGCGAACTTCCTCACGTCCCCGCTGCACCCGCACGGCTTCCGCACCAAAAAAGGCGGCTCGCGTCTGCCAGGCAAGATCGTCAAGCGTCAGCCCGAGGGTCCGCGCTTCGGGAAGTAGTCCCACCTGGACTTCCGGAATCCCGGGAGTGTGGTCCGAGCGGATGTCGAAGACGCCTCCGACTCCGCCGAGGTCGGTGACGGTGGAATCTGCGATCGTGGTCAACCGTTCCGGATCCGGGTGGGAGAGCGCGGCTTCGACCGGGTTGCCCAGGGTGTAGATCTCGCTGATGAAAGTGACCGCGCGCGCCTGGGGCAGGACACCCACCTCCTCGCGCCATGCCTGGACGACGTCTCCCGAAGTGATACTTCGCTGCTGCGCGCTCAGGAGCTTGAACTCGATGGTGGCGACATTGGCTTCCGGGTTCAGGGTCGGCGAGGGGTTGAGGCCTCCGGTTTCGATCCGCGACCGCTGGCCGACGACGACCGTTACCCCGGACAGCAGCGGAGGCGCGTCGGCGGGCCGGGTTTCGGAAAGCCGCTCCACGGCCCGGCGGCCGGCTGATTCCAGGTGTTGCGCCACGGCGTACGTCTCCGGCGCGGTCGTGCCGTCCGGCATCTCGAGGGTGGCGATCGCGAAGTCGCCTTCGACCTTCGTTGCGAAGGTCGTCGGAACGATGCCGGCCGGAAGGAGGGAAATGCTCAGGACGAGCAGCGCAACGGCCGCCGAGACCGTCACCCCGGGCCAGTCCGTCGCGAGCTGGATCCCGCGATCCAGGGGCCCCTGCACGAAGTTGTTCAACCCGGCATCGACACGGTTCTGGATCCGGGCGACGAATCGTTCCATGCCCGTCCCGGGCGCCCAGTCCGGGCCGTGCAGATGATGGGACAGATGGTTGGGCAGCACCAGCAGCGATTCGACCAGCGAAAAGAGCAGCGTGGCGATGGCGATGATCGGCAGGGCCTTCCACACCTCTCCGAACCCCGCGGGTATGAAGAGCAGCGGAAGGAACGCCGCGATCGTCGTCAGCACCGCGAAGACCAGCGGCACCTTGATGCGTCGCGCACCCCGGATGGCCGCAACGACCCCTGGCGTACCACGCTTTCGTTCCAGGTGGATGTGCTCGGAGACCACGATCGCATCGTCGACGACGATGCCGATGGCCAGCACGAACGCGAACAGCGACACCTCATGGAGCGGGATGTCGAACACCATCATGGCGGCCAGGGCGCCGATCGCGGAAACGCCGAGGCCGACGGCGACCCAGAACGCCAGCCGGAGCTGGAGAAAGAGGCCCAACGCGATCAGGACCAGCAACAGCCCCAGGGCTCCATTCTTGAGGAGAATGAGGGCGCGTTCCCCGAAGACCGAAGAGTCGTCGTTCCAGATGCTGACGCCGACGCCGTCCGGGAGCGAGGGGACGATCTCGTTCGCGACGTGATCCCGAACGGCGCGCGCCACGTCCATGACCCTCTGGCCGTCAGCTCGCGAGACCTCGACGAACACCGCGGGGTAGCCGTCGTGCCGGACGAGCAGACCTGAGTCCTGAAAGCCGTCGCGCACGTCGGCAATGTCACCCAGACGCACCACGGCGCCGTCAGAGCCCGCGAGGACTACGATCTCTTCGAAATCCTGCTGACCGTAACTCTGACCGAGGGTCCGGATCCGCACCTGGGACCGCTCGGTGTCGATGCTGCCCGCGGACAGGTCCAGGGAACCGCGGCGAATCGCATTCGCGATGTCCGTCAGCGTGAGCCGAAGGGCCCGCAGCCGCTCCAGCGGCACCTCGATCGAGATCTCGTAGTTGCGCACCCCGGTGGTCTCGACCAGGGACACGTCCGGGAGCGCCGCGAGATCGTCCTCGATCCGGTAGGCGAGCTCCTTCAGCGAACGCTCCGGCACGTCGCCGTAGAGGATGAGGCGCATCATGCTCTGCGCGTTCGTCATCTCCCGGATCCGAGGCCGCTCGGCGCCGCCCGGGAACGTCTGAATCCGCCCGACGGCCGACTCGATTTCATCCTTCTTGGCGCCCATGTCCGTGCCCGAGTTGACCTCGACCCTGACGGACGCCATCCCCGGGGCCGCCACGGACCGGACCGTCTTCACGTCGGCCAGTCCCCGGACCTCGTCCTCGATCTTGACGACGATGGCCTCCTCCACCTCCTCGGGCGTGGCGCCGGGGAACGGCACGGAGATCTCGAACTGGTTGAAGGGCACCGTGGGCCACCCTTCCTGCTCGAGGCCGGTGAACGACACGAGGCCCACCGCGAGGATGCCGAACATCAACAGATTCGAGGCCACGCCGTTGCTCGCCATGTAGGCGATGGGGCCCCCGGGTTCGGCGTGGTTGCTTCGGTTCGAACTCATCGGGAAGGGTCGGAGCGGCCCCGGAGAAGTACTCGCTTGCCGGCCGAGCCGCTACCCGCCTTCGCGCTCACACGGGATTCGGGATCTGGGCGACGCGGAACTTCAGTTTCTTGTTGGGGGCCAGGGTCGGGAACGGATTGATTCCCATCTTGTAGTTGGCGGGCACGACTTCGAGCTTCAGGTGATGCGCAATGAGCAGGACATTGACGGCCATCTGAAGTTCCACCCACCGGTGGCCGAGGCACATGTGGGTACCCAGGCCGTAGGGCGCGTAGGCGCCCGGTTGCAGATGCTCGGCCCGGTCCGGCAGGTACCGATCGATATCGAACTTCAACGGATCCCTGTACAGATCCTCGGCATAGTGCGGCGCAGTCTGGCAAATCAGCAGCATCGTCTTCGGTGGTATCTCGTAACCACTGACGATGCACTCGTTCATGACCGTTCTCAGCTGCCAGGGAATCACCGGGTACATGCGCGACGATTCCATGCAGAGACGCACCGTGACGTCGACGCTCTGGTGATTGAAGTCATCCCCCCCCAGTTCACGACCGTTGCCGAAGAGCGACTCGGCTTCACTCCGGACCCTTGCATACACGTCCGGGTTTCGAACCATGTTGTAGACAGCGAAAGCCAGTCCGCTGCCGAGATAGATGCTGGCAACCATGGAGGCCACGAAGGGAAACGTGAGGTCCGTTTCGGGAAGGAACTGCGGGTCTCTCTTGTGGAGATCGATCAGCGCGTCGGCCAGATCCCGGGGCTTGCCCTTACGCAGCGCTGCGGTGTGTCCCGCGGTAATCGCCTCCTGGAGTTCCCTGACACGCTTCCCGTACCGTTTCATCCTTGGGGTGGACAGCATGAAATCCGGCAAAGCGCCCTGGACCCGCGTTATCAGCGCACGGTGTTCAAAGGCCAACAGTTCGTCGACGTAGTTGCTGCAGTCCACTCCCATGGCGAAATTGGAGATCTGACTGCTGATGTGGTTCTGGAAGCTCTCGGTGGCGCGGAGGACATCCCCTTCCTTCCAGCGACTCAGCGATTTCCGGCAGTCGTCAATCAGCTCCGGCAAGCGCTGCGCCAGCGTGGCGCGGGAATACGCAGTCTGGAGTTCCTTCCGCATTCGATAGTGTTCGGCGCCATCCATTCCGGGCAGACTCCGGGACGCACCAAACGCGTGCTCCAGCCCTTCGATGTAGTCCTTCGAGCGGAGATAGAACCGTCCGTGCCGGTTGATCCAATGGTTCACGTCGGAACCCATCAACGAAACCACGGGCTTGCCGCGGATCTTGAAGGGCATTCGGACGACCGGGCCGTGTTTTCGGTAAATGCCGTACATCGCCTTCGAAATGTTGCCCGAGAGGAAGTCGCGCTCTAGCAGCACGTCGAGATACCCAAGCCTGGGAATGGGCTTTGTCTGAATGACGCGACGGGTCTTCGGCTTCGCGGTGCTGTCCCTCACGGCGGCGGCGACCGTCCGTCCGATGAGGTCCAACTTGGCGACGAGTTCGATCCGGCCGAGCCGCTCTTCGTAGTCCTCTTCCTCCAGCAGCAGCTTGAAGCCGCCGCAGGTGTGCATCAGGGCGACCAGGATGGCGTCCCGCGGGTCCGGGATCTCGTCGTTCAGGATGACGCTCAGGATCCTCACCTTGGATTCCCTGCGGGTCGCGACAGCCTGGGTCGGAAACGTCCCGGAACGGGCGACCGAGCGCGAGAGCCCCCAGAATCCGCCGCTCTCGTGGGTCAGGATGTTCCGCTCCACCAGGCGCTCGAGGGCGGCCGCGACGATCTCGTCGGACTGGCGAGTGTTCCGCTCGATCCAGAACTGGGCGTCCGATTTTTCGTCGGATTCGGCGATGTCCTTGAGCGTCGGGTCGAGCAACTCATCTCCGGTCGGCGTGGGATCGACCAGGTACAGCCGCTCCAGGTCGGTCTCGATGCGACGCTCCAGGGCGAGGTCGGCGAGTACGGCCCCGGCCATGACACAGGAGAAGTCCCAGTTCGGGACCATCTCCAGGTAGCCGCTCTGCTCGTCCAGCATGAGGAGGATCAACTCCTCGGCGATTCGGATCGGAAACCGGGTGCCCTCGCTCATGGTGCTCAACCTCCAGCCGGGGCGGCTCGACGGCCCCACCGATCCGCCGCCACTGGATGGTCCGGGTCAGAGTCTAGTCGATGGAGCGGGCAGGCCCGGGGTCGGCAGGGTCCCCGGACCGCCTACTGCGGCGGCGGCGAGCGGACGGGGCGGCGGCTCCCCAAAGGTAGAGTAGGAACATGGGTGAAGGGAAGGGCGGCGCGCCGAGAAGGGTTGCCATCGTGGGTGGCGGAGTCTCGGGGCTCGGAACGGCGTGGGCGCTCAACCACCACCCGGACCGTTTCGATTTTCGGCTCTTCGAAGCGCAGGCCCAGCTCGGCGGCAACGCCATCACCGCCGACATGCCACAGGACGGCGGCGGCACGATCCCGTTCGACATTTCGGTGACCGCGTGCATCCCCTCGGCCTACCACCACTTTGTCCTGCTCATGCAGCAGCACGGCATCGAACTGCTCGAAACCCGGTTCAACTACAGCGTGAAGTATCGGGGCGGAATCTATGCCCATGACTTCGACTCCGACATCAGGAGGCAACTGCAACCGGAAATCCAGAAGTTCCAGCGTCTCCTGAGACGTCTGAAGTGGTTCGGCCGGCTCAACCTCGCGAGGTCGAAGCTGCTCAGCTCCCTTAACCCGTTCAACTACGTCAGCATGGGAGCGCTGTTGAACCTGGGAAGGTACTCCGGGGACTTCCGCTACAAGGTCCTGAAGCCCATGTTCGTCAACTTCCTGATGGCGACGAACGTGTTCGACATGCCGGCGTCGCTCTTTTCGCGGTACCTGGACTTCTTCGACATCGAGACCGCGACCCCGATGCAGACCTGGGACCAGGGCACCCGGCGGATCTACCGGGAGCTGTCCGCAGCCTTTCACGAGAAGATCTATCTGAACCGGCCGGTGCGAAAGGTCCACCGGCGCCGTAATGAGGTTGTCGTCGAGGACGAGGACGGAAGGACCGAGACCTTCGATGACGTCGTCTTCGCGTGCAACGCGAACCAGACGCTGATGCTCCTCGACAGGCCGACCCGGCTGGAGGGTTGGCTCCTCTCCTCGATCCGGTACGAGAGCGAACTGCACAACCACACGGTCGTGCATTCGGACGCCTCGGTCCTCCCCGACAACGAGGCCAGGCCGCTCGCCACCCGGAGTAACCACATCGAGCAGTACGGTGCACGGCCCGACAACTACGAGATCACCTACATCATGCACAACCAGCAGCCCTGGGCGAACACGTCGGACAAGCCGTGTCTCGTGACCTACAACCCGATCAGCCGTATCGACGACAGCAGGATCGTCAAGAGGTGGTGGTTCCAGCACATCGTGCACGACGTGCGTCACGTGGCCTTCCTGACCCAGTTGTTTCGCTTCGTCCAGGGAAAGCGGCGGAGTTGGCACTGTGGCGCGCACACCCTGGTCAACAGCCAGGAGACCTGTTTCGTGTCCGGCCTCGTCACGGCGAGACAGCTCGGCGCGGACTATCCGTTCGAGGACCCGGAGGCCAGGAAGTGGTTCAACTTCTACGGCCGGGTGATGTACGGCTGGCGGTTCCGGAGCGCCTGAGTCCGGCGGGCGCCTGGCCGCGCTAGTAGAACTGCCTGCAGTAGCGCCGGTACAACCCGATCTCGCCGTCGGCCCGACTGAGGCTAGGGCGCGACCGGTACCGCTTCCGGCTCCAGATCTCCACGTCCTGCATGACGTCGTGCCTTTGGAAGAACAGCATCAGCCTGTTCATGGTCCCGGTGCGGAGAGCCGGCGGCAGGAACCGCAACCCCACGATCAGCCGCTTCGGTTTCCGGATTCTTCGCAACTGTCCGACCAGCACCAGGTCGATGAGCGTGCCGTCGACGGGCGTCGCAAGGACCCAGAGGCGTCCGTCCATTCCAATGGAGCGCTCGTGGAACTCCACGAGCGAGTATCCGAGTCCGACGACGTGCGCGGTGGCGGAGACGTCGAAGGCGAGATTGATGGCTCCGGCGATGCGCTGGGTGCGCCTGAAGTCAAAGCAGCTCCGCAGAACCGCGCCGTCCACAGTTACCTTGCCGACCCGACCGACGTTGCCGTAGCCATGCACGTACCGGAGGTGCGCCATGTCCACGGCGTTCTCGCTCGTTTCCTGGGGGTGCCCCCGAAACCGGAGAGTCCGGAACGCCGGTTCGCACCAGTCGGCGCCTGCCGGCGGGTCCTCGGGAAGGCTCCACTGCGGGGGCCGTCCGTCGATTCCCCACCAGGCGAAGACGATGCCCAGGACCTCCCGAGTCTCGAACGACCTCAGCTTCGCGGTCTTCGGCGGCGGGGCGAAGGGCGTGGCGACGCATTGCCCGCTGACGTCGAACTCGTAGCCGTGAAAAGGACACACGAGACGGCCATCCCGCACCCGGCCGCCGGCGGCGGGGCCCAGTTCGGACCCCAGGTGAGGACAGACCGACTCGGCCACGGAGATTCCGCCGGTGTCGTCACACCAGGCGACGATGTCCTTTCCCATCCAGGTCTTCTGGATGAGCCTCGCCTTCTCCAGGGATCGCCGGGTAGTAACGAAATACCAACCCTCCGGGAACGGGGAGAGCACGTCTTCACTCATGCGTCCTGACCGGCATTCTCGCCCAAGGCCCTTCCTCCTCCGCCCCACCCCGACGGATCCGACTGCCGGCGATCGACCTGCGCTCCGGGCCTTACGACGTCCCGCAGGTTCAAGGGTCCGGGTTCGCGGCGGTCCGCACCCTCAGTCCCTCGGTCGCGAACTGAATGCCACTCAGGACTACCTCCTGGCCTTCGTTTAGCCCACCGGTGACGTAGACGGTGTCGTCGAAGCGCTGCAGCACGCGGACCGGAACGATGGTCACCGCCTCGCCGTCCACCGCCCAGACCTCGTTGCCCGGCCGGAGCCCCAGCCGCCGGATCCGGAAGTACTCCTCCGGCGCGATCCCCGATATCTCGACGTTCGCGAACTGGCCGATCAGGAGCGGCGGCGCGGACCCGGCGTCCGCGCTCGCTTCTCCGGCTTGCACCCGGGAACCACCCGTGAAGGGGTTCGGAACGCGCACGATCACATCGAGGGTGCGCGTCGTTTCGTCCAGTGCGGCCTCGACCCGGTCCACGTACCCGTCCCAGGCATAGGCGCCGGTCCCGTAGTCCGCGGTGACCCGGGCCGCCGCCCGACGATCCGCGACTCCCGGCCTCAGGTCCCACAGGCCCGGGACGAGCGCCGCGTCGGCGTCGGACAGCGGGACGACGATCTCGACCGCATCGGAGGCGTAAATCTGGCCGACGCCAACCCCCGCGGTCACGAACTGTCCGACCCCGACGCTCTCGGAGCGCACCACGGCGTCGAAGGGCGCCCGAACTTCGGTTCGCGCGAGCAGGAGTTCGGCTTCCGCGAGGAGAGCGCGGGCCCGTTCCACACCGGCCCGCGCCGCCTCGAGCTGCGGCTCCCAGTGCGCCAGGGGACTCGCTTCCGCGTCCCCGGCGGCGCCACGGCGGCTCTGGAACGCTTCGTACTGCTCGCGGGCGATCCGGGCTTCCTCCTCGACCTTCAGCAGTTCCACCTGCTGCACGGAGACGCCGGAACGGGCCTGCTCCACCCGGAAGCGGTAGTCGGCGTCGTCGAGGCGGAAGAGCGCCTGACCCTCGCTGACCCGGCCGCCGCTCTCGAAGGCCGGATCCACCCGGACGACCCGTCCGCTCACCCCGGCGGCCACCTCCACCTGGACGCGGGGCCGGACCGTCCCGGCGCCGTGGACCGGGATCGGCCCCGAACCCGCAACCGCGGGCGCCGTGACGACGAACGGAATCCGGGAGGGAGGTTCGCGCCGCTCGGGCTCCGGCCGCTGCGCGATCAGCAGGGTTGCGATCCCGAACGATCCCAGCAGGATGATCGCCGCCAGGATGAATCCCCTGGTTCGATTCATCGGTCCGCCGGTCCTTTGGCGCGGGCATCGGGCGTGCTCGCCGGGGCGCTGGCCATCTCGTCCGGAGCGGTCCAGGCGCCCCCCAGAGCCCGGTGGATGGCGAGCCGCGCGAGCGCCAGGTTCCGCGCCGAACCCGCGAGCGCCGATTCCGCGTCCAGCAGTCTGGCGTTCGCATCGAGCAGATCGCCATAGCCGCTGATGCCCGCCTCGTAGCGCCTGGACTGAGCTTCCACGGACGCGCGGGCCTCCTCGTGCTGCGCGGCGAGGGATTCCTGCCGCCGGCCTTCGTTCCTGAGGGTGGCCAGGGCCGCTTCCACCTCGTTGACCGCGGTAACGATGGTCCGGCCGTAGGCCGCCGCCAACTCGTCGAAGCGGGCCTCGGCCAGTTCCACGCCGCTCGCGAGCCGGCCGCCGTCGAACACCGGACGAAGGAGGTTGCCGGCGAGGTTCGTGAACCACTGCTTGACGTCGAAGAGGCCTCCGGCGTCCGTACTACGGAGTCCAATGGATCCGGAGAGCGAAAGCTGCGGCATCAAGGCGGCCCGGCGGGCTTCGACGGTGTGTCCGGCGGCTTCCAGCCGGTGACCTGCCGCCTGCACGTCCGGGCGCTGCGAAAGGAGGTCGGCCGGAATGCCTGCGGGCACCGGTTCGGCTGGAGATCCCGGGGAGAGGGATTCGGGAAGGATCGCCGCGACATCCTCCCGGTAGCCTCCCAGCAGCACGGCGAGCCGCGACTCGGTCTCGGCGAGCTGATTCTCGACCTGCGGCACGCCGGCCCGGGCGCTCGAGAGAGCCTGACGCACGCCGTGCAGTTCGAGCGAGACGGCGAGCCCGCGTTCGTAGCGGCTCTCGACCAGCCGCTCGCGTTCCTCGAGCAGTTCCACGTGCCCTCGAGCGATGGCGAGTTGTTGCCGGAGATGGCCGATTTCGAAGTAGGCCGAGATCGTCTCGGCGAGGATGCCGATGCGGGCGACCCGCAGGTCGAACTCCGAGGCCAGCAGTTCGGATCCCGCCGCGAGTGCGGTGTGCCGGACGCGGCCCCAGAAATCCGCTTCGTAGGCAAAGTCCGCGCCCAGGGTATAGGTCGGAAAACCCAACCGGTCGGGCAGCGGGAAATCAAGGCCCAGGTCCTCGAGTTGCGCGCCGATCGCGGCGTTCGTGGGCAGGTCGAAGGTCTCGGCCGTGAGGCTCGCTCCGACCGTGGGCAGGATCGCCGCGTCGGCCAGGCGGGCGCGCGTTCGGGCCTGCTCGACCCGGGCTACCGCTTCCGCGACGGAGAAGTTGGAGTCGAGTACCGATTCGACCACCTGGTCGAGCGCGGGATCGGCGAACGCCCGCCACCACTCCCGCGCGTCGCGGGCGCCGCTGGCCGGACTCTCGGCAAAGTCGGCGGGCAACTCCGGAGCCGCTTCCTGCGCCAGGTCGGGAGAACTTCCCGACCGCAGGGCGCAGCCGCCGTCCGCCAGGAACACAAGTCCCCCGCCGAGCAGGATCGCCGCCGGAAGAACGCGATTCCTCAAGCCCACCGGGACATTCTGCCGAGCCCCATGAGCCGAGTCTATTCGAGAGAAAGCGGGTCCGGAAACGAGAGAGGCCGGCGGTCCCGGGCGGTTACCAGCCGGCAGCGGCCCCCTCGCGGCGCTTGTCAGGCCCCCCGGACAGCACTCCCGAGCCAGGGAAGATCCTGATCGCGTTCAGCATCCCGATCCGGTTGGGAGGCTCGCGGAGGCGGTGCCCCCTGGCGTTCAGCGCCTCCCGCACCTCGTCCGAGAAGTCCTTCTCCAGCACCAGATCGGTCCCGTCCATGTAGGGAATCGAGTTCGCCAGATAACGGACAACGAAACGCGGCGCGTCCACCGCCGCGGGCGCATCCATGTCGTAGTCGAGCGCCCGCACCAGTACCTGCAGGATCGTCTGGGGGATCGTCCAGCCGCCCGCAGACCCGAGCGCGAAGTAGGGTTTGTCGTAGCGCGTCACGATCGTGGGGCTCATCACGAAGCGCGGGCGCTGGCCACCCTCGATCAGGTTCACGCTCTCCGGATCGAGGCTGAAGTAGGACATGCCGTTGTTGAAGATGATCCCGGTCTCGGGCACCACCACCCCGGCAGGGAGCATCAGCGTCTGGGTGATCGTCACCACGTTGTGGTCCTTGTCCACCACGGTGTGGTGGGTGGTGTGCTCCACTGCGGTGGGCGCGTCGCTCTCCGGGCGGACTGCCGCGTGGAACTGCGCCCGCGAGAGATCGATCCGAGCCGCCTGCTGCTCCGCATACTCCTTGGAGAGCAGCCGGTCCAGCGGGATGTCGGCGTAGTCCTTGCCGGTGTTCCAGGTGTCCTCATCCACGAAGGCCAGCTTCATCGCCTCCGCAACCAGATGGACGAACTCCTCGGAGTTGTGCTCCAGCGACGGCACGTCGAACCGCTCGAGGATGTTCAGGGTCTGCAGGATCGTCATCCCCGATCCACCCGGGGGGTTGCTGTACACCGTGTAGCCCCGATAGGTGGTCGAGAGCGGCTCGCTCCACCGCGCCCGGTAGTTCGCGAAGTCCTCCACGGCGAGGATGCCGCCGTTCTGCTGGAAGAAGTTCACCACGGTTTCGGCGATCGCCCCCCCGTAGAAGACCTCGGGCCCGTCGGCCGCGATCGCCTTGAGAGTCTCGGCCAGATCGGGCTGCTTCAGCACCTCGCCCACCGGCCAGGGCTTCCCCTCCTTGAAGAAGATGCTGGCGCCGTACGGGTAACGCGAGACATCGGCGCCGAAGCCGCTGGTTCCGAAAGGCCCGTTCACCGCGGGCGTCACCGCGAAGCCGCCCTCGGCGTACTCGATCGCCGGCGCCAGCACCTCCGCCCACGACATGGAGCCGTACTCCTCGAGGAGCGCTGCCCAACCGGCGAGGTTTCCGGGCACCAGCGGCGCCAGGAAGCTGTCGCGGGCGGGATGCGTCCGGTCCCAGAGCCGACTGCCCGCAGTGAAGGCTTCGGGGGCCGCGGCCGCCGGCGCGGCGCCGATGAAGTCCACCGACCGGATGTCTCCCGTCTTGGCGTCGTGGATCAGCGCGTAGCCGCCCACCCCGCCCAAACCGGACATGAGCGGTTCCACCACGGCCTTCACGGCCGCGCTCGCCACCGCCGCGTCGAAAGCGTTACCACCGGCCTGGAGCATGCGGAGGCCGGCCTGCGCCGCGAGCGGGTGGGAGGTCACCACCATACCGTTGACGCTCATCCCGGCGCCTTCGGCCGGCTCGCGGAGCACCGGTGCGAGCAATAGCGTGAGTCCCAACCCGGCACCTGCCAAGGTCAGGAAAAGTCGTTTTCTGTTCATCTGTCCGTCTCCATTGCCTGAAGGCTGATCCGCAGGTTGGCGGCCGGCCCAATCTCCATCATACGCACCCCGGTGGGTCGGGGGCCGGTTGAGCGGAGCGCTGGCTAGCAGGCGGCCTGTTCTCGGGGCTTCAGCGGGCTCCGCTACGATCTCAAGTCATTGAAAAACATCTCCTTGATGATCCACCGGAATTCACTCCGCGGGTATTGCCGCCCGAGGATTCGGACGATTGGATCGGGAGACTCCAACTCACTGCACGTTGGCCTTCGGCTACCGAGACGCCGCCTGCGTAACGATTCCCGGCGCCGATGGTCTCGTTGATCCTGCTGATGGTCGGGCTGCCGCCCCAACCCGTCTACGAAGCCCGCAGGACGGTGGCCGCTGCCACCGCCGTGCTCGGCGCGGACGCCCCGGAGTGGGAGCGCGCCCGGGAGGTCGGGTGGGGACCCGCGCCCTACCGGACCCGGTTCCGGGCGCTGTGGAACGAGCATGGCCTCCACCTGCGGTTCGACTCCGAGGACGATGCGCCGTGGTTCACCATGACGGAGCGCGACGACCGGCTCTGGGAAGAGGAGGTGGTCGAGATCTTCCTCGACCCGCTGAACGACGGCCGCTACGTGGAAGTCGAGCTCAACCCGGCGAGCGTGGTCTGCGATCTGAGGAGGCTCGGACCGGGGGAGACGGCTTCCGATCCGATCGGACCGATGGATCGGGGGTTTGATGTCACCGGGATGCAGACGGCGGTGGCGACCTCGGATGATCGGTGGGTCGGGACTCTCTATCTCCCCTGGGAGGGCCTCGATCTGCCGGTTCCTCCCGGCCCCGGCACGGCAATCCCTTTCAACGTCTTCCGCATCAAGCGGCCCGGAGGTCCCGAGGCCCCGGAAGCGGGCGCCGTCTTCGCCGCCTGGTCCCCGACCGGCAGCCCCAGCTTCCACGTGCCGGAGGCCTTCCGCCCGCTGCGTCTGGTCCCCTGACGAACATTCGTCCCGGCATCTGCTCTTGCGACAGAACTCTCACGCGGAACCCGTATAGCCTCTCCCGCCCAGACGAGGTCACGCGCATGCTCTCTCCACGACCCGCGACGCTTGCGGCGGCGGTCCTGCTCCTGGCGACCGCCGTTCTGTCTCCCGCGGCGGCCCAGGAACCCGTCCGTGTCTGGGAAGGCGAACTCACCCTCCCCACCTACGCGCTCCTTCCCGACGATCCGAACCCGCAGTTCCGCGAGACCGACAACTCCATCGTCTACCCCTACACGATGCAGGACAACCTCGGCACGGAGCGGGCCGACCACACCTGGAGGGCGTTCTTCCTCGAGAACGAGTACCTGAGGGTGGCCTGCCTTCCCGAGATCGGGGGCCGCATCCAGTGGGTACTCGACAAGCGCGAGAACGAGCAGATGTTCTACAACAACCGGGTCATCCGGCCCGGCCTGATCGCGCTCCGGGGCGCCTGGATCTCGGGCGGCATCGAGTGGAACCGGGGTCCCCAGGGCCACACGGTGACGAGTTATTCGCCGGTGAACGTCACGGGCGTCCAGAACGAGGACGGCTCGGCGACGCTCGTGATCGGCGAGATCGAGCAGAGCTTCCGCACCGGTTGGGAGGTGCGTCTCACGCTCCGTCCGGGCGTGGCGCGGCTCGACCAGGAGATCACCATCTTCAACCCGACCGATCTCCCCCATCCCTACTACTTCTGGAACAACACCGCCTTCCCCCAGCGCGACGGCACCCGCTTCATCTATCCCATGTCGCTCGCCACCGACCACTTCGGGACCACCTTCTACCGCTTCCCCGAGGACAACGGGGTGGACATGACCCGGCTCCCCAACTACCCGGAGCCGACCTCGATCTTCGCCTACCGGGCGGTCCACGACTTCTTCGGCGCCTACGACTCGGGAGATGACCGGGGCATCGTGCAGACCGCGGACCACCGCGAACTGCCCGGCAAGAAGGGCTGGACCTGGGGCCAGGGCGACGACGGCATGATGAACCAGCGGGCCCTCACGGACGAGGACGGCCCCTACATCGAGGTGCAGAGCGGTCCGCTGCCCACCCAGTCGGACTACGCCTGGGTCTATCCCGGCCAACGGGTGTTCTGGCGTGAACAGTGGACGCCGGTCTTCGGGCTCGGCGAGGGTTTCGAATACGCGACGCCCGACCTGGTGGTCGAGCGGGTCGAGGACGATGCGGGGACGCGGTTCCTGCTCCTCGCCACGAGAGCGCTGCCCGGCGCGACCGTCCGGCTGAGCGGCGGTGGAGCGGAACACTCCGCGACCGTCGAGCTGGTCCCGGAGGCGGTCGCGACCATCGAATGGCCGGGGCCGGCCGCGGCCGCGATCGACGTCGAGGTGACCGCTGACGGCGGGAACGTCCTCGCCTATCGGTCTCCGCTCGAGATCCCGGTGGAGGATCCCCCTCCACTCCTCGAGGCGACCGAACCGGCGAACGCCGAGGAAGCGTTCCAGGCCGCCGAACGCGCCGACAAGGACCTGAACCGCGCCGAGGCCCGCCAGCTCTACGAGCGGGCGCTCGCGCTGGCGCCGGCTCATGCCGACGCCGCGGTCGGACTCGCCGCGCTGGATCTGAAGGCCGGGCTCTACGAGCGGGCGGCCGACCGGCTTGCCGCGGTTGCCGCCGCGGACCCCGAGCACGGTTTCGCGCGCTTCCTCCACGCAGTCGCCCGCTATGGGGCCGGTGACGACGAAGGCGCCCTGGACTCGGCCTATCTGGCGACCAGGCTCGCCGGCGTCGAAGCCCCGGCCTGGCGCCTGATCGGCCGCGTGAAGGTCCGCCAGGGCCATGCCCCCGATGCAATCCCGGCGCTCCGGCGGGGTGGCCGCGACCTGCTGCCGCTCGCGCACCTTCGCGCGGGCGACGAAGAGCGGGCCGCCGGGCTCGCCGGACGCATGATCGAGCGGGGCACCGTCGAACTCATTCCCTGGGCGGTGCGCCTGCACACCGCTGACGGCCCGGGTCGCGCCGAAGCCGCACGGGCCATGACGGCGCTCGCGGGGGAGCCGGAGTTCGCCTTCACCGAACTGCTCGTGACCCTCGCCGAGCTTGGGCTTGGGGACGTGGCGCTCGAGGTGCTCGACGGGCTCCGCGAGGACGGCGGATTCGAGCCCGGACCGGTGCTCCTGTTCCACGCGGCAGAGTGGGCGAGCGGCGAGGGGGCTCGCCGCTACCGCGACGAAGCGCTCGCCGCGCCGCTCGACTACGCCTTCCCGTCGCGCCCCGAATCGCTGCCGGTGCTCCGGTCCGCGGCGGAACACCTTCCGGCGTCGGCAACCCCCCGCCTCCTCCTCGGCCACCTGTTGGCCGGACTTGGCCGCTTCGAGGAGGCGACCGCGGCCTGGGAGGCGGCGACGGCGCTCGATCCGGGCCTCTCCACCGCCCACCGGGCGCTCGGGATGGTTCACTGGAAGATCGCGGGCCGGTCGGCCGAGGCCGAGAGCCGCCTCCGGCAGGGGATCGCAGCCCGGCCGGCGGACCAGACCCTCTACCGGGACCTCGCGCGGCTGCTGCTCGCCGAGGGACGTCCGGCGGACGCGGTGCAGGCGCTCGAGATGGTCCCGGCGGGCGTTCGCCGGCGCCACGACATCACCATCGAACTGGCCCGGGCGCTGAACGCCACCGGCCGGTTCGAGGAAACGATCGCCATGCTGGACGCGACCCGGGTCAACTTCCGGGAGGGGGACGCCACGGTGTGGCAGCTCTTCTCGCGAGCCGAGGTCGAACTCGGCCGCCGGGCGCTCGACGCCGGAGACGCCGAGGCGGCGCTCACCCATTTCGACCGGGCGCTCACCTATCCCGAGAACCTCGGCGTCGGCCGGTCCCACCGGGCCCAGGAGGCGCGGGCTCTCTGGTTCCGCGCCGAGGCCCTCACCGCGCTCGACCGTTTCGACGAGGCGGCGGTCACGCTCACGCGGTGTGCCGAAGACCCGCCCCTGAGCGACGAGCAGGAGCACTTCATCGCCCGCTGCGCCGCTGCCAGATAGGCGGCCCGTGTTGCCGGCAGGCGGCGGTATGCTCCGATTCGTGAGTCGCCGGTCCCGCGTCTTCCCGAGATTCGCGGCGGGAATCGTGCTGCTGACCCTGGGGTGGGCGCTCCCCACGGCAGCCGGCCCGGCCCAGGACGGGGAAGCCGAACCCGGCGGGCGGGAAGTCGCGGAACGCTGGTTCCGGCTGGTGGACGCCCTGGACGGCAGCGAGGAGAGCCGGACGGCCTTCCTCGCCCTCTACGCCGAGGACGCGCTCCACATCCAGGGTCCGGCCGGCAACCACCAGCGGGGATCCGCGACCTACTGGGGGCGCGAAAAGGTCGGGCTGCTGGTGGACCGGCTGCTGGAAGAGTGGAAGGACCACTCCATCCGTCCCGAGGTGGCGACCGCCGCCGAGGTCTCGGAGGCCGTCTGGGCCGAGGCGGCCGGGCCGTGGGGAGGGCCGCTGGTCGCGGCCCAGTTCACGATCGCCGCCACCCGCCGGGAAGAGGAGACCCGCTGGTACATCCCGGGGGCCGCGTTCTTCCGGGTCCGGGGCAACGAGCTGGTCCGCGTCCGGATCTACCTCGCGCTCGGGGAAGCCGCCGAGGTGGAAATCCAGCGGTGAAGCCGAAACCGGGAGTGGGTTCCAGGCTGCTGCGGCTGGCCGCTCTCGGGTGCGCGACCGCCGCCGTGCCGGCGGCCTGCACCGCCCCGGAGCCGGTGGATCTCCTGCTCCACTCCGGGACCGTCCTGGTGCTCGACGAGGCGGGGATGACGGGGACCGCACTCGCGGTGCGGGACGGCGAGGTGCTGGCGGTGGGCGGCGACGAACTCCGCGACCGGTATGTCGCGGAGCGCGAAGTGGACCTGGGCGGGCGGACCGCCACGCCCGGCTTCAACGACGCGCACATCCACATCCGCGGCCGGGCGAGGCGGCACATCCCGCTCGGCGGGATCGCCTCCATCGAGGAGCTCCAGGACCTGGTGGCGGCCAAGGCCGACGAGCTGGGGCCGGGCGAATGGATCACGGGCTACGGCTGGTCGGAGGACGAGGTCCGGGAACAGCGGCGGCCGCTCCGGGCCGATCTCGACGCCGCCGCTCCCGAGAACCCGGTCATCCTGACCCGGGCGGGCGGCCACAGCGCGGTGGCGTCGAGCCTCGCGCTGTCGCTCGCGGGCGTGGACCGGAACACCCCGCAGCCGGACGGCGGGGTCATCGAGCGCGGACCGGACGGCGAGTTGAACGGGGTCATCCGGGAACGGCAGGACCTCGTCTCCCGGCTCGTCCCCGACGCGACGCCGGAGGAGCTCCGGGAGAGCTTCGTCGCCGCGCTCCGCGACCTGCTGCGTCTCGGCATCACGAGCATCGTGCACGCGGGGGTGGCGCCGTCGGGTTTCGGGGAGTGGGAGTCGGTCTATGCCGAGTTCGGCGAAGAGCTTCCCCGGGCCGCCGTACAGATCCGCTGGGCGGGGACCGAGGCGATGGAGGCGTTCGGACGGCTCAGCGGCGACGGCGACGAACGCCTGCGGGTGGGTCCGCTCAAGGTCTTCGTGGACGGAGGCTTCACCGGGCCGGCGGCCTACACCAAGGAGCCCTACCGGGGCGAGGAGACCTACCGCGGCAGCCTCGTGCGTCCGGAAGAGGAGTTCCGGGAGATCGTCCGCGAAGCGCACGCGATGGGCTGGCAGTTCGCGTTCCACGCGATCGGGGACGCGGCGATCGAGCTCGCCGTGGACGCCTTCGCCGAAGCGCTCGCGGAGCAGCCCCGGCCGGACCACCGTCACGCCCTGAACCACTTCACCGTACCGCCCTCCGACGAGACGATGGACCGCATGGCGGATCTCGGGATCCTGATCATCCAGCAGCCCAACTTCACCTACACCCTCGAGGGGCGCTACCGCGAGTATCTGGACGGCTATCGGGTGGAACGGAACAACCCGGTCCGCTCGGCGATGGACCGGGGGGTGTTCATGGTCCTTTCCAGCGACATCCTCCCCATCGGTCCGATGGTGGGGCTCTACGCCGCGACCACGCGCAAGGGCATGTCCGGGGAGGTCTACGGGCCGGACGAAGCCATTTCCATGGAAGAGGCGCTGGTCGGCTACACCCGCAACGGGGCCTTCGTGACCCGGGAGGAAAACATCAAGGGAACGCTCGCGCCGGGCATGCTCGCCGACGTGGTGGTGCTCTCCGATGATCCGCGCACCGTGGCCCCGGACGCGATCCTCGGGATCGAGGTCGACATGACGATCGTCGGAGGCCGGGTGCTCTGGGAACGCCAACCGCCCTGACAACGGTACGGCTTGGAAGCCGGTGCGTCACCTTCGCTGTTGGGCGTTGTGCCGGGGGGGAGCCGCCTTTGCCGGGGTGGGGTTACGACGTGCGCGGCCCGGAGGTCCGCATACTATCGGTTCCGATGGGTTCCGCATGGTGCCTCGACATTCCTCTTTAGATACGGTCTGTCATGGACTTACGGTGCCATTCCGTTCCCGCTCAGAACGCCGCAAACTCCCTCATTCCCGGCCAAAATGTGTCCCCCAAATGGCCCCCGTAATCGCTCCGAACGCTCAACTCAACGCCCCTCGACTCGCCCTGCGCCCTGTCGGGACCATACAGGAACCCGGAGGCGACGGGAGCACCGGATCGCGCCGTCCACAGCCACGCTCGCGCTGCTCCGCGAGCCGAGAGAGCTCGCGACAGGCTCGGAGACGGTGATCCCCTCCACCAGGAGCGACACGCTGTCCGAGGTGGCGGTCCCGCAGCCGGTCCGCCAGCCGCGGATCGGTGCGCTGCCGCGTCGAGCTTCCGGCCTCCCGGACCGACCGTCCGGGCTTCGCGGCGAGGAGCCCCGGCGCCCGTCGAGGCCCCGGAATGGACCCCATTCCCGGAGGCTGGCTCACGTGCTTAGGCACGAGGGCCAGCCTACCCTTTGTGTGCACAAAGGGACTGGCGAGGGGATGCTGCGCTCCCCTTCGAACCCCTGGCCTCTCGCGCCGCTGCCGGAGCACCGGACCGACGGGGCGCAGCCCCCGAACCCCCGCGCCGTGCCCGCACGGAGCAGCGGCGCATGGCTGTGGTCGCCACCGACCTCACCCCGGCGGAGCAGGTCGCCTTCGACCAGGCGGCGGAGGCTCTCCGGCTCCAAGACGCCCAGGAGCGGGCTCGCGAGGCCGTGAGCGGCGTCCGCGAGCTGTCGCCCGGCCCTCCTGCACCCCCATCGAGGTCCGCGCCGTCTACGGAGCCGCCGCCGGCCGCCGCCTGGACCCGCCGCGGGCCGGCCCGGAAGTCTTCCCGCAGGGATCACTCGCGCCGCAGGCGCGGGCTGGGAGCGACCTCCGAGCCGTAGCGGAAGTGCTAGCACGGCAGCGCGTCTCGGGACCGTAGATCCGTGGATCGGAGGGGGGTCGCTCCCAGCCCCACTCTGCGCCCAAAAAGGCGGAGAGTGGATTCGCCGGCAGGCGACCAACCGCAACGGCGCCAACGGATATCGGGAACCACGTCGGCGATCCCGGGGTAGCGGAAGTCGTAGCGGAAGGGGGGGTTGACTTCCGCTACTCCAACCGTGGCCCCGAAGATGACCCCGCAGCCGTGCATTCCTCGCCGGAATCGGGCCGGGTGTCGCGCTCGGCCCGGGACTCCTGGCGGTACGGCGATCCTGGTCGGCGGCGCTCCGACTCCCCGTCCGCTGACGGCCGGTGATCGTCGCCGATGGCCAGCTCGTCCCCGTCACGGCCGCGGGCGTGGTCCAGGGCGGCGCTCCGGGCAGCGGTTCCAAGGTGTTGTATGTTCCTTCCGCTGCTCCGCCCGGTGAGGCTGGCGGTCCCGGATCCCGTCGCCCGGTGCGCTCGAGAGTGCTCCCCGTTCCCGCCGTTACCCCCTTGGACTCGGGGTTGCCGGCCGGATGAGGATGTGCCACCAGAGGTGATCCCCATTTTCGGGGACCGTCGATAAGCGCGTTGAATGTCATCGACTTACGGCATATCCAAGGCGGACCGGAGGTCCGCGCGTGCCGGTCTGGAGACCGGCGTTCCAGGCCGGCGGCGCCATCGCGGCTGTTGGCCAACCCGCCGGACTGCATTCTCAGGGCGACTGCTACGCCATGGACGGCGCAACATTGACACGTGCGACAGTGGATGCCGCGCAACTCTGTCTAGAGGCTGCTAACTTCCGAACCATGCATCGCCTCCTCCCCGTCCTGATCCTCGCCGCCGCCTGCTCGGCGCCTCCCGAAACGGCGGAACCGCCAGCCGAGACCACGGATCCGGTGCTGCCGGATCTGCCCCCGATCCTCGCCCAGAACGCCTTCCTCTACTACAGCGACCTAGCCGAGGCCGAGGCCTTCTACCGCGACACGCTGGGACTTCCGCTGGCCTCCGATTTCGGGTTCGCCAAGATCTTCCAGGTTGCGGAGTCCGCCTACCTGACGCTCGTGGACGAGGCCGAGGGGATGCACAGCGCCGACGAGCCGAAGACCGTCGCCTTCGCCCTCATCACCGACCGCCTGGCCGACTGGCAGGCGCGGCTCGACGAGGCGGGCGCGAATTTCCGGAGCCGTTTCGATCCGGAAGCGGCCGATCCGGAGGCGCCGCACCACGGGTTCACGGTGTTCGATCCGGGCGGCTACATCCTGGAGTTCGAGCGGTTCCTGCCCCACGCCGAGAACGTGGACCTGATGCCCATCCTGGAAACCACCACGCCGCTCGGCGGGGACGACGCGGCGGCCGGCCCGGGCATGGGGTTCGAGGCCATGATCGTGTGGCTCTACTACCCGGACATTCCCGAGATGCTGGACTGGTACCAGACGACGTTCGGCTTTCCCGAGAGCCTGGACCAGGGCTGGGTAAAGGGGCTCCGCACCTCCTACGCCGGCTTCATCGGCCTCGTGGACTCGACCCGCGGTATGCACTCCTTCACCGAGGACAAGGCGGTGACGGTGAGCTTCTTCGTGGAGGACGTGACGCCCTGGCACGAGCACCTCGAAGGGGCCGAGGGCTACCGCTCCCGTACCGGAATCACCAGCGAGAGCGACCGGGTGACCGTCTTCGTGGGCTACGACCCGGGCAAATACTTCCTGGAGTTCGACACGTTCGTGGAGGCCCCGGGCAACGAGGAACTACGGGCGCAGTTGGCAGCGGTACGGCGTTTGCGTTGAGGGCGCCGCGACCGGACGCGAGACGTTCGGGACGTGACCGGAGCGACGCGCCCGCGTTGTAACCCCCGGCGCCGCGAAACGGCGCGACACCCCAGGACGACCACTCCAAGGAGCAAGAGTATGCCCGACCCAAGCCATGCCGACCCACCGAGAACCGGACCCGCGGCGTCCGCCCGACTGAACCGCCGAACGGCGCTCGGACTGCTGGGGGCGCTGGGCTCCGGCTGGGCCGCCTCCTGCGGCGACGACACGCCAGCCGTTGCGACGACTCCTTCGCCCCCACCGACTCCTTCAACCCCGGCCACGCCACAAAACCCGGCCGGCGCCGCCTGCGCGACCACCCCATCCGAAACGAGGGGGCCCTTCCCTTCCATAGGCGACCTCGTGCGGAGCGACATCCGCGACGGACGCGACGGGGTGGAACTCGCGCTGACGATCACCGTGGTCGACGCCGATGACGACTGCGCCCCCGTCCCCAGCGCCACCGTCTCGATCTGGCAGTGCGATGCTTCCGGCGACTATTCCCAGTATGGCACCGAGCGGAACGAGTCCTATCTGCGGGGAATCCAGACCACGGACGCGGACGGACAGGCCCGGTTCACCACCATCTACCCCGGGTGGTATCAGGGACGGGCCACCCATATCCATGTCGAGGCCTTCGTCGACGGCCGCTCGGCAAGCGTCTCCCAGATCGCATTTCCCGACGAAATCAGCGCGGCGGTGCACCGCTCGGGCGTCTACGCCGAGCGCGGAGAAAACCCGACCCGGAACGCCACCGATTCCGTATTCCGCGATGGCGTCTCCCAGCAGACGGCGATCCTTACCGGCGATCCGGACCGGGGCTACCAGGCGGCCTTCCAACTCGCCGTCTCGCCGTAGTACCCGCCTCGCCGAGGCGAACGACCGGCTATGGGACCCGGGGGCGGAACGTGGCCGGAGCCGCGGTGATCTCCAAAGCAGCGGTCCCGAGGCCCTCCGAGTCCGCCTCGAGCCGGATCATTCCGGGCTCCCTGGCCGCCTGGACGATCACGAGGCCAACCCGTTGAACGCGCGCCGGGTCGAGTCCAGGTCCGGTTCGTGACTCGAGGGATCGCCGTTTCCCACCCCGATGATCGCTCCCGGTCCCGCGATCCGGAACAGCACGTCATTTTCGGCGGTGGGGACGGTGCGGCCCTCCGCGTCCACGATGGCGACCTTGACGAGCGCCACGTCCTCCCCGTCGGCGTTGATGGTCGGGCGGTCCGGCACAGGAGCGATGCCGGCCGGCTCGCCCGTCGTCTCTCGGCTCGTCTCCGCCACCGCTTCGCCATTCCGGTAGCACGTTGCGTGCAGCGTCCCCGGCCCCCACTCCACTCGCCATGACAGACCCGAGAACGGTTCTCTGTCCTGGGGTCCCTGGCTCTCGCCGGTGAGGAACAGCTCGACGGAGTCGCAGTTGCTGAAGGACCGGACCTCCACTGTCCCGTCTGCCCAGGTCGGGGGTTCGTTCCAGTGCGGGAACAGGTGGACGAACGGATCGGACGTCCAGGCGGACCGAGAGTAGTAGTAGTAGTTGTCCTTGGGGAAGACGCAGGTGTCCATGAAACCGTACTGGCCGGTGACGACCGGCCAGTCGAAGGGGAATGGCTCACCCCGATAGCCCATCCCGTTCCAGACGAAACCGTCCGCGACGTAGTCCGTCTCGGCGATCCGGCGCCAGGTCTCCTCCGCCGAAGTGTCGTAGGAACTGTGATGGCCTCGCACTTCGTCGTCGGCGTAGACCCCGCGGGTGGTGGGGTCGTAGCCGGTCTCGAGGGCCAGCATGGGCCGGTCGGGGTTTGCCGCGTGACAGTCGTCGTAGTTGGCCGGATCGAACCCCCGGACATCGATGACCTCCGCCAGGCTGACGAGGTCCCGCTCCGTCCCGATCTCCCGGGGCGAGGTGGCGCCGGTCAGCGACTTGACTTTTGTGGTGAGGGTGGTGGGCGTGGTCGGTTCCGCTGCGCTCTCGCGCAGCGGGTGCCGGCTGGAAGCCCACGCTCCTAGGTTCTGGGCGGCGCCACGGAGTCGGCCACCCATGCGAGGTAGCCGGCCGCACCGCCGCCGGCCTCGAAGGCGAGGAATTCGGGGGTGTCGTAGGGGTGGAGTTCGAGCACCCGCGCCTGCAGCGGGGCGACGCCCGCCTCGGTGGTCTTGATGAGGAGCAGAACCTCCTCGTCGCGCGCGACCTTGCCCTCCCACCGGTAGATGGACGCCACCGGTCCGAGCACGTTGACGCAGGCGGCGAGGCGTTCCGCCACCAGCGCCTCGGCCAGTTGCCCGGCCTGCTCCCGGCTCGACAGGGTCGTCAGCGCGATCCAGCAGTCGGCCATCGGATCCCGGGTTTTGTCCCCCGGCGCCTCAGGCCGCTACCGCTGCCGCGGCCTGGGCCTCGCTCGCCAGCGTTCCCGCCAGCGTGAACGTCTCCCGCGCGGCGCGGACGGCGGCCTCGGGATCGGCAAGCGTCGCGCCGATCCGGTCGATGGCGCTCCGGAATTCCTTCCAGCGGGCGCGCTGATCCTGGCCGTAGGGATCGAAGTAACGCAGGCACCTGGCCAGCTCCGGACGGTTCTCCACCAGCGCGCGGCGGATGAAGCGGTTGCCGTTCATGGAGCCCTCGATCACGTAGAAGACCGCCAGGGTCGCTTCCGGAGTCCAGTGCGCGCCGCCGAGCGTGCCCGCGAACTCCATGACCGCCCGGGAGGGACGATCGTCGGGTCCGCCGCCGAGTTCCTCCAGATCGCGGGCCAGCCTCCCGGCGTGGTCACCCATGGCCTGGGCAAAGTCCTGCCAGTCCGGGCCCCGGGCGAGGAGGCGCGCGTGGATCAGGCGGACGAGATCGAGCATCGCGGACTGGTGCGCGGCGAGCGCCGCGCGGGATACCTCGCCGCGGACCAGGGCGCGCTGGAAGACGTGGTTCTCCGCCGCGGCGTGCTGGTCGGCGGTCGCCGCCTTGAGGCGGTCCGCGAGTCCTTCGGACACGGCCGGCAACTCGGGCTACTTCATCAGGGCCCACGCCCCGGCCGCGATCACGCCCAGCCAGACGAGGCCCTTGATCAGGAAGAAGAGGAAGGCCGCGCCGGCGATCTTCTTGACGATCGGGCGATCCGCGCCGGGGAGGCGGCGCCAGAAACTGGTATTGGATTTCATTTTCGACTGAGGAGAACAGGAAGGAACGGCGGTCCCGTCAAGGCTACTGCGCGACGCGGCGGAACCGGGTTTCGCCGAGCGAAAGGGCGGCGGGATTGCCGGCGGGGTCGAGATCGAAGGTCACCAGCAGCTCGCCGCGCCAGCGGGCGTCCCAGGCCACCCGGAACGTCTCGTGGCTCCAGTGGGTGAGCGGCCCCTGAAGACCCGGGCCGTACTCGAGGCGGAGGCCGTCCTTACCCGCCGTCACCGTGATCTCGCCTCCCACCTCGTGGTGGTAGGTCCCGGCGTACCCGGACGGGGGGAGATGGGGACGCGAACCCTCGACCCGCGCGGCGCGGAGGGCCGCCATGGCCTTCGCCTGCGCTTCGGCCAGCCCGTCGTACAGCTCCTTCAACTCCGCGCTCCAGTCGCGGAACGGCTTCCCCAGCAGGGCGTCGAGGCCCCGCAGCATCAGCGCGTGCCGCACCTCCACGTGGTCGCGGTTGCCGAGGACATAGACGCCGATCCCCTCGTCCCGGATCAGCCCGGCGATGGCCACCATCCCGTCGATGCTCCCGGTGTGGAAGTCGAGGGCCTCCCCGTCGTAGTCCTGCTGGAACCAGCCGAGGCCATAGGTCACCCACTTGGGGTTCGTGAGCCTCCGGGTCGGGTAGAAGCCGGCCCGGTCCACCAGCGACTGGGGACGGAACATCTCCTCCACCACGGCTTCGCTGAGGATCCGCGTCCCGTCAGCCGCCACCCCGGACGCGAGGAGCATCCGCAGCCAGAGCGACATCTCGCGCACCGAACTCCACACCGATCCGGCCGCCGCCACCGAGTCCACCGGCGCGTTCTCGATCACCACCGTCTCGCCGTCCACGACGTGGTGGGGCGAGGCCACGTTGCCGCGGCCGCGGGTGAGCGCGATCAGGGGCACCGTTCGGTCCATCCCGAGCCGGTCGAAGATGCGCGAGTCCACGAAGTCATGCCACGGCATGCCCGAGACGCGCTTCACGACTTCGCCGGCGGTCGCGTACATCACGTTCTGGTAGACGAACCCGGACCGCATCGAGTAGGCGGGCTCGACGTGGCGCAGCCGCGACAGCATCTCGTCCATGTCGGTGTCCTGGCCGTACCAGAAGAGATCGGTGTTCGGGAGGCCGCCGCGGTGGGTCAGGAGATCCCGCACGGTCATCGCCTCGCTGACCCAGGGATCCCCAACCGCGAACTCGGGGATGTGACGGCGCACCGGGTCATCCCAGTCCAGCTTCCCCTCGTCCACCAGGACGCCGAGCGTGGCCGCGGTCATGGCCTTGGTGGTCGAGCCGATCGAGAACAGGGTGTCCGGGTCCACGGCCGCTGGTTTCCCGAGCTCGAGGACGCCGTAGCCCCGGGCGAACAGCAGTTCCGGCCCCCGGACGACGGCGACCGCGAGGCCGGTCGCGTCCCAGTCGGCGACCGCGCGCTCCACGTAGGCGTGGAACTCCCCGGCGTCGAAGTCCTGGAAGGCCGCAACGGGAGCCGGCCAGAGCGCCGCCGCGAGCAGCAGCGCTGCCGGAGGCCGGAAGCGGTTCCCGGTGCTCAAGAGGCCGGGCACCCCTCCTCGTGAGGCAGCAGGGAACGGGCGAGGATCTGGTGCAGGGCGCCCCGGTGGTCCCACCGCGTTCCATGATTGGCGTCCGCGAAGGTCTCGAGGAGGCCGGCGGCAACCTGTCCCCCGTACACCCGGCACTCGAAGCCCTCGGCGTCCTGCTCGCCCGGCGGCGGGTCCGGAAGCGGCCAGGGCCGCTCGTTCAGCACCGACGGCTCGGGGGGCATGGGCCCCACGCTGACGTACACCTGCACGCGCTCGCCGAGGTAGACCTCGGCCGCGGTGTCGGCGGTGGCGTGATCGAGGCGCTGCATCAGTTCGCGGACCGCGAGGACCCGGGGATCGGTGTGCGAGATCGAGCCCAGGGCCTCGATGCGGAGCAGATGCGAACCCTGCCGGTCGCGCAGCACCACCTCGTAGGCCGGCGCATCGGCGATGACGGGACCCGTGGTGGGCTGGGGAATGTTCACCTCGCCGAGCTGGGAGATCCCGGTCGCCGCAGTCGCCGCGATGATCGCCGCCAGATCCTCCGCCAGGAGCCGCCCGACCTGGATGTTCGGGAGCAGCGGGCCGGGGAAGATCTCGATGGTCGGCCCCTCGCTGTAGAGCTCGCCCCCGACGGTCACCGCGTAGCGGGGCGGCCGTCCCAGCGCGTACTCGATGGGAACGAAACCCGGACCCTCCCAGACTTCCAGGAAGAAATGTCCGGGGTCGTCGGGAAGGTCGAGCGTGTCCGGCGGCGGCCCGACCGGGGGCGGCTCCGGAGGCGGCGGCGCGGTGGGGGCGGGAGCGTCGTCCGAGCCGCACCCGGCGGCGAGCGCCAGCAGGAACGGCAGGGCGGCGAGCGCCGACCGGAGCGCCCGCCGGCTGAACATGGCCCCCTCAGCCGCCGAGGCTTGCCCGGACAAGGAGTCCGAGACCGTAGAGGACGCCGGAGAGCGCGAGTCCCACGGAGGCCAGCCGGAGACCGCTGCGCACGCCGGACCGGCCCGTGAACAGGCTGGTCGCCGCCCCCGACACGAAGAGCGCCACGCCGCTCAGGGCGACCGCCCCCAGCAGCGCGGGGCCGCTGCCCTGGCCCAGCGCCGGGAGCAGCGCGAGAGGGAGCAGCGGAACCAGCGCTCCGCCCCCGAAACTCAGCAGCGAGGCCAGCGCCGACGCCCACGGCGAACCGAGATCGTCCGGGTTCAGGCCGAGCTCTTCGCGCGTCAGCACGTCGAGCGCCCGGGCGGGCTCGCTGATGAGGCGCTTGCCGAGGTCGCGGGCGGCTTCGCGCTCCAGACCGCGCGCCTCGAAGATCATCGCCAGCTCCTCGGCCTCGTCGTCCGGGTAGAGCCGCAGCTCCTCCTCCTCGAGCGCGATCTGCCGCTCGTAGAGTTCGATCCGCGAGCGCACCCCGAGGTACTCCCCGGTGGCCATCGAAACGGCGCCCGCCACCATTCCGGCGGCGCCGATGAGGAGCGCCGTGCCCGGAGAGGCGCCGGCGCCCGTCGCGGCCAGGATGAGGGCCGTGTTCGACACCAGCCCGTCGTTCGCCCCGAAGATCGCGGCGTGAAGCGCGACCGCCCCGCGGGTGTAGAGGTGGCGCTGCTCCTCGCCCAGCAGGTGATCGCGGGACTCCGCGCGGACGCTCGAACCGGCCTCCTGCGCAATGAGCACCTCAAGGCTCGACGGCGCCGCGCGGTACACGGAGAGGCCGCGCACCTTCAGCGCGGCGAGCGCGGGCAGCAGCGAGCGCGGGCCGATACGCCGGATCAGCGTGCCCACGAGCCGCACCCGGAAGGGCGCCTCGTAGGGGCCCGGAGGCGGGCCACCCGCCTCCTCGATCGCCCTGACCCACGACTTGCTCTGTTCCAGCGCGTCCGCCGAGAGCGCTTCGAAGAGGCGCTTGTTCTCTCCGCTCTCGACTTCGGCGAGCACCAGGTAGAGCCAGGCCGCCTGGACCTCGCTCTCCCAACTGTCGAGCAGCGAGGCCGTGTCGGCCATCAGTGGGTCTTCTCTCCGGAGCAGTGCGCTCGATGCGTCGGCCTCATGGGGGTCCGGGCAGGGTACCCGAAGGCGGAGCGATGCCGGCCGGCGCTTCCGGAAGCCGCATCCGGTAGAGCGGCAGGGCGTCCACCAGGCGCACGATCTCCGCCTCGACGTCCCGGAAGCCCTCGCCCCCCACCCCGCCGAATTCGGCTTCCAGCCGCGCGGCGCTGAGCCCTTCGGGAAGTCCGGCATCGGTCGGCGCGAGGTCGTCTTCCCGGACGCCGTTGGCGAGCCGCACCTGCATCCAGCGCGCCCGCGCCGCGTCGCCGGTCGCGGTGAGCCCGAAGCGGGTCCCCGCCTCGTCCATCAACAGGTCGGCGAAGGAGAACCCCGTCCCGCCCTCCGCGGCATCGAGCTGTTCCTTCAGCAGCCCGGCCCCGCCGGAGACGCCGTCGGGAGCCACCTGCACCATGCCGGCGCTCAGGAAGAAATGGCGCGCCCAGTCGCGGCGCCCGTGCAGGCTGAGTGGAAGGCGGTCCAGGAGTCCTCGCGCTTCCTCGCCGCCGCCGGGAACCCGCGCCAGGTCGAGCAGCGAGGGATGCCCGAACGCGCCCCCGAGGGCGAGCAGGGCGGCGCGGTTCTCGGCCAGCGCATCGCCTCCCACCGAACGGACGGCGGCGAGCGCGAACGTGCGCCGCAGCACCGCCGAGGTCCGGTCCGGCTGCTCCCGGAGGAGTTCGGCGTCGCGGACGAGCAGCGTCAGGTAACCGCCCACCCGCGAGTGGACTCCGGCGTCCGTGTCCTCCCGCTCCCGCCAGCGCACCGCGATCGTCGAGTCCGCCACCCGGACGTCGTCGAAGGGCGCGAGCAGCGCCGCCACCGCGGCGTTCCGGCGCAGCCAGCGCGAGAGGACCCGGGACGAGGACCGGACCAGTACGGGCGGCGCCTCGATGCCTCCAACCCGGACCGACCGGAACGCCGCCCGGAACTCGCCGTCCTCGACGGTCGGCTGCGCGGTCGCCGCGACGTTCAGGAAACGCGTGCCCAGCGCCGGAACCGCAACCGGCATGGAGCCGGCGATTTCCATCGCCTCGCCCGCCGGGGCCGCGTGGATCCGCACTTCCGGGTCCACGCCCACGGCGGCAAGCGCGAGACGGAAGCCGGCGGCGAAGGTGGCCGCGTTCAGCGTCGCCCGCGAACCGGGCGCTCCGTCCCGATAGAAGTCGGCAAAGGCGTCGCGATACTGGCCGTCCGGAGACCCGGGAGGCCCGATGGGATCAACCACCGCAACCCGGTCGGTGATCAGCAGGAGCAGCACGGCGACGCTCGCGAGGAGGACCGCGGCAATCGCGACGAGCACCGGAATGAGGACCAGCGCCGAGCCGGGTCCCCGCGCGATGACGGCGCCGAACAGTGCGCCGACGAACATCCCGGTCAGCGGCGCAAGCAGCGTGGCCACTTCGGGAAAGACAAAGGTCTCGAACACCAGCCAGGGCGCCGCGTCCGGAGCCGCGACCACGAGCGCGGTCACGACCGTACCGATCAGGAGCGCGGGGAGCAGGACCAGGAAGAAACCGGTGAGGACACCCCGCATCCGGGGGAGCACCAGCGGGATGAGCATCCCGATGGGAACGAACCAGAGGCCCTGTCGGGAGAGCCCGTAGGCGAGCGAGCCGAAGTCCGATCCGGGGAACGAACCGTCGGGCCCGTAGGCGGCGGCGAACCAGCCGTAGGCGGTGAGCGCGACGACCGCCAGGAGATTCCGGGATCCGAAACGGGAGCGCTCTTCGCTCATCGCGAACCCCGGGTACGAGTCATCCTCCGCCGCCCGAGCGCACGTCGGCCAGCGCCCGCCAGAAGGGCGGGAGCTGTTCGTCCATCAACCGGCGGTATTCCCCGCGGGCCGTTTCGAACCGTTCCGTGAGAATCCGGTGGACCTCGCGCTGCTGGTCGGTGGGCGCGAAGTCGGCGCCGTCCCATCCGGCGTCGTTCGCGAGGGCGCCGAGCCGGCCGTAGAGCCGCATCGGCGCCCGGAAGGCGTCCTCGCGGGCTCCGGTGAGCCCCACGTCGAAGAACCTTCCCTCGATGGCGATCGCGGTGCCGGCGATCTCACCCGCGCTCTCGAGCAGCGCGGTGAACCGCTCATCACCGGCGTGGCGCTCCCGGAGCCCCTCGATCTCCCGGCGCACCCACTCGAGCTCGTCCACCATCTCCGCCAGTTCGTCGAGCTGCGCGTGGATGGCGTTCAGGAACGCGTACTTCTCCCGGATGTCGCCGGCGGTGGCGGCGGACGCGGGATCGACCTCCACCCGCAGGGTGGTCTCCGCGGTGTGCTCCCCCACCGTGACCCGGGCGGTGTAGGAACCGGGGGGCTGGAGGAGACCGCGGTAGCCGGGGAAGATGTCGAGGTCCCAGGTGCGGATCCGGCGCTGCTGGTCCTCGCCCATTTCCACCCAGTCCCGGTCGGGGGGCCGGGTGCGGAGAGTGGCCCGGTCGGGGGTATCGCCGCGGAGGTCCCAGTACACCCGGGAGAGCCCGGCGGTTCCGGGTCCGCGCAGCGTCCGCACGGTCTCCCCGGCGGCGTTCACGATCGCGATTTCGGCCCGCTCGGCGGCGGCGTCCTCGTCGAGCCACCAGGAGACGGGAGCGCCGTAGGGAGCGTTCCGGCCGGTCACCAGGCTGCCCGGCTCGGACTTGATGCTCTGCCGCGGCAGGAACCTCCAGGAGGTCGGCGAATCGAACACCCGGAGCGGATCGTCCGACGCCTCCGCGAGACCCCGGAGCGGCCCGATGCCGTCCAGGATGTAGAAGCCGCGGCCGTAGGTCGCGACCACCAGGTCCTCGAAGCGCTCCTGAATCACGATTCCGTAGATCGGCGCCGGGGGCATGTCGAGCTGGAGGGAGAACCAGGATTCGCCGTCGTCGAGGCTGGCCCAGACCTTGTTGTCGGTGCCGGCGAAGAGGATGCCGGCGCGGCCGGGGTCCTCCCGCACCACGTGGACGAACGAGAACGGGGACTCCGGAATCCCGCCGCTGATGCGTTCCCAGGTCTCCCCGAGATCCCGGGTGCGGTAGACGTGCGGCCGGAAGTCGCCGGACTGGTGCCAGCTCACGGCGAGGTAGGCGGTCTCCGGATCGTGGTGCGAGGGCTCGATGAACTTGATCCAGGCGTCCTGGTCGAGCCCCGGCACGTTCCCGCTCCGGTCGAGCCAGGTCTCCCCGCCGTCGGTCGTGACGTGGACCTTGCCGTCCACGCTGCCGGCCCAGAGCTGGCCGGCCTCGAGCGGCGACTCGGCCAGCGCGAACAGCACCGAACCGTCGAAGGTGTAGAGGTTGTCGATCGTGATGCCGCCGGAGTCCTGCTGCCGCGCCTTGTCGTTCGTGGTCAGGTCGGGACTGATGGTCTCCCAGGACTGGCCGCGGTTCGTGCTCCGGTGCACGAACTGGCTTCCCACCCAGGTGGTCCCCGGTTCGTGCCGCGAGAGGACCATCGGGAAGTTCCAGTGCCAGCGCACCTTCAGGTCCGCGGGCGCCCAGCCGTAGCCCGCCTCCGGCCAGACCCGGACGTCCCGGACGTGCCCGGTGCGGTCGTCGTAGATCTCGAGCCCGCCGTCGTAGCACCCCGACCAGACCACGTTGTCGTCGTGGGGCTCCGGGGTGGCCCAGCCGCTCTCGCAGCCCCCGACCCCGTGCCAGAGCCCGAGCGGAATCCCGCCGCCGGGCGTACGGCTGGGCCCCCGGTAGGAGTAGCCGTCCTGGCGGTTCCCGTAGACCCGGTAGGGGATCCGGTCGTCCACGGTGACGTGGTACATCTGAGCCACCGGCGGCACCACCCGGCGCCAGCTCTCGCCGCGGTTCTCGGAGATGCTGCCGCCCCCGTCGTGTCCGACCAGAATCCGCTCCGGCATCCAGGGGTCCACCCAGACGTCGTGGTTGTCGCCGCCGGCGCGGTAGGAGGTCTCGATCAGGGTGCGGCCGCCGTCCACGGTGGTGCTGAAGAGCACCGAGGCGAAGTACACGCGGTCGGCGTTCGCCGAATCCACGGCGATCCGGACGTAGTAGGGCGCCCGCTCGGCGAGATCGTGGTGGGTCATCATGAGCCGCCACGAGTCCCCGCCGTCGTCGGAGCGATAGAAGCCCGGACTCTCGTCCTCGATCAGGGCGTACCAGCGGTCAGGGTCGCTGGGCGCGATCGCGACGGCGACCTTGCCGATGGGATGCGCCACCCCGCCGGGAAGTCCCCTGCCCCCGCCGGAGTCGGATTTCTCGCCCGAGATCCGTTTCCAGGAATTCCCGCCGTCGTGCGAGCGGTAGAGCCCGCTGCCCGGCCCGCCGCTCCGGAGCCCGCCGGTGTCGATCCGGAGCTGCCACATCCCGGCGAGGAGACGCTCGGGATGGCGGAGATCCATGGTGAGGTCGGAGCAGCCGGTGTGCTCGTCCACGTGGAGGACCAGCTCCCAGTTGGCGCCGCCGTCGCGCGTCCGATAGACGCCGCGCTCCGGCTGCGGCGCGTAGGAATGGCCCAGGGCACAGGCGTAGACGAGGTTCGGGTCCTCCGGATGGACCAGGATCCGGGCGATCCGCCCGGTGGCCTCGAGACCCCGGTGGTGGAACGACCGCCCGCCGTCGGTGGAGCGGTAGATGCCGTTCCCCATCGCGAGCGCCGGCCGGATGATGAAGGTCTCTCCGGTACCGGCCCACACCTGCCCGGGATGGGACGGTGAAACGGCGAGCGCACTGATCGAAGCCGCCTCCTGGTCGTCGAACACCGGCTCCCAGGTGACCCCGCGGTCGCTGGTCTTCCAGATCCCCCCGGACGCGGCGCCGAAGTAGATGACGTCGGGGTTGCCCCACTCGCCGGCGGCGGCGCTCAGCCGGTTCCCGTCGGGCCCGATGGTGCGCCAACGGAGCCCGCCAAGCTGCGCCGGATCTACGGTGACCGGCTGCGCGGCGGCGGACCCGGTGAAGGCCAACACCAGACTGCCGGCCACGACGAGGGAAAAACAGGCGGAGAATCGATCCAGCATGTCGAGGTGGACGTTAGCAGTCTGCCGATGCCCTTGAGGGCCACGAAAGGGAAGGTGACGTAGCGCGGGGCCCGTAGCTCGCGCGGACAGACTGGAGCAGGACGCGGTCCGGCAGCCTCAACGGCTGGCTCCGCGCGGCAGCCCCGGCAGAGGTAGCCGTCGATGATGGCGTTGAAGAGCGATCCGGAGCGGAGAGTCTCCGTCGCCAGAATCTCAGTCGTCAGTTATTCTGTTATAGTTTCTGACATGAAGCGAGAGAGGAGTGTCGCTGACGGGATCATGCGGAAGGTCCTGCGCCGGAAGGCGGGACAACGGACCTGTACAGCCAGAGACTTCAAGGATCTGGGAAGCCGCGACGCGGTCGATCAGGCTCTTGGCCGTCTCGTCAGGATCGGAAGACTCCGACGAATCGGGCGTGGCCTCTATGAGGCCCCCAGATGGAGTTCCATCCTGAAGCGGCCCGCGCCCGTTGATCTCGACGCCGCAGTCGCCACGTTGGCCCGGCGCGATGGAGTGAGGATCGTCCCCGACGGAAGCGTGTCTGCCAATCAGCTTGGCTTGACAAACGCGGTACCTGCCAGACCGAGTTACCTGACGGACGGGACGTCAAGAACGCTGAAGATCGGCGGACATACCGTGCGGCTCCGTCACGCATCGCCCCGCAGGATGCATTGGGCCGGCAGACCCGCGGCACCCGTGGTGCAGGCGCTGCATTGGCTCGGTCCGGATGCCGCTCGTGACGCGCGGGTGGTAGCCGCGCTGAGACGTCACCTCCCGGAGGAAGTCAAACGCAGCCTGGCGGAGGGACGGCATCACTTGCCGGGGTGGATGGTCCCGATCGCTCGGCAGATGACCGCCGACTCCGCCATACCCCGGTGAACGACAGTTTCCACGCCTTCCTCGAGCTCCACGAGCGGGACCGTCGCGACGTGTTTGCAGCGGGCGCCGAACGACTGGGGACGCTTCCTCAGTATGTAGAGAAGGACTTTTGGGTCTGTTTCGTTCTCGATCTGCTGTTTGCGAAGTTGCCCCGGGATCACCCCGGCGTCTTCTTCAAGGGCGGAACCTCACTGTCGAAGGCTTTCGATGCGATTCACCGGTTGTCCGAGGACATCGATCTGGTCGTGGACCGTCGTGATCTGGGTTTCACAGGCGAGTGTGATCCGTTCCTGGCAGGCGACATGTCGAACAAGAGACGGAGCCACCTGATGAAGGAGCTTCGCAAGGCCTGCGCCGCGTACGTTGATGGGGCGCTGAAGCCCTCGCTGAAGGCTCTGACCGGCGACCTCACCCCGGGCTGCGCCGTCTCATTCCGAGTGGCAGACCAGGCAGAGCCACCACTTCTCATGACATATCCGACTCTCTATCCGGGCGGACCCACGGAGTACGTAGCCCCCACGGTGAAAATCGAAGCGGGCGCCCGATCGGCAACGGAGCCTCGCGTCACCCTCCCCATCGTTCCGTTCATCGCCCAGGACTTGGAAGACGCCAACCTCCGAACGAGGAACGTCGAGGTGATCTCCGCGCGACGGACGTACTGGGAAAAAGCGCTGATTCTCCACGGCGTCTTCTGCGGTTTCCGGGATGAGGGCCGGCGTCCGGGGGATACGGATCGGGTTTCCCGTCACTACTACGACACGGCTGTGCTCACCGATTCGGAAATCGGCAGATCGGCGCTCGAGCAATGCGACCTTCTGGACTCGGTACGAGGTCACAACCTGATCGCCTTCCGCCAAAAATGGAGGCGCTTCGAGGAAGCGGTGCCCGGGTCCTTGAGGTTGGTGCCTTACGGACAACTGAAGGACGGGATTCGGCGCGACTACCAAGCAATGCAGAGCATGTTCTTCGGGGATTCACCGGAATTCGATTGGATCCTGGAACAACTCCGATCCGCTGAAGAGCGGATCAACGCCAGTTAGTCCACGTGCTGTCCGGTCGCGCGGTGCGGTTCCACCGCAGGCGGTTGGAACGATGCCACGGCGTTTATCCTTCCCCGTCGCGCGCGGAATCGTCGGCACCCGGCCGGCGGTAGCCAGCGCCACCGTTTTTCCCCTCCTCGGAGCAAAAGAGAAGACCGATGCCCCGTTCACTGCCAGGCCTCTCGAACACCCTGCTCATCGCGCGGCGGCAACTGGGGGCGATTCGCCAGGACGGCTACGCCGTGTTCCTGCTGGGGCTCGTGGTCGCTCTGGGCCTGGTCGCGGTGATGGGCGCCCGGCATCACGCCACGGGCGAGACCGAGCAGCGCGACCGCTACCAGGCCATGGTCGATCGCCAGTGGCTGGACCAGCCCGAACGCCATCCGCACCGGGTCATCCACTACGGGTTCCTGGTCTTTCGCGAACAGGCGCCGCTCGAGTTCGTCGATCCCGGGGTGAGCGATTACGCGGGAACCTCGATCTTCCTCGAAGGCCATCGCCAGAACACGGCCAACTTCGGCGAGGCGCGTCATTCCACCGGGATGTCGCGCTTCGGACGCCTCACGCCGGCAAGCGTGCTCGCGCTCCTGTTGCCGCTCCTGGTGGTGGTCGCCGGTTTCGCCGCGGTCAGCGCCGAGCGGGAGGGGGGAACCCTGGGGGTGCTCCTGACGCAGGGGGCGACGCCGGCGCAGATCCTCGCGGGCAAGGTCCTCGCCACGGGAGCGGTCGGAGCGCTGGCAACGCTTCCGGTCGCGCTGGCCGTCGGCGTCATGGCCGGGCCGGGACTCGACAGCCCCGCTTCCGTTACGCGTCTGGGCGCCCTGGCCGGCATCTACGGGATCTATCTCGCGGGCTGGGTGCTCGTGACGGTTCTGGTCTCGGCCCTCCGGGCCTCTTCGCGGAGCGCGCTGGCGCAACTGCTCGCGCTGTGGGTGGTGATCTGCGTCGCCACCCCCCGCGTGGCGGCTTCCGTCGCCGGGGCGCTCCATCCGCTGCCTTCGCGCGCCGAGCTCACCGCTCAGGTGGAGCAGGCGCTGAACGAGGTCGGGGACAGCCACCGCCCGGACGACCCCTTCTTCAACGCGCTCCGGGAGGAGTACCTGGAGCGCTACGAGGTCGGCGCCGTCGAGGACCTCCCGGTGAACTGGAGGGGGGTGCTCAGCCGGGAATCGGAAGCGCTCACCAGCCGGGTCTTCGAGGACCACCGGCAGGAGCTGGTCCAGGGTCATCTCCGCCAGAACGGGGTCATGGCGTGGTCGGGATTCCTCTCCCCGTACCTGGCGGCGCGGGACCTTTCGATGGGCATCGCCGGTAGCGGTCCGGAGGCGATGGAAGCGTTCCTGGCCCAGGCCGAGGCGCACCGCTACACCATCATTCAGCGTCTCAACGAACTTCACATCCACGAGATCCGCAACGAGAACGACCGGGCGCAACGGCTGTCGCGCGACAACTGGGGGCAGTTCCCCGTCTTCGCGACCGAGCCGCCGCCCCTCGGTGGAGCGCTGGCGGATCGTCCCGTCTCCCTGGCCGCGCTCGGGCTGTGGATCGGCCTGCCGCTGACCGGACTCGGGTTGGCGCGGAGACGGCTGGCGCTGGTCGGAACGGACCGGGCCTCGTGAGAGCCTGGGCGCGGCTGCTGGCGCTGGACCTGCGGCGGCTGACCCGGTCGGCCGGGACCGCGGCCGCGATCGTCCTGCTGCTCGTCCTGGGAATCTACGGCGCGTGGCGCGCCGGGCGGAACGCGGAAGCCGCGCGGTCTTCGCTGGCGGCGGCCGAGACCGCCTACGAAGACCAGCTGGACTTTCTGCTCTCGGTCTATCCGCCCGCCACCGACGCGGGAGAGGTGCTCTACTACCTGGCGTTTCCCGCCCCGCAGCCCCCGCTGGCGGTTTCCTCCCTGGCGCGGGGCCGGGCCGCGGTGGAGACCGAGAGCCTCCGGATCCGCCTCCTGGCGCTCGAAGGACAGCTCTACGAGCACGAGACGGTGAATCCGCGGCTTGCCGCGGCGGGCTATCTGGACCTTGCCTTCCTCCTCATCGCGCTGCTGCCGCTCTTCATCATCGCGGTCAGCTACGACCTGATCTCCGGCGAGCGGGAGGGCGGGACCTGGAACCTGGTCCGCCTGTTCGCACCCCCCCGGAGGCTCCTGGCTGCAAAGCTCGCCTCCCGCGCGATGCTGGTCGGCGCGGTCGCGGCGGCGGTGATGGCCGGCGGGGCGCTGATGGCGGGCATCGACCTGGACGGCCGGGCCGGCTGGATGTTCGCGCTCGTGGCGCTGCACACGGTCTTCTGGTTCGCCCTCTGCCTCGGGGTCGCGATGGGAAACCGGTCATCAACCGCCAACGCCATGATCCTCGCGGGAATCTGGGTCGTGCTGACGATTCTGGCTCCGGCGGCTCTCAGTCTCGCCAACGCGGTGCTTCACCCCGTTCCGGAAGCGCTCGAGCTGACGGTGCAGCAGCGGCAGGGGTACCACGAGGCCTGGGACCTGCCGCCCAGCGCGACGATGGAGTCGTTCTACCGGGACTACCCCGAGTGGAGCGGCCAGGCCGTTCCCGAAGACGTGTTCACCTGGGGCTGGTACTACGCCATGAATCACCGGGGGGACCAGGCCGCCCGCGATGCCTCCCGGGCCTACCGCGAGGTGCTGCGCCAGCGGGATGCGTGGGCTCGCCGGTGGTCCCTGTTCGCGCCCCCGCTCGCGACCCAGCTCGCCCTCGATCGCCTCGCCGGGACCGACCTCGCGGCCCAGCTCGACTACCAGGACGCGGTGCGCCGGTTCCACGAACGCCTCAAGGACCACTTCTTCCCGCACTTCTTCGCCACCGCGCCGATCGATGCGGTGGCCTGGGACCAGGTCCCCCGCTTCGAGCCGGCCGCGCCCGCGGAGAGCCCGGCCCGGGCCGGAATCCCGCCCGCGATCGCCCTGATCCTGGCTTCCGGGCTGGCGCTGGGGATCGGAGCACGGCGGGCCGGGGCCTGACGTCCTGCGGTGAAGCCCTCGCGGCGTTGAGCCGTGCGGGCTTCGCCACCGGCTGTCAGGTTGGGCGCATCCCCTCCGGTACGATGGACGGCCCACCCGGGCGGAGGAATGCCATGAAGAAAGTCCTCGGAAGTGCGCTGTTTGTGGCGGCCGCAAGCCTCCTGGCGGCGCCTGGGCTCGCCCAACCGGCCTACGACCTGCTGCTCGTCGGCGGCATGGTCTTCGACGGGAGCGGGAACCCCGCCATCCGGGCGGACATCGGCATCCGGGGCGACGAGGTCGTCGCGGTGGGCCGGCTCGCCGGGCAGGAAGGGCACGAGGCGGCCCGCACCATCGACGTTTCCGGACTCCATGTGTCCCCCGGCTGGGTGGACCTCCATTCCCACGCCGACCGGTCGCTGGTCGGCGACGACATGGAGGAGCGAAAGGCGGTCAACCTGGTCGCCCAGGGAATCACCACCGTCGTGATGGGCGCCGACGGGCGGAACCCGATCTGGCCGATCCGCGACGAGATCGCCGCCTACGAGAGCCGCGGCACGGGACTCAACGTGGTGCCGGTGGTGGGGCATTCGACGGTGCGCCTCCAGGTGATGGGCGCCGACCACGAGCGGCCCGCCACCGACGAAGAGGTGGCCCGGATGACGGAGTTGGTCCGCGAGGGCATGGAGGACGGAGCGTGGGGCCTCGGAGCGGGTCCCGAGTACCGCCCGGCCCGCTTCTCGGAAACCGAGGAGATCATCGCGCTCGCGCACGTGGTGGCGGACTACGACGGGTTCTACTACTCGCACCAGCGCAGCCAGTCACCGATGCCGCGCTGGCAGGTGCCGAGCATCGTGGACGGGCCGACCCTGACCGGCACCGACGGCATGGCCGAGACCATCCGGATCGGCCGCGAGACCGGGATCCGGGTGGTCGGGACCCACATCAAGGCGAAGGGGCCGTCGAGCTGGGGGCACTCCGCGAAGGACGTGCAGGCGATCAACCTCGCCCGGGCGCAGGGGGTGCAGGTCTTCCTGGACCAGTACCCCTTCGAGACCTTCGGCGGCGGACCGGTGGGGGTGATCCCCGTGTGGGGCTTCGCGCCGCCGGGCACCGACCGTTCCGGGGGGCTCGACGACCCCAAGTGGCGCCGGACGCCGGGCCTCCTGAGCCTCGCGAACCTGGAGGCGAACCTCGCCGACGAGGCCATCCGCGCCGAGCTGATGATGGACCTCGAGCAGCAGATCGACCTCTTCGGAGGCGCCGACCGCCTGATCGTCGTGCTCTTCCCGGAGGATCCTTCGCTGGTCGGGAAGACGGTGGCCACGGTGGCGGCGGACAGCGGCAGGAGCGTCGCCGAGACGCTGATCGACTTCGCCCGGACCGGGAACGACGAACTGCTCCACGGGGTCCTGATCCGCCCCATCGCCGGGGACCGGTTCGACGTCGAGATGTACATGGCGCAGGACTACACCGCGACCTCGACGGACGCCGGTATCGCGCTCGAAGCGACGCCGGGCCGGCACCCGCGGTTCTGGGGCAGCTACACCCGCAAGATCGCCCACTACACGCGGGACCGCGGGCTCATCACCCTGCCCTTCATGGTCCGCTCTTCGACCAGCCTGCCGGCCGCCATCGTGGGGATGACGGACCGCGGCTGCCTGCGGGCCGGGTGCAAGGCCGACATCGTCGCCTTCGACTACGACCGGGTGGAGGACAACGCGACCATCATGGACCCGGACGGTCCGGTGGTCGGGATGCCGTGGGTGCTGGTCAACGGCCAGGTGGCCATCGAGGACGGTCAGGCCACCGGGGCGCTCGCGGGGGTGGTCATCAAGCGCGGCGAATAGGCGCGACGGAGGACCGACGCCCTCCGGCTCGGCCGAGTGGAATGGGCCGCCCGGATTTCTCCTTACTTTGATAGACTACTGGTAAGGCAAACGGAAATCCGCAAATGCTCGTGAAAGTCACATCGAAGCGTCAGGTGACCTTCCCGGCGCGCGTGCTCGACGCTTTGGGCGCGGGGCCGGGCGACCGGCTCCTGCTGGAGGAAACCCCGGACGGCTTCCTTCTCTGCCCGCGGCGCATTGACGCCGACCGCTTGGCGCCGCTTCGCAAGAAGCTCCGGCGCGGCCATGAGAGTTTCGACATCCACGCCTTCCGCGAACAAACCCATGACCCGTCGCTTCGGGATTGACACATCCGTCCTCGTCAGGCTGCTGACCGGAGATCCGCCAGCGGATTTCGACCGCTGCGCGGACGCTCTCCGGCACCTGATCGAGGCCGAGGACGCGGTGATACTGGCATCGAATCAGGTCATCGGCGAGGCCTACATTGCGGTGCAGCACCACTACGGCGTATCGCGGGCCGAGGCTCGCTCGGGTCTGCTGGATGTGCTGCGGAGCGGTCTCGTCGGACCCCTGAACGGACGTCCCGTGTTGACGGCAATTGAAGCGTCTGACTCGCCCGGTCTCATGGATCGCCTGATCACTGACGACTACGTGGCCAGCTCGCTCGAGGTGTTGACGCTGGATCGCCGGATGGCCTCCCTTCCGGGTGCGCGGTTGTTGTAGGGACGGGCGGTAGCCGGGACCTCGAGATCCGCGAAGATCGGCCGGAAGCGACCGATGCTCTCCTGGCCCTAGAATCGTTCCCGGGACGGAGGAAGCGTGAGTGACGCCCTCCGAGGCCGTTTCCTTCTCTCGCGAGGGTCACCATGAGCAGGTTGTTGCGTTTCGTTTGCGCGTTCGTCGTCTACACGGTCATCGACATGGCCTGGAGCCTGTCGCCCGTGGCGGCGGCGATGTACGCGCGTCTCCACGAGGCGAGCGGGAACGACTGGAGCTTCGGCAAGCCGATGGACGCCTGGGGCGCCATGGAGATCGTCGCCCTTATGGTGTTCTTCGCGCTGATCGCGCTGGCGAACAGCGAGCTGGCGATCGCGCCGGCCCTCCGGGAGCGAAACCTCCAGCGGGCGATGAAGAACGCGTTCCTGCTGGGCTGCGCGGCTTACGCCACCTACAGCGTGCCCGTCTTCGCCGCCATCGCCAACTGGCCGGCGGCGCTCATTCCCATCGACATCCTGACCGGCGGCCTGTTGAGCCTCGCCACCTCGACGATCGTCACCTGGTGGGCGCTCCGCCGTCCGGCGGCCTGACGACGGGGCGCGCGTCGGGCCAATCGGAGGATGCGCGGTTTCGCCCGCCGAGCGGGCGATGCCGGCCGGAGGCCGGCGCTCCGACCGGGCGAGCGCGGAGCGCCCGCCCGGAAGGGAAGTTGCTTGGCTAGAAGGAGTAGCGGATCGCCAGCTCCATCTGGCGGGAGGGGGCGTTGATGTTCGACGCCAGCGAACCTTCGTTGTCGCCGAAACCGCTCGAGCGCAGGTTTCCGCTCGCGTTCCCGAAGTTCGCCCGGTCGAAGGCGTTCAGCACCTGGAAGACCACTTCCAGACCGTGGGTTCCGCTCACGTAGAAGGTCTTCGAGGCGCGGAAGTCGAAGTTCAGGAAGTTCGAACAGGAGAAGTCGGCCACCGAAGCCCGGCCAATCTCCTGCCGGTAGGCGTTCGCGAGACCCAGATCCAGGTTGCGGCAGGCAAAGGCGTTCGACGCGTTGAAGCCCGGCGGCAAGTCACCCGAGTAGAGGTCGCCGTTGAGGTTGGTTCCCGAATCCACGCGCACCGCGAGCGGCGAACGGTAGTCCATGATCGTCGAGAGCCGGATATCGAACGGCAGCACCACGATGGCGCTGCTCACCAGTCGATGGCGCCGGTCGGTGCCGCCCGGAGTCGTGACCTGTGTGTATCCGGGGAAGCGGCTGTCCCAAGCGGAAGGCTCGGTATTACGCGTCCAGAACTCGGTCGTTTCCGTCTTGGCCAGGGTGTAGCTGACCAGGAACTGCCAGCCGTCGGCATAGCGCTTTTCGAACTTGGCGAAGAACGCCTGGTAGTCGTGGTCGAGCAGCGAGAAGGACGTGTTCACGCGGTTGAACTGGGGCCAGGGGCGCACGCCGTTCACCGGGTAGTTGATGTTCACGTTGCGCATCGCGTCGGCGCGGGTCGCCACCCGGGTCAGGTCGAGCGAGAGCGCCATGTCGTCCCGGAGCTGGTGCGCCAGCCCCAGGTTGAAGTGGTGCGCGTAGGGCTGCTCGTAGTCGTTGTCCAGAAGGGTGATGTTCGGCGGCGCCGTGGACAGGAATTCCTCGCGCGTCTGACCCGGGTATGGATCCGGGTAGCCGGGGTCGATGATGACGATCGACTGCGCCTGGTGCCACCAGCGCTCCCCGAAGTTGGTGAGCGTCCGGATGTTCTCGAAGAACTTGCCGTAGCCGCCCTTCACCGTGGTACGGCCGGTGCCGTCGCCCGAGAGGTCATAGACGAACCCGATCCGCGGTCCCCAGTTGTTGTTGTCGCCGCGGGCATCGGCGCCCTCGTGCCATGGGATCGGCAGCGGAAACTGGATGTCCCGGATGTCCTCGTTGAACGTGCCGACCTGGAGGTCGTAGCGGAGGCCAAGGTTGAGGGTGAGGCGGTCGCTGGTCCAGTCGTCCTGGGCGTACACCGAGAAGTGGTGCACCGGGACATCGTCGAAACGCGGCTGCGACTGGGTGTAGGAGATCGGGTAGGTGTCCGGGTTGTCCGGATCGAACGGGTCGTTGGTGTCGAAGGTAAACCTGCCGTTGAACCCCCCGGTGCTGTCGGCCTTGAACTCGATGTAGTTGTAGTCCACCCCGAACTTGACCTGGTTGTCGCCGCCGAGCCCCTGGGTGAACCAGGTGAAGTCGTCCTTGAACTGCCAACGGGTCTCGGGGCCCATCTGGTCGTTGCAGGATCCGGTGCGCAGGTCGGGGCGATAGATCTGTTGATCACAGAGAGCCAGCCGCTCCGGGCTGAAGTCGCCGGCGTCGAAGGACCCGTTGCTCCAGGCCGGGCTGACCTCATACTTCGAGAACGCCCGCTGGAAGCGGAACTCGTTCAGCGAGTTGGCGCCGGTCACCGAAGTGACCCCGAACACCTCGGCATTCCGTGGCACCGCGAAGTCGAACCCCTCCGTGGTGATTCCCCGGGCATTCAGGTTGGGGCGGTACTCGTTCTCCCATGCCACCCGAAGCCAGACCTGGTGGTCGTCGCTCAGTTGGTGGTTCAGCCGGGCGAGCCACATGTAGCGCCACTCGTCCTTCGGGAAGGTGCCGTCGAACTCGGGGAAGACGCCGCGGGTGTCGATGTCGTAGAAGAGCTCCTCGTTCGTCCGCTCGTAGGCGAAGAAGAAGTGGGTGCGGTCCTCCACGATGGGGCCGCCGAAGGAGCCGCCGAACTGGTGCCGGCGGTACTCCGGCTTTTCGAAGCTCGGGTCGTTCGCCTGGAACTCCTTCTGCTGGTGGGTGAGTTCGGTGAGCGCCTTGTCACGGAAGAACCAGAAGGCGCTGCCCGCGAAGTTGTTCGTTCCCGTCTTCGTCGCCACCGTCATGAGGCCGCCGGTCGCGAGCCCGTACTCCGCCTTGAAGTTGCTCGTCGTGACCTGGAACTCGCCGATGGCGTCCATCGGGAAGTTCTGCCGCGCCTCGCCCATCTCGGCCCAGGTGTTGTTCACCCCGTCCACGATGAAGGCGTTCGCGTAGTAGCGGCCGCCGGCGCCCATGTTCACGTTGCCGCGGTAGTAGAAGCCGCGGATCGCGTCCTGGCTGGTGCCGGGGGTCAGCAGCGCAAGATCTACCCAGCGGCGCGACGCCACCGGCAGGTCCTGGATCTGGAGATCCGAGACCGAGGTGGAGATGTCGGAGCGCCGGGTGTCCAGCAGCGGCGCCGTTCCGGTGACCGTGACCGTTTCCTCGACCTGCGCGAGCGCCAGTTCCTGGTTCAGGATGATCGTCTGCTGGATGGTCAGCAGCACGCCCGTCGTCTCGACCGTCTGGAAACCGGAGAGCTCCGCCCGGATCGTGTAGGTCCCGGGCAGCAGCGCCGGTAGTCGGTAGTCGCCGCTCGCATCGGAGGTGGAACTCCGGGAGACCCCGGTGTCCTCGTTCACCGCCGTGACGGTGGCGCCCGGAAGGACGGCGCCGGTCGAGTCGATCACCTGGCCCTCGATCTGCCCGTACTGGGCGAGGGCCGGTGTCGCGAGGAGGAGGGCGGCGGCCAGGACGGCCGCCCCCGAACAGATACGGGTTCTCCGGCGCCTCCGATTGCGGGCTGGGTTCCTGTATCTCGTCGTGCTGGCCATGTTTGGCGCTCCTCCTAAGTGGAATGAAACGACGTGGTGATGCCGGGCCAGATGACCGCGGCGGTTCGGAAAGTGTCGGATCCGGCGATCGTCCTCCGCTCCTATTCGGCCTTGAACATGGCCATCAGGACGGTCTCGCCCCACTCGAAGTGGAGCATGCCGTCGTTCCCCTGTCCGTGGAGAACGACCGTGAACTGTTCGCGCGCCTCGCCCGGGTGGACCATGAGCGAGATCTCGGCGACATCCTTCGAGGCGTCGTGCTCGGTGCCCCACTGCCCGGTCTGCGAGTTCACCAGCAGCGTCCAGCCGTCGCCCATCTTCTTCGCGAAGAGGCTGTAGGAACCGGCCGCGATCTTCGTGCCGGCGAAGTCGAGGTCGCCGCTCGTGGTCAGGGTGGTGGAGGCGTCGGCGCCGAGCCGCCACACCATGCCGTCGGTGGCCTGGCCCAGCATGTCGCGGCCATTGAGGCTCGGGCGGCCGTACTCGATGGAAACCGCCGCACCACCCACGGTGGCCTCGGCGGTTCCCCGCGGGCTCTGGGCGAAGGCAGTCGGAACGGTGATGAGGATGGCGGCGGCAACGACGCCGCCGAGAACACGGGTCTTCATGAGGGACTCCTTAGTTTCTGGTGGTTGAGTGGTTGATTTCAAACGCCTACCGGGATGCGGCGGGCAATGGATTTCGAGGGGGACCGGCGCCGGATGCCGATGACGCGGCCCTTCTCGGGGGGTTCCGGCAGGCCCTCCAGGCGCCGGGCGATCTCCTCGAGGAGTTCGTAGTACTCGGCCGGCATCGGCGCGGAGCGGCGGGTCCGCATGTCCACGTAGCAGCCGATGTGCTCGCAGGTCGCGGAAAGCACCGGCTCACCGCCCCCCGACTCCGACTCACCGTAGAGCCGGAGGAACGCGTGGATCAGCTTCTCGCTGAAGTCGAGGAGCTGGTAGGTGACGAAGAACGAGCGCCCCGGATGCAGCTCCGCCTGGTAGGTGACGTGGTCTTCCAGCGCGAAGGTGGACCCGTGATCGTTGTCGTTGTCCCAGAGTCCAATGCGAGTGAGCATGTGTTGCGTCGCCTGGTCGAAGGCGCGCCGGTAGTAGACGACGTTCATGTGGCCGTTTCGATCGGTCCACTCGGGCGCGACGACCCCTTCGTAGATGCGGAATCCCCGTTCGGGATCGAGGACGAGGTCTGGAGGCAGGCGGAAGGGCACGGCGACCCGGTAGATTACGTGAACGGCGAGCCGGCGGCCTTGGTGGGGCCCCATAATGAGACCTGAGGTTTCGCGTTTTCGCCCGCCGGGGGCGGGCGATGCCGGCCGGAGGCCGGCGCTCCGAGGAGGGCTCGTCATGCCGTTTGTCGCTCGCCGTTCCACCCGCGCGCTGTCGATCGCAGCACTGTTGGCCCCGGGATGCACTCCCGACTGGCCGCCACCGCCGGAGACCCGCGTGGAGGTGGTCACCGACACCATCCACGGGGTCGAGATCCCCGATCCGTACCGCTGGCTCGAGGACCAGGACAGTCCCGAGACCCGGGCCTGGATCGACGCCCAGAACGAGTACGCCCGGCAGATCGTGTCGGACACCGCGCTCGAAGCCCGGCTCGCCGCCCGGCTGAGCGAACTCACGGAGGTCGCGCAGGTCTCGGCGCCGCGGGAAGCCGGCGACTCCGAGCTCTTCACGCTGCGGCGCCCCGGCGAACTCCAGGCGCGCATCTACCGGCGCCCGAAGCCGGAGGGGGAACCCACTGGAGAACGGCCCGACCCGGGCGGGGAGTACGAACTCCTCCTCGACGCCCAGGCGCTCGGGTTCGACGACTGGGCGAGCATCGACATCGTGGACATCTCTCCCGACGGCAAGCTCCTCCTCTACCGGATCCGGGACGGCGGGCTCGACGAGATCATGGTGCGCCTCTTCGATCTCGAAACGCTGGAGGACCGCCCTGAGCGGCTGCCGGAAGCGCTCTACGGAACGATCGCCTTCGACGGCACGGGTGGCGGCTTCTACTACATCCACCGTTCGCGGGAGGACGGCCCGAGGATCCGCCACCACCGGATCGGCACCGGGATGAGCGAGGACCAGGAGATCTTCGGCGAGGGCTACGGGCCGGAGACCTTCCTGCGGCTCGAGGAGATCGAGGACGGCCGCCTGCTGCTGCTCGGCGTCCAGCACGGCTGGATGCGGAACGACATCTTCGTGATGGACCGGCAGAGCGGCGAGGTCCACCCGATCATCGAGGGCGAACGCGCCCACGTCAATGCCCGCTACGAGGAGGGCCGGCTCCTCCTCACCACCGACCTCGACGCGTCCAACTACCGGGTGATCGCGATCCCCACGGCGGGCGTCGACCCGTCCCGCTGGTCGGACCGCTCCCGGTGGACCGACTGGATCCCCGAGCAGGAGCACCTGCTCCGCGGCTACACCACGATCGGGGACCGGACCTACGTGGAGCTGCTCGCGAACGTCGCCTCCCGCATCCTCGTCTTCGAGGCGGGGGACGGAGCGGCTCTCGAGCCGGTGGACGAGATCCCCCTGCCCGACTACCACACGGCCAGCCTCAGCAAGCTGGGCGAGGACGGGGCAATGCTCACCCTGTCTTCGTTCACCGTTCCCCAGACCCGCTACCGGCTCGATCTGGAAACCTGGGAGCGGGAACTCATCGAGCCGCCCCGCCCCGAGTACGACGGCAGCGACGTCCTGGTGGAGCAGGTCTGGTACACCTCGAAGGACGGGACCGACGCGCCGATGTACATCATGCGGCCGCGCGGTGCGGAGCTGGACGGCAACCTCCCCACCCTGCTCCACGGCTACGGCGGCTTCAACGTGAGCGTCACCCCGTCCTTCCGGGCGCAGGCGGCGGTCTGGGTGGAAGCCGGGGGCGTCTTCGCGGTGGCGACCCTGCGGGGCGGCAGCGAGTTCGGCGAGGACTGGCACCGGGACGGCATGCTGGAGAACAAGCAGAACGTCTTCGACGATTTCATCGCCTCGGCGGAGTGGCTCATCGGGAACGGCTACACGAACCCGGACCGGTTGGCCATCATGGGGGGGAGCAACGGCGGCCTGCTGGTCGCCAGTTCCTTCACGCAGCGGCCCGAGCTCTACCGCGCGGTCTACTGCGGATTCCCCGACCTCGACATGGTCCGGTTCTACACCTTCACGGAGACGAACAACATGCCGGCGCTCCTCGAGTACGGGAACGCCGGGATCCCCGAGCAGTTCGAGTTCCTCCGCCAGTACTCGCCCTACCAGGCGGTCGAGGACGGGACCGACTACCCGGCGGTGATGTTTACCCAGGGCGACCTCGACACCCGGGTGCCGCCGCTGCAGGGCCGGAAGATGGCGGCGCGGGTGCAGGCCGCCTCGTCGTCAGGCCTGCCGGTGATCCTCCGCTACCGCCCGCGCGCCGGGCACGCCGGGGGCCGCAGCCGCGTCCCGGACCGGGCCATGGACACCGCCTTCCTGATGATGCAGCTCGGCATGAGCTACGGGGAGGAGGCGCGCTGAGCGGATGGTGCACGAGGACGGGTCTGCACAGAGGGCCGCGACAGCCTGGGGTGCAGACCATTCAGATGGTGAATGATTCTCATTCACATAGTGAATGGTCTTCGTTCAAGTGGCGGAGGGCCCGGTAGCGCCAACGGCTTGGACCTAAAGCGGTGGTCGGCGTCGCTCACCCACTGGCGAGCGAAACCAACGCGATTCAGGTCGCGGGTCAGCCCAGCGTCGGCGCGAAGGTGGGCGCCCGGCGCTGCTGGGTCGCCTGCTCGTAGGCGTAGGCGATCCGGATGAGCACCGGTTCGCTCCACGCCCGCCCGAAGAAGGAGACGCCCGCCGGCAGCCCGGAGACGAACCCCATGGGCACGCTGATGTCCGGGTACCCCGCGATGGCGGCCGGTCCGGCACTGCTGCCGCCGTCCAGCCGGTCGCCCTTGATGTGGTCGGTGACCCAGGGCAGGTCGCGGGTGGGGGCGACGATGGCGTCGAGCTGGTGCTCGTCCATGAGGGCGTCGATGCCGTCCTCCCGGTTGGCCCGCTGGATCGTCCGCTTCGCGTTCAGGTAGGCCTCGTCGGTCAGCGGGCCCCGGGCCTCGGACGCGATCATGCGCTCCTGGCCGAAGTGGGGCATCTCGAGCTCGGCGTTTTGCTCGTTGAACTCGATGATGTCGGCGAGAGTCTTCACCCGGATGTCGGGACCCAGCGTCGCCAGGTAGGCGTTCAGGTCCGCCTTGAACTCGTACTCGAGGAGCAGCAGGGGAAGTTCGTCGTTCCAGGCCGCCTGGGGCAGGTTCGCCGGGTCCACGATCACGGCGCCCGCGTCCGCCATCGCCTGGATCGCGTCGTCGAACAGCGCCGTGACCCGCGGATCGAAGCCGGTGAAGCTGCGCGCCACCCCGATGCGCGCGCCCTGGAGTCCGGCCGGATCGCAGAACTGCGCGTAGTCGGTGTGTAAGTTGCCCTCGCTGCCCGACGTCGCCTCGTCGCGCGGGTCCACCCCGACGGCGCCGCCCAGCAGGATGGCCGCGTCGCGCACCGTCCGGGTCATGGGCCCGGCGGTGTCCTGGGAGTGGGAGATGGGGATGATGCCGGAGCGGCTCCAGAGTCCTACGGTGGGCTTGATGCCCACGATGCCGTTGCTGGAGGAGGGGCACATGATGGAGCCGCCCGTCTCGGTACCCACGGTCAGTGCGCAGAGGTTCGCGGAGGCCGCGGTTCCCGAGCCGGAGCTGGACCCGCACGGGTTGCGGTCGAGGGCGTAGGGGTTCTTGCACTGGCCGCCCCGGGCGCTCCAGCCGCTGGTCGCCCGCTCCCCGCGGAAGTAGGCCCACTCGCTCATGTTGAGCTTGCCCAGGATGATCGCGCCGGCGGCGCGCAGGCGCTCGGCCACGAAAGAGTCCTGCGGCGGGATGGAGCCCTCGAGCGCCAGCGATCCCGCCGTGGTGGTCATGCGGTCGTGGGTGTCGAGGTTGTCCTTGAGCGCCACCGGGATCCCGTGGAGCGGCCCGCGCGGTCCGTTGGCCTGACGCTCGGCATCGAGCTCGTCCGCGATCGCGAGCGCCTCCGGATTGATCTCGATCATCGAGCGCAATTCGGGGCCCTGCCGGTCCATGGCGTCGAGGCGCTCGAGGTAGGCCTCCGTAATGGAGCGGGCGGTGTGTTCGCCCGACTCCATCATGCGCTGGAGGTCGTCCGCGGTGATCTCGTCGAATTCGAACGGCGGGATTTCCCCCTGCGCGCCCGTGTCCGGCGGCGCTTCGGCGCCGGGTGGGGCACACGCGGCGCTCGCGGTCAGGCCGGCAGCGCCGGCGGCGGTTGTCTGCAGGAATGCTCTTCGATCCATGGATGGTCTCCCGTTCAGCGCAGCATACCGACCACAGAGCGATCGCCCGGAAGCGGGGTCGGGGTTCTAGTCGATCCGACGCTGCTCGGTCTCGCGCTGCGCTTGCACATAGGTTTCCAGCACGCGGTTGATGCGAGTCTGATAGCCCCTGCCCGGGCGCTTGAACCACTGAAGCACGGAGCGTCGCACCCGGAGCGAGATCTGCTCGGTGGGGTCGGGCTCGACAAGTTTGGCCTCTCGCCAGAAGTTCTCGTCGAGCTCAGGAATGTCGCTGAAGTCGAGAGACTCATCCTTGACTCCGGGAATTTGTTCGGGTTCAAGCGGTTTGTCGAACGTGCTCATGCCAGGCCTGCCCCTCCTTCCTGGACACGGGGCGGGCGGGAATCAACCTCGTCCGGTCGCCACGGTCGGTGTTCGTCCCTTTCGAATCTCCATGATGTATATACACATCGTATTTATACTACATCATGGAATCCCCGCAACCAGCTCGCCTCGGCGGAAGATCCGCTGCCTCCCGCTCGCCCTCGAACAGTGCGCTCTGGTGGACGAGCCCGCCTTCGACCAGCAGCGCCACCCCGGCCAACGTGTCGTCCACTGCCCGGACCTCCACTCCCATTCCGAGCCCGGGCGCGGACTTGAGCTTCATCCAGGTCATGCGTCGCACGCCCCAGAGGGCGCGTCCGGCGGAAGGCGAATCCGTCGGTTCCGCCGGGTCCGCGAGATACGCCCGCACCAACCCGCGCCAGTAAGCGTGGAGCAGGTTCGGCGCCCCGAAGATCTCGACGGCCCGGACTCTGCGGCCGTGCGTGATGCAGACGCCGCTCTGTCGCGGCAGCGGTCCCCGCTCGGCGAGTTCCTCGGCCGCGACCCGCCGGGGGCGGTGGCGCCGAAAGGCAGCGCCTTGCGCTTCGCTGGCCGCCTGGGTCGGGGACGCCGCACCGTGGCGTCGCAACTCCCCGGCGACGGCCTGCCAGGCGGCCCCCTGGTCCACCCCGTGGGCGGCGTCGCGCTCGAAGCTGTCGCTCACCGAGGTGCGGACGTTGCGCCGCACCGCCGGGGGCGCCATGGCGTGGCTGCGCTAATGCCGGGCGGCGGTCGCGCCGCTCCGCGTCCCGGTGGGGCGCGCGCCCCAGCGGCCTGCCTCGAGGCAGGTCACCGGGATTTCGAGGGTGGTGTGTGGGGGGACCAGCACGGTGGCGTTGGCGGTGCGGTCCTGGAGGCCGCCGAGGAAGTGCTCCCCCTCGATGACGAGGATCGGAGCATCGGTGGGATTCTCGGCCTTCAGGTGCGGCACCGAGGGGTTGTCGAGTTCGCCCACGACCAGGCCGGAGTCCGGTCCGGCGGAAATTCGGGGAAGCCGGTTCCCCGGCAGGTACACCGGGAAAAACGAAACGCCGAGCCGGGTGATCGGTTGGCCGATGGCGGCCGTGTCGAGAGTGGGAAGGGTCATGGAACATCCTCCGGGCGTGGGTTATGATCTAGAATGATCATATCACACCATATGATCTTCTCTACAATTTCAGTCTCCGACCCTCTTTCACGAAGAGCAACACCATGACCGCCCCGGTCCTCCCAGCCACTTACGATCCCCGGGCGTTCCCGCCCGTCGCCGTCACCGTGGACATTGTCGTGTTCACGATTCGCGACGACGAGCTACAGCTCGTACTCGTGAAACGGGGCGAAGAGCCGTTCCGGGGGACTTGGGCGCTCCCGGGCGGTTTCGTGCGCCCGGACGAGGACCTCGCCCAGGCGGCCGCCCGCGAACTCGCGGAGGAGACGGCAATCTCCCGGCGTCCGGATTGGCTCGATCAGATCGGGGCTTATGGAGCCCCGGAGCGGGACCCCAGAATGCGCGTGGTGACGGTGGCCTTCGGGGCGATCTGCGCGGACCTGCCGCCGCCGCGGGGAGGCGGGGACGCGGCGCAAGCCGATCTGTTCCCGGTATCGGAAGTCGAACGCAATCGGGTCCAACTCGCCTTCGACCACCGCAAGATCGTGGAGGATGCGCTGGAGCTCCTTCGGAGCCGGATCGATACGCCCGCGGTCGCCGCCCGCTTCTGCCCCCCGGAGTTCACGATCGGCCAGTTGCGCCGAGTGCACGAGGCGGTCCGGGGGACGAAGCTCAACCCAGGAAACTTCCTGCGCCGCGTCCGCGACAGCCCGTGGCTGGCGCGCACGGACCGTCCGACCGTGTCAGGCGCCGCCGGAGGCCGGCCGGCGACTGTCTGGACCCTGGGTGAGGGTCCGCCCCCGCCCCCTGCCCGGTCCGCCGCCCCCGAAGGCCCCAACGCCCGACCGGGCGTACCCGGGGTCTGCTTCATCTACCAGGACGACCCCATGAACCGAGCACGAATCCATGCCGAGACCTGCCCGTACTTCGTGAACCGCAAACGCGAGACGCGCGCGGACAACCACTGGCACGGCCCGTTCGTGTCTTTGGAGGAAGCCTGGGAGAAGGTCCGGACCCTGAACAAGCGCGACTCCGGCGCCTGCCGGCACTGCCTGAGCTGACCAGCGTCGGTCCGGGCGCCCTCAAAGGCCAGGGACTTCACGAGCGGGCGCTGGTATCGCGGTCTCAGTGCGGTTATATTCCTTCCTTGGTGGAGGAAAGATTAATGGTCGTGGACGGCGCTCCTCGGACGTTGTCGGCAAACGAAGCGGCCTGCGTGACCGGGGTGCCCCTCAGGCAGGTCCATCGAGTCATTGATGCAGGCGTTCTGGGGAGAGCCGCGGGACGCCGCGGAGGATCTCGCGCGGTCCACTGCGACGGCTTGGTGAGCCTGAAACTGGTCCACGAAACGACCTCGATCTTTACCCTCGACGGTCGCCGGCGACTGGTTCGCTACCTGCTTGGTCATCCGGAGGCGGAAACGGTCCGGTTGCGCGACGTCTCCGTGGATGTCCGCTCGATGAAGGACGTCGTCCGAGCAGGATTGTCCCGCCTGGCGCGAGCCCGCGATGCGATCACGACCGATGACGCCATTCTGTCCGGTGTTCCCTGCGTCCGGGGAACCCGCGTGCCGGCCCACGACATCGCCGAGATGCTCGCCAATGGCGATGAGGTCAGCGCTATTCGCGACGCCTGGCCGGTGCTCACCGAGGAGCAGATCGAGGCGGCGGCCCTCTATGCCCGGGCCTATCCGCGCCGAGGCCGCCCCCGCAGCGCACCCTTCTGGCGCTCGCGTCAGCCGGTCGTCTCGGACGAAACGGCCTTGGCTGGACTGCCTTCCGCGCAGTGAAGTTCCTGATTGACGAGTGTCTCAGCCCCAGATTGGCGACCATCGCGCGAGAGCGCGGATACGCGGAGTCCACCCACGTGACCTGGCTCGGCCTGGGAGCTTGGCAGGACTGGGCGTTGGTACGGCGTGCGGTGGCAGATGGGTATGTGCTGGTGACAAACGACAGGGCGGACTTCACGTCGCTGATGGAGCGCGAGTCCGGGCATCCCGGGTTGGTCTGCGTGACGGTGGCGCATGGGCTGAATAGCCTCGGCGTGCAGGCGGGACTGTTCCAGCTCGTTCTGACCCGACTGGCGGATGAGGACCTTGCGGGTCGAGTTCTGGAAATCGCACTCCGGGCCGACCGCACCGTTCGGATCGACCTCTATGCGTCAAGGATGGCGTAGCCGGGAAACCATCCGTCAGGGACCGCGAAGCAGAGGCGGGAGGTGAACGGGAGCGCGCGTTGTGGGCATCGCGCGGTTTCCAGCGCTACCCCGAATCACCGGGCCACTTCAACAGCTCACGAGGCGTTTTTTCTTCGTCGAGAGGACAAGGTAGGACAATCGCGCCGAGACCATCGCCATCCCCAACCTCTACGCCACGTCCAGCCGCGTACTCGGCAACCGTCAAGGCGGCAGCAACCGCATCGAGCATGTCCTTCGGGCCACTGCTATGGAATCTCCGAAACGAGAGACGCACCCGGGGCTCATCGCGACAGTCGAGTTGCTTGTACGTCGCCGAAGGAAAAACCTCGTGAACTGTCCCATGCTCTTCGAGGGTAGTGAACAAACGGAACCCCAGTTTCATCCATGGGGGAGCGTCTTGATCCAAGGGCGTCCACTGAGGATTAGCGAGGCCCAGAGATCTCACCACCACCTCGCAGTGGCGGCCGCGAACCAACGCTCCTGGCCCAAGTTTCCGCCATTGGCTGGCTCTGGAGTCCCAGCGATATGGGCGTAGCTGAGTGAGAGGTTTTCGTGGCGCATCAATCCCGATCGTCAGGGTGTCGCTGTTGCGCAGATCCTCGATGGCCGCGGCGACCTCCGATGCCTTGGATTCAACCCAGCGGGTGCCGCAAAGCGCTCCCGCATCATCAAGTGCTGCGACTGCGCAGCCTCGGTCCGCAGAAACATCGATTCCGATGAAGCGCACCGAGGAAACTGTTCCTTCGTCCGACTCGTCTGGCGACGGGCGGCAGCTACTGGCCGTCCCGCCTGTCTGATCCGTCGCCGATCAACACGCCGAGAGGGCTCTCTGCTGCGCCGTCCAACCACGTTCCGGACGGTCGAACCAGACGTGGACCTGGCCGGTACCCACCGCGTTTTCATACTCCGAGAACAGCCGGCCCGGGGCGGTGCAGTCGGCGCCGCCGGCGGCGGCGACCGCCATCAGGTAGTGGCCGAAGCGGCCCTCGGGAGCGAAGCGGACGTAGTCGTCCATGGTCTCGATGACGCGGCGGTGATCGCCCGCCTTGAGCCATGCCAGGCGCTCTTCGTCGGCGGCGCGGGCTTCGGGGGTGCGGACGTGCACGGGATCGGACGCCTCGTGGAGCGGGAGTTCCGGGAGCGGCCAGAAGCGGTGGCTCATGCCCCCGGAAGCGAGCAACACCGTCCGCCGGCCGGTCGCCTCCGCCGCCTCGCCGATCGCCCGGCCCATCGCCAGGAAATCCGGGGTGGTTCCGGTCTGGCAGCAGCTCACCGAGACGACCCGTTCGCCGCGCCAGAGGTAGTGGAGCAGGTTGATCGTCGGGTAGTGGATCGGGAGATACGGATCCTCGGAGGCGTGCGCGGGCTGCCCGAGCCGGTGCGCCGCGGCCTCGGCGGCGTGGGCGAGTTCGGGATCGCCGGGATAGTCGTAGGGAACGCCGTGCATCCCGCGGGGAAGCTCGTCCGAGGTATAGCGGCCCGAACGGCGCGCCTGCGCGGCCAGCAGGTGCTCCACGGTGCTCGCCCAGTGGGTGTCGAGGATGACGAAGGTCTCGGGTTCCAGCTCGTCGAACACCTCGTTCCGGAGCCGGCGGAGACCGGGAACCAGGCTGATCTCCTTGCCCTCGTTCAACTCCCGCCGGGTCTCCTCGGGCAGCATGATCGTCGGGACATGGGAAAGGAGGCCGAAGCCGACAACCGCCATGGGTCAGTCCTCACTTCGGGAGAGCGTTTCTCCCCCGCGGAAGGTAAGGCCGACCCGCCGCCAGCAGCCACCGAGCATCTCGCGGGGCGCGAGCGACAGGAGTTCCTCGGTGGGCGAAGAGAAGACGCGGAGCGAGGCGTCGCCGACGTAGGCGGTCCCGAGGTCCACCTCCGAACCCACCTTGACGATCTCGTGGAGGGCGTCGCCCCCGTCCGCCTCCACGGTCGGCAGGAGCCGGTGGTGGAGCATGGGATGGGCGTTCACGAAGCCCGCGCTCTCCGCTTCCCCGGTGATGGTGAACTCCGCCTCCATGAGCCGGCGGGAACCCGCCGCTACGGTCGCTCCGAAGCGGCCGCCGGGGGCAAGCCGCGGTCCCGCCTGCCCGATCAGAGCTGGCCGGGTCATCCAGATCTCGCCGAGCTTCTTGGGATAGCCCTGGATGTGGCCGCGCAGCAGCGAGGCGTCCTGGTCCACCCAGATGAAGACGCAGCGCGACCAGTCCCGGTCCCGGTAGCGGCAGCGGACGACCAACAGGCATTCCTTGTACTGGGAGCGCACCGGGTCGAGCTCCTCGTTCCCTGATTCGCTCTTCCACTGCCACTCGGCCCAGACGGCGGCCACTGCGTCCGGGCGGTCGGCCACCGGCTCGAGCGGCGGCGGAAGCAGCGCCGCCACCGCGCCCGGCTCGGCGAGGTACTCGATGGTCAGCATCTCCCCCGAGTAGTGCCACGGCGGCGGCGGGAGCAGGGACGCCTGACCGGACGGGGTGCGGGGGAAGAGGAATCCGGCGGTCACGGCGCTCAAGTGTCCCAGACCACCCTAACGCTCTTCAGACCCCGGAACTCGAAGCCGCGGAGCGTCACTTCCCCGTCCGGGTGCAGGCGCAGGCCCGGGAGATTCCGGAAGAGGCGTTCGGCGCCGATCCGGATCTCCTGGCGCCCCAGCCACTCGCCGATGCAGCGGTGCACGCCGAGTGCAAAGGCGGCGTTCCCGCCCTCGATGCGGGTCGGATCGAGCCGTTCCGGATCTCGGAACCGGGCTGGGTCCAGGTTCGCGGCCCGGAGGATGCCGGAGACGAGGACGCCCTCGGGAAGGCGGACCCCGCCCAGCTCGGTCTCCCGGGTGGTGGTGCGGGTGATCGTGCCGACCGGCGTGTAGCGGCGGAGCACTTCGTCCACGAGGCGCCGCATCGCGGCGGGACTGCCGAGCGCCTGCTCGCGGAGGCGATCGTCGGACAGCATCGTCCAGACCACCAGGCCGATGCCGTCGCGCGGCTCGTTGATTCCCCCGGAGATCATCAGCCGCACGTTGTTCACGATCTCCGCCGCCGTGAGCTTCTGGTCCGCCTGGAGGATGTGGAGAAGCCCGCACGCTTCGGGACGCTCCCGCAACTCGTCGAGCCGGGCCAGCACCGCCGCTTCGACGGCATCCGCAGCGCGCCGGCCGACGGCAAACGCTTCCGGCTCCTGCTCGAAGTTGGCGACGCCGACGCAGAGCCCCTCGCACCAGTCCCAGACCTCGCGGAAGTCGTAGGCGTCGAACCCCAGCACGGTGGCGAGCGAGCCCGCGCTCACGAGCGCGGCGTAGCCGGCGATGATGTCCGCCTCGCCTTCCTCGCGCATGGAGTCGATGAGGCGGTCGCACATCGCGGGGAGTTCGTTCTCGGCGAAGGAGCCGCTCCGGCCGGCCCGCAGGAACGGCGGCTTGCAGGCCTTCTGGAGCCGGGTGCAGGCCGGCGGATCCAGCGTGAGCATGTTCTCCCCGAGGGTCCGCGCCAGGAAGCTCGGCTCGGTGCACGCGCTGAAGACCTCCGGGTGGTCTTCCATGGCCTGGACGTCGTCCCAGCGGGTCACGAACCACATCTCGAGCGCCGGGATCCAGGCGACGGGTTCCTCTTCCCGCAGGCGGGCGAGGATGGGATCCGGATTCCGGTCGAGGTCCTCGGCGGTGACGGTGGCGGCGAAGCTCACGGGCGGGCCGTCCCGGGCCGGGTCACAGATACGGGATGTATTCCCGCTTCTCCCAGTCGGTGGTGTGGGCGCGGAAGCGCTCCCACTCGCGGCGCTTCACGGTGACGTGCATCCGCACGAACTCCTCCCCGAACGCCTCCACCAGGCCGGCATCGTGCTCCAGGTCGTCGAGGGCGCGTCCCAGGTCGTCGGCGACGGTGACCTGGCATTCCGACGCCTCGAGACAGTCGCCCTTCTCCTCGGGAGGTGGAGTCATCCCAGCCTGGATTCCGAGCCGGGCGGCGAGCAGCGTGGCCGCCACCCCGAGATGCGGTCCGCAGGCGCCGTCCGCAAGGCGGTGCTCGACCCGCGACCCCGCCCCACGCTCCAGCGGAATCCGCACCGCGCAGCCGCGGTGGTCGTGGCCCCAGTTGGCCCAGTAGCCGCTCATCTGACCCGGGCGGAGCCGCCGGTAGGCGTTCACCGTGGGCGCCACCGCTCCGGCCAGTCCCCGGTGGTGGTGCAGCAGGCCGGCTACCGCGGACCAGGCGAGCTGCGAGAGCCCGCCCTCGCCCCCGGGATCGCCGAAGACGTTCTTGCCGTCCTCTTCGAGGCTGAGGTTCACGTGCAGACCGGAGCCGCCCCGGTCGCTGAAGGGCTTGCCGATGAAGGTCAGGTGGTAGCCGCGCTCGGCGGCCACCTCGCGGGCGAGCAGCTTGAACAGGAACGCCACGTCGGCGGCGGCGAGGGCGTCGTTCTTCCCGAGGGTCAGCTCGAACTGCCCGTCGTCGTACTCGCTGTGGAAGGACTCGAGGACGATGCCGCAGCGGTCGGCGGCGTCGAGCACCGCCTCCATGACCCCGCCGGGGTCCATCAGCGGCCCGGAACCGTAGACGTGCGAACCCGGGGTGTGGACCGGCCGGAAGCCGCCCTCGCCGTCCGGCTGCAGCAGGAACGCCTCCAGCTCGATGCCGACCACCGGACTCCGGCCGTCGGCCTCATGCTCCGCGATCGCGCGCTTCAGGATGCGGCGGGAGGAGCGTTCGAGCGGTTTGCCGTGCTGTTCCAGGTCGGCGACCACCACGCCGGTCCCGTCGCTCCAGCCCGGCCGGATCGCGGCCGGGTCGAAGACCGCGCGCATGTCCGGCAACCCGTCGAGGAGGCCCGAGTTGGGATAGGCGTCCATCTCCCGGTCGAAGCCGAGCGCGAAGGTGGCGAGGCAGTGCCCGGTTTCGGCGGCGCCCGGGAGAAGGAGCTTGCCGCGGGCGAGTCCGAGGTGGTCGGGCCAGAGCGCCCGGATGCGGCGGTAGGCGTGGTCGGTCACGGCGCGGGGGGTTGTATCACTTGCGGCGCGGACGCAGCACCAGCGCCGCGATCGTGCCGCTCGCGAGGAAGAAGTAGATGGGATAGATCGCGATGGCGAACTCCCAGCGGTCCACCGCCACCAGGTTGAAGGTGTTCCCGGCGATGAAGAGCGCCCAGGCGAGGCGGTCCTCGGTATGCGGCGCGATCCAGGCCTTCCTGATGGTCGGGACGGCGCCCGCGAAATCGACGCCGAGCGTCGTCACCAGCGCCACGACCGGATTGTCGAACAGCCACCAGAGCAGGAGGCCGGCGCCGGCGCCCATGAGGCAGGCCCGGTCGAGGGGAGTCGAGCCGCCCTCGCCGTAGCGGATGCTCAGCAGCGCCGTCACCAGCGAGGCGACGAAGTAACTCACCGCGACCCAGATGGTGGTCTCGGCGCCGGAGAAGTAGTAGCTGGCCAGGAGGACCCCGCCGGTCGTGGTCCAGATCCACCAGGTGGCCCGGTTCGGGCGGGTCTCGCCGCGCAGGATCGCCACGATGTAGGGGACGAACGCCACCAGCGACAGCACGCCGGCCACCCACCCGGCGACAACGGTGAACGGCGGCATCAGGGGTCCAAGACTATGCGGCCCACGGTCCTTTAGGCTAGGAGCCTGTGGGAACGCGTTTCGCCGTCGCGACGCTGTGTCTGGCGGCCATTGGCGCAGCCGCGGGTTGCGGACCGCCCGAGGAGCCACCCGGCACGCCGCTCGCGGTTTCGGTGGAGCAGCTCGAGACCCTCTTCGACGAGATCGTCGAGAAGACCGAGCGGCGCGAGGCGTTCTCCGAAGTCAAGGAGGAGGCCGGTTCGTTTTCCCCGCTCGACGAGATGCGGGCGCTCCGTTCGGAATTCGTGGCCGCGGAGACCGAGGAAGACCTCTTCTACGCGCTGGTGAAGCTCTCGAACGCGCGCCGGGACCGCCACCTGAGCGTGAACCCCGTCGAGGGCGGCCTGACCGTTCCCGAGACCCCCGACCTCGCGGCGCCGGTCCTCGTCCTTCCCGACTTCTCGGACCTCGACAACCCGCAGTTCTTCGTCGCCCGGGTCGGGAGGGACCTGCCCTCCCCCGGGCCCGGCGATCTCATCGTGGCCGTGAACGGCCGGCCCATCCCCGAATACGTCGCGGAGTTCACCCGGTGGATCCGGCACTCGACGCGCTACGGCCTCATTTGGCACATGGCGCGCGAGCTGCCCCTGAGGGTCCGGAACGTTCCTCCGCAGCTCTACGCCGAGACCCTGAACCTGACGCTGGAGGACGCCGCCGGCGACCGCTACGACGTGTCCCTGCCCTACGGGGACCGCGGCACGCACGCCGTCACGCTGGAGCCGGAGTACGAGGGATTCGAACAGGTGATGGAACGCGAGAACTTCCACGTCCACGTGAACGCGGGGGAGCGGATCGTCCTGCTCCAGTGGCTCGACTTCGAGCGCTCGCTGATCCAGGACGTCGTGGACCTCATGGAGCTGGCGGAGCGCGACGAACTGCTCGACCACGACCTGATCATCGACGTCCGGGGAAGCAGCGGCGGCTCCTTCGGCGCCTACGCGATCCAGCGGCTCGTGAGCCGGCCCTTCCGGACGACGTTCGGCAACGTCCGCATCAGCGACGCCGGCGAGGCGCTGATCGAACGCTTCCAGAACCTCGAAGTCGATGAGGAGGCGCCCGACATCTTCGGGCTCAACCTCAGCCGGAGCTGGCTCATCGACTGGGCGCGAACCGACGCCGCGGAAGCGATCCGCCGGGGCGACGAGTACACGCCGCCCACCCCGTTCAAACTGGCCCACCTGCCCCGCGACGCCGGCGGCGCCCTGGAGCCCGCGCCGGTCCACTTCCGGGGCCGCACCGCCATCCTCGGCGGGCCGCACGGCGGCTCGCACCTGGACCAGTTCCTCTCGATGTTCGCCGACAACGGGCTGGCGGTGGTCATCGGGATGCCGACCGGCGGCTACAGCAACACCTGGGAGCACGAGGAGGTGCTCACCTTCCCCGGCACGGACCGGCCGGTGGCGGAGTTCATGTGGAACATCGGGCACACCCTGCGTCCCAACACCGAGATCCTCGAAGGCAACCCGGTCGTGCCGGACATCCACGTGCCGCTGACCCGGGAGAACTTCCGCACCTACGACCGGGAACTCCTGCAACTGGCGACGGACGCCCTCCGGAACCCATGACCGGCTTGCCGAACCGGCTCCGCTCCCTCGACGCCTTCCGCGGGGCGACGATCGCCGGGATGATCCTGGTGAACAACCCGGGAAGCTGGGCCCACGTCTATCCGCCGCTCCTCCATGCGCCCTGGCACGGCTGGACGCCGACGGACCTCATCTTCCCGTTCTTCCTGTTCATCGTCGGGGTGGCGATCCCGTTCTCCCTCGGCCGGCGGGTCGAAGCGGGAGCCGAGCGCGGCAGGCTGTTCCTCCGGGTACTGCGCCGGAGCGCCATCCTGATCGGACTCGGGCTCTTCCTGGCGGCGTGGCCGTTCCTGGATCTCGGCTCGCTCCGGCTGCCCGGCGTGCTGCAGCGCATCGGGGTGGTCTACCTGGCGGCCGGCGCGGCGTTCCTGTGGCTGGGCCGGCGAGGGCTTGCGGCTTCGACGGCGGTCTGCCTCGTCGGCTTCGCCGCCGTGATGCGTTTCGTGCCGGCGCCGGGCGGCGTGGCCGGCGACCTCGAGCCCGGAACGAACATCGCGGCCTTCCTGGACCGCGTCCTGCTGCCCGGAACGCTCTACCAGGGCACCTGGGATCCCGAGGGGGTGCTCTCGACGGTCCCGGCGATCGCGACCGCCCTCCTCGGGATCTTCTGCGGGCAGTGGCTGCGGTCGGCGAACCACCCGTCCCAGAAGACGACGGGCCTGCTCACCGCCGGGTTCGCGCTCCTGACCCTGGGCTGGATCTGGAGTTTCTGGCTGCCCATCAACAAGAACCTCTGGACCAGTTCCTACGTGCTCTTCACCGCGGGGATCGCGCTCTCGATGCTGGCATGCTGCGTCCTGATCATGGACCTGCGGCAGCCGCCGCGCTGGACCGCGCCGCTGGAGTCGCTCGGGAAGAACGCAATTCTCGTGTTCGTGGGGTCCGGGCTGGTCATCAAGACCATGCTCCTCTTCCCCGAGCGGGGCGACGGCTCGGCCTACACCCGGACCTACGAGGTCTTCTTCGCCTCGTGGCTCGGCCCGCTCAACGGATCGCTCGGTTTCGCGCTCGCGAACGTGGCCGTCTGGACGGCGATCGCGGTGTTCCTCGACCGCAAGCGGATCTACCTGAAGGTCTGATTCAGCACCCCCGGCTGCGTTTGCGGCGGTAGCCGGGGAGCGGGTACGTTCCGAAACGGGCATCCAGGGTCGTGTCACTTCTCGCTGCGGTTTCGATCACGACCGCCCTGACGGCCGTCCAGGAGCCCGTCACCTTCACCCGGGACATCGCCCCGATCCTCTTCGAGCACTGCGTCGCCTGCCACCGCGAAGGAGGCGTCGGTCCCTTCAGCCTGGAGACTTACGCCGGAGCGCGGGAGCGTGCCGGGTTGATGGCGGCGAAAACCCGGGCGCGGACCATGCCGCCCTGGCTGCCGGATCCGGGGACCGAGCCGTTCGTGGGCGAACGCCGGCTGCCCGAGGAGGCGATCGAGACGCTGCGGCGCTGGGCCGACGGCGGCGCGCCCGAAGGCGACCCGGCGGCGTTGCCGCCGGCCCCGCGGTTCGCAGCCGGCTGGCAGCTGGGCGAACCCGACCTGGTCGTGACCATGTCCGAGTCCTACGTCGTTCCGGAATCCGGCCGGGACGTCTTCCGGAGCTTCGTGGTTCCGGTCCCAACCGAGCGTGACCGGTTCGTCCGGGCGATGGAGTTCCGGCCCGGCAACCACGAGGTGGTCCACCACGCGGTCGTGCTGGTGGACGCGGCCCGGTCCGCCCGGTATCTCGACGCCCTCGACCCCGAACCCGGCTGGGCGGGCATGCAGGCCGGGCTCGCAGAGAGCCCGGACGGGCACTTCCTCGGCTGGACCCCCGGGAAGACGTCGCTTGAGGTTCCCGAGGGCCTGACCTGGCGGCTGCCCCGCGGGAGCGACCTGGTGCTGCAACTGCACCTGCTCCCCCGTCCGGACGCCACCCCGGTCCAGGTCCAGGTGGGCTTCCACTTCGGCGAAGCCCCCTCGCGCACCTCCACCCGGCTCCGGCTCGGCACGAAGGCGATGGACATCCCCGCGGGCGAGGCGAACTACCGCATCCGGGACGCCTACCGGCTGCCCGTGGACGTGGAGCTGGTGGGCCTCTACCCGCACGCCCACTACCTCGGCAAGGAGATGCGGGCCTGGGCCAAGTTGGAGGACGGGCGCCGCCGGCCGCTCCTCCACATTCCCGACTGGGACTTCAACTGGCAGGCCGAGTACCGCTTCGCCCGGCCGGTGTCCCTGCCGGCGGGCGCCAGGCTCTTGATGGAGTTCGGCTACGACAACTCGGCGGACAACCCCCAAAACCCGCACGATCCGCCCCGCCGGGTGCTCTACGGCCCCGAATCCTCCGACGAGATGGGAGATCTCTGGGTCCAGCTCGTTCCCAAGCGGGAAGAGGACCTCGCGGCGCTGAAGCTGGACTTCGCGCGGAAAGAGACGGCGGCGCGGCTCACCGGCTACCGGTTCAAGCTGGACCGGAACCCGGAGGACGAGAAGGCCCTCTTCAGCCTGGCGGGGATGCTCGCCGCGCTCGGCGAGCGGGACGAGGCGATCCGTCACCTGGAGAAAGCGGTGCGGGTCCGGCCGGACTTCGCCCTGGCGCTGAGCGACCTCGGCCGTCTCCACTTCCTGAACGGCGACGTCGAGCGGGCGGTGGAGTTCTTCGACCGGGCCATCGCGGCGAGCCCGGCGCTGCCCCAGGCGCATCACAACCTCGGGACGGTCCGGCTCGCGCAACGGAATGCAGAGGGGGCGGAGGCGCATTTCCGCCGGGCGCTCGAGGAATGGCCGGACTTCGCCGAAGCGCACTACGGACTCGGAGAGGCGCTGGAAGCCCGGGGGGAATCCGAGGACGCCCTCCGGCGCTATCGGCGGGCCGCCTCCGCGAAGCCCGACTTCGCCCTCGCCCATTTCCGACTGGGCAACCTGCTGGCGAGAACGGACGACAGCGACACCGCGGTCCACCACTACGAAGCCGCCATTGCGGCTGCGCCGGAATTCGTGCCCGCCCACTTCAACCGGGCGGCGGTGCTGGCCCGTCAGGGAAAGACGGACCAGGCGGCGACGGCGCTCGAACGACTACTTCAACTCGAACCCGACCACCGGGAGGCGCGGGACCTGCTCTCCCGGATCGACGTGCGAACACCACGACGGAGGTGACGCAATGATTCGAACAAGCCTGCTACTGACCATGGCGCTGGCGCTGGCCGCCGGTTGCGGCCCGATGGACGCCGACACGTCCGGCAACGGCGACGCCCGTCCCACCGAGGTGCTCGACATCCCGGACGCCCGGGAACGCGCCCAGATCCGGAAGGACCTCATCACGAAGCGCCTGGACGCGGTCGTGCTCCCGGCGATGCGGGCGCACGACATCGACATGTGGCTGACCTTCAGTCGCGAGCACCACGTGGACCCGATCCTCTCGGAGATCGGCGGCGGCTGGGGAGGGGTTCGGAACGCCTACATTTTCTTCGACCGCGGCGAGGACACACCGGAGAAGATCTTCATCGGGTCCCACTCGCTCCGCGACCCGACGATCAGCGACGCCTACGACGTTCACATCTTCTACGGCTACACCGAGGAGGGCGTTCGCCCGCATCTCCGGCAGGTGATCGAGGAACGCGATCCGCAGCGGATCGGCATCAACGTCTCTCCCACCCTGCCGATGGCGGACGGCCTCACCTGGACGCTCCGGAACTTCCTCGAGGAGACGCTCGGCGAGACCTACGCCTCGCGCATGGTCTCCGCGGAGCTGGTGATCCGCGACTTCCGGGAGATGCACATCCCGGAGGAGCTTCCGGTGTTCGCCGATCTCTGCGCCTGGACGGTCGCCTGGGAGGAGGAGGCCTTTTCCGACGCGGTGATCACGGTGGGGGAGACCACCATCGCCGACATCCACTGGTGGATGCGGCAACGGACCATGGAACTCGGGCTCATCAACGAGTTCCTGCCCGGAGTGCGCATCACCCGCGACGGCGAGAACCTCCCGATCAACAGCGCGGACCACGTCGTGATGCCCGGGGACATCCTGTCGGTGGACGCCGGGGTCGGCTACCTCGACTACCGGACCGACATCAAGCGGACCGCCTACGTGCTGCGGCCCGGGGAGACGGAGGCCCCGGAGAGCATCCGGAACGCCTGGCAAAAGGCGCTCGAAGTCACCGACATCCTGACCAGCCACTGGAAGCCGGGAGCGATCGCCCACGAGGTCTGGGAGGCGACGATGGAAGACGTCGGGGAGTTGGGGTACCAGTCCGGTCAGCCGAAGACGGGAGGCAACGAGGAGGTGGACCCCAGACAGCCCGAGGTGGGCGTCTATTCCCACTCGGTCGGGAACTCCACCCACGACATCGGGGCGCGGGTCGCGGTGGACTGGCCCTTCGCCTACGGGGACCGGGTGCGGTATCCGCTGCGGGCCGACGCGTGGTACTCGGTCGAGCTGCACGTGAGCACCCCGATCCCGGAGTGGGACGGCGTGGTGCTCCCGATCCGCATCGAGGAGAACGCCCGGGTGCTCCCCGACGGCGACGTCGAGTACTTCGCGCCGAAGCAGACGGAGCTGCTGCTGATCGGCGGCGCGCAGTAGGGGCAGAGCGGTTCAGGCTGAGAGAATCGAGAGATGAGACTTGTCGAAAGTCCCTCGCACCCGGGCGAAGTGCTTACGGAGCTGTACCTGGACCCGCTCGGCATGAGCGCGATCACACTAGCCGGACGCCTGAACGTGCCCCGGACGCGAATCGAGCGGCTGGTAAAGGGTGAGACCGCATTGACGATCGATACCGCAATGCGGCTCTCGAAGTTCTTCGGCAACACTGCGGAGTTCTGGGTGTACCTGCAACGGGCGTTTGACCTCGCCCGCGCCCGGCGAACCGCCGACCTCTCCGACATCACCCCCCTCGAGGCGGGCTGACGCGTCAACGGACGACTGCTTGGCCCCGCGACAATCGCAACTGCTGGTCGTCGGCAGCCGACGTTGATCCGACTGACCCCGCCTCGGGGACTGCGCCCTCTCGCCCGCTGGAGACGAACATGGAACTCCCCGACCCGCGGAACGCCGGCATCCTGGTCTCGATCAACGGCGAGCTGAAACCTCGAGCGGAGGCGAGGGTCTCCGTCTTCGACAGCTCGGTGCAGGGCGGCGACGCCGTCTGGGAGGGTCTGCGCGTCTATCGGGGGCGTGTCGCCGACCTCGACCGGCACCTGGACCGCCTGTTCGCCTCGGCGCACGCCATGGCGTTTGCCGAGGCGCCGCCGCGGGAAACGGTGCGGGCGGCCCTCTTCGAGACCCTGCGGGCCAACGGCATGACGGACGGCGTCCACGTCCGCCTGACGCTCTCGCGGGGGGAGAAGGTGACCTCGGGGATGAGCCCGGAATGGAACCGTTCGGGTTGCACGCTCATCGTGCTGCCCGAGTGGAAGGCGCTCGTGTACGACCCGGAGGGCATCCGCCTGATCACGTCGTCGATCCGCCGGAACAGCCCCCAGTGCATCGACTCGAAGATCCACCACGCCAACCTGATCAACAACATCCTGGCCAAGATCGAGGCCAATCACGCCGGTGTGGACGACGCCCTCATGCTGGATCTGGACGGCTTCGTCTCCGAAACGAACGCCACGAACGTCTTCCTGGTCCGCGGCGGCGAGGTGCAGACGCCGCATACCCACAGTTGCCTGCCTGGGGTTACCCGGGCGACGGTGATCGAGGCGGCCCGGGAAGACGGTCTTCAGGTCGCCGAGACGAACCTCTCGCTGACCGAGGTGTACACCGCCGACGAGATGTTCACGACCGGCACCGCGGGCGCACTCACCCCCGTGCTCGAGGTGGACGGGCGGCGGATCGGCAGCGGGTCACGCGGCCCGCTCACCGAGCGTTTGCAGAGGCTGCACCGGGAGCGCGCCTACGCGGAGGGCGAACCGATCGGCCTTCAGGCAGCGCGCGCCAACGGCCGGTCGGAGACGGGTGTTATCACGGGTTCCACGAACGGAACGCGGACAGGCGACGGGGCGTAGCGCGTCTAAACGCGCATCCCGGGGCCGATGGCGGCCTGGGCGAGGTCCACCGGCGCGATGTCTTCGGACTGGAGGAGACGGAGGGCCGGCGGCAACTCGTCCCGGAGGGCCGCGGCGAACTCGCGGCGGCTGGCGAGGGGAGCGTCGGGCTCGCGGCGGCGTTCGGCGCCCGTTCGACCGGGAGCCGGATTTCGGGGTGACGACGGTCAACTACCGGCTGAAGACGCTCCTCGACCGCGCTACGCCGCCGTCCTGAGGTACACGAGACCACACTGCGCGTTGTCGGGCCGTTGTCCGGAACCTCCCTGGCCGCGCTGCGTTACATTCTGATCGCGGAGGACGTGCTGCAACGAAGCGACTGACCATCACTTTTGACGGACCCGACGTCGAAAAGCAGGGAGTGCCGGTTGAGTGCCTGACAACCACCCTGAAGGGAATCCAGGAATCCCTGCACCGTTTGGCGGGACATTTCGCGGGCTGCGGTGCGGGTTCCGAACCAGTGCCTCCCCTGATCCGCACCCAGAGTGCGCTGCGAGTCACGAATGTTCGGCCGGGTTCGCTCGTCCTCGAGGCTGCGCTCGGGGAGAGACCGCTACTGAACGATCACGGGCAGCGCGCCCTTGAGGCGCTGCTCGACTGGGACGGAGCCGAAGATTCGCAGTTGCCCCTCAGCGTGACGGACCCGCTTCGCCGCGTTCAGGAGAGCCTTCCACCGGACCTTCGAGTGTTTGTGGGAGGCGGTGGTCGAGACACGCGGAGGGTCGAACTTGCACGCCTGGAACGGAATCCGCAGTCCCGCGGTGAGCAGGAAGAGGCGGTACTCGAGGGATGGCTGAAAGAAGTGAACTGGAAGGAGAAGACCGCACAGTTGCATCGATCGGCTGGCCCCCACGTCGTTGTGCGGTTCGAACCCAAGGCGGACGAACGGATGCGGGAGTTGGCGAACCAATACGTCCAGGTCATCGGGACGGGTCGCATCGGGAAGGGGGGCCAGTGGGGACGGGTTTCCGTTCGAGTAATCGAACCGACACGTTCCGGGGAGCCGCTTGATCTGGAGCGGTTCCTAGCGAATCCGAACCCCCGGCTCTTCGATCCGAGTAGGCTGGATGCGGTTGGTCTGACGGAGGCAGAGTGGACCTCTTTTCGAAGCGCGATTCGGGAGGCGAGGGACAAGTAGAGACGCCCGTCCCTGACCTCGTGGTCCTGGACACGGGCGCCGTCTCACTCTTGTTCCGAGGTGACGTGCGGGGCTCCCGGCTCGCAGAGAGGATCAAGGGCAAACGAGCGGTCATCTCGTTTCAGACCTTGGAGGAAGTGAGGTTCGGAGCCTACAAGGCAGGATGGGGCGAACGACGGCGGAACGATTTGAACCGACATCTGCAACAGTTCGACGTCATCTGGCCCAATCCCGAACTCATCGAAGTCACCGCGCGGTTGCGAGTACGGCAGGAAAAGGCGGGCAAGCGCCTCGCTACTGCCGATTCGTGGATCGCCGCCACCGCACTCTTGCTCAAGTGTCCCCTGATTGCGGAGGACACGGACTTCGACCAGGTCGAAGGGCTTACGACGATTTCGATCTGACTCTCCAGTGCCAGGCGCTGGAGACAAACACGCGCACACCCTCTTGGTCCTTGTTCGGCGCGTCACGGCCGCAGTGAATCAACAGAGTCACGATGTTCGAGTTATCGAAACCAAACCGCTCGATGTCACGTGGATCAATGTGCTTCGAACAGAATAGTCCCGCAGCGAGTCCCGCGATCACCGGTTCGACGAAGTTCTTCATCACCAGGGGCTGGTTGCCGTGGTTTCCGGGATGGAAACGGAACTCGAGCGTTATCGCATAGGTGTCGTCAGGATTCCACGAGGCTCCGCCCCGCACGTTCTTGACGGTGGACGCCACTGTCCTTTTCCACCCCTTGAGCTTGCTGGTGTCGTCGGTGAAGGCGTTGACAATGGTTCCGCGTACTTCCACAGAGAGTGTTCTGCACCTAGCTGGCTCGTTGAACTCGATGCCTCTGTCCGTCAGTATGTAATCGCTCGTTGGGACCGGTATGCGTGGCGCGAACGCGGTTCCGGGACGGAACGGTCCGCGACCGGAGGTCGAGGGCACCCGCGCAGTTATAGCAGGCGCCCGTCCAATCCTTGGCGGAACCGCAGTCCGCTGGTCAGGTGGGGTTGTGTCTCTTCGAGCGGGCCGTGATCACGCGGAGTTGAGGCGTCCGCCACCGCGCGCTGAAGGCCGGCGCTCCCAACCTCCTCAGAAGCCCTTGGCCAGCCCGAGGCGGCGGGGGTCGGTGACCCCGTGGAGCTTGCCGGTGTCCGGGTCGCGCCAGACGATCTGCATCGAGCCGGTGTGCCAGTTGTAGGGCCCGAGGTCCTGGATCCGGATGCCGCGGGCCTTGAGGCCCTCGCGTACCTCGTCGGTGATCCGGGACTCGATGGCGAGCACCTGCTCGCCGCCCCGGAAGGCGAAGAAGCGCGGCGCGTCGGCCGCGTCGCCGGGCGTCATCCCGAAGTCGATGATGTTGACCAGCACCTGGGTCACCGGCTGCGGCGGCACCCCGGGTGAGCCGAGCGAGAGCCAGGGCACCCCGTCCTTCGCGACGATGGTGCCGGTGCTGTTCGGGCTGACCCGGCGGCCGGGGCCGACCGTGCGGCCCGGGAAGCCGCTGCCGGTCGCCTTCACTCCGTCGAGGAAGATCCCCGGCGCTCCGCCGTGACCGGTGTGGAGCGAGGTGATCCAGTTCCCCTCGGCGTCCACGATGACGTTGTGGTTGCTCTCGTCCACCATGGGCGGCGCGTCCGCGGACCGGGCGATGCGCACCGGCTCCGGACGGCGGAGCGCCGCGGTGGCGGTGGGCGGCGTCAGGTCCACGCCCGGCACCACCATCGTGGTCCGGACGAACTCCGCGCCGAACTTCGCGTAGTCCTTGGAGAGCCAGACGGCGGTCGGGATCTGGAAGGCCACCGGATCCGTGACCCCGTAGCGCATGTCGGTCTCCACCCGGCCGAGCGTCCGGGTGAGGATCTCGAGGGTGTCCACCGACTCCGCGAAGTGGCCCATGCCCGCCAGATCGAAGTTCTCGAGGATGTTCAGGTTGTAGCCGATCTGGATGCCGCCCTTCTTCGGCGGCGACTCGCTGAGGACCTCGTAACCGCGGTAGGTGGAGCGGACCGGATCCGACCAGCGCACCTCGAAGGCGCCCATGTCCTCGAGGCTCACGCAGTAGCCCTTCGCGCGGGATTTCTCGACGAACTTCTGCCCCCAGGCGCCGGTATAGAGGTAGTCCGCTCCCTCCGACGCGATGCCCCGGAGGGTCTTCGCCATCGCCGGCATCTTCCAGAGGTGCCCCACGGGGACCAGGTGTCCGTCCGGCATGTAGTGCGCCCGCGCCTCGTCGTTCTGCTGGATGAGGTCGCCGGTCTCCCAACTGTTGTAGTTGTTCGCGTACATGAAGGAGGTGACCAGCACCCCTTCGTCGGCCGCCTCGATGGCCGGCTCCAGGTACTTCTCCCACTCCATCGTCCCGAAGCGGTCGGCCAGGGCCCCGAGACCCGCGACCTTGCCCCCGATGGCGACCTGGGAGGGATCGCCCTCGCCGCAGCGGCCCGCGAGCGGCCGCTCCGAGTAGGACTCGAAGACGGTGTAGCTGCCGCTCGCCGCGTCGTAGTAGAGGCCCCCCATGGCGCCGAAGAGACTGACCTGGTGGTAGTCCACGACGTTTTGGAGGAAGACCGCGGTGACGAAGGCGTCGATGGCGTTCCCGCCGTTCCGGAGCACTTCGAGCGCGGTCTCGGTGACGATGGGGAGCTGGGTGCTCACCATTACCGAGTCGCCGACCGACTCCGCCTTTGGCCCCTGGTTGTAGAGCGCGTCGCGCGCGTCGGGCGGCTGCTGGCCGGATGCCAGGGCGGCGGCCAGCAAGAGACAGGCTGTTGGAGTGAAGAATCGCATGGTCAAACCTCTGCGCCATCGCCGCTGATCGGCGGCGCGCGGGTTTCGCGGCCCTGGCGGGCCGCGATGCCGGCCGGAGGCCGGCGCTCCGAAGCGGCGTACTTGTGCACGGGCGGTCAGTAGCCGACGACGACGCCGAGGCGCCGTGGGTCCGTGGCCCCGTGGAGCTTGCCGTCGTCACCGCGCCAGATGATCTGCATGGAGCCGGTGTGCCAGTTGTAGGCGCCGAGATCGGTGATCGCGATCCCGCTCTTCTTCATGCCCGCGCGGACCGCGTCCGAGATGCGGGACTCGATCTGAACTCCCCGCTCACCGCCCCGAAAGGCCCAGAAGCGCGGCGCGGCGGCGGCGTCCTTCGGGTGCATGCCGTAGTCGATGATGTTCACGAGCACCTCGGTCACCGGCTGCGGCGGCGAACCCGGGGTCCCCATGGCGAGCCAGGGCTTGCCGTCCTTCGCGACGATGATCCCGGTGATCGGCAGCACCAGGCGCCGGCCCGGCCCTGCCGTTGCCGCGCGCGCGGTACTTCCTGTCGCCCGCACCCCGTCGATGAAGATGCCCGGCGCCCCGCCGTGTCCGGTATGGAGCATGGAGACCCAGTTCCCGTGCGAGTCCACGATGACGTTGTGGTTGCTTCCCAGATCGGCGGTGTCCGCCCCGCCCGCGCCCGGCGGGAAAAGGGAAGCGGTCATGTCGGGGGTCTCGCTGTTCGAGAGGTCCACGCCGTCCAGCAGCATCGTGTTCTCGACGAAGGTGGCCCCGAGCTTTCCGTACTCGTCGGAGAGCCAGAGATCGGTGGGCATCCTGAAGTTGAGCGGGTCCTTGATGACCCAGCGGGTCTCGTCGGAGACCCGGCCGAAGGCCCGGATCATGATCTCGAGCGCCTCGGGGGACTCGCTGTAGTGCCCCATGCCCTTCAGGTCGAAGTTCTCGAGGATCTTGAGGTTGCTCCCCACGATGACCCCACCCGTGTCGGGCGGCGGCGAACCGTAGAAATCAAGCCCGCGGTACGTGAACTTCGTCGGGTCGTCCCAGTGCGGCTTGTACTCCGCCATGTCCTGCATGCTGACCGCGAAGCCCTTCGCGTTCGCCGCCTTCACGAACTTCTCCGCCCAGGCCCCGGTGTACATGTAGTCGGCGCCCTCGGAAGCCACCATCTTCAGGTGCTCGGCCAGCGCCGGCCGCTTCCAGCGCTCACCCACCGGCACCAGGTGGCCGTTCGCCATGTAGGCCTCGCGAGCCTCGGGGTTCTTGACGAGGTCGCCCTGCTCCATCAGGTTGTAGTTGATGCCGTACATGAACGAGGTGACGATGGCGCCCTCGCTGGCCGAGGCGATCGCCGGCTGCAGGTACTGCGACCACTCCATGGTCCCGCTGCCGTAGCGGTCCGCGATCGCTTCAAGGCCGCGCACCACCCCGCCGATGGCGACCTTGGAGACGTCGCCGTGGTCGTGGCGGTCGGCGCGCGGGCGCTCCGAGACCGCGTTCAGCGACCAGTAGGTGTCGCTGGCCGCGTCGTAGCCGATCACCGACATCGAGCCGAAGTGCGAGACCTGGTGGAAGTCGTTCACGTGTTGCATGAAGACGGACGTCACCATGGCGTCCACTGCGTTCCCGCCGTCCTTCAGCACCTGGAGCGCCGCCTCGCTGACCACCGGAAGCTGGGTGGCCACCATGACCGAGTCGCCGGTCACCGTTGGCTTCGGCCCCTGGTTGAGTTGCGGGTCGGGTCCGTTCTGGGCCATCCCGGTGGCGGCGAGGGCGAGCACCCCGACCGCTGCCAGGATGCGAATCAATGTAGAGCTGCTTCTCATGGCGCTCCTCCCTTGGTTGTGTTCAGTGGCCGGCGGCCAATCCGAGCCGCCGGGGGTCGCTGACCCCGTAAAGCTTTCCGTCGTCACCGCGCCAGATGATCTGCATCGAGCCGGTGTGCCAGTTGTAGTCGCCGAGTTCCTCCATCGCGATGCCGCTCTTCGCCATTCCCCGCCGGACCTCGTCCGAGATCCGGGACTCGATGCGGAGCACCCGCCGCTCGGTCTGCCCGTAGAGGAAGGCCCAGAAGCGCGGCGCATCGGCGGCGTCCTTCGGCTGCATCCCGAAGTCGAGGATGTTGACCAGGACCTCGGTCACCGGTTGCGGCGGGAACCCCGGCGTCCCGAGCGAGAGCCAGGGCTTGCCGTCCTTCATCACGAAGACCCCGGTGACCTCGGCGAGGATGCGGCGCCCGGGACCCATCGTCTCGGCCTTCACGCCGCTCCCGGTCGCCCGCACCCCGTCGATGAAGATGCCCGGCGCCCCGCCGTGGCCCGTATGGAGCGAGCTGACCCAGTTCCCCTCGGCGTCCACGATCACGTTGTGGTTGCTGCCGAGGGTCATCGAGGCGGCGACGTTTGTTCCGCCCGTTTCCCTGTCCATCATCGCCGTCAGGTCCACGCCCGGCTGCGGCATCGTCTGCCGCACGAACTGGGCGCTCAGCCGCGCGTACTCCTTCGAGTTCCAGAGTTCGTACGGGTTCCGGTAGGCGGCGGGGTCCTGGATGGACCACTTCATGTCCGACTCGACCTTGCCGAAGCTCCGGACCATGATCTCGAGGGTCTCCGGGGACTCGGCGAAGTGGCCTGTCGCCGTCAGGTCGAACTGCTCCAGCACGTTCAGGTTCTGCCCCACCAGCAGGCCGCCCTTGTTCGGGGGCGGCTCGACGAGGATCTCGTGACCCCGGTAGGTGAAGCGCGCCGGCTCGAGCCAGCGGGTCTCGTACTCGGCGAGGTCTTCGAGGGTGACGCAGAAGCCGCGGTTCGTGGCCTGTTCCACGAACTTCCTGGCCCACGCGCCCTTGTAGAGGTGGTCGGCGCCGTGCTCGGCGACCGCGCGCAGGGTCCGGGCGAGCGCCGGCATCTTCCAGGTCCCGCCGACCGGGACCAGATGGCCGTCCGGCATGTAGAAGGCCTGCGCTTCCTCGTTCTCCCGGATCAGGTCCCCGTTCTCCCAGAGGCTGTAGTTGTTCGCGTACTGGAAGTTCGTGACCAGCACTCCTTCCTCCGCGGCCGCGATCGCGGGTTCCAGGTAGCTGGCCCAAGACCGCGTGCCGAAACGCTCGGCGATCGATTCGAGCCCGCGCACCGTGCCGCCGATGGCGAGCCGTCCCACCTGCTTGCCGTCCCCGCAGCGGTCCGCCCGCGGCCGCTCCGAGAAGGCGTTGAAGGCATGGGTGGCGCCCGTGGCGGCGTCGAAGTAGAGGCCGGACATCGCCCCGAAGTGCGAGACCTGGTGGAAGTCCTCGACGTGCTGGAGGAAGACGGCGGTGACGAAGGCGTCCGCCGCGTTCCCGCCGTCCTCCAGCACCCGGACCGCCGCGCGGGTCACGTTCGGGAGCTGGGTCGCCACCATGCCTCCGTCGGCGGTGGCCACGGCCTTGGGCCCCTGGTTCAGCAACGGATCGCGGGAGTCCGTCTGGGCAAGAGCGAACGCCGGCGCGGCCAGCAGTGCGGCGAACGCGAGTCCGCATCGCAGCGTGTTTCTCATTCCATCGTCCCCTCTCAGCCTGGCGGCCTCCCGAACAGGTCCCGGACCTCGTCGTCGTAGCCGGTCATCTCCCAGCGGATGAGCGAGATGGGGATCCAGCCGGAAGCGAGGAACTCGTCGTGGAACTCCTTCAGGTCGAACTCGTCGCCGAGTTGCAGCGCGCGGTCCATGAGGAGTTCCTCGATCTGGAGCTTCCCCATCTGGTAGGCGATCCCCGAACCGGGGGTCTTCAGATAGATCTCGGCGTCCACCCGGGCCACGTCCTGGTCCATGAAGGGCGTGCCCGCCACCATGAAATCCACCGCCTGCTGGACGGTGAACTCGTTCGTGTGCATCCGGGCTTCCGCCCCGTTCCGCACCGCCCGCGCGATCTGGAAGATGTAGTAGAGCTCGCGGGTCCGCGGCAGTTCGTCGAGGAAGCCGGCCTGGAGCATCATCTCCTCGAGGTAGAAGGCCCAGCCCTCCGAGCGGCCCCGGTCGCGGGCGGCGCTCCGGATGGGCCGGTCGTCCCGGCTCCGGAGCAGCGCGTCGAAGCGGTGGCCCGGAATGACGGCGTGGACGTGGTCGGGCCGCGGGTCGCGGTACTGCACCTCCTCCCAGAAGTTCCGCCGGCCGCCCTCACGGACGATCCAGGGCACGTTGGTACCGAACTCCCCCACGTAGCCGGGGATGGTGAGGATGTCCTGGTCCTCGATGAACTTCCGGACGTGCTCGTCGGCCTCCTCGATCCGCCGGGCGTAGTCCTCGGCGCTCGGCGCGGGATCCACCATCGGGAGACCCCGGTTCTGGTTCCGTTCCAACTCGAGAAAGGCCCAGGACCGGTGGAGTTCGCGGTCGCCGATCCGGTTCACGTCGTCCCAGTCGAAGGGCATCATGGCGACGTACTTGAGGTACCAGTCGTAGTTCTCGCGGCCGAGCCCGGAGGGCGCGTCCATGCCCTCCCGGTTCTCGGTGAGCCAGGCGTGGAACTCCCCGACCGCCGCCCGCGCCTCCTTCGCCGGCGGCAGGAGTTCGGGGTGGTGCGTTTCGAGCTGCCCGACCAGGTCCTCGTACCAGGCGATGGTCCCGGCCGGCGGGACCTCCCGGAAGGGGTGGCCGTGGCCCACCCCGTCAGCGGTCACCAGGTTCCGGAGCGCCAGCATGGTCAGCTCGCCCCCGGCGTCCGTGAGGTTCTCCCGGGCGAGCGACAGGAACGCCGGTACCCCGGCCAGCTGCGTCCCGAGCCGGACGCGCTCCTCCTCCCCGAGCGGGAACTCGTGGAAGGCGAGCCGCTGCACGGTGTCCACGTAGGTCCCGGGATCCCGCGCCCAGGGACGGCGTACCCGGAGGTCGTAGTCGAGGCGGTTCAGCCGCGCCCGCACCAGGAGGTAGTCCACCTGCTGCGGAACCGGCCAGCCGGCCGGGTCGATCGCCCCGAGACGGTCCGAGAAACCGTCGAGCCCGGCCCGTTGCCGCTGGATCGTTTCCGGGCGGTAGTCGGGAAGACCGTTCTCCATGGCCGGACGATCGAATTCCAGGAACTCGTCGTGGAGCGCGACCAGCGCGCCGTAGTCCCCGGCGCCGCCGGCCACGCCGCACGCGGCGGCCGCGACCGCGAACAGGAGGACTGGAACCGATCGTCGCTTCATCGGAAGCCCTCCGTGGCGCGCGCGGCCGACGGCATGCGGGACCTCAGGAACTCCATGAAGTCGGCGGGAGGTTGCGCGCCCAGCTCGCGGGCGGCCACCGCGTGCCGCCAGGCGGTCCCATAGTCGTCCGCGCTGGCGAGCGCCATCGCCAGGTCGAGCTGGACCGGAGCGGATTCCGGCCGCACCGCCAGGGATGCCCGGAAATGGGCGATGGCGTCCGCCAGGTTGCCCTCGCGGACCAGGATCTGTCCGAGCTGGTGGTTCGCGACCGGGTTCTCCGGGTCGGCCTCCACCGCGCGGCGATAGAACGGCAACGCCTCCGCGATCCGTTCCTGGCGCGCCAGCACGATCGCCAGGTTGGTCAGCGTCCCGCTGTGGTCGGGCCAGGTCTCGAGCGCGGTGCGGTACTCCCGCTCGGCCTCGTCGAGCCGGCCCTGGTTCAGGAACATGTTCCCCAGGTTGAAGCGGGCCTCGGCCTTCTCCGGCGCGATCTCGAGCACCCGCCGGTAGCGAAGGATCGCCTCGTCCGTTCTTCCCAGCCGGGCAAGCAGGTTCCCCAGGTTGTAGTGGCCGTTCGCGTCCTCGGGATGCGCGTCCAGCAGCGTGCGGTAAAGCGATTCGGCCTTCGTCTGGTTGCCCAGCGAGTCGGCGACCGACGCCCGGCGGTGGTAGCCGATGACCGACACGCCTTCTTCCACGACCTCGTTCATGAAGGGGTCGTTGTGGGCGAGTTCGGCGTCGAGCCGCTCCACCCGCCGCGCAGCGCTCCGCGCCGCGTCCATCTCGCCCAGGGCCCGGTATACCTGCACGAGCAGGACATGGGGGGCGCGCGCCCGGGGTTGCAGCGCGGCGGCGCGTTCCAGGTGGCGGCGACTCCCCTCCAGGTCTCCGGCCGCCAGCGCGAGGCGGCCCAGCCCGAGCTCACAGGGGGCGCAGCGTGGGTCCTGCGCGACAGCCCTCCGGTAGTGATCGCCCGCCGCGTCCGCGTCGCCGGCCTGTTCCAGAAGCTCCGCCCGCAGCAGTTGGCCGGGCGCGTAGCCGGGCAGGAGAGCGACGGCGCGGGCCGAGGCGTCGACGGCGACCATCGGATCGGGAGTCTTCGCGGCGCGCGCCAGCAGGTAGGGCCAGCGCGGCTCGTCGGGGTCCAGCTCGACGGCGCGCTGGTAGGCCGCCGCTGCGGCTGCCTCGCGCTCGTGCGCGAGCAGGACGGACCCGAGTCGGCCCCATGCGGCCCCCGAGCGCGGATCCCCGGCAACCGCCTGCCTTGCCTCCTCGACTTTCGCGCGCACCCGCTCGTCCCGCTCGGAGGCGGAAGACCCCGGGACCTCCGCCAGGTCGAGGGAGGGAGGAAACGCCAGCCGCGCCAACAGGAGACCCCCGAGGACGGCGGCGCCGGCCGCGGCCCCGAGCCAGATTCGGGACGCCCACCTCCCGGCCGCCCGCGCGCGGGCGCCGGCGGCTTGTCGGCGGCGTTTCCTGGTCTTGCTCAAGGGGACAGCAACGCCAGTCTACGGACCGGCGCTGGCGGCGGAAGGCGGCGCCGAAGCGCCGCCCCCCGGCCGCCGCCTAGAACTGGAAGCGCACCCCGATGCGCACGATCCTCGGCGGCTCGATCGTGGCGGCCGTGAGGAAGCGGCCCTCCAGACCGTAACGGAGCGACTGCACCGACGTGGTCCGGTTGATGTTCGTCAGGTTGAAGATGTCGGCGATGACCCCGATGCGCATGTTGTCCCGGAACGGGAACTGCTTCTCGATCCGAAGGTCGACCTTGTTCCGGAAGTCATGGCGGTAGGTGCCCCGCTGCACGCCGGCCACGTCCACGAAGCTCTCCACCACCATTCCCGGCACGTCGTCGCGGAAGAAACGAACGGTATAGGCGCCGAGCGCCGGGTCGGGCGCGAAGTTCTCGGGCGGCTTGAGCGGGAACCCGGTGATCGCCTGGTAGTAGCCGCTCAACAGGATGTCCCAGGGCAGCGTGTAGGTTGCCTGGAGCTTGAACTGGTAGGTGGCGTCCAGATCCAGCGGCCCCTCGGCGTTGATGAGCGTATTGGGGTTGTCGTAGATGGCGTGCCCGCCCCACGTCGAGCCGTAGCTGTTCCCGATGTTGCCGACGGCTTCGGCGATGTTCAGGGCGGCCATCAACTGCCAGCCGTCCTGCCAGCGGCGCCGCACGACGAACTCGACTCCGTTGTAGTCGCGGAAGAGCGGTCCGTCCTGGCCGGGATTCGTCAGGAAGCGAACGCGCCCGGAACCCTGGAACTCGGGCCGGAGCGCATAGATGGTCATCGGCGAGCCATCGATGGGGTTCGTGACCGGAAGCGCGTTGTAGGCGCCGAAGGGGGTCCCGTCAGGCCCGATCCGCCCGACGTCGATGGTCTCCATGATGTCCTTTTCCCGCTTGAAGATTCCGGACACCGACAGGACGATGTTGTTCTCGAGCTGGTGCTCGATCCCGACGTGCAACGAGTTCACGTGGGCGTTCTTGAGGTCCGGATCGGCGCTCGAGGTGTTGGGCTGGATGCCGTCCCGGGTCAGTTCTCCCTGCTCACCGTCCTGGAACACCAGGTCGCCGTTGTGGTCCAACCACTCGTACTCGTGGAAACCACCGGACCGCGGCAGGATGATCAGCGTGTCCTGGTTCAGGAGCGGCTTGTAGTACCGCCCGTAACTGGCCTTGACGGAGGTCCGCCCCTCCTCGCCCAGGGCCCACACGACGCCGGCGCGCGGCGCGACGGAGTTGAAGGTGATGAGGTCGCGGGTCTCATCGAGGAAGACCTCGGGGAACCAGCGGCCGCCGCCCGAACTCTGCCGCGGATACCAACCCTCGGTGCGCTCCCAGCGGACCCCGAGGTTCACGGTGAGCGCCTCGCCGATCGTCCACTGGTCCTGCACGAAGAACGCCTGCCGGTTGATGTTCGTCTGCTGCAGGTTGATCGGGTAGTTCTGGAGCTGCACCCGGTGGGGTACGCCGTTGTTGAGGATCTGCACCACGTCTTCCCCGTTCGGGAAATAGAACTCGCGCTTGAACGGCGAGTGCTCCCAATACACGCCGGTCTTGAACTCGTGGGATCCGCCAAGCCCCGTCCGGAAGTGGGAAAGGGTCAGGTGAGCCTGCCGGATGTCCCGGGCCAACGTGTCGCCGACGCCTCCGGTGAGGCCCCCGAAGTTCTCGCCGGTCCCGATGTCCCGCCAGCCGATCCGGAAGTCGGGGTTGTTCGGGTATTCGCGGTTGAAGGACTTCCAGACGCCGTTGTACCGCGCCTCGAGGATGGTGTCCTGGCCGAGGAGCTGGGTCGCCTGCAGGTTCACGATCCGCTGGTTCCGGTAAAGGATGTCCCAGGTTTCGGGGTGGTCGGCGTTGGAGAAGCTGGAAACGTTGCCCGGCCACTTGTCCTGGTCGCGGGTCGTGAAGGAACCGCTGAACCGGGTGCTCCCGGTCAGTTGGGTGGTGAGCTTCAGGAACGAGTGGGTCTGGTTCGTCTCGAACGCCTGGGTGGGCAGGAAGGGCTCCTGCTGCTCCACTTCGAGGCGGCGCAGGTTGCCGAAGAACCAGGCCCGGTCGCGCATGATGGGTCCGCCGAACGTGCCGCCGTACTCCTGGTTCTTGAGGTTGCTGGTCGCCGCGGGGAGGTCTTCCTCGAGCTCGGCCGTCAGGTTGCTGAACTCGGTCTCCTCTCCCTGGTAATAGCCGTTGATCGTTCCGGAGAACTCGTTGCCGCCGGACTTGGTGACGAAGTTGAAGACCCCGCCGAGCGACATGCCGAACTCGGCCGAGATGCCGCCGGTGGTGACCTGGACTTCCTCGATCATGTCGATCGGAATCTCGGTGGAGATGTAGCCGACCGTGGTGTCGTTCATGCCCGCCCCGTCGATGTTGAACAGGTTGTCGCGGGGCGAACTCCCGTGGACGGTCTGCGTCGGCGTGAACGAGTACTCGCTGTCGAGGACTCCCGGCATCGAGACCAGCAGGTCCGAATAGGTACGCCCCAGCGGAATGTTCTCGATGAGGTCCACGTCCATCGTGCGCATCGCCTGGTTGCTCCTGACGTCCACGAGCGGCGCTTCTCCGATGACGGTCACCATCTCCTCGACCCCGGAGGGGGACAGGGTGGCGTCGAGCCCGATGTCGTTTCCGGCGTTCAGCACCACGCCCTCGAAGGTCACCGTCTGGAAACCCGCAAGTTCGACCGTCACCGTGTAGGTGCCCGGCGAGAGGAGCGGGACGCGGTAGTCGCCCCGGGCCCCGGTGACCCGGCTCTCGGTCTGGATGTGCGACGGGCTCGTGAGGGTCACCGTGGCGCCCGGGATCGCGAGCCCCTGGTCGTCGGTGACCTCGCCGTAGATCGTTCCGGTCAGTTCCTGCGTGAAAGCGGTTCCCGCCCCCAGCAGGAGCGCGAGGCCCAGGACCAGCGCCGGACACGACCGACTGGCCGTAAATCGTTGCAGCGTCATGATGTTTTGCCCTCCTGTGGGGATGTGATCGAAGCGAGCGGGATCGACCCGCACCGCGCAACAAACAGCGCTGGAGCAGCGGTGCGTACGCACCTCCGCCTCACTTCGCGCCGGGAAACGGTGCGGGAGAAAGTTACGGAACTGGCTGCGGGTAGGGGCGATCCGGCAGCGGTACACGCGGATCGCACTCTCCGCATAGGCATGCCGTCTCCCTTGCCAGAGGCATGTGCCAGCGAAACCCATCAGACCGCCCGGCCGCATCCGCCGTCAAACGTGACACACGGCCCCAAGTCCTTGAAAACAGGACGATATCAGAATATGTCACGAAAACATCACGTATTAGTAACTTACTTGTAACATACAACTGTCCCGAGTTCGTGTAAGTGCGGCCGGCTTTCAGGATGAAGCGCCGGCGTCACTTCCCCAGGTGCCGCTCGAAGAAGTCGGCGCTGCGGCGGAAGACCTCCAGCCAGTTCTCGTGGCGGAGGAAGCCGTGCACCTCGTCGGGGAAGATGAGAAGTTCGTGCTCCACGCCCAGTTCCCGCAGCTTCTCCACCAGCTCGATGGTCTCGTTGAAGGGCACGTTCCGGTCGTCGTCGCCGTGGACCAGCAGCACCGGGGACCGCCAGCCGTCCACGGTGGCGAGCGGTGAGGACTCGAACGCCAGCCGCGCCGCCTCCGGGTGGTGGGCCGGCTCGTAGCTCGGGTTGAAACCCTGGATGGTGCGGTTCCAGTCGTGGACGCCGTGGATGTCCACCCCGGCGGCGAAGAGATCGGAAGCCCGGGAGAGCCCCATCGCGGTCAGGTAGCCGCCGTAGGAGCCGCCCCAGAGACCGATCCGGGCCTCGTCCACGCCGGCCATGTCGGCGAGGGTGCGGCCCGCCCCGAGCACGTCCTGGTGCTCGGCGCCGCCGCTCGCCCCGTAGTTGAGGGCCTCGCGGAACTCCATGCCGTAGCCGGTGCCGCTCCGGTAGTTCACCGAGATCACCGTGAAGCCGCGGCTCGCCAGGTACTGGTGAAAGGCGTAGCAGTTCGCGTAGTAGCCCATGTAGTGCCAGCCGAGCAGCATCTGGCGGCGGGAGCCGCCGTGCAGGAAGAGGACACCCGGGCCGGCTGCGTCGGAGCCGCTTGCGGGCCGGAAGAGCTGGCCGTGGATCTTCATTCCGTCGGCGGAGGCGAAGACCACCGGCTCCGGATCGACCATGTGCTCGAGCGGGAAGTCGGCCGGAAAGGCGTCCGGGGCGAGGGCTCGCACAGCACCACCGGTCTGGACCATCGGCTGGAGCGGGCGGCGCCCATCGCCGCTGAGGAACGCGACGCCGCCCTCGACGGCGACCGGCAGGGTTTCGACGCCGGTCCCGGAAGTCAGGGCCACGGCGGCGGATCCGGCCGCGAGGCGCCAGAGGTGGCGGCGGTCGATGTCTCCCTGGTTGGTGGCGGCGATGAGGCCCCCCTGCCCGTCGCTGACCGCGTACTCGATCTCGAAGGTCCCGGAGGTCAGTGCCTCCGGCTCGCCACCGGTAGCCGATACCGAGTAGTAGTGCCGGTAGCCGGTGCGCTCCCAGGGAAAGAGGATACGGCCGTCATCCGTCCAGTGGAGCTGGTTGGCGGAGGCGGTACCCGAGAAGACGCTTCCCATTCCGGGCTCCGCGCGGAACACCTCCCGGCTGGTACCCGGGTCCTTCACCGAAGCCACCCGGATGCTCCAGGGTGGGCCTTCCCGGCTCGGAACGAACAGGAACCGCTCGAGCACCGGCGGCGTGCGCAGGAACGCCACTTCGCTCCCGTCGGGCGAGAAAGCGGGCGCGCCGTCGCGGTCCACCGCCGGATCGAGGTAGTGGACGGTCTTCGCGCCGAAGTCGTAGACCCCGACGAAGGAATGCGCCCCGCGCGAGGAGACGAACGCGAGCCGGCCGCCGCCGGGGGAGAGCCGCAGGTTCCCGAAGGAGCCCCGGCCGTGGATGAGCTGCTCGGGTTTGGCGTCTGCGTCGAGGCTCACCTGCCAGACCCGGCCCTGGCGCACGAAGAGCAGCGAACCTCCGTCCGCGGTGAAGAGAGGCGAGGCGGCCGGCTCGGTGATGCGGCGGGGTTCACCGCCCTGATCGATGATCCACAGCGCCTGCTCCACCCCGGTGGGGTCGCTGGTCGGGTTCGGCAGCTCGCCCGCCCGGTTGGGCCCGTCGCCGCGGATGAAAGCGATGCGGCGCCCATCGCGGCTGAACGCGAGGCCATGGATGGTCGTCCCGTCGTCGCCTTCGAAGGAGGTCAGGCGGCGCCCTTCGAAGCCGGGGGCGTCGGCCGCCCAGACGTTCCGCGCGCCGCGTTCGTCGAACACCCAGGCGACCCGGGACCCGTCGGAAGACGCCGTCAGGCTCGTCGGAAACGGGGCCGAGAAGACCTGCTCGAGGGTGAACTGGGCCTCGGCGCCGGACGCGCCGAGGACCGTGATCCAAAGGAGGATGGCGATCTGTCGCATGGGAACGCTCCTTACCTGGGGACGAGCCGCACGGGCAGGTGCTTGACCCCGTGGATGAAGTTGGAACGGAGGCGGTCGGGTGGACCGGTGAGTTCGATGGCGCGCAGGCGGCGGAAGAGTTCCTCGAAGGTGACCCGGACCTCGAGGCGCGCGAGCCAGGCCCCGAGGCAGACGTGCCGGCCGGCGCCGAACGCCAGGTGCGGGTTCGGGCTCCGGCGGATGTCGAACCGCTCGGGCTCCGGGAACGCCTCCGGATCGCGGTTCGCGGCGATGTACCAGAGGACCGCCTTGTCTCCCCGGCGGAGCGGCGCGCCGTCGAGGTCGAGGTCCCGCGTGAGGGTGCGGCGGAAGTGCATCGTTACCGAGGTCCAGCGGAGGATCTCCTCGGTGGCCGACTCGAAGAGGCTGCGCTCGCCGGGGGCGGCGTCAAGGGTTTCGTAAGCCTCGGGATGATCGAGAAGCGCCAGCAGACCGTGAGAGATCGTGTGGCGGGTGGTCTCGTTGCCGGCGACGATGAGGAGCAGGAAGAAGTTCTGGAACTCCAGCTCGGTGAGCGGCCGGCCGCCGGCATCCTCGGCCAGCATCCCGGAGATGATGTCGTCGGTGGGCCGCCGGAGCCGCTCCTTCCGGATATGGCTCGCGTAGTCGAAGACGGCGCGGGCGGCCGGGCTCCGAAACGGCAGCAGGCGGAACTCCTCGGTGTCCACCTGGTCGATGACCGCCATCGAGAACTCGGGATCCGCGTTCGAGATCAGCGCGTCGCCCCACTCGACGAGTTCGCCGGCGTCCTCCTCCGGCACCCCCAGGATGCGGCAGAGCATCCGGATGGGGAGTTCCCGGGAGACTTCCTCCACGAAGTCCAGCTCACCGAGTTCGAGGGCGCGGTCGAGCACCTGTGCGGCCAGCCCACGCACCGAGGCCTCGTAGCTCGCGATCGACTTCCGGGAGAAGCCCGCCCCGACCAGCCGGCGTAGCCGGGCGTGCTCGGCGCCGTCGTACTCCATCATCGTCCGCCGGGCCTCGAGTTCGTCTTGATCGAGTTCTTCGAGGCGGATGCCGCGGGCGCAGGAGAAATCCCTCGGGGTGGAACTCGCGTGGAACACGTGGGCGTGGCGGGTGAGCGCCCAGAACCCGGCGCCATCGGTCTCGTTCACCCAGCAGGGGGATCGGTGCTCGCGCATCCGGGCGAAGAGGTCCCACGGCACCCCCGTCGTGTAGGTGTCGTGCGAAACGATCGCCTCGAAACCGTCCGGGGACCCGTTTCGGCCGTTCGTCGTCACCGCCCGGATGGTACGTCGCGGGGGCAGAAGGGCGAGGGGTTGCGCGGCCCTTGCTGCTGGTAGGCTCCCGGGCTGCGATGAACCCGAGCAAGATCGTTTGTGTTCATCTCAACTATCGCAGCCGGGTCGAGGAGTTCGGAGCACGGCTTCCGAAAGCGCCCACCTACTTCCTGAAGCCTCCCTCCGCCCTGATCCGGAGCGGGGAACCGGTGGTCCGCCCGCGGGGCTGCCGTTACCTGAACTTCGAGGGAGAGATCGTTGCGGTGATCGGAACGCGCTGCCGGGGAGTCGCCCCGGAGGACGCTGGCCGTTTCGTGGCCGGGTACACGGTCGGCAACGACTTCGGCCTGCACGATTTCCGGGACACCGACGCCGGTTCGATGCTGCGCGTGAAGGGCGCGGACACGCTGTGCCCGGTGCTGGAACCGGTGGTTCCCGGGTGGGACTTCCGGGGGCGCGGGATCCGCACGCTGGTCAACGGCGAGGTGCGCCAGTCGGGCAACACCGCCGAGATGGCGTGGGACCCGCACTACCTGATCGCCGACATCGCGCGGACCCACACGCTGCTCCCGGGTGACCTGGTCTTCACCGGCACCCCGGCCGGTTCACGTCCGGTCGAGCCGGGGGACGAGGTAGCGGTCGAGGTGGATGGGCTGGGGCGCCTCGAAAACCCGATCGTGGCCGCGGAGTGGCGGATACCCGAGAGCTACGGGGCGCAGCCGGCCGAGTCCGAGGAAGTGCGATCCACGGCGCTCGGTGGCGACTGGGAGTTCCGGGGGATCCGCCCGCCGCGGGCGACGGCGCGATGAGCGGAAACAAACGCCGCAGCCGGCCGCGCATCGGGCTCACCCCCTGGAAGCGGCCCGTCCACACCATCGTGGGAGACCCGGAACAGCTCTTCACGCTCGCCGAGGAGTACGTGGAGAGTGTGCGGATCGCCGGGGGCATCCCGATCATCCTTCCCCCGGCCCCCCTGAGCGCGGCCCCGGAGGCGGTGGCGGCGATCGACGCCCTGGTCCTTACCGGCGGAGGCGACTTCTCGCCCTCCTCCTATACCGGGACCGACGAGGGACTGAGCGCGGACATCGATCCGCAGGAGGACGCCTGGGACGTCGCGCTCACGCTCGCGGCCCGCGACGCGAACCTGCCTTTCTTCGGCATCTGCCGGGGCATGCAGGCGCTCAACATCGCGCTCGGGGGCACGTTGCACCAGGACATCAGCGACCGCGCGAACCACCCGCCCATCCCCAATGTGCCGGCGGACGCGGTGGCGTTCCGGCACCCGGTGACGATCCAGCCGGAGAGCCGCCTCGGCCAGATCCTCGGGGTCACCGAGCGAAGCGTGAACAGCATCCACCACCAGGCGGTGGACCGGCTGGGCGAAGGACTGGCGGCGGTGGCGCACGCGCCGGACGGCACGATCGAAGGCATCGAATACAACGGGTCCTCGCCCCGGGGCCGCTGGGGAGCGCTCGCCGTGCAGTGGCACCCCGAGCGCATGGGGCACGACCTGGACCAGCGCATCTTCGACGCCCTGGTCCGGGCGGCGGCCCGGCGAAGCCTGGACGGGAATTAGGCCCTGCCCGACCGTTTCGGGGCGTCCTGGCCAAAAGGGCCCCGGCCCGACACCAGCGGGAGTTCGGAGCTCTCAAGGGACTCCTGGCAGTCCCCGGGACTTGCTTCGAGCCCCTCCCGGAATCCGAGCTCGCAGCCTGGGAGAAGTAGCCCGTACCGCTGTCTCTCGATACCCACACCCTTCCTCAGGTGATGGGCGGCCTTCCGTCAAGACCGCGATGACGGTACCGCTGCCGGAGGTGGCGGCGGGGCGCCTGCCGGGCTAACCTGCCGGGCAGCATCCAGAGGGGGCAACGCACTCGCGTACCCCCGCCAACCTGCCCGGTCCGGGCAAGGTGGCGCCCGATCACGGGGATGTGGCCGCCAGGCAACCAAGCGGACCGACGGGGCTTCGGCCCTCCTCGGATGTGATCCAAGGAGAGGACGCCATGCCCCATCAACCAGCACTTGTCACCGCGGCCCGGAGCGGCCCGAGTCGGCTCGAAGACAGTCGGCCGCGCGAGTTGGCGGACGCCGTTTCCGCCGCGTCGCTGAGCTTCGTCGCCTGCGGCGCCGCGGTCGCGGACCTTGGAGAACTGCTCCGGGAGTTGCGCCTGGCCCTGCAGGTTTCCGCGCCGCGGGACCCAAATCCGGAGGCGGACCGGGCGGCAGCCCTGCTCGCGTTCCGTCTGCAGGCGGTCCGTGGCGTGCTCGACGAGGGCGCCGCCGCCATCAACTCCCTCCTCGAAGATTGCGGGACGGGGGACGAGCGGGAATGAATGGGGTCGGTGCGATCCGGATGAACGAGGTCGCGGGGGTCGCGGAGTCGCGACCCGCGCGGCGCGGAGCGCCGCGGTGCCGGTCTGGAGACCGGCGTTCCAAGCCGGGGGCGCCATGTGAGCGATCGGCTCTACGCGCTCTGCGGCCCTGCGGGCCGCAGTCTACCGGTTCCACAAGGTTCCGCAGAGTGCCCTGACGTTCCGCTATGGCTACCGTTATTCAATGGCTTACGGTGCTATACTGTTCCTCACCGGAACACCGCAAACTCCCTCGTTCCCGCCCTTTTCGTGTCCCCCACACGGTCCCCGCAGGAACGCATTTCCATGACCCAACGACCCTACCGACTCTCCGCGCGCTTTGTCGAGACCATACGGGAACCCGGATGCTACGGCGACGGCCGCGGCTCCGGCGGACTCTCCCTCCGGGTGAGGCGGATCGCCCGCGGCCAACTCTCGAAGTCCTGGCGGCAGCGCGTCACCGTGGACGGACGTCCCCGCAACCTCGGACTCGGGACCTGGCCCCCCGTCAGCCTCGCCGAGGCACGCCAGAAGTGCGTCCTGAACCTCGTGGCGCGGCAGCGCGGCAAACTCGTGACCGGCCGCCGGCGGACGGTCCCCACCTTCGAGGAGGCCGTGGAGAAGGTGATCGCGGTGCACCGGGACGGCTGGAAGGGCGGCGGGCGGCAGGAGAAGCTCTGGCGCTCGACTCTTCGGGACTACGCGATGCCCAGGCTCGGCGGGCTCCCGGTGCACCGGATCCACACGGCGGACGTGATGGCGGTCCTGCAGCCGATCTGGAACGGGAAGCGGGTGACGGCGCAGCGGGTGCGGCGGCGGATCTCGGCCGTGATGCGGTGGGCGGTGGCCCAGGGCTACCGGGAGGACAACCCGGCGGGTGAGGCCATCGGGGCGGCGCTGCCCCGGAACGGCGTCCGGCCCAGGCACCATCCCGCCCTGCCGTATGCGGAGGTGGCCGGCGCCATCGAGGTCGTGCGGCGGTCCGGGGCGTATCCGGCCACGGTGCTGGCGTTCGAGTTCCTGGTGCTGACGGCGTGCCGGAACGGGGAGGTTCGCGGCGCGCAGTGGAAGGAGATGGACCTTGCGGGCCGGGAATGGCGCATCCCGCCCGAGCGGATGAAGACGGATCGGGAACACCGGGTGCCTTTGTCCACACGCGCGCTCGCGGTGCTCCGCGAGGCGCGAGAGTTCGCTCACGGTTCCCCGCTGGTGTTCCCTTCGGCCCGCGGCGGCCCGCTGTCCGAGGTGGCGATCTCGGCGCTGGTCCGCCAGCTCAAGATCGGCGCGGTGCCGCACGGGTTCCGCTCGAGCTTCCGTGACTGGGCGGCGGAGTGCTCCGACGCCCCTCGGGAGGTGTGCGAGCTGGCGCTGGCGCACGTG
>JAJDVI010000036.1 GCA_022826195.1 Acidobacteriota bacterium
GGGCGAGGTTACGACGTGCGCGGTGCGGAGCACCGCGGTGCCGGTCTGGAGACCGGCGTTCCAAGCCGTACGCGGTCCGCTCAGACCTGGTGCCGAAGGGGGGACTCGAACCCCCACGGGATCACTCCCATACGCCCCTCAAGCGCACGTGTCTACCATTCCACCACTTCGGCAGCGGTGAGGACCGGCAGATCTCGTGGGCTGCCGGACGCGGAATTATAGGGTTCGGGTGAGCGTCGGGGCCCGGTCAGGATCCGGGCTCGGGCTCTCCGCTTTCTTCCCCGGGTTCGGGGGCTTCTTCGCCTGCCCCGGCCGGATCATCGGCGGGCGCCGGGGTTTCCGCCGCGGGAGCCGGGATCGCCACGCCCCCGCCGGGCACCACGGTCTGGGATTCGGGATCGTCCTGCACGTAGCCGAGGAGGAGGGAGGTGACCATGAAGGTGGCGGCGACCACCGCGGTCACCTTGGTCAGCAAGGTCGCCGTTCCCCGGGCGCCGAACGCCGCCTGGCTGCCGGCGCCGCCGAAGGCGCTCGCGAGATCCTGACCCTTGCCCTGCTGGGTGAGCACGACGAGGATGAGGAAGAAACAGACGAGGATGTGGATGATCGTGAGCAGAATGGTCATGGGTTTGGCTCTTCCGGTTCCGGGGCGGGCTCGTCCCGAGTCGGCGCGGCGGCCCGGCGTCCGGCTCGCCGCTCAGCCGGCGGCGTGGCAGATGTCGAGGAACGAGTCGGCGCGGAGGCTGGCTCCGCCCACCAACAGGCCATCCACGTTGGCCCCGGAAAGGATGGCGCCGGCATTATCGCCCTTCACCGACCCTCCGTAAAGGATGGGCGTCCGTTCGGCGGCTTCGGATCCCGCGAGCGCGGCCAGACTCGCACGGATCACGCGGTGCATCGCTTCCGCGGTGTCCGGGGTCGCGGTCCGGCCCGTGCCGATGGCCCAGACCGGTTCGTAGGCGACTGCAAGAGGAGCCAGCTGGGAGTCCGAGAGGCCGCCGACGGCCGCCTCGAGCTGCTCGCGAACCACGTTTTCGGCCTGGCCGGCGTCGCGTTGCTCCAGCGTTTCCCCGACGCAGACCACCGGCCGCATCCCGGCGTCGAGCACGGCGAGCGCCTTCCGGCGGACATCCTCGTCGCCGTCGCCGAAGACGTGGCGCCGCTCGGAGTGGCCGGCCAGCACGATCGAGCAGCTGGCGGCCGCGAGCATGGGAGCCGAGACGGCTCCGGTGAAGGCGCCCTCCCGCTCGTGGAAGACGTCTTGCGCCGCGAGGGCGACGGAGCTTCCCCGGATCGCGTCCGCCACCGGCGCGAGGGCGGTGAACGGGGGAGCGATGGCGACCTCCGCCCGGCCCGGACGCAGCCCGGCGACGATTCCGGCGGCGAGCGCGGCCCCTTCGGTGCCGGTCTTGTGCATCTTCCAGTTTCCGATGACGACGGTTCGGCGGGTCGATGATTGGTCAGGCATCGGCGAGGGCCTCCACCCCCGGGAGCGGCTGCTCGGCGAGAAAGGCGAGGGACGCCCCGCCGCCGGTCGAGAGGTGACTGATCCGGCTGGACAGACCGGTACGCCGCACGGCGGCGAGCGAGTCTCCGCCGCCGACGATGCTGGTGGCGCCCCGGCCGGTCGCTTCCGCCACGGCGTGCGCCACGGCGGTCGTCCCCTCCGCGAAGCGCGGATCCTCGAAGAGCCCCATGGGCCCGTTCCAGACGATCGTCGCGGCCTCCCGGAGGTGGGCCGCGAAGGCGGCGCGCGATGCCGGGCCAATGTCGAGCCCCATCCAGCCGTCCGTGATCTCCCCGATGGGAAGGACGCGCACCGGACCCGCGTCTGGAGCCGGGGCCGTGGAGTGGTCGGTGGGGAGCGCCAGGCGGTCCGGGTGGTCCTCGAGGAGTTTCGCGGCCTCGGCGACCCGGTCGCGCTCGACGAGGGACCTGCCGGTCGGAAGTCCCTGTGCGGCAGTGAAGGTGTAGGTCATCGCTCCACCGATCAGCACGCGGTCGGCATGTCCGAGCAGCGACAGGATGACCGGCAGTTTGTCGGAGACCTTGGCGCCGCCGAGGATGGCCACGAAGGGGCGGGGCGGGTTCCCGAGGGCCAGGCCGAGCGCTTCGAGTTCCGCCTCGAGGAGGGGACCGGCCGCGGCGCGAGGAAAGCGGCGGGCGCAGGCGTCCACCGAGGCGTGCGCCCGGTGGGCGGCGCCGAAGGCGTCGTTCACGTACTCGTCGCCACAGGCCGCCAGCGCCGCCGCGAACTCGGGTGAGTTCCGCGTTTCGCCCGGGTGGAATCGAAGGTTCTCGAGGACAGTGACCTCGCCGGGCCGGAGTGCGGGGGGGCCGCCGCCCGGGTCCCCGACCGGTGTCGCCTCGAAACCGACCGCGTCGCCCAGGAGCTGCCCGAGCCGTTCCGCGACCGGGCGCAGGCTGAGTGCGGGGTCCGGCTCTCCCCCCGGCCGTCCCAGATGGGAGGTGACGACCACCGCCGCTCCCATTGCGCGCGCGGTGCGGATCGCGGGCAGGGCGGCGCGGAGGCGGCTGTCGTCCGCCACCCGCCCGTTCGCGAGGGGCGCGTTCAGGTCGGCACGGAGGAGAAGCCGCCGGCCGCGCAGGTGGAGATCGGCGAGCGTCAGCTTCCGGGCGTTTCCGGGCACGGCGGCCAACCTTACAGCGGTGGGATGGCGGTGGTATCTTCCGCCGCCCACACGCGGCTTCAGGTTTTCGGCTGGACGGTTCGCCGTTTGGCCGGACGAAGAGGGAACCGGGCGCCATTCCCGGACGGCCCACGCCACTGTGATCGGAATGCCCTTCCCGGGCGGTCCCGCTTCGGCGGGGCAGCAACCACTCCCGGCGCTCGCCGGGGGGAAGGTGGGAGGGGTGGACGCCTCGGCCTTCAGGCTCGAAGCGTCCGGTCCGTAAGTCAGGAGACCTGCCCGGAGCCCGAACCTCACACCCCCTCTTCGTTGGGAAGGGACTGGTTCTTGAGACTCCACCGCCGCCACACGCGTTTTCTCTCTCGTATCGACTGGTTTGGTCCGCTAACCCTCGCGGCCCTGGCGGTCGCCGTGCCCGTCGCCGGGGCGGCGGACCTCCGGGTGGTCGTCCGGGATCCGGACGGTGGACCGGCGGCCGGCGCCCTGGTCGTCGCCGACGCCCTCGCCGGAGAGCGCCGCGTCTCCGCGACGACCGGTGACGACGGGAGCGCTCGGATCGAAGGAGTCCCGGCGGGGCGGTACCTGGTGTCCGCCCGTTCTGCCGACCTCTCGGCAGCTCCGATCGAAGTCACCTTGTCCGAGGGAGAGACGCGCGCCGTCGAGATGGCGCTTCGTTTCACCGCGGTCCGGGAGTCGGTGGTGGTCTCCGCCGCGCTCGGGGCCCGCCGCGAAGAGGAGTCCGGCACCTTCGTGGACACGCTCTCCGCCGACGACCTCCGGGACCGGGACGAGTGGTTCCTGCTCGAGGGGTTGCGCGGAATGCCCGGCACCCTCGTCCATCAGACCGGCAGCCAGGGTCAGCAGGTCGCCCTCCGCTTTCGGGGACTGCCGGCCCAGGCGACCGCGGTCGTGGTGGATGGGGCGCCGCTCCGGGACGCCGCGGCGCCCCAGTCGGATGCGACCGCGCTGCTGCCGTCGCTGGCGCTGCTCGGCGTGGACCGGGTGGAGATCCGGCGGGGCGGCGGCTCGACCATCTACGGCTCGAACGGGATGGGCGGCGTGCTACACATCGTCACCCGCTCGGAGTCCGCTCCCGACGCGGTGCGGTTTTCCGCCGGTCTCGGCGAGTACGGCCACTCGGTGGCGAGCGGCGAAGCGGGCGCCGGCGGCCCGCGCGGCGGCGTCTCCGCCGGCTTCAGCCGGCTCGCGGTGAGCGAGGGCGCGGACGGGGACGACCCGTTCACGAACCACACCGGCGTCGCGCGCGCCGGGTTCCGCCTGACCGATTCCCTCCAGGTGACCGCGCGGTCGCTCTTTTCGCTGGCCACCGTGGGACTGAACGAGAGTCCGTTCCCCCTCGGGTCCGCCGGACCGGGGATCACGGAGGCCGCTCCGGCGCCGGAAGCCGCGATCCGCGGATACGAGGCCGGAACGCCACTCGAGAGTCTCGACCTCGGCGGCGGCAACCTCATGCCGTCCGTGAACGACCCCGACCACAGCCAGGAGACGAGGTTTCTTTCGACGCTGGTTGCGCTACGGGGGTCGGCCGGCCCGGACCTCGCCTGGAACCTCCGGCTCCATGACCTGCGGACCCGTCGCGAGAACGAGGACGGACCGGCCGGGGTCAACCCGTTCGATCCGCCTTCCCCCTCCACGCTGATCTACGAGGGCGAGGTGCGGAGCGGCGCCGCCCGGGTCGAGTTGTTCCGCGGACCGGTGCGCATGGTCGCCGGCGGGGAGTTCGAGGCCGAGCGGGCGGCGACCACCGACCCCGGCTTCGAGACCCGGCTCCGCCAGACGAGCAGCGCCGCGTTCGTGCAGGCCGAGGGGGCGACTGCCGGCGGGCGGGCGGCGCTGCGCGGCGCTGCGCGGGCCCAGCGTTTTTCGACGGCGTCGCCGGAACTGATCCCGGTGGAGGGGAGCCCCTGGCGGGACGCCGCGCCGCCGCCGGAGGCGGGAGCCGTCACCGGTGAGGCGGCGGGCTCGTTCGAGGTCGCTCCGGGGCTACGCCTCCGGGCGTCGGCGGGGCGCGGGTTCCGGGCGCCGTCGCTCTACGAGCGGTTCGGGACCTGGTACTCCAGTTTCGGTTACTCCGTGTTCGGGGACCCGCGGCTGAAGCCGGAATACACCACGACGATGGACGCGGGGTTTTCCGCCTCGTCGGAGGATGGCCGCCACGAGTTGCGGGGAGCGTGGTTCTGGTCGGAGCGGGGCCGGATCATCGCGTTCGGGTCCCTCGATCTTGTGTCCGACCCGTTCGGACGGTTCGGCGGCTATGAGAACACCGACGGGGGCGTCGCCCGGGGTGTGGAACTGGCGTACCGGGTAACGCTCCCCGGCCGAACTCGGGCGCAGTTCCAGTACACGTTCACCGACGCCGATCCCCCGGCGAACGCGCCCGACGAGCTCGCATCGGACTGGCTGGTGCCGCGAAGCCAGGGAGGAGCGCTGCTCTCGGGCGCGTTGGGCGAGCGGTTACGCTGGAGCGCCGACCTCCTGATCTCTTCGAGCGTCCACGCCCCGCTCTTCGACCCCGACACCTTCGCGTCGCGCGTGTTCCGGTTCGCCGGGATGCGCCGGCTCGACGTGGCGCTCGCCTTCGAGGTGGCTCCCGGGTTGAGGCTGCGTGGGCTCGTGCAGGACGCTCTGGACGACACGGCCTACCAGAGCGGGGGGTTTCGCCCGCTGGGGCGGGTGGCCCGGGTCAGCCTGGAGTGGAGCCGCTGACGAGCGTGGAGTTGCGGTTTCGCTCCCCTTTGGGGAGCGATGCCGGCCGGAGGCCGGCGCTCCGAGGTCAGTTCGCAGCGATGTGGTGGATCAGGTCGCGGACGCGGCAGGAGAAACCCCACTCGTTGTCGTACCAGGCGAGGATCTTGACGGCGTCGCCGTCCACCACCTTCGTGAACGGGGCGTCCACGACGGAGGAGTGCGGGTTCCCCTGGAAGTCGATGGAGACGAGCGGTTCGTCCGAGACCTGAAGAACGCCGTTCAGGGGGCCGTCGGCGGCCTCGCGGAGCGCGGCGTTCACCTCTTCGGCGCTCGCGGGCCGCTCGAGGAACGCGGTCAGATCGGTCAGGGACACATTCGGCGTCGGTACCCGGACCGCGATCCCGTCCAGCCGCCCTTCGAGCTCGGGGAGGACCTTCGTGACCGCCTTCGCCGCGCCGGTGGAAGTTGGAATCATGTTCACGCCGGCGGCGCGGGCGCGGCGCAGGTCCGAGTGGGGGAGGTCGAGCAGGCGCTGGTCGTTCGTGTAGGAATGGACGGTGGTCATCACCCCCTTCTTGAGCCCGAACCTCTCGTGGAGGACCTTGACCACCGGGGCCAGGCAGTTCGTTGTGCAGGAGGCGTTCGAGAGGATGTGGTGCGACTCGCTGTCGTAGCGGTCCTCGTTCACCCCCATGACGACGGTCAGGTCCTCGCCCTTCGCGGGGGCCGAGACGATGACCTTCCGGGCGCCGGCGGCGAGGTGCTTTCCGGCGTGCTCGCGGGCGGTGAAGATCCCGGTGGACTCGACGACGATCTCCGCGCCCAGCCGTCCCCACGGCAGCTTCGCCGGGTCGCGCTCGCTCAGCACCGTGACCCGGGTCTCCGCTCCTTCCGGCGAGGTGACCACGATCTCGTTCCCCTCGGCGCGCACGGTTCCCGGCAGCGCGCCGGAGACCGAGTCGTGCTTCAGCAGGTGGGCCAGGGTGGCCGGGTCCGTCAGGTCGTTGACGGCGACGATCTCGATGTCCGGGTCGTCCTGGACCGCGCGGAAGATGTTGCGGCCGATCCTGCCGAATCCGTTGATGCCGATGCGCACGATGTTCCCCTTTTGGTGCGGTCTCCCGCGATGGCCGGGATCATAGGGAGGGCCGGTCGAAGGGTCAACGAATTCAGCTGCTTCGCACAATATGAGCTGATACACATTAGATAATCATAGTTAGTCTGCTTGATATATGGCACGAACGCTGTTATATTCCTTGCGTCAGGCGAGACCGATCACCTGACGGGCACCGGGAACGGCCCGGAGAGGTTCCCGAAAGACACACAAGGAGAAACACAACATGACCCATCTGGCCCTCTTCAATCCTTCCTTCCGGCGTCTCTTTGCCGATCCGTTCTTCGACCTGCCGGTCCGCACCACCGGGAGCGCGAGCGGCCGGGGGAGCGGCGCCTCGCTCTGGACGCCCCCGGTAGACGTCCGCGAGTCCGACACGGAAGTCGTCGTCGAGGCCGAACTCCCCGGCATCGCCCGCGAGGACATCTCCGTCCGCTACCACGACGGCCGGCTGATCCTCGAGGGCCAGCGGGAGGAGGTCCAGGAGACCGGCGACGGCGAGAACGGCTCCGGAAGCTGGGTGCGCCGCGAGCGCGTCCTCGGCCGGTTCCACCGCTCCTTCGACCTGCCGGAGAGCGTGGACACCTCCGCCATCCGGGCGGAGTCCCGGGACGGCGTCCTGCGGGTCGTCCTGCCGAAGCTCGAGAAGGCGCAGCCGCGCCAGATCGACGTCAGCGTCAACTGACCGGACGCGGCACCTGCCGGGGCCGGCAACCGCCGGCTCCGGCTTGGAACGCCGGTCTCCAGACTGGCACGCGCGGCGCTCCGCGCCACGCACGGCGCGACGTTGACCCTTGCGGGCGGCGTCGCGCGGAGTGCTACTCGGTGACGCGTTCCTGGCCCGGGATGACCCGCCGGCTCTTGATCATCTCCTCGTCGTAGTAGCGACGATAGAGGATGTCCCAGGTCTCGGTGCCCTGCTGGACCGTGCGGCTCTGGCTGTCGATCTTCCGGCGCACGATCTGGTCGATGCGCTCGTCGTCCTCGAGTTCGGAGTTGATGATCCGCATGATCATGCGGCGGATCTCGCTGTCCTCCGCGTAGAACTCGACCGTCTCGTCCGCGCGCAGCAGGTCCATGATCTGGTTCGCCAGATGGTTGATCTTCCCGTTGGTGAGGCGCATGGCTGAGTCCCCGGCGGACCTACAGGATGATCCCCTGCTCGCGGGCGAGCCGTTTCTTGACCAGCTTGAACATTTCCCGGTACTCCACGCCTCCCGTGCGGATCTCTTCGCCGTAACCGTCGAGGAGCTTCCGGACCTCTTCGTTGAGGTCGTCTTCCTGGCGCAGATCCTCGGTGATGAGGTCCACGATGGTGTCCATCAGCGCGTTGGGGTCCTCCGGATCGATATAGCCGGCGACCTGCAGGTCGTCGGTGATCCGGTACCCGAGGAACTGAATCTGGCTCTTGGTGAGGCGCATGGCAGGCAACCGAAAAGGCTAACACAGCGGGGGTACTCGCAGCCACCGCGAACCGGACCCGCCGGAATGCCGTGTCTTCGGTTCCTGTAATTCGGTGCGGCAAGACTGCTAGAATTCGCGGTCCTGGCGAGAGATGGGGTCGTAGTTCAGTTGGTCCAGAACGCCGGCCTGTCACGCCGGAGGTCGCGGGTTCGAGTCCCGTCGGCCCCGCCATCATCGCTTTCTCCGCAGCCGCGTTCCGGCGCCCCTTCCGTGAGGCATCTCATGAAGATCACGATTACCTACTGCGTCGTTTGAAACTACCTTCCGAACGCCTCCAGTCTGGCGGCGGCAATCCGGGAGGCCCGGGGCATCGAACCCGAGCTCATCGAAGGCGGCAAGGGCATCTTCGACGTGGCGGTGGACGGCGAACTCGTCTACTCCAAGTACGACACCGGCCGGTTCCCCGAAAACGACGAGATCCTCGACAAGATTCCCGTCCTCGCGAGCTGACGCGCTAACAGCCGGTGGTGAAACCCACGTGAGCGCCGAGACGGGCGAGGCGCCCGGCTGACAAGGCGCGTGAGGGAGGAATACCGGGTGTATTCCGACCGAAACGCAACGCAGAGCGCCTCGCAGAGGCGCGGTTCAGCCGGGATGCATCGCCCGTCGAACGCCGCGTGGGTTTTGCCACCGGCTGTTGGGCCGATGACGGCCGGTTTCGGGCGCGCGTCGACTAGAAGTCGAAGAGACGCGTGTACTTGATGATCAGCGACCGGCCCATCACGTTCGGCACCAGGAAGCCGGTCTCGTCGTCGAAGCGGTCGAGGTTGGCGGTGTTCCGCAGGTCGTTGTAGACCAGGAAGAGGCCGGTCCCGCTCCGGTCGAGCATCACCAGCCGGATGTTCGACGAGACCGAGGCGGTCTGGCTGTTGTACTGGATCAGCGCTTCGAGACGGCGGAGCGGCGTGAACGAGTAGTTCACCCGGATCGGGATCAGGTTGGTGGTGAATTCGCCTACGGGAAGGTCCACCACGTCGCGGTTCCAGCCGATGCTCGCCTGGAAGGTGGCCCCGATGCGCCCGTTCAGGGTCGAGCTGATGCCCAGGTAGTCGCCGTCGTAGAACCCGCCGCTGCGGATGTAAGCGGTCGGATAGAGACGGGCGCTGGCGTTCCCGATGTAGTTCACGCTCACTTGGGTCCAGTGGTAGAGGCCGGGCGGGATCACCACCCGGTGGCCGTCCACTCCCGAGTACACGGTGAAGTCGTGGAGCGGCCGGTCCCGGTGCCGGTCGATGAACAGGCCGAAGCGGCCTCCGCCATTGGGCTGGAATTCGATCGGGTGCCAGTGCCCACGGCCGGACTGCACCTCGCCGTCGAAGCCGTAGTACGCGTTCCAGGTCACGTGCGGGGAGAACCGCCGCACCCAGGACATGCCGGGGACCTGGGTCGGCTGCCAGTCCAGGTAGTAGCGCCACTGGTACTTCCGGAATCCGCGCCGCGGCACGAACCCGACCTCGGGATTGAAGTCCTCGCCCACCTGGGTGAAGCCGGCGTGCCCCTGGTGGAGCTGGTCGGCGTAGTTCAGGAAGGCCCGGCCCGCGATGGTGTCCGAGGCGCTCGCCTCCGGGTCCGCACCGTCCGAGGCGGTCTTGGCCAGGAAGGTGAAGAAGCGGGCGTGTTCGCCGACCTGGATTGCGGCGTCGGCGCCGAACGCCCGGTTGTAGTCGCCCTCGCCGGCCCATTCGCCGGTTGCCTGCCGGTTCACCAGGATGCCGCCGAAGTTGGACCGCCCGACCTCGCGCTGGACCCGGGCGACCGTGTAGTTGTTGGCCGCGAGGGCCAGAGCGCCGGTCTCCGTGTCGAAGGCGTCGTCGGTCTGCATGTTCATGAGGCCGACGTTCGTGGAGCCCAGCTTCCCGGAGAGCCGGGCGCCGCCGACGATCCCCACCGGCTGGCCGCCGTAGAGCCCGATGCGGCGGCTGAAGAAGAGGTCCACCTCCTGCGGCGCCCCGAACTGGAAGGTGGAGGCGTTCTCGAGGAAGAAGGGCCGCTTCTCGGGGAAGAAGAGCGGGAAGCGGGTCAGGTTGATCTGCTGGTCGTCGGCCTCGACCTGGGCGAAGTCCGTGTTCGCGGTGAGGTCCACCGTGAGGTTCGGGGTCACGCCCCACTTCACGTCGAGGCCGATGTCGAGGCCTTCCGTTTCGCGGTTCTCGGCGCGGACCGCGAGCGGGTTCCGGTTCGCTTCTCCCAGCGCGAACGGCGTGACCTTGAGGTCGCGCCGGGAGGGGAGGTTGAGGCCGGTGATCTTCCGCGCCAGCGAGACCCGGTAGATGTTGTAGCCGCGCGGAATCGGCGCCAGGAATGACTGTTCATTCTTGCGGCGGATGTTCCGCATCACGTTGATGCCCCAGGTCCGGTCCCGGCCGGCCTCGTAGCGAAGCGTCCTGAGGGGAATCGCGAACTCGGTCTCCCAGCCGCGGCCGGTCCGCTGGGAGCGGACGACCCAGTCGCCGTCCCAGTTGGCGTTGAAGCCGGCGATCCCGCCGCGCTGGGAGCCGCGCTGGCCGGGGCGGGGGTTGTAGCCGCCGGTCGCGCCCTCGCCGGCGATCTGGCCGTCGTACTCGATGCCCTCCGGGTTCGTGCCGAAGAGGAAGGCGTTCTGGCTGTCGTTGAAGGTGTCGAGGATGATCTGGACGGAATCGGATTCGTTCAGGTCGCCGTCCCGCCGGCTCTCGGAAACCAGCACCTGCTCCGGCTCGCTGTCGAAGGCGATGACCCCCACGTAGAGCGTGGTTTCGGAGAGCAGCAGGCGCACTTCGGTGCGTTCCGAGGCCGGATCGCCGTTGTTCGGCTCCTGCTGGGTGAAGCCGGTGAAGGGCTCGACGCCCGACCACTGTTCGTCGGTCACGAGCCCATCCACGACCGGACCTTCCGCGCCTTCGCCGAGTGCCTGCACCGCGCCTTCGTTCGGGGGAATCGGGGCGGCCGCGCCGAGCGGCGCAAGCAGCAGGAGGCCGAAAAACCGACAGGCAAACCGTTGCATGTTGCGCGCGTATCCTACGCGCCCACGAGCATGGCCGAAACCGCGATCCTTCCCAACTTCATCGGCGGGAGCTACCTGCCCCCGTCGGCCTCGGAAACCCTGCCGGTCTTCAACCCGGCGACGGGGGAAGTCCTGTCCCGGATTCCGCTTTCGGGCGCCGAGGACGTGGGGCGGGCGGTGGCCAGCGCGAAGGATGCGCTCCGCGACTGGCGGGAGACGCCGCCGACCGATCGCGTGCAGCCGCTCTTCCGGCTGAAGGCGCTTCTCGAGCGTGATTTCGAGGAACTCTCGCGGTGCGTGACGACCGAGTGCGGGAAGACCCTCGCCGAGTCCCGCGGCGAAATGCGGCGGGCCGTCGAGAACGTGGAAGTCGCCTGCGGGATCCCCTCCCTGATGCAGGGCCGGGTGCTCGAGGACATCGCGCGCGGGATCGACGAGCTCATGATCCGCCAGCCAGTGGGCGTGGTGGCGGTGATCGCGCCCTTCAACTTCCCGGCGATGATCCCGTTCTGGTTCCTGCCGTACGCCCTCGCCTGCGGCAACACGGTCGTCATGAAGCCGTCGGAGAAGACGCCGCTGACCATGCAGCGGGTCGCGGCGCTGATCGAGGAGGCGGGGTTCCCGGCGGGGGTGGTCCAGGTGACCCACGGCGGGCAGGAGGCCGTGGAGGCGCTCCTCGACCACCCGGACGTCGCCGCGGTCAGCTTCGTGGGCTCCTCGCCGGTGGCGCGCGTCGTCTACGCCCGGGCGGCGGGAAACGGCAAGCGGGTCCAGTGCCAGGGCGGGGCGAAGAACCCGGTGGTGGTGCTCGAGGACGCCGACGTCGAGGCCGCGGTGTCCACCGTGGCCGAAAGCGCCTTCGGTTGCGCGGGGCAACGGTGTCTCGCGGCCTCGCTGGCGATCACCGTCGGCGACGCCCACGCGCCCTTCCGCGAACGGGTCAGTGCGGTGGCCGCGAGCCGGGTGGTGGGTTCCGGGCTTGACGAGGCCGTGGACATGGGCCCGGTGATCCGCGACGAGAGCCGCGTCCGGATCGAGCGGCTGATCGGGCAGGCGGTCGACGAAGAGAACGCCCGTGCAGTGGTGGACGGCCGTGGGGTCCAGATCCCGGCGCACGAAGACGGGTTCTTCGTCCGGCCCACGGTGCTCGATGAGCTCCCCGCCGGGGGGGCAATCGCGCGCACCGAGATCTTCGGGCCGGTCCTCGGCATCATCCGGGTGGACACCGTGGAAGACGCGATCGCCTTCGTGAATGGCGGCGAGTTCGGGAACATGGCCTGCGTCTTCACGAACGACGGCCGGGCGGCGCGCCGGTTCCGCCACGAGGTCCTGACCGGCAACGTGGGGATCAACGTCGGGGTGGCCGCTCCGATGGCGTTTTTCCCGTTCAGCGGCTGGCGCGGCAGCTTCTTCGGCGACCTGCACGCGCAAGGCGCCCACGCGATCGAGTTCTACACGCAGACCAAGGTCGTCGTGGAGCGCTGGCCCCGGGACGCCTCGAAGCGCTTTTGACCACCGGTCCCCGCGGGGGAACGATCCGGCGGCTGGTTCGCCGCTTCTGGCAGCCGGCGCTGTGGACCCTCTTCGTCCTGAACGTCCTCCTGATGCCGCTGATCTTCGGCGGGGCGGGGGACGAGCCGTTCGTGCCGCCCGCGTGGATCCCGGCGAACCCGGCGGCGTTGGTCGCCGTGCACGCCCTCGCGGTCGCGGTGGCGGTACCGAACACGGTCTTCTGCCTCGCCGCCGGGTTCCTGTTCGGGCTCGGTCCGGGGATGTTCTACGCCACCCTCGGCACCTTCCTCGGTTCGCTCGCGGCGTTCACCGTGGGCCGGCTGTTCCTCCGCCGCTGGCTCACTAGATGGCTCGGCCAGTTCCAATCGGCCGCCCGCGTGCTCGCCGCCCTGGGCGACGCCGGCGTGCGCACCGTCTGCCTGACCCGCCTTTCCCCCCTCTTCCCCTTCGCTTTCCAGAACTTCGGCTGGGCGGCGACCCCGGTGCGCTTCCGCAACTACGCGCTCGGCTCGCTCATCGCCGTTCCGGTGGGAGCCTCCTTCTTCGCCCACCTCGGCGCCGCTGGAAAGGCCGGCGCCACGCTCGCCACCGAGAGCTTCTCCTGGTCCGCCGCGCTCACCATCCTCGGCCTCCTCGCCACCTTCTACCTGATCCGCTGGATCTCCCGGGTGGCCAACGCCGCCCTCAAGGACGAACTCCCCACCGACTGACGGACGGGACTCCGCCCGGCCCAGTGGCGCGCCGGCCTGGAACGCCGGTCTCCAGACCGGCACCCGCGGCCCTCCGGGCCGCGGAAGGGCGCAACGCCGATCCCTCCCGATGGCTGAGCCACCGCTACCGTTACGATCCCTTCAGCGGCGCTGTTCACAGCCTGATTCCAGACCGGCGAAACAACCATGGCTACCAGACGCTCCGAGGATGTGATCCCCATGACCGATCTCAAGACCAGTGCCGAGGAACCGGAATTCATGCGGGCGGTCGTCGCCGGTCTCGCGGACCTGGAGGCTGGCCGGGATCTGTCCCTGGCGGAAGTCTTGGAACGACTCGGCATCGGCTGACTCCCTGCCGAAGGAGTCCTCCTCCAGTTCCAAGCCGTTCGCGCCGCCCTGAGTGAGCAGGTCACGACGTGCGCGGCGCGGAGCGCCGCGGTGCCGGTCTGGAGACCGGCGTTCCAAGCCGTACCGGCCGCACGGGCCGGATTGGAGACCGGCGGTCTCTTGCGCCCGGATGCCGGTAGGCTCCCGTTCCGTATGAGGAGGCCGTCATGCGCAGGATCGCTCTCCTGGCCGGGTGGCTCCTGATCGCGGCTTCGGTCGCTGCTCAGGAGGGCCCGGCGCTGGAGCCCATCACGCTTGCCGAGGTGCTGGCGTCCGGCCGCGCCGGGTCGCCGGCGATCGCGGCGGCGCGGTCCCGCGAGCGGGCAGCCGTCGCCGCCGCCGGGGTCGCCGGGCGCTGGACCAACCCCGCCGTTGAGTTCCGCAGCGAGAACTGGGGTGCGGACGTCCCGGGGCTGGGCCTCGACAGCTTCGCCACCGTCACCCAGCGGCTCGAACTCGGTGGCAAGCGCGGGGCCCGGCGCGGCGCGGCCCTGGCCGGCGCCGAGATGGCCCGGGTGGACGCGTTCGCCACGACGCGGGACATCGAGGGGGAGCTGGCCGGGCGCTTCCTGGAGGCCGTCCGCCTGCGGGATCGGGTGGAGATCCTGGCGGCGCAGGGCGACGCGTTCGCCGAACTCGTTCGCGTCCTCGAGCGCCGGGTGGCCGAGGGTTTCGCGCCCGACGCCGAGCGCGCCCGCCTCGCCGCTGAACGGGCCGCTGTCGCCATCGCGCTGACCCGGGCGGAAGCGGCGGCCGAACGCGCCTTCCTGGAACTCCGCGCGCTTGCCGCTCTTCCGGATGGAGCGGCCGCGGCGGCCCTCGTCCGGCCCGATCCGCTCCCGCTGCCCACGGGAGATCCGGCGCAGCTCGCGGCCGGCGCCGCGCCCGGGCGTCCGGACGTCCGCGCCGCCGCCGCGCGGGTCGAGACCGCGGTACGAGCAGTCCGGCTCCAGAACTCGCTCCGGATCCCCGACCTGACGGTGAACACGGGCCTGAAGCGCACGCTCGACACGAACACGGGTGTTTTCGCCGTGGGATTCGGCCTTCCGGTCTTCGACCGCAACCAGGTCGCCGTGACGCTGGCCCGCGGCGAGGTCCGCGCCGCCGAACTCGAACGGGATCTCGTCACCCGGCGCGCCGAGGCGGACGCCAGCGCCGCGCTCCTGAACGCCCGCCGGCTGGCCGCGGCGGCCGCCGGTTCCGAAGCGCAACTCGTCGGGCCGGCGACCATCGCGCGCACCGCGATGCGATCCGCCTTCGATCTCGGGGCGGCAGATCTGCTCCTGCTGGTGGACGCGGAGCGCTCCTACGCTGACGCCCGCCTGCTCGCGAACGACATCGGGATCGAAGCCGTCGCCGCCGCCATCGCGGCCCGCCTGGCGCTCGGGGAGGCGCCGCTGCCATGAACCGAGCCACCCTGTTCGCGGTTCTCGTCTTCGGGATGGCCTGCGGCGGGCCCCCTGAAGACGCATCCGAGACCGCCGCCACCGCCGATCCCGCCGCCGGCATCGTCACGATGACCGAGGCGGGACGCGCGGCGGCCGGCATAACGACCGCTCCGGTCCGGGAGACCGTCCACACCGATGCGCTGGAAGCTCTCGGGGTGGTGAGTCTCGACGAGCGGCGCACCGCCCGCCTGGGCGCCATCGTGGACGGGGTCGTCGCCGACGTGCTGGTGCAGCCCGGGGACCGGGTCGAGGCGGGTGCGGTGCTGGCGCTCATCCTCAGCCACCACATCCACGATGTCTGGGCCGAGTACTTCTCGGCGCTCGCGCAGCGGCAGGAGGCCGAGGCCGAGTTCGACTACGCGCGGACCGCGGAGTCCCGCGCCGAGCGCCTGCTGAACGACAAGGCGCTCGCGGAACAGGAGTTCCAGCGGATCCGCGCCGACCGGGTCGCCGCCGAGGAGGCGCTCGCGGCTGCCCGGGCCGAAGTGCGGCGGACCGAACAGGACCTGCAGCACTACGGTCTCACTCCCGGCCCGGAGGCCGATCCGCGCGAGAACGAGCATGTGCCGGTTCGCGCGCCCTTCGCCGGCGCGGTCATCGAGCGGCTCGTCTCACCGGGTGAGGCCGTCACCCTGGGCGTTCCGCTGCTGGTGGTCGCCGACCTGTCGCGGGTCTGGATCACCGCCGAGGTCCCGGAGGCCGACCTCCACCGGCTGTCCGCTCCCGAACCCGTGGAGTTCTCGGTGACCGCGTGGCCGGACGACGTCTTCGCCGCCACCCTCACGACCATCGGCGACGTGATCAATCCGGCCACCCGGCGGGTCACCGTCCGTGCCGAAGCCGACAACGCCGACGGCCGTCTCAAGCCCGAGATGTTCGCCAACCTCACGGTCGCTTCCGGAACCCCGCGCGACGTGCTGCTGGTTCCCGCGGCGGCGGTGCAGGAACTGGCCGGCGAGCCGGTGGTGTTCGTCGAGGCCGGGCCCGGGGAGTTCCGCCGCCGCCGGGTGGCCATCGGAGCGACCTTCGATGGTGACGTCGAGATCCGCGAGGGTCTGGCGGCGGGAGAGCTGGTGGCGGTGGAGGGCGCCTTCCTGCTCAAGTCCGCCCTGGTCGGCCTCCCCGAGGAGGAATAGCCCGTGGGCCTCGTCGAACGCTTCGTCGGCGCCGCCACCGGGAAGCGCGCGCTCGTCCTGCTGTTCGTCGCCGCGCTCGCGGTGATCGGCGTCGCGGCGCTCTGGAACCTGCCCGTCGAGGCGTTTCCCGACCTGACGAACAACCAGGTCGTCGTCATCACCGAGGCCCCGAGCCTCGGCGCTCCCGAGGTCGAGCAGCAGGTCTCCTACCCGATCGAGACCGCGCTAATGGGGGTCCCCGACGCCGAGGAGGTCCGCTCGGTCTCCAAGTTCGGGCTCTCCCTCGTCACCGTGGTCTTCGACGACGCGGTGCCCATGTACCTGGCGCGGCAGCTCGTGACCGAGCGCCTGACCGAGGTCCGCGGGCAGATGCCCGCCGGGCTCGAGCCCACCCTCGGCCCGCCCGCCACCGCGTTCGGCGAGATCTACCAGTACGTCGTCACCGGCGACGACCCGATGGCGAACAAGACGGTCCACGACTGGGAGGTGCGCACCCGGCTGCGCTCGGTGCCGGGGGTGAGCGAAGTGAACTCCTGGGGCGGGCTGACGCAGCAGTACGAGGTGGTCGTCCGGCCGGAGGCGCTCGAGGAGTACGACCTCACCCTCCGGGACGTCTTCCACGCCATCGGCGACAGCAACCGCGCGTTCAGCGGCGGGTTCATCGAGGCCCGCGACGAGCGCTTCACCGTGCGCGGAATCGGGTTGCTCACCGGCACCGGGGACCTCGAGCGGGTCGTGGTGCGCGCCGACGACGGCGTCCCGGTGCTCCTTGCCGACATCGCCGAGATCGGGCTGGGGGCGATGCAGCGGAGCGGCGCCGTCACCGCGGGCGGCCGGGGGGAGGTCGCGAGCGGGATGGTGGTCATGCTGAAGGGCGAGAACGCGCTCGAGGTCTCCGACCTGGTCAAGGAGCGGATGGCGGAGATCCTGCCCGGTCTGCCGCCGGACATGGGCATCGAACCCTTCTACGACCAGAGCGAGGTCATCGACCGCACCTCGGCGACCGTCCGCCGCAACCTGATCGAGGGCTGCCTGCTGGTCATCTTGGTGCTGTTCATCTTCCTGCGCGACGTCCGGGCGGCGCTCATCGTCGCCGCCGTCATCCCGCTCTCGATGCTGGTGGGCTTCACGGGCATGCGCGCCTTCGGCATCTCGGCCAACCTGATGTCGCTCGGCGCCATCGACTTCGGGCTCATCGTGGACGGCGCGGTGGTGATGATGGAGAGCTTCGTCCGGCGGCGGGCCGCCTCCGGGGAGGGCGGCGGGCGCGTCGCGCAGATCCGCGGCGCGGCGATGGAGGTCGCCCGCCCGGTGCTCTTCGGGGTGCTGATCATCATCGCCGTCTACCTGCCGATCCTCACCCTCGAAGGCCTCGAGGGAAAGATGTTCCGGCCGATGGCCATCACGGTCTGCTCGGCGCTCTTCGGGTCGCTGCTTCTCTCGCTCACCGGCGTTCCCGTCGTCTCCTCGTTCCTACTGAAGTTCAAGGGCGTCCACCGGGAAGCGTCCTGGTTCCTGCGGCTCCGGGAGCGGTACCTCGCGGTGCTGCGGGTCGCCATGACGCGGAAGGCCGCAACGGTCGGGATCGCGACGGTCATCATCCTGACCGCGATCGGTTCCGTTCCGTTCCTCGGCACCGAGTTCATGCCGCGCCTCGACGAGGGCTCGATCCTGATCGAGACCCGCAAGCTGCCGTCGGTATCGCTCGAGGAGTCGGTCGAGATCTCGACGCGCGTCGAGCGCAAGCTGCTCGCCGAGTTCGACGAGATCTCGGACATCGTCACCAAGATGGGCCGGCCGGACCTCGCGACCGAGGCGATGGGCATCTACCAGGGGGACGTGTACGTGCTGCTGCACCCCGAGGACGACTGGGAGAGCGGACGGTCCAAGGAGGAGCTGATCGATGCGCTCGCGGCGTCGCTCGCGGAGATTCCCGGCCTGTCGGTGAACTTCACCCAGCCGATGGCCATGCGCCTGGACGAGGTCGTCTCCGGGATCAAGGCGGACGTGGCGGTGAAGATCTTCGGCCCCGACGCCGCCGTGCTCGAACGCCTGGGAGTGGACGTGCTGCGGGTCGTCGAGGCCGTCCCCGGCGCCGCCGACGCCCAGGTGGAGGTGCTCTCCGGAGCGGCGCAGCTCGAGGTCCGTCTCGACCGGGAGGCCCTCGCGCGCTACGGGCTCCACGTGGGGGACGTGCAGGAGTTCGTGGAGACCGCGGTCGCCGGCAGCGTGGTCACCCAGCTCATCGACGGCGCCCGCCGGTTTCCGGTGGTGGTCCGGTTCCCGCCCGCGAGCCGCGCCGACGCCGCGGCGCTGGCGTCATTGCCCATCGTCGCCCCCGGCGGCGAGCGGATCCCGCTGGGCCGGATCGCGGAGATCGGCGCCGCGCCCACCCCGGAGGCGATCAACCACGAGAACGGGGAGCGCCGGCTGGTGGTCCAGACCAACGTCCGGGGCCGGGACGTGGGCAGCTTCGTCGCCGAGGCGGAGGACCGCATCGCGGAGCGCGTGACGCTGCCTTCCGGCTACTACCTCACCTGGGGCGGCCAGTTCGAGAACCAGCAGCGCGCCATGTCCCGGCTCACGCTCGTGGTGCCGCTCTCCATCGCCATCATCTTCGGCCTGCTCTACGTCACCTTCCGGCGGGTGCGCTGGGCGCTCCTGATCCTCCTGAACGTCCCGTTCGCCGCGGTCGGCGGGATCGCCGCGCTCTGGATCCGGGGCCTCACGCTCAACCTGTCGGCCTCCGTGGGCCTGATCGCACTCTTCGGGATCGCGACGCTCAACGGCATCGTGATGCTCGCCGCGATCCGGGCGCTGAGGGAGGACGAGGGGCTCGGGCTCCGCGAGGCGATCGTCACCGGGGCCGGCTCCCGGCTGAAGCCGGTGCTGATGACCGCCACGGTGGCGTCCATCGGCTTCCTGCCGATGGCGCTCTCGCAGGGCGCCGGAGCGGAGGTGCAGCGTCCGCTGGCCACCGTCGTGATCGGGGGCATCGTGACCTCCACGCTGCTCACGCTCGTGGTGCTGCCGACGCTCTACGAGCGGATGGAGCAGTGGGTGGCGGCGCGGGCCGGGTAGCGGCCGGCGCGCGCGGCCTACCGGTCGCTGACGTCGTAGGCGACCAGCACGTCCTGGTCGCGCAGGTAGAGGAGGCCGTTCGCGACCACCGGGTGGCTCCAGGTGTTCTCCCCGGAGCGGTCCCCCTGGCGGAGTTCGAAGCGGCCGCGCTCCCGGTAGCCGGCGCGCGACGGTTCCACGAGGGCCACGTCCCCGCGTTCGCTGAACACGTAGAGGCGGTTGTCGGCGAATGTCAGCGAGCCCTTGCGGATCGAACGGTCGCGCCAGAAGAGCGCTCCGGTCTCGATGTCGAGCGCGCTGAAGATGGACCCGGAGAAGCCGTAGAGCACCCCTTCGTGCAGGATCGGGGTCGCGTGGTGGGCCCGCATGTTCCGGGTGAAGTACTTCTCGGTGGCGGTGACTCCGCCAGCGCCGTCGGCCTGCAGCTCGAGCAGGGCGCCGCCGGTGCCGTAGTCCGAGGACAGGAAGACCTCCGCGGCGCCTCCGCGGTTCGAGACCAGGACCGGCGTCGCGATGTTGGCCGTCCGGTTCGAGGCGCGGCGGTAGCTCCAGAGCAGGGCCCCGTCGTCCGCGCGGATTCCCGCGGCGCGCTCGCCGCTGAAATAGACGATGTGGGGCGCGCCCGCGAGATCCACCGGCAGCGGTGAGGAATAGCCCGCCTCGTCGCCCGCGGTTCCCCACAGGAACTCGCCGGACTCCCGGTCGAAGGCGGCGAACCCGACCTGCCGGCTGCCGGGCGAGACCAGCACCCGGTCGTCGAGCACGAGCGGCGATTCGCTGATGCCCCAACTGATGTTCCTCCCCCGGAAGCGCTCGAGGACGTTTAGGGTCCAGAGGACCTGGCCGCTGGCGGCGTCGAGGGCGGTGAGCTGTCCCCGGGCGCCAAGGGCGTACACCGTCCCGTCCACCACCGTCGGGACGCCGCGGGGACCGTCGCCCCGGCCGTCCCGATAGGCGTCGGCGTGCGGCGTCGCCCAGAGCTGGGCCCCGGTCGCGGCGTCCAGCGTGACGATCCACTCGCGGCCGGAGAACATGCCCTGGGTGTGGATGCGGCCGTCGGCCACCGCCACCGTCGAGTAGCCGGCGCCGAGGCCCTCGGCCCGGAAGACGAGCGGCGGGCCGCCGTCGGGCCAGCTCTGCCGGAGGCCGGTTTCGAGGGAGATGCCGTCCCGGTTCGGCCCCCGCCACTGCGGCCAGTCCTCGCCGGCGGCAGCGGGCAGGGGGAGAAGGAGCAGGGCAGCGAGGGCGGCGAACCTCACTCCGAACCCTCCCGGCTGTCCAGCCACTGCCGGGCGGCGGGAAGCGCGGCCGCCCGGAGGTCTTCGAGATGGTCCTGGAGACGGCGCCCCGCGTCGCCGGCCTCGAGATCGCCCGGCGCCACGCTCTCGGGTCCGGGAATTTCGGCCATGAAGGCGTAAACGAGCGCCCGGCCGGCAGGTTCCCCGGGAACCGCGTAGTACCCCGAGAGCACGCGGGTGATGGGGTTCGAGTTGAGCGAGCCGCCCTTGTAGAAGTGGCGGCCGTCCCCGGTGTCTTCGAGGTAGAGGATGTCCCGCATCGCCGCGTGGGTCTCGGCCGAGACCCCGGGGACATCGCCCCGGGCGACGGCGGCGAGGACCGCGGCGAGGGAACCGGCCGTCGCGGTGTTGTCCCCGGTCACGTCACGCGCCGCGAGCATGTAGCGGCGCGAGTCGATGCCCGCGTAATCGGGGTGGCGAGCCTGGATGCGGGCGGTCAGTTCGGGCGGCCCGCCGAGAAAGGCGGTGACCAGGTTCGCCGCGGCGTTGTAGACCGGGTTGGAGACTCCCGTTCCGCGGATCATGTGGCGGCCCACCGTCCGCGCGTCCGCAGTTTCCAGGTGTTCCTTGATCTCGGCCTGGGTGTCGGCGTCGAAGTGGACGATGGCGGGATGATCGGGATTGCCGACGACGTCCACCGCCCCCGGGACGGGTTCGTCGAGCGTCTCGGCGCGGTCCGAGAAGAACTCGACCAGGTAGGCGGTCTTGATCGAGCTGGCCGCGGGGCGGGGGACATCGGGCGCCTCGTCGTAAAGCGTCGCGCCGTCCGCCGTGCCGATCCAGATGCTGCGGCCGAAGTCGGTGAACTCCGCGGCATCGACGCTTTCCAGGGCGGCGGCGATCGCCTGGCGTCCGTCGAGCGGAGCGGCCCCGTTGCACCCGATCGCCCACGCCGGGGCCAGCGCCAGCCCGGCCCCGAGGGGCACGAATGCGGTTAGGGTGTTCCGAAGGAGAGCCCGCATGGACGTGGTGAGCATATTCCGTGTCCGTTGAACCGTCATGTGGGTGACCCGGCCGCTCGCGCGCGGTTTCGATCCGGACCGGATCAAGGACCCTGAACGTTCAGGAGCGGTGGACTGGGCGCTCTTCAACGCCAACTTCGAGCGGTTCCTGAACACCCCCTGGTGGCGCGTCAACCAGGGACACCGCGGGCCGGCGTGGCTCCGTCCTCTCCGCCTCGGCATGGCGTACGCGCAAAAACGGCGGGACGCAGTCCACGATTTCGCGGGCAAGGCGGCGGCGCTCTCCCGGCTCCGCGTCCCACCCGACCCCAGCGTCGTGTTCTTCGGAGCCGAGGCGGGCTGGGAGGCCGCGATCCTCCAGGCGCTCTTCGGAGCGGGCGGCGAAGTGGTCCTGATCGACGAGGACCCCGCGGCGCACGACCGCTTCCTCCGGGCGCCGGTGAGCGTTCGCGTCCGGGCGCCACGGGGTTCAAGCCGGCGCGAACTGCTCGTACAGCGCGATCTCCACCGCTGGCGCTACCTGCGCCAGAACTTCTTCGACGTGGCCCCCGAGCCCCGCTTCGATGTCGGCATCGACTGGGGCCTCATCGAACACTTCCCCGATCCGGGAAAGGCGAAGCTCATCGCCCACTTCCGGAAGTTCCTCAAGCCGGGCGGACTCCAGATCTCCAGCAGCCCCCGGGACCGCCTGGCCGTCCGCCTCTTCTACCGCGCCTTCGCCGACGAGCTGAACACCGGCTACCGCGAGCTGATGACTCTCCCGGAGCTGTCAGAACGCATCGAAAGAGCAGGTGGCGTGATCGAGGACCGCCTCACCCTCCCCGCCCACAACATCGTGGCGTATCGCTGATCCGCGCGGGTGACGCACCCGGCTGGGACCGCCGGTCTCCAGACCGGCACGCGCGGCGCGCCGCGCCGCGCACGTCGTAACCCCCATGTGGAAGGGTGGCTCCCGTATCGGCGTGGAGCTCCGCGGCGGAGGTGACGCACCCGGCTTGGACCGCCGACCTCCGGTCGGCATTCCCGCCGTTCTATACGGTTCCGATGGGTGCCTTTCAATGCTCCCATAGCCGTGGTATATCAATATCTTAGCGTGCTACAATGTTCCATCCGGGAACGGTCGCAACCCGCTCGTTCCCGTCGTTTTTCTGATATTCACTTGGTAGCTGTAGGAACCAGGAACCCTCCGCAGGAACGAAAAACTCATGATGGAACGACCCTACCGACTCTCCGCCCGCTTCGTCGCCACCATTGAACAGCCCGGACGCTACGGCGACGGACGCGGCTCCGGTGGCCTCTCACTGCTCGTCAAGCATACGACCCGCGGCCACCTGGCCAAGTCCTGGGCGCAGCGCATCAATCTGGACGGCCGCCAGCGCAACCTCGGACTCGGGTCCTGGCCCCACGTCAGCCTCGCCGAGGCCCGCGAGAAGTGCGCCCTGAACCTTGCGGCGCGGCGGCGCGGGGAACTGGTGACCGGCCGGAAGCGGACGATCCCCACCTTCGAGGAGGCATTGGAGAAGGTGATC